>JAQXEG010000016.1 GCA_029250945.1 Yoonia sp.
TTCCACTTCACAAAAACAACGCATAAACTCCCAAACACATCAAAGGGTTCAATATGCCAACAATCGTAAATGTGAAAAATGTCCAGAAAACATACGAAGGCGGATTCAATGCGCTGAAATCCGTCGATCAAATCAATCCTTGTGTGTGTAATTGAGGGCGGGTCTGTGCTTTGCTCAATTCAAAGTAGCGTAACGTACTGCCGCGGAAGTCACAAAGCTAGCTACTGCCAATCTCGACGAGCTGTCCTGTCGTATCTAGAATCACACTAGCTGCAATTTAATCCAAATTGCTAATTAGAACATAACGTGAACACTATGGTTTGTGTATGGACAGCGATTCGTTATATGGGCAGGTTTTGCCATTTCCACAGCAGGTCACCTTTGGGCGGCCTGCGCTGACAGACGTGTTATGCAATACTGCGGCAGATGCTGGGGCAATTGGGGTCGTGTTGGCCGAACTTGGGCAATCCGATCAGCCGATTGTGTGGGTGCAGGATCATGCGGCGCAGCGCGAGGCTGGGCAACTTTATGCGTCTGGGCTGCGCGCGTTTCATATTACTCAGCCCGTTTTGCGCGTGACCGTCAGCCATCCGCGCGATGTATTATGGACCATGGAAGAGGCGGCGGCCTGTGCCGGTCTGAGCGCTGTGATCGGCGAGGTGCATGGCGCGCCCAGCGTACTGGATTTCACAGCGACCAAACGCCTTGCCATGCGCGCAGAAGCTTCGGGCATACCCCTATACCTTATCCGCAGTGGCGATCCGGGTGTGTTAAGTGCGGCGCGAATGCGTTGGCGGGTTGGATCGCTTCCCTCTCGGCCCAATCCGCACGATCCGCAGGCACCAGGCTTTGCCCAATGGGATCTGGATTTATTTCGTGCAAGGGGCCGTGCGCCGGGGCGTTGGGTGGCGCAGTATGACCCAAGTGCGAACCGAACAGCAGATCGTTTCAGTCTGGTTTCCCGATCTGACATTGGATCGGTGGAAACGCGTGATCAGCCAGTACAGAACCGTACCGGCCCATGATGTGCCTGTGGTTCTGACCCGTGATGGGGCGCATGGCCCTGTCGTCTATAGCCTAAGTTCTGCGGCCAAAGATCGAGGGATCAATCGCGGCGATCGTGTGGTTGATGCCCAAGCGATCAATCGAGATCTGCATGTAGAAACTGCAGATCTCGATGGGGATCACGCCTTGATGCAGCACCTTGTGCATTGGGCGCGGCGCTGGTGCCCTTGGACGGCGCAGGATGGGACGGATGGGCTATATCTTGATGTGACGAGGGCCGCGCATTTGTTTGGGGGGGAGGCGCGGATGCTGCGCGATATGGTGCAACGCTTTGCGATGCAGGGGCTAACGGCACGGGTTGCGATGGGTCCAACACCACTGGCCGCGCATATGCTGGCGCGGTTCGGTGCGTCTTATCAGATCAGCATGCAGCAAGACATTACCGCTGCTTTGGCCCCATTGTCCGTGACCGCGTTACCGATCACATCGGACATGAACAGGTTATTGCACCGCTTGGGCCTTAAAACCATCGGGGCGCTGGCTGCTGTTCCGCGCGCCGCTATGATGCAGCGGTTTTCGAATGTCGCGGCGGATCGCAATCCGCTGATGCTGCTGGATCGCGCCCTGGGTCACAGCCCTGATCCGCTGAACGCCCCGCCCGATCGTATGCGGTTCATGGCCCGCGCCCGACTGCCTGAACCCGTGATTGATCCTGTGCCACATCTAAAGGCACTTGTTGATGATCTGTGCCACAGTTTGGCGGATGCCGAACAAGGGGCGCGTCAGTTGCAGTTAACAATCTATCGCATCGATAGCGAATGTCGCAGGGTGCAGCTGGCCACAGCCAATGCCAGTCGTGAAGCGGCCCATCTGTTGCGCCTGTTTGATGGCAAACTGGACAATATCGATCCCGGTTTCGGCTTTGATCTGTTGACACTTGAGGCGTTGCGCGTTGAACCTGTGTCACGCATTCAGGAAAATCTGGACGGTAAACGCGACGCGCAAAAGGATATCGCGGGGCTGGTGGATCGTTTGACGGCGCGATTGGGACAGGATCGGGTTACATGGTCCACGTGGCGCGAAAGCCATGTGCCCGAACGCATCGAAGGTCGGGTGTCCGCCTTGCACGGTGCGCCCAGTGCTGCGCCAGAATTGCTGCTGGATCGGCCCATCCGCGTTCTTGATCCCCCTGAAGAGGTGCGCGTGATCTATGCTGTGCCCGAAGGCCCACCATCGCAATTTCGCTGGCGCGGTGTGCCGTATAAATCGACACGTCACGCAGGCCCTGAACGCATTGCACCCGAATGGTGGCGCGACAAAACTGGCACGCGGTTGCGCGACTATTATAAGGTTGAGGTGCAGGATGGCCGCCGCTTTTGGCTCTACCGTGAAGGGGTGATTTATGACGGGCGCGGTGCGGAACCACGTTGGTTTATGCATGGGTTTTTCGTCTGATGCCCCAGCAAGAAGGCTATGCGCGCCGCACCTTAGGCGCAGACAACGTGTTCACGTGGCACCCACCCAGCCCCTATGTGGAGTTTGGGCTGGCCAGTTGTTTTTCGTTTCTGCGGGCCGCGTCTGATGCGTGCGATCTGACGGCGACGGCCAATGTGCTGGGCTATGATTGTCTCGGCATCGCGGATCGTAATACGCTTGCTGGTGTGGTGCGCATCCATACCGAAGCCGCCAAAGCCTGCGTTTCGCCGTTAATCGGAACACGGTTGGTTTTGCTGTGTGGCACGGAATTGCTCGCCTATCCGCAGGATCGCGATGCCTATGCGCGGCTGTCCACGCTGTTGTCCAAGGGGAAAATGCAAACCGCGGATGGGGCGTGGCAGGACAAAGGCGAAACGCACCTGACGTTGGAAATGCTGCGCGATTATGCGCAGGGGCTTCATCTGATCGTCATGCCGCCCGAAAACCTTGATGTGTTCGAGGCAGGGTTGCCGCGCCTGATCAAAGCCTTGCCAGATATGACCTATATCGGGGCATCTTTTCTATATCGCGGGGATGATCGCGCGCGGATCAATCGGCTTGATCGGTTGGCGCGTGCTTACGGGTTGGCAATTTTTGCGACCAATGATGTGCTTTACCATGTGCCGGATCGCCGACCCCTACAGGATGTGATGGTCGCAATTCGCGAAGGGGTGACAGTGCCTAGGGCTGGTTTTCTATTAGGGGCTAATGCAGAACGTCATCTAAAACCCCCCGCTGAAATGTGCCGCCTGTTCGCCGATTGGCCCCATGCAGTTGCGGCCACGCGCGCACTGGCTGATCAGATCACGTTCAAACTAACGGATCTGCAATACGAATACCCGCACGAGATTGTGCCAGATGGGCAAACTGCCCAAGCGCAACTTGAACACCTCACATGGGAAGGCGCAAAAGCCCGGTATCCTGGCGGTGTGCCCGATCATGTGATTGGATTGATCCACAAAGAATTCGCCCTGATCAAAAGTAAAAAGATCGCGCGCTATTTCCTGACGATCCACGACATTGTCCGTTTTGCCCGAGAGGAGGCAACGCCGCCCATCCTGTGCCAAGGACGCGGGTCTGCGGCCAATTCCGCCGTGTGCTTTTGCCTTGGGGTGACGTCCGTTGATCCGAATGAAACCAGCGTGCTGTTCGAAAGGTTCTTGAGCGAAGCACGTGATGAGCCCCCCGATATCGACGTCGACTTTGAACATGAACGCCGTGAAGAAGTCATTCAGTATATGTACGACAAATATGGTCGTCACCGTGCGGGCCTTTGCGCTACCGTTATCCATTACCGTCCCCGTTCCGCGATCCGCGAAGTGGGCAAGGCGATGGGGCTGTCCGAGGATGTGACCAGCAAACTCGCAGGCACAATCTGGGGCAGCTTTGAGGGGCAGATGGACGATGATCGCGCGTGCGAGGCTGGGTTGGACCTGTCAGATAAATATCTGCGTATGGTTTTGACCCTTGCCAAACAAATGATCGGGATGCCGCGCCATCTGTCCCAGCATGTTGGTGGTTTCATCCTGACCGAACGCTCTCTGACCGAGATGGTGCCGATTGGAAACGGCGCCATGCCAGAGCGTAGTTTCATCGAATGGGACAAAGATGACATCGACGCGCTTGGCATCTTTAAGGTCGACATTCTGGCGCTGGGGATGCTGACATGTATCGCCAAATGCTTTGATCTGATCGACGCGCATCACGGCCAATCGTTTGAACTTGCCAGCGTTCCACAGGACGACAGTGCGACCTACGATATGCTGTGCAAGGGCGATAGCCTTGGTGTATTTCAGGTCGAAAGCCGCGCGCAAATGGCGATGCTGCCCAAGCTGCGCCCGCGTAAATTCTATGATCTAGTGATCGAGGTCGCCATCGTGCGCCCCGGTCCGATCCAAGGCGATATGGTGCATCCCTATCTGCGCCGGCGGCAGGGATTAGAAAGCGTGATTTATCCTGCACCAGGGCCGCAGCACCCACAGGACGAGTTGTTCAAAATCCTAAGCCGCACGCTTGGCGTACCCATTTTTCAGGAACAAGCGATGCAAATCGCAATGGATGCGGCGAAATTCACACCCACACAATCCAATGCCTTGCGCAAGGCTATGGCGACATTTCGGTCACGCGGGACCATTGAACAACTACAATCCGAAATGGTCGGCAACATGATTGACCGTGGCTATGACCCCGTGTTCGCGCAGCGCTGTTTTGACCAGATTAAGGGCTTTGGCGAATACGGATTTCCCGAAAGCCACGCGGCCAGTTTTGCAAAGCTTGTCTATGTCTCGTCTTGGATGAAATGCCACTATCCAGCGGCCTTTGCCTGCGCGTTGCTGAATTCGCAGCCAATGGGGTTCTACGCCCCTGCCCAAATAGTGCGCGACGCCCGCGATCATGGGGTTGAGGTGCGCGGCGTCGATGTGAACTATTCTGATTGGGACTGTACGCTTGAGCCTTGTGGGGGCGGTTTTGCCTTGCGTTTAGGGATGCGGTTGGTTGATGGGCTCGCAAAGGACGCAGGCCACCGTGTTATGACAGCACGGGAGGCACCCTACAAAGATGTGGACGATCTCAAATCCCGCGCAAGGGTGGACATGAAAGCCGTGCGCAGCCTGTCGGCCGCTGACACGATGCGCAGCATGGGGATCGATCGTAGGCAGGCGCTTTGGCAGGCGCAAACGCTGAAGGACGCGCCGAGCTTGCCGATATTCGATCACGCAGACATCAGCGCGCGCGGCCCTGATCCAAAGGTCGCGCTGCCCGCAATGCCCAAGGCTGAACATGTGGTTGCCGATTATCAAACCCTGCGTCTTTCACTTAAGGCACATCCGCTGATGTTCTATCGCGCCAGCCTGCGCCAACAGGGGTTTGCATCCTCTGCGGATCTAAGTCGTATGTATCACGGGCAAAAGGTATCGCTCGCGGGGTTGGTGTTGGTGCGCCAAAAACCGGGCAGTGCTAAGGGCGTGTGTTTCATTACGCTTGAGGATGAAACCGGTGTCGCCAACCTTGTGATCTGGCCCAAGATGTTCAAATTCTACCGCCGCACAATCATGTCCGCCCGCCTTATGGTGGTCCACGGACGCGTACAAACTGATGGACGTGTCATCCATGTGGTCGCAGATGATCTGCAAGACCGCAGTGATCGTCTGTCAGGTCTATCGGACACACAACTGCCCGAAATCACAACGCGCGGTGATCATCCGACAAGCCCTATTCCTGGGCAAGTTGGTATGCGGGGGCACCCCCGGAATACCCGTGTGATCCCGAAATCGCGGGATTTCCATTAGATGGTCGACCAGATGCAGAAGTCCCCGCATTCATGGCCCGCTGGTAAGGGATACAGATAGAACCCTTGCCTAAAACGACGCGAAATGGGTGTCAGTATCCTCGCCAGTGGGCCCTTTGAAATCGTCGGCCTCTGGGATCCGGCCAAAGGCAATTTTGCCGCCCACGTACCCGCCGGGCACGTCGTCATGTGCGCCAAGCGAGAGGGCCTTGCCGCCGAACCGCGCGCGCAGTGTGTCCATCACGTTGCTTAAATTTTCCCAGCGGTCGCGTTCGCCCGCGTCGCCCGACATGGTTGCGAATAGATCGCCGGTCAGCGCATCCTCTGCATCCAGACCATGTAACATGACGGATACGGCATGTGGGGCAAAGCGGATTTGGGCGCGTGCCTGCGCCAGCCCTTCTGACAATGCGCGCGCAAAGCTGCGGTCGTCGCGGGAGGGTTGGAAATGCGCCTCCCAGTGCCAGCGCTGTGCTTCGGTGGATTTTGCGGGTGTTGACCGCAGCCGTTGGCTTCGCAGGGAAAGGGTTAGCTTTGACGCCCGTAAATCAGTGCGTCGTAATCTGCGGGCAGCGCCAGCCAATAGCTGACGGGCGCAGTCTTCGACCTTGTCGGGGGTGCGCCATTCGCGTGGTAACACGCGGCTGTGTCCGAACATCCGTTTGCGTGTCTGTGCGCGTGTTGCGTGGGTGCCGTGCAATTCTTGAATGAACCGTTCTCCTTCGACGTTGCCCCAAAGGGCACGGGCTTGTTTCGGGGCCAAGGCCCAGAGCGCGGCGAAGTCGGATACGCCAGCGGCCTCAAGCCGTGTGACCATGCCCGCGCCGATGCCAGGCAGCTTGCCCAATTTCAGATCATGCAATGCATCTGGCAACATGGATGCATTCAGCAAAAGCGTGCCGTTGGGTTTGTGCCGTTCTGCTGCGACCTTGGCCAGCAATTCAGTCGGCCCCAAGCCGATCGAACATGTCAGCATAGAGCTGAAGGCATCAAGCAAGGCGGTCTTGATCTGTGCAGCCAGCGCGAGGGCTTGCCGCCCTTCGCTGGGCAAGAGCGCACAGACAACTTCGTCGATGGACCTGACGTGCTGGATCGGGACGACGGTTTCGATCACCGCAAGGATGCGTTTGTGCAGCCGAACATAGACGTCGGGGCGGGCCACAACAAAGGTCATATCAGGGATGATATGGCGCGCCTCTCGGGCGGGCATATTGTTTTTCACGCCTAGCAACTTGGCCTCGCGGCTGACGGCGATGCAACCTGTATGCGGGGAATCAAGTGCGATGACCCCAACAGGTTTGCTGCGCAGCACGGGATTGAAATGCTGCTCGGCCGAGGCAAAGAAACTGTCGAAATCAAGGTATAGCCGCTCAGGCGGGGGCGACGTGTCGGTCATATGTCCCGCTCCTTTCGGGCTAGGGGATGTTGGGTGCCAGTGTTGCAGCTACATGTCGGATTTATAATTCACTGGCCGATCACGCAACTGCTGCTATCTGGTATTTCGCAAACCAGTGACAGCAGGAAAACCACCATGACCATTTCAAGCACGATTGAGCTGCGGGACCTGATCCTGATGACGGACATCGGGACATACGGGCCGGATGATCTGGTGCCGGATCATCATTTGCTCGATTTGACGCTGGATATTTCGCCAACGCAGGTTTTGATCCCCCAAGACGGTATGGCCCATGTGTTTGATTACGACCCTTTGATCGCAGAGCTTAAAACGTTTGCCGAAACAGGCCACCGCGAAACCCAAGAATGGCTGATGACCCAGATCGGCCAGCTTTGCGCGCGATATGCTGATATTAACGGGGTCGAGATGTATTTGCGGAAATACCCTGTTGATCCGCGCGGTGGGACGCTTGGTCTGCGGCTTGTGCTTGGGCAAAACGACCTCACGTCGTTGCGCGTGATGACCTAGGGTATCGCATGTCTAAAAAGACCTTGAATAAAACGAACCTTGGGGCCCTCGGGGCTGATCGTCTTGCCGATTTGTTGATGGAGGTCAGTGCAGGAAGTGCGGATATCAAACGGCGTTTGCGGCTTGAGCTAAGCCATAACCTTGGCGCGTCCGAGCTGGCGCATGAGGTGCGCAAACGGTTGGTGGCGCTGCGAAAATCCAAAACCTATGTTAGTTGGCGCAAACGCAAATCACTGGTCACCGATCTGAAGACACAGGTATCTATGATCGTTGACAAGATCGCCGCTGATGATCCCGTCACAGCGTTTGAGCTGTTGTGGCAGTTCATGGAGCTTGCGCCATTTATCTATGCCCGCGCCGATGATCGCCGTGGCGATATTGGCGCGGTGTTTGATGCGGCAATCCAAAATTTCGAAAACTTGGGTCCGCGGGCAATTCCCGATGCCGCAACGCTGACCGATAGCATTTGGACCGTGCTTTGCGATGATGAACACGGTGTGTGGGATGACATTATCGGGCTTTTGGCGCCAACGCTCGGGGATGATGGGCTGGCGCGTCTTAAGGCCCATGTTCAGGATTTTGCGGCGACCCCCATGGCGCGGGGCAATGCGGACCATGACGCGATCCAGTTTTTGCGCGACCTGCGTGGTGAACGTGATTATCGCGGTGAGCTAAAGGCGCGATTTGTAAAACGATGCTTGCAGGAAATTGCAGAAGTGACCGGCGATACCGCCGCCTATATCGCGCAGTTCAGCCCCGAGGATCAGCGTCGCAAAGCCATCTCCGCAGAAATTGCGATGCTAATGCTGGATGATAATGCACCCGACAAATCGCTTGCTGCGCTTGATCTTGCGCGGGACAGTGCCGGTCGTCGTGGGCTGAACGCGTGGGATGATGCCATGATTGCGACGTTGATCGCGCTTGACCGCCAAGACGATGCACAGACACACCGCTGGGCATGTTTTGAGGATCGGTTGAGCCTGCCGCATTTGCGCGATTACCTAAAGGCGCTCCCTGATTTTGAAGATGTTGAGGCCGAAGATCGTGCCCGACAATATGCACTGCGGTATCCGGATATCCTGCCTGCTTTGCATTTCTGTTTGGAATGGCCCGATCTGCTAACGGGGTCGCAAATGGTCATCAGTCAGGCCGATAAAATTGATGGTGATGACTATGAATTCATCAACTATGCCGTCGACATGTTGCGTGACAAATACCCGCTTGCCGCGGTCTTGCTTGTGCGGTCGATGATCAATTTTACCCTGTCGCAGGGGCGCACATCGCGGGCGGGTTATCTGGCGGGTCAATTGCAAGACTGTGAAACCCTTGATGCGCATATCGCCGACTACGCCCCGTTTGCCCCGCATGCGGATTACGTTGATCACCTTCGTAACAAGTATGGGCTGACGGTATCAGCCTTGGGCAGTTGAACGATCCTGTCCGCGTGGTGCCGCGAGCGATCCACCTTCACGGATCGTGCTTTCCAGTTCTTGTGATGTGCCGGGCTTATTGTGTTCCAGCATGTCAACGATTTCATCAGCGGCGCGTCGGCCCATATCGGCGTGCGGGACAAATACAGTCGTTAACTTTGGTGTGATGATATCGGCCAGCTCAATCCCATCAAAACCGGTGATGGAAATATCCTGCGGGACGGATAGCCCCATCTCTGTCGCCATCTGGATGGCACCAACAGCCAAAACATCGTTGCCACACATCACGACTGTCGGCTTCTTGTCCTGTACCATGATTTTGGCAAAGGCATCGCGCCCGTTTGCAATACCATAGGGGGTTTCGATGACAGGAACGGTATCTGTGTCGATGCCTTCGGCGCGCAAGCGTTCCAATATCCCCTTAAGCCGGTTCGCGGCCCGATCATTGCCCTCCACAATGCCAGAAATGATCGCGACGTCGCGATGCCCCTTTGATAAAGCAAGATCGCAAAGCCGGTACATCGCAGCGCGGTTGTCAAAACCAATCGCCGTGAGCGCGTTATTCGCCGCAAAGGCCCAAGCAAGCAGGACCGGAAGCCCGCGATGTTGAAGGTAGTCATAAACCGCTTGATCACGCCAATAACCGATCAACAGGATGCCATCTGCGCCGCGATTGGCAAGTGCGCGGACCTGTTCGGCCTCTGTCTCGGGGTCATAGGCGCTGCTGGACACAAGAAGGGTATAGCCGTGGTGCCGAAGCTGTTCCTGAAACGCCTGAATGCCGCGTGCAAAGATCGCATTTTCCATCGTCGGAATAATCGCGCCAATGGTAAACGTGCGCTTCGCGGCCATAAAGCGCGCACCAAAATTGGGCGTATAACCAAGCCGGTCGATTGCGGACATAATCCGTTCGACTTTGTCCTTGGACACTTTGTCCGGATTGTTGATAGCCCGCGAAACAGTAGCGGGGGAAACGCCCGCATCTTGTGCGACGTCGTCCAGCGTTGGAACAGTCAGAATAGACGTCATAATTTCATAGCCTTTTTATTCGTGTCACCAAACTAACCCGAAATCGGGAAAAAGAAAGCGTCTTGGCTAGCGTGAAACCGCTTGCAAAAAAATCGTGAAAGCGCTTTCATGAATTTAGCCAACATCATTCAGGATCCAAATATGTTCCTTTTCGCGTCGCTCATTGTCTTTGCCGTCTTCTTTTTGAACGTGGCGCTTGGTGCCTTTGCGGATGCTACATTTTTGGGTGACGTCGGAGAGATGCTGGTTCTATTCGCGGCAGCCATTCTGTTTGTTGTTGCGATTTTACAAAAAGAAGCTGACCGAAAACACAAAGACGGCAGCTAATCCACCAACGGGAGAATACCAATGACAGACGCACGCAAAGAGCTTGCCTCGGCGGAACGCCGCAATTTTCTGAAACTGACCACAACTGGCGCATTCACCGCCGCAATGGTCGCCGGTGCCGGCGGGATGCTTTGGTCATCCGAGGCCGCAGCCCAGACAGCCAACGAAGAACGTGACCGCGAAAATGCGGCTGAACATATCATGACAATCGCCACAGCCTATGTGCTGGGCGCGTCGCGCAGCTATCCCATCATGCAGCTGGACCTTAAGGAAAACATCCAGAACGCTACAAATGGTAAGGTTTACGTGAAACTTGCCCCCGGTGGTCAACTGGGTGCTGGTGGTGCGCTGGTTCAAAAGGTGCAGGGCGGCACAATTCAGGCGGCGCAGCATTCGCTGTCCAACTTTGCGCCCTTTGCATCCACAGTTGATCTGATCAACATGCCATATCTCTGCGGGTCCAACCAACGGTTCACCAACCTTGTGAATTCCGATTTCTGGAAGGGCAACGTAGAGCCGAAGGTCGAAGAAAACGGCTTTAAGGCGCTGTTCTACATCAACATCGACCCACGTGTTGTTGCGGTTCGCAAGGGCGGCGCTGGTGCTGTGCTGACACCTGGTGATCTGGACGGGGTGAAGTTCCGCGTTCCAGGTTCCAAGATGTTGCAACAGTATTACCGTCTGGTCGGCGCGAACCCGACACCTGTGGCTTGGGGCGAGACGCCTTCCGCGATCAAACAGGGTGTTGCTGATGCGCTCGATCCATCTGTTGGCGCGCTGTATGTGTTCGGCTTCAAGGATATCCTGTCCCATGTGACATTCACACAGGCGGTTCCTGATTCTCAGGTCTTCTCTTGTAACTTGGAATGGTTCAACTCCATGCCAGCCGATGTGCAGGATGGGATCATGTGGGCGTCTGAAATGACATCACACCAGAACCTTGCCAAGGTGCCATCCGCGCGCACTTATGCCATGGCCGAGCTGGCAAAAGCTGGCGTTGAATTCCACAGCCTGAACGATGACCAGTTGGGTGAATGGAAAGCAGCCGGTGGTTACCAGCGTCCAGAATGGGATGAGTTCAAGGTCGATCTGGCCGGTTCCATGGACAACTTTGCCAAGATGGAAGAGGCCGCTGGCACGCAGGGCAAATACTACGTCCACGACGCCTAAATCCTGATAGGGCGCGCACCGCAGACACGGTCTGATCGCGCGCCCTGTTTTCCCCGCAATTTGCCAAAGGCCTATCCGATGGAATTACTGCGCAAAATCGACCGCAACGCAGAGCTTTGGCTGCTGCTGACGTTCTATGTGATGCTTGTTGTCACCATGTCCGTCGAGGTTATCCGCCGAGAACTGTTCGCTTATTCATCGATCTGGGGCGAAGAAATCGTGCGGTATTCTTTCATCTACCTCGCGTGGATCGGTGCTGCTGCCGCGGTTAAGGAACGTGCTCATATTCGTATTGACGTGATCATGCATTATCTTGGGCCGCGCCCAAAGGCATTGCTGTATATTTTTGGCGATCTTGTGATGTTTATCGTCGCGTGTATTGCGCTCTACTGGTCGTATGAGGCAGTGCATGTGTCCGCCAAATTCGGGTCCGTCACCGACGGGCTTCGGGTGTCAAAGGTGTGGTTTTTGATGGCCGTTCCGCTTGGCTTTACCCTCATTATCTGGCGGCTGTTGCAGTCATTCCGCCGTGACCTTCATGCCCTTCGGATAGGACAACCTGTCTACGAAGGCGACACATTGTTCGAATAAGGAACGCGGCAGATGCTTTGGAATACGGTTGCCCAAACAGTTGAATTAGGCTGGGATTTTTATCTTCCTGTGATCATGTTTGTCGCGTTGATCGCGCTGGCCGTGCCTGTTTGGGCCGCGATTGGTGCATCCGCCATATTGATGTTGATGATGTCCGGCGATCTGCCGCTTAGCCTTGTTGGCGAAAGCCTGTTTGCAGGCATTGATGCCTTTGCGTTGACCGCCGTGCCCTTGTTCATTTTGACAGGTGACGTGTTGGTCCGCACAGGGTTAAGCCGGAAATTCCTTGATGTGGCCGAGGCATTGACCTGCTTTACCAAAGGCGGCTTTGGATCGGCGACTGTCCTTGTCTGCGGGATGTTCGCCGCGATTTCGGGATCCGACGCGGCGGGCGCTGCGGCCGTCGGGCGTATGACAATTGCCCGCTTGGTCGAAAGCGGCTATCCGCGCCCCTATGCTTGCGCGCTTGTCGCGGCGGGCGCCTGTACCGGCATCCTGATCCCGCCTTCGATCGCTTATATCATCATCGGCCTTGTGCTGGGCATATCCGCATCGACATTGTTCCTTGCGGCGTTGATCCCTGGCTTGGCGATCTTGTTTGCGATCTTGATTACCAATCTCGTGGTGAATCGCATCTACAGCTATGAGGGCGGCGGCACGCTGACGTTTTCGGAATGGTTGGCGAACCTTGTCAAATCACTCAAGTCCGGTTGGTACGCGTTCATCGTCCCCGGCATTATCTTTTATGGCATCTTTTCGGGTCGCCTGACCCCGACAGAGGCGGGTGCCACCGCCGTAACTGTCACAATCATCATGGGTTTCATGCTGCGCACCCTCAGCTTTGCCGATTTTCCTGCCATGCTGCTTAGCTCTGCCAAGGTGAACGGTGTTATTTTGCCAATCATTGCCTTTTCCGCGCCCTTGGCCGAAGCATTGGCCATCATGGGCGTGCCGCAAGGGTTTGTCACATCGGTCACCGGCCTGACGAATGAGCCTTGGCTGCTGATCCTGCTGATGATCGGTATTCTGATCGCTGCGGGCTGCGTCATGGAAACGACGCCGAATATCGTGATCCTTGCCCCCATCCTCAAGCCATTGGCCGATAACATCGGCATGAACGAAATTCAGTTCTGCATCATGATGATTACGGCGCTGGGCGTCGGATTTATTACGCCGCCGCTGGGGCTAAATCTGTTTGTTGTATCGGGGATCACGGGGGAATCGATCCTCAAGATCGCGGCGCGTGCGGTGCCATTCGTGCTGGGTATGTTTGTCGTGGTTTTGTTCATCGCCTATGTGCCTGCGATTTCAACAACGCTGTTGCCCGAGATTTACCAATAGCGGTTTAACAACTGGCCCGCACGACAAGGGTACAGGGACAGCACAGGCTTTCGCGCGGGATGTCGGGCGTCGTGATCGCCGCGACCATCGCGTCGCCGCCGGTTTGCCCGATGGATTGGGCCGGAATACGTACGGTGGTGATCGTGGGTTCCACGTCCTTTGATCCCTTGAAATCGCCAATGCCTGTGACGCGCAAATCCTGTGGTACGCGCAGCCCGACCGATTGCGCGGCATAGATCGCGCCAAGCGCCAGCACATCGTTGCCGCAAATGATCACATCCGGTCTGTCGCGGGTTTCCAAGAAGTGCTGCACTGCCGATTTCGCGTCCGACAGGCTATAGCGGGTTTCCAATTGGTCGGCTTGGTCGAGCGCGATGCCTGCCGCATCCAACGCGGCCCGCACGCCCTTGGCACGTGATGTCGCACGGTCATTTCCACGAAGCGGGGGGAAGAGGGTTGCGAACCGCTGATGTCCTTGCGCGATCGCATAATCCGCGATTGTCCTGCCTGCCGCCTCGTTGTCGACACCAACGCAGCTTAGCCTTGCCGCGGGGTCGTAGTTCCACAACAGAACCGCTGGCATGTTCTGGCTTTCGATCAGGTTGAATACCTCGGTAGAGTGATCAAGCCCGACCAATGCAATGCCATCCACCCGATGTTCCATCAGTTTGCGCAGGACGGTATATTCCCGCTTTTCATCATAGTTGTGGGTGCCAAGCAGAATGGTAAATCCGCTTTCACCCACACGATCCGAGAATGCTTGGATCACTTCGGCAAAGATTGTGTTGTCGATCGTTGGCACCAAAAGGCCGATGGTCCCACTGCGAATCCCGTGGATCGTCTGGGCCGCACGGTTGCGAATGTAACCAACCTCTTTCACGGCAAGATCAATCCGCTTTTTCGTGGCGGCGTTCACCAGCTCTGGTCGGTTGAAAAACCGCGAAACCGTCGCAGGGGACACGCCCGCCGCATTCGCGACCGTAATGATATCTGCCTTTTTGTTCTTCATTGCGCGGCCTCGGGTCCCTGTCGAAAAGATTTATGAAAACATTTGCAAAACTATTTTCATGACCTAGCGTGGAACGTCAATTGGGAATTGTGGAAGGGGACCCACGTTGGAATTTCTAAGCTATATGGGTGATGTGTTCACGCCGTTTAACTTTATGCTCCTGTTGATCGGGACAATCGGCGGTTTGATTCTTGGGGCGACCCCCGGTCTTTCACCCACAATGGCTGTGGCGCTGTTGATCCCTTTCACGTTCCGTTTAGAGGCAGCGCAGGGGCTTATCCTGTTGGGGGCCGCTTATACATCGACAGTTGCCGGTGGGGCCGTTAGTGCGATTTTGCTGAAAATTCCCGGTGCGCCTGCGAATATTGCTACCACGCTTGATGGGCATACGATGGCCCAGAAAGGGCAGGGGGCAAAGGCGCTGCAGCTGTCGTTCCTTGCATCTGCCGTGGGTGGTGTTTTTGGCGTCCTGTTGCTGATTTTTCTGACACCTGTACTGGCCAAATGGGCGCTGGCGTTTGGCCCGTCGCATTTGTTCTGGCTTGCGATCCTTGGTGTCACAGTCATCGGATCCCTCGATAGCAGTTCCTTGGTCAAGGGGCTGTTGTCTGGTTGCATTGGCTTGTGGCTGGCCACAATCGGCTTTGACGACATCATGGGCGCGCAGCGGTTCATTTTTCACCCCGCTGTGGGCGGCGGCATCAACGTAATCCCCGCATTGATTGGTCTGTTTGCGATCCCGCAGGTGATCACCATGTTCGCCAAAGGCCGCAGTAGTTCGGGTGCAGAAGTGATTGTCGTTCAAAAAAGCCCGATCAAGGCCGCCATTCAAGAGGTGTTCAGCCGCAAGCGCGCGCTTGCGATCGGCACCGCCGTGGGGAGCGTCATTGGCTTGATCCCCGGCGTTGGTGGGCAAATTGCGGGGCTTGTGGCCTATGATCAGTCCAAGAAGTTTAGCCCAGAGAGCGAGAAATTTGGCACTGGCCATTCCGAAGGCGTGATCGCCGCAGAGGCCGCCAATAACGCGATGGTTGGTCCGTCGCTGGTGCCGCTGCTGACGCTGTCCATTCCGGGGTCACCGACGGCTGCTGTTCTATTGGGGGGGTTGTTGATCCACGGCATTTTCCCCGGCTCTGATCTGTTCGATAACCACCCCGACGTGGCGTGGACGTTCATCAACTCTATGCTGATTGGGCAAATCCTGATGTGCATCTTCGGACTGTATGTTGCGGGCCTCGCGGCAAGCGTGGCACGGGTGCCGCATTCGGTGATGGCCGCCGTGGTGCTGGGGCTTGCTGTGTTCGGCAGCTACTCGGTCCAGAACTCAATGGGTGATGTCTATGTCATGGCGTCACTGGGCGTGGGAATGTATTTCCTTGAACGGTTTGGTTTCTCGGCGGCACCGCTGGTGCTGGGCCTGATCCTTGGCCCCATCGCAGAGGCGAACTTTATCCAAGGGTCGATGATCGCGAATGCCACATCCAGCGTGGGTAGCTATTTCTTCACTGGTCCGTTGAACCTGACGCTGATCATCATTGTTGTCGCCTCCATCGCTTATTCCGCGTGGATGGAAGTCCGCAACCGCCGCTACACGTCGAAAGAGGAGATCATGCAATGACCGATCTACCGCGCAATCAGCATATCGTTGCCTCTGGTCTTGTTGCTGCCGTCGGGGCGTGGGTGACATATATCAGCTATACCCAAGAACCCGCCGCTGCGTTTTTGTTCCCCCGCATGATCTCAACCGTGTTTGTGGTGCTGGCACTGTGGACGTTCGGCAAGGCGTTGCTGGGCAAAAGCCAAGTGGGCAACGGGCTGTCGGCCCAAGCGATGAAAAACATCCTGCCCGGTTTGATTGTTGCCCTGATCTATATCTTTTGGGCGGCCAAGGGGCTGGGGTTCTACACCGCTTCGACGATTACATTCTTCATACTGCTCAGTCTTTACGATCCGGCCCCTCATAGTGAGGGGCGCACATGGATCAAACGCATCATTATCACCGCCGGTTTTCTGGCCGTGATGTATGGCCTCTTCGCGGCACTGCTCAACGTTTATACACCGCGAGAGATATTTTTCTGAACCGCAATAGCGGCAGAGTTAACCCAAGGGAGAAGATAAGATGAAAACATGGATTGCAGGGGCCGCGATGGCCCTGATGACATTGGGCACAACCGCGTCTGCGGATGGCCACGGTGATTTCCCAGAGCGTCCCATCATGATGATGGTCAGCTATGGTGCTGGTGGTGCCACTGATTTTCAGGCGCGCATCGTTACAATGACAGCCGGTAATGAGGACGCGCTGGGCATGCCAGTTGCGATCATCAACAAGCCAGGTGCCGGTGGCCGCGTTGGCTGGAACTGGTTCTCGTCTCAGGCGGAATCTGATGGTTACACATTGGGCGCCTATAACGTCCCACACTTTATCGCTCAGTCGATTGAGGGCGGCGTCGACTATTCCACTGACAGTTTTGAGCCGATCGCAAACTGGGGCGCCGACCCTGCGGTTTTCGTTGTGGCCGCGGATAGCGATTTCAACTCAATGGCCGACGTTGTGGATTACGCCAAGGCGAATCCAGGTGGGCTGACGTTCTCGGGCGCTGGTCTGTTTGTGGGTCACCACATTGCCGCGTTGCAGCTGGAAAAGGCTGCAGGCGTGAAGCTGGCGTATATCCCGTCTAACAAAGGTGGCGCTGGTGCGATGAAATCTGTGATTGCTGGCGAAGTGCTGGGCGGTGTGAACAACCTGTCCGATGCGTTCCGCGCCCGCGAAGCAGGCAACGTCAAAATCCTTGGCGTGTTCGACCTAGAGCGTAACGCGTTCATGGAAGACGTGCCAACGATGCAGGAACAGGGTTTCGACATCGACAACGCATCCGTGAACTTCCGCGGTGTGATGGTGCCAGCCGGTACACCACAAGGTGTGATCGATCACTTGGCAGCCGTTGTTCCAACAATGTTTGAGAACAGCCGCGTGCAGGGTAAAATGTCCGCAGGCGGTAGCCCGATGCATGTCATGAACCGCGAAGAGGTTCTGGAAATGTGGGCGGCACGTCAGACCACCCTCGAAGAGCTGCTTGCAGGTCTGTAATCACGATCGGGTGGGGCGCGGTCATGCGCCCCATCACCCCACAAGGAAATTCTTATGACTGCCCAAGATCCTATCGCCGAAGTCGAAGCCATTGTTGCAAGTGCCCGTGCTGCCCAGCAGCGGTATGAGGCTGACGGCTCTCAGGCGTTGTATGACCGTGCTGCCGCTGCGGCTGCATGGGCGATTATGGAACCCGCCCGCAACCGCGAACTGGCCGAAATGGCCGTTGAGGTCACGGGTCTTGGCAATGTCCCCGACAAGATCACCAAGAACCACCGCAAGACGCTTGGCCTGATGCGCGATCTGCAAGAGGCGCAGACATTCGGCGTGATCAGCGATGATCCCGCGACCGGTATCACCGAAGTTGCCCGCGCGATTGGTGTGATCGGCGCCGTTGTGCCATCTACCAACCCTGGTGCGACCCCTGCCAATAATATCATTAACGCGCTAAAATGCGGCAATGCGATTGTGCTGTCCCCGTCGCCCAAGGGCATGACGACGTGCGCGCGGCTGATCGAATTCATTTATGCCGAGTTTGATAAAACGGGCCTCGACCGTAATCTGGTACAGATGATCCCTGGCCGCGGGTCCAAGGATAAGACGCAGCGCCTTTTGGAAATCTCGGATTTGATTGTTGTGACGGGTAGCCAGAACAACGTGAAACGCGCCTATACATCCGGCACGCCCGCGCTGGCGGTTGGTGCGGGTAATGTCGCAGTCATCGTGGATGAAACCGCTGATCTGGCGGCTGCGGCGGAGAAGATCAAAGCGTCCAAAACATTTGATAACGCCACATCATGTAGTTCCGAGAATGCGGTCGTGATCGTTGATGCAATCTATGATGATTTCGTGGCCGAGATGGCCCGCGTCGGTGGCGCGCTAATTACGGATGATACGAAGATTACAGGGGCGCTGTGGGTAAAGGGGCACCTGAACCCCGCCGCGATTGCCCGCGACGCTGACCAAATGATTGCCGCACTTGGCCTCACGGATGAGGTCCCCGCGGGGACCGAGTTCATCGCCGTTGAAACCAAGGGGATTGGCCCCGACCATCCGCTATCAGGGGAAAAGCTAAGCCGCGTGCTGACTGTTTATCGTGCGCGTGATTTTGACGATGCCGTTTCCATCACACGCGATGTGCAGTTGCATCAGGGCGCTGGGCATTCTGTCGGCATTCATACAGCTGCTGCTGATCGCCCGCTCACCCTTGCCAATGCGATCCCGACAAGCCGCGTGATCGTGAACCAAGCACATACCTTTGCCACGGGTGGGGCATTTAACAACGGAATGCCATTTTCGCTGTCGATGGGCTGCGGTTCGTGGGGCGGGAACTCCATTGATGATAACCTGCATTGGAAACACTTCATCCAGTCGACCAAGATCGTGCGTGAAATCCCGCCGCGTGAACCTAAGGTCGAAGACATCTTTGCCGATTATTGGGCCGAAGCGGGCGCATGATGTTTGATCCCGCCCACCCCCCCAAAGGCAGCTTGCGCGATTGGCTTGATCATTGGGCCACGACCGACGGTATTGCGGCTGTGTTCCCAGAGGATGGAACAACTCTGCACTGGGCTGATCTGCGGGACAGGGCAGTAGATGCTGCACGAACCCTCACAGCGCTGGGCGCACAAAAGGGCGAAAGCATCGCAATCTTGCATCCTAACGGGCTGGACGGTTTGGTCACGGTTTACGGCGTGATTTACGGCGGCTTTCGCGCGACGATGATTAACCTCGCGGCGGGACGCGATGCCATCAACTATGCATTGACCCACAGCCGTGCACGGTTCGCGTTTGTGCATCCGTCATGTGCAGACACGTACGCCCTTGCAGCGCCCAAGGGTGTGCAGCTTGTTGAGGGGGCGACGGATGGTTATACACCGCTGCACGATATCGGTCCCGATGACCACGCGCTTTTGATGTACACATCTGGAACAACCGGAAAACCCAAAGGGGTGGTGCATAGTCACGCCAGCCTATTGGCGGGTGGTTGGACATCTGCCGTGGCGCATGATTTGACACCTGCGGATCGCGGCATGTGTGTGCTGCCGATCTACCATATCAACGGGTTGTGCGTGACGGTTATGGGGGCGTTGGTATCCGGCGGATCGCTGTCGGTCGTATCCAAATTTTCGGCAAGCCGGTTTTGGGATCAGGCCGCGTCATCACAGATCACGTGGTTCTCGGTCGTGCCGACAATCATTAGCCACTTGTTACACGGCAAGGCGGACCCTGATACGACGCTTATGGCGCGTTTGCGCTTTGGCCGATCCGCTTCATCTGCGTTGGCGGTCGAAACGCAACGCGCGTTCGAGGACCGGTTCGGGGTCCCGATCATTGAAACCATGGGGTTGACTGAAACGGCGGCGCAAATCCTGTCGAACCCACTGCCCCCAGGAACACGCAAGATCGGATCGCCGGGGATCGCCTATGGCAATGAGGTGCAAATTCTTGGACCGGACCTCATGCCATCAGCGCAGGGCGAAGAGGGCGAGATTGCCGTGCGTGGCCCGAATGTCATGCGCGAATATCTAGATAACCCCGATGCAACCGCGGCAACCTTTGCCGGTGATTGGCTACGGACGGGGGACTTGGGCCGCATGGACGCGGACGGCTATGTCTTTGTCACTGGCCGTTTGAAAGAGCTGATTATCAAAGGCGGGGAAAACATCGCCCCGCGCGAGATTGACGAAGCACTCTATAGCCACCCCGATATCGTAGAGGCCGCGGCCTTTGCCCGACATTGTGACAAGTACGGCGAACGCGTCGAGGCGGCTGTGCGTATATCGGATGGGTCGAAGGTGAACGCCGATACACTGCTTGCGATCTGTCACGATCGTCTAGGCGTGTTCAAATCACCCGATATGATTCACTTTCTTCCTGAACTGCCTAAGGGGCCATCGGGTAAAATACAGCGGTTGAAGCTGGCCGAGTCGCTTTGATTCTGGTGGCATGCAATGATTCCGACTGATTTGGCGGCGAGATTCCCGAAATTTTTGCTGATTTGGATTTAATAAGCGGCCTGAGACTGGTTTTTGATGACCCGGCGGTGAAAAGACGGAACGCAAGAACGCACAAAACCCTTAAAAATATGGGTTCTTAAAGTTTTTCGAATTTTTCACAAAAAGGGGTTGCGGGTTCTGGTGAGTAACCGTAGAACCCCCCTCACCGGTGGCGTAG
>JAQXEG010000040.1 GCA_029250945.1 Yoonia sp.
CAGGCTCAGGCTCAGGCTCAGGCTCAGGCTCAGGCTCAGGCTCAGGCTCAGGCTCAGGCTCAGGCTCAGGCTCAGGCTCAGGCTCAGGAACGAAATCTACCTGCGGGGAATCGTCAACCTCAACCGTGTCCGTTTGTTCAACAATCTCGGGGGTTTCCACGTCAACCTCACCACCGTCGCCGACGATGGCATCCAGACCCTCATCGATTTTGGATGATGACCGGAACATCCGATCCTTAAGCTTTTTGAAAAACGACATAGCGGCGGCCTTTGATCACGTGTTTTCAAACACCTAATCCCGTTTGGACATGTTTGAAAGGGTTGCAAGCCGCCAAGCCGCACGGGTTTCGCATAAAATGTCGCACGAACAGGCACTGACGATTTACGATTGATGTGGTAAGCCACGCAAATGATCCGGTTTTGGCCCCATGCGGTTGTTTGCAATCGCCACACTGCCCCCCGTAGTGTTGATCGCAGCGGCCTGCATTTGGGGCGGAATTTGGGTGCTAGCGGCCGTTGCTTACCTAAGCGCGCTGACGGCAGGGCTGGACGAGGCGGTGCAACACATCACCCCACCCACCCAAGAGGCCGAGTTTCCGGCGGCCACGGGTCTGTCCGTCGTGCTGGCCTTGTCACATTTTGTGCTGCTTTATCTGGTGATCACCGCGCTAAGCGGGGATGTGTTCGGCACATTGGAAAAACTCGGTATCTTTTTTGCATCGGGGTTCTTTTTCGGGCAAGTGAGCAATGTAAACGCCCATGAATTGATCCACCGCGGCGGGCGCAATCTGCACCGTTTGGGCAAATGGGTTTACGTATCATTACTGTTCGGGCACCACACATCGGCGCATGTGTTGGTCCATCACAGACATGCCGCAACGCGCATGGACCCGTCGACATCGCGCAAGGGCGAAAGCTATTATCGGTTTGTGATACGGGCGTGGGTCGGGTCGTTTCGCATGGAGCTGGCGGCGCGTGATGGACCTGCTGGCCGGATTTGACCCACTGGTGTCACGCACCCCAATGGGACAAGCTGTCACCATGCGATACCTGATCCTGATCTGCCTGATGGTGACACCCGCGATGGCCCAAGATGCCATGAACGCCGCCGAATTCGACGCCTATACGCGCGGCAAAACACTCACCTTCAGGAATGCGGGGGCTGAGGCTTACGGCATTGAGCAATATCAGGACAACCGCCGTGTCATCTGGTCATTCCTCGACGGGGACTGCAGCAATGGCGTATGGTACAAAAGAAATGTAAACATCTGTTTTCGCTATAATTTTGACCCAGATCCGAAGTGTTAGAAATTCTACGACGACCCCGAGGGGCTGCGCGCAGTTTTCACCAGCCGCCCCGACAGCTCTGTCCTCTACGAGGCGCAAGACAGCAAGGAACCCCTAATCTGCCCAGGCCCGAACCTAGGGGTCTAGGGGCAAGCGACCATCAGCAAACTGGATCTCAAGCGATGCGGCCTTTTTCGCAGCCTGCGCGCTTGTGACCACGGCACCATCGGCACGCACGACAGCATATCCGCGCTCTAGCGTTGCCTGATAGCCTAGGGTTTCACGCAACCGGTCAAGCCCGTCCAAACGGGCCAAACGCGCGGCCTGATCTGACTGTGCACGCGCCGCCAAGCGGGCGGTCATTGCATCCAGACGGTCAAGTTTGCGGGTGATATCGCGACTGATCACATCAGACCGCAACCCACGCGCCAACTGTGTCAAACGATCAGACTTACGCGCAATATCGCGGGCCACAACGTCCGCGTTTAATCCCCGCGCCGCATTCTGAAGCCGATCATTTGCACGATCCAAACGCCCGCGCAGAACGCTTGAACGCAATGCACCCGACGCACGCGACAGCGCTAGTTCCTTGCGCGCAACAGCTTGACGCAACGCAACAGGCAACCGTTCCGCCCATGTGTCAAACCGCTGGCGCGGCCCGTCCAAAAGGCTGTCCTTTTGCGGCAAACCGCGTGACAAATCGCGCAGCCGCTGTTGACGCTGTGACAATCCATTGCTCAGCGATGCACTCAGCCGCGCACCCTGTTGATCGACCCAAGCCATCAAATCCAGCCGGACCGGCACAGCCATTTCAGCCGCAGCCGTCGGCGTTGGCGCACGCATATCCGACACGAAATCAATCAGCGTTGTGTCCGTTTCATGGCCGACCGCAGAAATCAGCGGGATATCGGATGCCACCGCCGCACGGGCTACGATTTCCTCGTTAAAGCCCCACAAATCCTCGAGCGATCCGCCACCGCGCGCCACGATAATCAGATCGGGCCGCGGCAACGCCCCGCCCGGTGTCATCGCGTTAAACCCGCGGATCGCATTGGCCACCTCCGGCGCACAGCGCTGGCCCTGCACGGCCACAGGCCAGACCAGCACCTTGCGCGGGAAACGATCTTGCAGACGGTGCAAAATATCTCGGATCACGGCCCCCGACGGGGATGTCACCACGCCAATCACCTCGGGCAGATACGGCAGTTCCTTTTTTCGTTCGGGATCAAAAAGCCCCTCTGAAGCCAGCTGCGCCTTGCGCTTTTCCAGCATCGCCATCAACGCGCCCGCACCAGCTGGTGCAACGTCCTCGATGATCATCTGGTATTTGGATTGGCCGGGGAATGTGGTCAGCTTCCCGGTCGCGATCACCTCCATCCCCTCTTCGGGGCGGGTGGCTAACACTTGTGCGCGGCCCTTCCAGATTACACCCGCCAACACGGACCGATCGTCCTTAATATCCATGTAGATGTGCCCTGACGCGGGCCGCGACACGCGCCCGACCTCGCCACGCACGCGCACATAGGAAAATCCGCCCTCGATGGCCTTTTTCACAGCCCCCGAAATTTCCGACACTGAGAATTCCGGCGCGTTATCGCCCGCTGGGTCGTCGTCAAACAGGTCCATCTTGCGCCCTTGTGATCACTTCGAGACAACAATAGAACGCAAGCAGACAAAGGCCAAGCAGGAGAGTGCCATGAACATCCTCATTTTAGGCAGCGGCGGGCGCGAACACAGCCTCGCGTGGGCAATCCAGCAGAACCCGAAATGCGACCGGCTGATCGTGGCCCCGGGGAATGCAGGCATCGCGCAAATGTGCGACTGCGCCGACATCGACATCCTCGATGGGGACAGCGTGGCAACTTTCGCCGAAGAAAACGCCATTGATTTTGTGATCATTGGGCCAGAAGCACCGCTTGCCGCTGGTGTCTCCGACCGTCTGCGTGACGCCGGACTGTTGGTTTTCGGACCTTCGAGGGCTGCAGCGGCGCTTGAAGCATCCAAATCTTTCACAAAAGCGATCTGCGACGCAGCAAACGCGCCCACAGCCAGTTATGGCCACTTCCATAACGCCGCAGACGCCAAGGCCCACATCAAGGCCAACGGCGCCCCCATCGTGGTTAAAGCTGACGGGCTTGCCGCAGGCAAAGGCGTGATTGTAGCCATGTCTGAGGTCGAAGCACTGGCAGCCATCGACGACATGTTCGACGGATCATTCGGCGACGCGGGCGCAGAGGTCGTGATCGAAGAATTCATGGACGGCGAAGAGGCGTCGTTCTTTGTCTTGTGCGACGGCACCGACATCCTGCCCATCGGCACCGCCCAAGACCACAAACGCGTGGGCGAAGGCGATACCGGCCCCAACACCGGCGGCATGGGCGCCTATTGCCCAGCACCCGTGATGACCGACGCCGTTACTGCCAAGGCCATGGACGAAATCGTGCGCCCCTGCATGGACGAGATGCGCAAACGCGGCACCCCGTTCGAAGGCGTGCTCTTCGTCGGCTTGATGATCAAGGACGAACAACCGCGCTTGGTTGAATACAACGTGCGCTTTGGCGATCCCGAATGCCAAACGCTGATGATGCGCCTTGGCGGTCAAGTACTGGACCTGTTGCAAGCCTGCGCCGAACACCGGCTGTCCGACATTTCGGCCACTTGGGGCGATGATCACGCCATCACAATAGTCATGGCCGCCAACGGCTACCCCGGATCATACGAAAAGGGCAGCATCATCAATGGCTTGGACGCGCTACCAGCGGATAGCAAAAACATGGTCTTCCACGCAGGCACGAAAGCAGCGGATGGTCAAATCACGGCCACCGGCGGGCGTGTTTTGGCCGTCACAGCGCGCGGCGAAACCCTGCCAGAGGCCCGCGACCGCGCCTATGCAATGACCAAATCCATCAAGTGGGCAGGCGGTTTTTACCGCAGCGACATCGGCTGGCGCGCGCTCTAACCGCTTCTATTTGCCAAAAATGCCTCCGCCGGAGGCATCAGGTTTTCGCCAGAAAACCGGACAGGAAAAGGGCGTCGCAATCACTTGCGACGCCCCAATCCATTAGGCCGCGCGGGCCACCAATACGCTGTCGATCTCGGCGGATGCCGCATCTTCATCGTTACCAGCCACGGCCGCGATTTCGCGTGTCAGACGCTCGCGGGCGGCTTCATACAACTGGCGCTCTGAATAGCTCTGTTCGCGCTGATCGTCTTGGCGGTGCAAGTCACGCACAACTTCGGCAATCGCGATCAGATCGCCAGAGTTGATCTTTTGCTCGTATTCCTGCGCACGACGCGACCACATGGCCTTTTTCACCTTCGCTTTACCGCGCAGGGTCTTCATCGCGTGGGCCACAACATCAGGTGTTGCCAGCGCCCGCATCCCGACGTCGGTCGCCTTGTGGGTCGGCACGCGCAGGGTCATCTTGTCCTTTTCGAAAGCAATCACAAACAGCTCCAGCTCAAAACCAGCAACTTCTTGGGTTTCGATTGTCACAATCTTGCCAACGCCATGCGCGGGATAGACCACAAATTCATTGGGGCTAAAGTCGTATTTCTTCTTACTCATGGTCGTCCTTTCAAGGCGCGCACAGACAAAAAAACCGGCGGGAACAACAGGTTCTCGTCGGATCATCAGGCTGAATCTAAACGCTAATTCTTCGTGATCATTGGGTTAATATAACACAAAATCGCGCCACAAAGAAGGGGCGCGATTTCAGATAGGTCAGTAGTAAAATCAATGCGTTACGGCAACAAGTGTCCGAATCAGCCGCCTTCTCCCGGGGCTTCGGAGAACAGTTCCATCTTGCCTTCTTTGCCGTCCATTTCTTCCGCATTCGGAAGCTGGTCTTTTTTGGTAATGATGACCGGCCACATTTCGGAATACTTGCGGTTGAATTCAACCCATTTTTCCATGTCAGGCTCGGTGTCAGGGCGGATCGCATCCGCTGGGCACTCAGGTTCGCACACACCACAGTCGATGCATTCGTCCGGGTGGATCACCAGCATGTTTTCACCTTCGTAAAAACAGTCCACGGGGCAAACCTCGACACAGTCGGTGTATTTGCAGGCAATGCAGTTGTCGTTGACGATATAGGTCATGATCTCATCTCGAAATTAGTCTTCAACTTGCTAGGCGAAACGGATGGGTCAATCAAGGTCAAACGCGGCGCCAGCACGCGGTTTGGATTGCATGTCCCGCCGATCCTTCTTTGTGGGGCGTCCTTTTCCCTCAAACCGCGGGTTTTTGGGAACATGGACCTTGGGCGGCGACATATCGTCATACAGCGCTTGGGCCTCAGGCGCGGGGCCGCGGCGTGTCCCAAGCCCTAGGATTTTCACAATGCGCACATCTGTTTGCTGGTGAAAGGTCAGAACATCGCCTTCGCCCACGCCACGGGCAGGTTTTGCGGCCAGATCGCCGTTCACCCGCACCTTGCCAGTCGTGACAACAGTGGCCGCGATGGAGCGCGATTTGAAAAACCGCGCCTGCCATAGCCATTTGTCCAACCGGATCGTATCGCGCTTGTCGCTCAACCCTTTTTCAGCGCGGCAAGTGCCGCAAAGGGGTTGTCAGGGTCGATCTTCTTCTCTGCCTTTGGCTTGGCCGAGAATTTCTGACGCTGATCGCCACCCTTGTTTGGCGGGCGCTTGCCCTTGCCCTTTGGCTTATTGTCGCGCTGTGGACGGGCATTTGCACGCGCCGCACGGCCAGCCCAAGTGAAGGTATAGAACACCTCCATCTCGGGCGCTGCGTCCTCGGCGGGCTTTTCGGCCCCTTCCGCAGGTGCAGGCTTCACCTTCTCCCGCTCGGCTTTCTCGGCCTTATAGCTAAGACCGGACATCAGGTCAGCGAATTGATCCAGCCTCATGCCAGTGATCGACAGCATATCGGCATTCGCCTCAAACCCGCCGCGGCTGTCCTTGTCGCGCAGCATATCGGCAAGGCGTTCCAGCATGTCGATGCGGATCGCTCGCTCGCCTGCGGCGCGGTAGCCGGACATGGCATAGAAGCCATGCACCGCGTCCTTGGCCGCTGGCACAGTGACCAGACCGGGTGGTGGGCTTTCGGGGAATTCGGACAGGTTCTTGGCCAAAGACCACAAAACCAGACGCAGGCGCGTTGGCGCAGGCTTTAGCAGCAACGGCATAAAGATGGTGAACTGGCCAAAGCGGATACCATGCTTGCGCAGTGTGCCGCGCGCGTCCTGATCTAGTGCCTTCACCTCATCGGCGACGTCGCCACGCGGCACGATGCCAAAGGTTTCGACCAGACGGTAAGCAAAGCCCTTGGCCGCACCAACCAAGGTTTCGTCATTCTTGAGCGCCAAAAGCGGTTCAAACCCGGCGGCGATCTTGCGATCAATGAAGTGCTGCAAGCGGCGCTGCACCTTGGTCATGACGTCAGGCCCAGCCTCTTCGTCGACAAAGGCCACGACCTCTGGCTTGAGCGGATCGGAGCCAGCCACAAGCTTGCCCACAGCCGCATCGCCCCACATCAGACCACCTTGTTCGGTGAAATCCATCTCGGGATCGGGCGCGTTGTAAAACCGGTCCGCCAGCAGATTGAACTGCGGGGCCAACGCCTGAACGGACGCCTGACGCAATGTCTTGGCCTCGTCGGGGCTGCCTGCTTTATCCATGCGAAAGCGGAAGCCTTCGAGTTTGCCTACAAATTCACCCTCTACGGTGACTTCGCTTTTGTCGTTTACGTCAGCCAACAGGCTCTCCTTTTGCTTGAGGCGGCGAAGCAGAATGCTGGTCCGCCGGTCCACAAATCTTTGTGTCAATGCACCGTGCAGCGCATCTGATAAGCGGTCTTCTACCGCACGTGTTTCATCACGCCAATGGCTTTCGTCACGCAGCCACCCTTTGCGTTGCGCCACATAGGTCCATGTGCGGATATGTGCCAACCGCTTGGAAAGCGTGTCAATGTCGCCATCCGTGCGGTCAATCCGGCGCACCTGAAGCCCGAACCAATTGGACGACACATGCCCATCTTGGTGCAAGTCGGTGAAAATCTGGGACAAAAGCCCCGCGTGTTCACCCCGACTGATACCACGGAAATCAGGTACGCGACACACATCCCACAAAAGCCGGACCGATGGGCCATCTTTCGCCCGCGCCGCGATAATCTCATCCGACGACAGCGCCTTGAGTGCCGCCAAATCGTCGCTTTCGCGCACCCGCATCAGCAGCGGATCATTGGTGCGTTCTTCTAGCGTTTGGATTAGGCGCTTCGGGCTACCGAACTGTAACGCACTGTTGCGCCAATGTAATTTCTGCACTGGCCGGAACTGATGTTCCATAATCGCGTTGGCCACGGCGTCATCAAGCGGCGGTGCCTCACCTGTCACACCAAAAGTGCCGTTTTCTGTAAAGCGCCCCGCACGCCCCGCAATTTGCGCCAGCTCTTCGGGCATCAAGTGGCGCATCCGCTGGCCGTCAAATTTCGTCAGGCTGGAAAACGCGACGTGGCTGATATCAAGGTTCAGGCCCATCCCGATCGCATCCGTGGCGACCAGATAATCAACATCACCGTTCTGGTACATTTCGACCTGCGCGTTGCGGGTGCGCGGGCTCAGCGCGCCCATCACAACCGCTGCCCCGCCCTTTTGACGGCGCAACAATTCCGCAATCGCATAGACATTTTCGACCGAGAACCCGACAATCGCGGCCCTCGCGGGCATGCGGCTTAACTTTTTCGAACCTGAATAGGTCAGCGTCGACATACGTTCACGGCGCAGAAATTCTGCTTGGGGAATCAACTCTGCAATCGGCTGGCGCATCGTTTCAGCGCCCAGAAACAATGTTTCCCGCAGGCCACGGGCATTCAGCAAACGGTCGGTGAACACATGCCCGCGTTCGGGATCAGCGCAAAGCTGCACCTCGTCAATCGCCAGAAAATCGCAGCCCATGCCCTCTGGCATCGCCTCGACCGTGCACACCCAATAGGCGGCACGCGGTGGCACAATCCGTTCCTCGCCCGTGATCATCGCAACCACACCGGGGCCTTTGATCGCAACGATCCGGTCATACACCTCGCGCGCGAGCAAGCGCAGCGGCAGGCCGATCACCCCCGATTTATGGGACAACATACGCTCAATCGCGTAGTGGGTTTTGCCGGTATTCGTCGGCCCAAGAACGGCCGTCACACGGGAATTTATCATTGGTTTCCAGCAACTTAAGCGGGAGCACGCGGGGTTAAAGCGCCTGCCCCTCCAATTCCAATTTCAAACGATCTGCCGCCTCTTGCACATCCGCAGATGTGGGGTGCAGCGCGAGCACAGCCTCATACACCTCAAGCGCGTCGGCCTTACGATCCAGATTTTCCATGATGATGGCAAAGCCACGCATTGCCGCAAAATGACGCGGGTTCATCGCCAGCGTTTGCCGCAAATCATCCAACGCAAGCCCCATCATGCCCAGCAAATAATATGCGGTGGCACGGTTGTGATAGGCTTCGGCAAAATCGGGGGCATGATCAACAAGCGCGCTGAAATGATCCAACGCCGCATCTGCATCCCCATCCTCGAGCGCGTCCTTGCCGCGTTTGAGCAGCAAATCAAAACTGGCAGAGCCACTTTTCTCCCAAATACCAATGATTTGCTTCTCAATCCGCGCACCCGCATTCCTCTCGGCCTGCGCTAGATCGGTGAAAAGTTCGTCCAACGTGGCCGCACCAGCAGGCATAGAGAATCCCACTATCAGCACAAGTGCCGTAACGATACATTTGAAGCGAGAAGTTTGCGTGACCATACTTCTAATGTAGCGTAACAAACGCCATGTGCCAGAGGGCGCAGGCCCCAAAGAACCAAAAGGACTAAGAATGAGCGACGTCATCACGCATGCAGTAGCAGCATTGAACGAAAAAATGGGCGGCGAGGGCTTTGACGGCACCGCGAAATTCGTCATCGAAGACGAAGGCGCGATCATCATTGACGAAAACGGCGCACGTGCAGGCGACGAAGACACCGACGTGTCCCTGACCGCAAGCGCGGAAACATTCCAAGCGATCCTTGAGGGTGAACAGAACCCAACAGCAGCCTTTATGACAGGCAAGCTGACAGTTGACGGCAACATGGGTTTGGCCATGAAGCTGTCCGGCGTTCTGTCCTAAGCCATGGAAAACGCACCCTTTTACACCGATATCGCCTTTGGCCCGGACGGCGGTTGCGCCCATTGGGTGACCACGTCCGACGGGCTGCACATCCGCGTCGCCCACTGGACTGATGACGGTGCAAAAGGGAGTGTTTTGCTCTTTCCGGGGCGGACAGAATACATCGAAAAATATGGTCCCGCCGCAGGTGAATTGCGCGCGCGGGGTTATGCAACGGTGGCAATCGACTGGCGCGGTCAGGGCATTTCCGACCGCATCAGCGATACCTACGCCATGGGTGATGTGGAAAAATTCACGGACTATCAACACGATGTGACGGCGGCCGTTGACCACGCCCGCGCCCTTGGTCTGCCAGAACCGTTTTACCTTTTCGCACATTCCATGGGTGGTTGCATTGGCTTGCGAGCGCTGATGAACGGGCTTCCCGTCAAGGCCGCGGCCTTCTCTGCGCCGATGTGGGGGATCACGATGCATCCGGCCACGCGCCCCTTTGCGTGGGGGCTGTCCGGCCTGTCGCGCGTGATCGGCATGGACCAGAAATTCGCCCCCGGCCAAGTCCCTGAGGGCTATGTGCTACGCGAAGCGTTTGCGCAAAACACGCTGACCAACGACCCCGAGATGTTCAAGATGCTGCAGACCCAGCTGACCGCACAGCCTGATCTGGTCCTTGGTGGCCCGTCGCTTCGCTGGCTTAACGAATCGCTGCGCGAAATGCGCGCGCTTGCACAAATGCCATCTCCGGCGCTGCCGTGCTGCGCGTTCCTTGGCACCAACGAAACAATCGTTGACCCCGCCCGCATCCGGTCACGCATGGCCAATTGGACCGATGGTGCATTGCATATGCTGCAAGACGCCCAGCACGAGGTCATGCTAGAGCTGCCCGAGACGCGCACCCGCGTGTTTGATTTGGCAACCGAACTCTTTGATCAGCACGGGTAACGCCCTAGTTTAGCCTACATGGCTGACGTTCTGACATTTACCCCGCGCGGGATTTATTGCCCTGCGGGTGATTTCTATATCGATCCGTGGGAGCCTGTGGATCGGGCGCTGATCACTCATGGCCACGCCGACCACGCCCGCGATGGCATGGGCGCTTATCTAGCGACCACCACGGCGGCGCCTGTGATGCGCCACCGGCTTGGCGATATTCGTTTAAATACAATCGACTACGGCGAGGTGCGCGAAATCGGTGACGCGAGCGTGTCCTATCATCCGGCCGGTCATGTCCCCGGTTCGGCACAGATCAGGGTGGAAGTTGACGGGCAGGTTTGGGTCGCCTCAGGTGATTACAAAACCGTCGATGACGGCCTGTCGGAGCCGTTTGAACCCGTCAAATGCCACGCCTTCATCACCGAGACGACCTTTGGGTTGCCGATATTTCGCTGGACGCCGCAGGACATCCTCGCCGATCAGATCAACACATGGTGGGCCGCGAATGCCGCCAACGGGCGATACTCCATCCTATCCGCTTATGCGTTGGGCAAGGCGCAGCGGTTAATGCGCGCGGTGAATGCAGACATCGGTCCGATCCTGACCCATGGCGCAATTGAGAACACAAATGCGATCTTGCGCGCTCAAGGGTTCACACTCCCCGACACCATTCGGGTGACCGGCGATGTGAACCTCAAGGACTACCCCGGCGCGCTTGTCCTCGCTACGCCATCGGCGATTGCAGGCACATGGGCGCGGCAGTTTGGTCAAGCGGGAACAGGGTTTGCAAGCGGATGGATGACCTTGCGCGGCGTGCGCAGACGGCGTGGATTGGAACGCGGTTTTGTTATGTCCGACCACGCAGACTGGGCCGGTTTGAACAGTGCCATTGGCGCGACGGGGGCTGAAAAAGTCTTTGTAACCCACGGATATACAAGCCAATTTCAAAAATGGTTGATCAGTCAAGGCTATGACGCCCATGTGGTTTCAACCGAATACGGCGCAGAGGATGACACATGAAATCCTTTGCCGCCCTCTATGCCCGTGTTGATGAAACCACGCGCACCTCGCTCAAGGTTGCAGCACTTGTTGACTATTTTCGCACGGCGTCGGATGATGACAAGCTGTGGACGATCGCCCTGTTCACAGGGCGGCGGCCAAAGCGCACAATCACCGCAGGCAAGCTGCGCGAATGGGCCAGTGAAATAGTACAAATCGAACCTTGGCTGTTTGAGGAAAGCTATAGCATCGTCGGCGATCTGGCCGAAACGATCAGTCTTGTGCTGCCAGACCCCAGCCAGCATCAGAATCAAAGCCTGACCCATTGGATTACTTACATTAAATCGCTTTCAACGCTGGATGATGAGGGCCGCAAGGCCGGTATCCTCGCCGCTTGGGACAGCCTGCCGGATATGCAGCGGTTTTTGTTTACCAAATTGTTAACGGGCGGTTTTCGGGTCGGGGTCAGCGCGAAACTGATCACCAAGGCGCTCGCGCAAGCGACAGATCAGGACGCGGGGGTTCTGACCCACAAATTGATGGGCGGCTGGACGCCGGAAACCACCACATTCGCGGATCTTGTGCTGACGAATGACCCCACGGCTGACCTATCGAAACCCTATCCCTTCTACCTTGCTTATGGTGTCGACGTCGTCGACGACCTTGGCCCGCCCGCTGATTGGAACGCGGAGCGCAAGTGGGACGGCATCCGCGGCCAATTCATTTTGCGCGGCGGCGAACACCACGTCTGGTCGCGGGGGGAGGATCTGATGACGGATCGTTTTCCCGAACTGGCGCAGCTGCGCGACTATCTGCCCGACGGCACCGTGATCGACGGAGAGGTGCTTTGTTTCGCAAGCGAAACACCGCTGTCCTTCAATGCACTGCAAAAGCGGATTGGCCGCCAAACGGTTCCCAAAAAACTGCTGACCGAGGCGCCCGTAATCTTAATGGCATATGACATTTTGGAACATCAGGGGCGCGATATCCGCGATCAACCCCTGCGCGAAAGGCGTGAGATTCTAAGGGGTTTATTGTCTGATATCTCAACGGACGCCCCCATCAGGCTTTCGCAATCTGTCACATTTTCAACTTGGGATGATTTGCGCCATGAACGGTCCCGCAGTCGGGAATTGAACGCCGAGGGGCTAATGCTCAAGCGGCACGACAGCCCCTATCTGGCGGGGCGTAAGCGTGGCGATTGGTGGAAGTGGAAGGTTGATCCGCTGACAATTGACGCGGTCATGATCTATGCCCAATCGGGGTCGGGCCGCCGCGCCAATCTGTTCACCGACTACACGTTTGCGGTCTGGAACGGGAACGAGCTGACCCCGTTTACCAAAGCCTATTCCGGCCTGACGGATGCCGAATTTCGCGAGATTACCGCGTGGGTCCGCAAGAATACGTTGCAAAAATTCGGCCCCGTCAGGCAGGTGCCGCCAGAACATGTGTTCGAGATCGCGTTTGAAGGGATCCAAGCCAGCCCCCGCCATAAATCAGGTGTCGCCTTGCGGTTTCCGCGCATGCTACGCTGGCGGCAGGATAAACCTGTGTCAGAGGCGAATACGCTCGATGACCTGAACGAAATGCTAAAAACCTATGGCTAAACCCATCAGCCCGCTGCCCCCCGCGCCAGCCCCCACATCGCATCCTGCCCAGGCGGGTGCGTGTGACACGCACGCCCACCTGCTTGCCGCGCCAGAAGAGGCCCCGTTATTCGATGGCCGGACCGAGGACACAGCGACCACATATGCCGATTACCTGACCCGTTATCGTGCTCATCTGGCCAATCTTGGCTGCACCCGTGGCGTCATCGTACATTCCATTTTCTATGGCACTGATAATACGATCACCGCGCGTGCAGTCGCCGACATGGGCGACGGGTTCAAAGGGATCGGCCTGTTGCCTGATGGCGCACAAGAGTCTGATTTTGATGCCTTTTCTGATTGGAACATGAAGGGTGTGCGGCTGAATTACGTCCACGGCGGCGTGCTAACGTGGGATGGCGCGCGGGCGATGGCACCCGCACTGGCCGACCGCGATATGCACATCCAGATGTTGATGAATGCAGACAAACATATGGCCGACCTTGCACCTGATATTACGGCCCTGCCTGTGCCGGTGGTGTTTGATCATATCGGCTGGCCGGACCTATTCCGCGGCGCAACTGACCCCGGTTTTCAGACGCTTTGCAATGCGATGAAAGATGGGGATGCCTATGTGAAATTGTCTGGCCTCTACCGACTGTGCGACGCGCCATATGACGCCGTTGATGACATTGTCGCGGCCCTTGTCGCCGCCAACCCAGAGCGGTGTTTGTGGGGGGCTGATTGGCCGCACATCATGTTGAACGGTGCGCAAATGCCCCAAGCCGCAACTCTTTGGGATGCGTTTCACCGCGTGGTCACAGACGATGCCACCCGCGCCCGCATTCTTGTCGAAAATCCAGCGACGCTTTACGGGTTCTAAACCGGTCCAAGCGCACCTATATCTAAGTTAAATCAATGAGTAAGGTCACAGCCCATGCGTATGCCATCCCCCGTTTTTGATGCCTCTTCACTCGGAGGGGAACCATTTGGCAACCTGCCCGAATGGAACCTGACGGACCTGTACCCGAGCGAGGACAGCCCAGAGCTGGCGCGCGATATGGAATGGCTCGAAACGGCCTGTGCCGAATTTGCCAATGACTATGAAGGCAAGCTGGCCGGATTGGACGCAGATGGCCTATTGGCCGCGGTGCAGCGGTACGAACAGATCGACGTGATCGCGGGGCGTATCATGTCATTCGCGGGTCTGCGGTATTACCAGATCACAACCGACAGCGACCGCGCCAAATTCATGGCCGACGCGCAGGACAAGATCACCGCTTATACCACCCCGCTTGTCTTCTACGGACTGGAATTCAACCGTCTGGACGACGACCATTTGGCCGCGATGTTGGACGCGAACGCAGACCTTGCCCGCTATAAACCCGTGTTCGACCGGATGCGCGCAATGAAACCGCATCAACTGTCGGATGAGCTGGAAAAATTCCTGCACGATCAGTCAACTGTTGGGTCCGCTGCGTGGAACCGCCTGTTCGATGAAACCATGGCCGGGCTGGAGATTGAGGTGGATGGCGAAACCCTGAACCTAGAGGCGACCCTGAACCTGATGACCGAACAGGACCGGTCCAAGCGCGAGGCCGCGACGCATGCGCTGGCCGACGTGTTCCAAGACAACATCAAAATCTTTGCCCGCGTGCACAACACGCTCGCCAAGGAAAAAGAGATCGAAGATCGCTGGCGCAAAATGCCATCCCCGCAAGCGGGTCGTCACCTGTCCAACCATGTTGAGGCAGAGGTAGTCGAAGCGTTGCGCAACGCTGTTGTCGCCGCCTATCCGCGTCTGTCGCACCGCTATTACGCGTTGAAAGCCAAATGGTTAGGTCTTGAGCGCATGGAAACATGGGACCGCAACGCGCCGCTGCCAATGGAAAACACGCGCACCGTGGATTGGGCCGAGGCCGAGAAAACCGTCATGGACGCCTATGCCGATTTTGACCCCAAAATGGCCGAGATCGCCAAGCCGTTCTTCACCGATGGTTGGATCGACGCGGGCGTAAAACCAGGCAAGGCGCCCGGTGCCTTTGCGCATCCGACCGTCACAACCGTGCATCCCTATGTGATGCTCAACTATCTGGGCAAGCCGCGTGATGTCATGACCTTGGCGCATGAATTGGGCCACGGCGTGCATCAGGTTTTGGCTGCAGAACAAGGCGAATTGCTGTCGTCCACCCCGCTCACACTGGCGGAAACGGCGTCTGTTTTTGGTGAGATGCTGACCTTCCGCAAACTGCTTGACGGGGCCAAGACCAAGGAAGAACGCAAGGTTCTATTGGCTGGTAAGGTCGAGGATATGATCAACACAGTCGTGCGCCAGATTGCGTTCTACGACTTTGAATGCAAACTTCACGCCGCCCGCGCCCAAGGTGAATTGACACCTGATGACATAAACGCGCTGTGGATGTCCGTGCAGGCCGAAAGCCTAGGCGAGGTGTTCGATTTCACCCCCGGCTACGCAACATTTTGGGCCTATATCCCGCACTTCGTGCATTCGCCATTCTACGTCTACGCCTATGCATTCGGCGACGGTCTGGTGAACGCGCTTTACGCCGTTTACGAGGAAGGCGACCCCGATTTCAAAGAGAAATACTTTGACATGCTGCGCGCCGGCGGGTCCAAGCACCATTCCGAATTGCTGGCCCCCTTCGGTCTTGACGCGTCTGATCCAAAATTCTGGGACAAGGGCCTGTCGATGATCGAAGGCATGATCGACGAATTGGAAGCGATGGAGGGGTGATCACCCTCGCGCCTTACGACATTGCGCACCGCGACGCCCTTTTGGCGGTTGCGGTGCGTGACGATCAGGTTGTGTTTTCCGGCCAACCCCATGAGGTAATCGACCTGAACCTGCCGCAGCTCGATATGCATGTGATCTTTGAAAACGGGACGCCAGTGGGCATGTTCCGCATCGACCGTGCCTATCACACGCATCATATCTTTGCCGAAGAGGTGAGCGTCGGCCTGCGCACGTTTCTGATTGATCAAAATGCACAGGGTCGCGGGATCGCTAAGGCGGTTTGCACCCAGCTGCGCGGCTACCTTCGCCCGCTATATCCGGCCAAGGCTAGCGTGTTCCTGACGGTCAATCTGCGCAATCCAGCGGCCAAAGCGGTGTACGTACACGGCGGTTTTAAAGACACTGGTGCACAGTTGATGAAGGGGCTTGCAGGCCCTCAGAACATCCTGAAACTGACGTTAGTCTAGCTCTGTCCACGGCCACGGTTTGACCTCGGACGCGGCGGTTTGATACCGCACGGCCTTGGCCATCCAAACGCCCATGGTTGTCCCGAATTCGGATAACTGTTCATTCGGCACGCGCTTGTTGAACACCATGATCACGAACTGCAAAATCGACAACACCCATAGGATCGTCTGGGTAAAGCTAAGCAAGATGCCGATGATGATCATATTGATCAACCGCATCCAAAGGCTGTCATAGTCGGTTTCGTGATCGTTCATCGCTTTTGTCCTGCGGCAAATACCATATCCATCATCCCTTGTGTGCCACGAGAGAACGACAGCGGGCAAGGGTAAGCTGCGCCTGTGGTCGCAGTTGCTTGGAAATTTTCAACCTGTAGCACGTATTGATTCACGGCAGGCCACCGTTCCGTCACAACCCGCTGACCATCATTTTCAAGGATCAGTTCAGCTGTGTCATGCACATTTGCATTGAACGGACAGGTCAGCGTCAGAAATCCGGTATCCCCATGAAACGTGATCGACTGGCGTGGATGCATGCGGATCGACACCAGCGCCCCATAGGTAAAGTCCGGGAAATCCGCTGCAACATGGGCAAACACGTCCACATCGTTTTCAAACTGTAGGTCGGCATAGGTGATCCGCGATGGTTCCGCACCACTGACAAATCGTGCTGCACCAAAGGCATAGACCCCGATGTCGCGCAAACCGCCACCACCCGTTTCAGGTCGGTTACGAATGTCGCCAATCGCCTCTGCATTGTTGAAGCTGAACACCGTATCAACATGACGTAGCGCCCCGATCGCCCCGCCTTGCACCAATGCGCGCGCCCGAAGAAACTGTGGATGATGCACAATCATATATGCCTCGGCACAGTGCTTACCGGCTGCAAGTGCCGCTTCCTCTATCTGGTCAAATTCATCCGCCTGCAAGGTAATCGGCTTTTCGCACAAAACATGCTTGCCCGCCGCCAATGCCTTTAACGTCCATGGTACATGCAGGTGATTGGGCAACGGAATATAAATCGCGTCAATCGCAGGATCCGCCAATAGGGCATCGTAATCTGCATAGACCTGCAAATCAGGTGCAATCGCCTCAAACGGGGCTGCCTTCGCGGGATCCGACGTCGCAAGACCAGCCAGCCGCGCCCCCGCCGCCGCATGGATCGCTGGTGCCATATGTTTGGCCGCAAAGCGCGACGCGCCTAAAATTCCCCACCGCATAATATTCTCCCCTTTTGCCACGCACGTTAGCGCAAACAATCCTGACGGCCCAGCCTTCCTCTTGCCTAAAATACCTCCGCCGGAGGCATTGGGTTTTCAAACCCAACAAAAAAGGCCCCGACGTTGTGCGGGGCTTTTTCCAAATATCTTAACGACTTAAGCGTCAGCGAACATACCCCGTTTGCGCGCAAGCTCTTGCATCCGTTTTTGCAGCTTTTCAAACGCACGCACTTCGATCTGACGAATACGTTCGCGGCTGACGTCATACTGTCCGCTCAAATCCTCTAACGTGATCGTCTCTTCGGCCAAACGACGCTGCACCAGAATATCCTTTTCACGGTCATTCAACACATCCATCGCCTCCGCGAGCAGTTCCCGGCGGACGGTCATTTCGTCCGATGCCTCATAGTCGTCAGCGGTATTAACGCTTTCATCCTCGAGCCAGTCCTGCCACTGCGTCGCACTATCACCGTCTGATCCAACCATCGCGTTCAGCGACGCGTCACCGCCTGACAGGCGGCGATTCATCGACACGACCTCTTTTTCGGTCACGCCAAGGTCGGTCGCGATGCGGGCAACGTTTTCGGGGCGCAGATCACCATCTTCCAGCGCGCCAATCCGGCTTTTCGCCTTACGCAGGTTGAAAAACAGCTTCTTTTGCGCAGACGTCGTGCCCAATTTCACCATCGACCAGGACCGCAGCACATATTCCTGAATGGACGCGCGGATCCACCACATTGCATAGGTCGCAAGGCGAAAGCCTTTTTCTGGGTCAAACTTTTTGACCGCCTGCATCAGGCCAACATTCGCCTCGGAAATCACCTCCGCCTGCGGGAGACCGTAGCCGCGGTACCCCATGGCAATCTTCGCCGCCAAGCGCAGGTGCGACGTCACCAATTGGTGCGCGGCATCTGTGTCTTCATGATCAACCCAGCGTTTAGCCAGCATATATTCCTGCTCCGGCTCAAGCATCGGAAACTTCCGGATGTCTTGCATATAGCGGTTCAGGCCTTGTTCTGGTGACGGGGCCGGCAGGTTTTTATAATTACTCATTTTCTATATCCCTCTCCCCCATGTTTAAGGGCTTAACATGGATATGGGCCACAGCACGATCCGTTTCAAGTGCGGATAGGCAAAAACCGTAAATCAAATATGAATATGCAAGCCGCATGTTAGAAGGGCTATGTCAGTGCGCTCACGCACATGGGGCGTTTATTTCAGACCGATCCGCCCAAGCCGCGCACAAGATCAACCATGTCGGCAGGCAATTCCGCCTCGAATTCCATGAACTCTTCGGTCACAGGATGTTCAAACCCTAGCTTGGCCGCGTGCAGCGCTTGGCGCCGGAACACGTCAACGGCTGCAATACCTGCCTCGCCAATCACCTTGGGCGACAGCTTGCGTTTGCCACCATAAGTCGGATCACCGATCAGCGCATGACCGCAATGGGCCAAATGAACACGGATTTGATGGGTGCGTCCCGTTTCCAGCCAGCATTCGATCAAGGCGGCAACGGCAGGCTGACCCATTGGTTCCAAAATCCGGCTACGCGTCACCGCATGGCGCCCTGTCGTAAATGATACAGCTTGGCGTTGCCGATCCGTCTTGTGCCGGCCAAGGAACGTTTGCACCTTCAGGATATTACCTGGTTCAAACGACGTCCCCTTGACCCCGCGCAGCCGTGGGTCGCTCGCGTCAGGCACCCCATAGCAGACCGCCATATAGCGACGTTCGACCGTGTGATTGGCGAATTGTTTGGCCAGCCCGTGATGGGCGCGGTCAGATTTCGCAGCGACCAGCAATCCGGTCGTCTCTTTATCAATCCGGTGCACGACGCCGGGGCGCTTCATGCCGCCCACACCTGACAGACTATCGCCACAATGATGGATCAACGCATTCACCAACGTTCCATCCGGCGTGCCCGGGGCGGGATGTACAACCATGCCGCTGGGCTTGTTCACCACGATCAGGTCATCATCTTCGTAAATAACATCAAGCGGGATATCCTGCCCGACGATATGGCTGTCTTCGGCCACATCAACAGTCACAGCGATTTGGGCACCAGCGGCCACGCGAAATCGCGGGTCGGTAACAACGGCACCATCCACGGCGACAGCACCATCCACAATCAACCGCGCCAAGCGAGATCGCGACAGAGATGCACCTGCAGGCACATCGCGGCCCAACGCCTTGTCCAAACGCGGCGGCGGGGCATCTGCAATTTCAAACGTCACGGTCGTCTGGCCCATGGGGGGGGCATCCTATCATCGGTGGCGCTGGCTAGGGGGGTGTGGTACCGCCTCCCCGGCTTGAACGGGGGACCCCTGGTTCCACAAACCAGTGCTCTAACCAACTGAGCTAAGGCGGCATTAGGGTCGATTTAGACCGAAGCCTATTTGATTGCAAGTCCCGCAATGCATATTTCATACTCCAGTTTGCTTGCCAGCCATAGGCCGCGCAAGGTAGACCAAACCAACTGCACAAAATGAGGTCCCGACATGGGTATCAACGACGAAAGCGACATCGAAGCCGGCATTCAAATCGGACCAACCGACAATGGCATGGTCAGAATCTTTATTGTCGCCGGTGACATGGAAATCCCCATGGATTTCGACCCCGAAGAAGCTGACGAAATTGCCGAAGAAATCCGCGCCGCCGCCATTGCCGCACGCGCCGTCAAATAACCTTCTTCCGAGCTCAAATATGCCGGGGGTCCGGGGGTTGCCCCCCGGCCTGTCGCTCAGGCATCGCCTGAGCGAAACACAACACCCGGATCACGCGCCAACTGGGCTCGCACGGCGGCATGGCGGGAAAATTTGATCAGCATCTGCTTGCGCCGCGCACCCGCAAGCTTGGTCTCAGGCCCCATGCGAATAATCTCTGCATCATAACCATCCGCAATAATCAGCCCTGATTCATCGGGCAGTAATTCGGTCGGAAAATCCTGATCGACGGCCCAGAAAAACCGGTCCGCCCATTCCAGATAGCCCTGCCATTTGTGATCAGACTGAAAATCCACGCGCGATGATTTGCATTCGATGATCCAAATCTCACCCTTTGGACCCAGCGCCATCACATCCACGCGCAGACCGCGGGTTGGCACGAGTTCTTCAACGCTTACAAAACCCAGATCGCGCAAATGGCGCGACACGCCACGCGCCAAAAGTTGGCCGGGCATCAGGTTGGAGGGAGAAACATCATCTGGCATCGTTGAAATATGAACAAAACGTAAACATCGATCAAGTCCCCTTGCCGCCGCGTCCCCTGCCCTCTATCTAGACCAGTGGCGGGCTTCTGCTCTTTTCGATCGCATAAGGGTTACATTCCAGTGGCCTTAAGCAAATCCGAGGGAGCTGGCTCTGTTTGGACCCTGGTTCATTTATCTGGCGCCCACCTGTATATACAGGTCCTCGGGAATAAATCCTTGAACGACTGCTGCGGTTCCCGCCACTTTTCGCCGCGTCCTGAAAGAGGCATGATGCGTTTTCTTTTACTGCTTCTTTTCTGCGCCAGCACAGCGCATGCAGATGGGGTGACCATCGACTTTGGCGATGGCAATCCATTTGATCGCTTTATCATCGGCAATGTCGGCTGTCCGTTAGAGGATGCGACACTTATCATCGATACGCGTGGCACGACGGGTGATGTGTTGATGGACACGGTGCGCGGCGGGCCGGGGACCCAAGATCGATGCCCATCGCCATTAAAACAGGCGATGCGCAAATTTTGCCAACACGCGACGGCAGCCAGCTATTGATCCTAAAAATCGGCTATCTGAAGTCCGACGACCGGATTAGCGTGACCCTTGATGTCGATGACGGCGCGGCCGCGGCGCATATAGACCGCGTTGAAGTGGCACAAAACGAAATGGCCGGTGCCTCTGCCCGTTTGATCGTGCACAGACAAAGTACGATTGGCATATTCGGGCAAGACGGAACTGTTCTGATTGAAGCCCCCAATACCGCGAAAAGCTGTTTAATCAGCTGAGGCGGCCTGTGACAGCGCCACAAACGCGATGCCTGTCGTTAAGAAATTCAGCCCTAAGAACAATCCAATCGTCCAAAACGCAGTGCCCGGCAGACCAGCAATCAATAGAACCCCAATGATCAATGTCGCGGCACCGTTCAGCGCTAGCCAACCCCACCCCTTTTGTGGGCGGTGTTGCGCGGCCATCACAGCCTCGAACGCGCCTTGGAACAGGAAGACGATCCCCATCAAGGCAGTCAGCCCAACCAAGCCAGTCCGCGCAAAGAAGCCGAGATAAACGCCCAGCGCCAAATGCATCACGGCAATCAGGCCAGACCAGATTGCAGACGGCCACCCCTTTGCCTGAAACGCGTGGTACAGCAGCGCGGCCCCTGTCAGCATGAACACCCACCCCAGCACAGCCTTGGCCGCGATAGAAAAGACCAACGGGAACAAGATTGCCAGCACACCCAGTGCGATCAGCACATAGCCAACCTGCCGAAACCGGTCGCGGCATTGACGCACTGCGTCCATGATGTCGGTTTGGTTGATCATATTGGCCCCAATTTTTGATCCCTACCCTAGTCGAACAAGGATCGGGGAAAGTTCAAAATGCCTCTGGCTGGGCCTCTCGGGCCATGTGGTCGAGCACGGCGTTGACGAACTTCGGCTCTTTTCCGTCATGGGAAAATGCGTCGGCGACTTGCACGAATTCTGCGATCACAACCTTGGGCGGGGTCGCTTTTTCAATCAACTCGGCACCGGCTGCACGGAATAGCGCACGCCAAGTCGGATCGATCCGGCTAATCGGCCACCTGGCCACCAGCGCGCGGTCGGTCATCTGGTCAATTGTCGCCTGATTATCGACAGCCTTATCCATCAGCATGCGGAATGTATCGACGTCGCCCTCTTGCATCTCGGCCTCGTCGAACACCTCACCAAAGCGGTGATCCTCAAATTCGCGCATGATCTGTTCGGCGGTCTGGCCCGATGCCTCCATCTGGAACAGGGCCTGCACCGCGTACAAGCGAGCGGCGGATTTCATTTTGCGGATCTGATTGTTCGAAAGGGTCATGCTGTGCTTTTGCCAGTTTGCTGCGCGAGGAGAAGCTCGGATGTGAAGCCGACACCTTTGTCGGGACGGCCCCATTTACGGCTGGTTGCGATCAGGTGCAAGGCCGCAGCGGCCGCACCGGCCCCTTTATTCATCTGCGCCGGATCAGCGCGCTCCACTGCTTGATCGTAGTTCTCAACAGTTAAGATGCCGTTACCGATGCAAATCCCCTGTAAGCCCATCAGCTGCAAGGCGCGACTGCTATCGTTGCAGACCGTGTCGTAATGAGTCGTCGCCCCGCGGATCACACAGCCCAGCGCCACGTAGCCGTCAAAGTTCGACATGCGTTCGGCAATCGCAATGGACGTTGGGATTTCAAGTGCACCCGTCACATCAAGAAGATCATGGGTCGCACCAGCGGCCACGAGCTCGGCCACGGCACCAGCAACCTGCATGTCGTAGATGTCTTTGTAATAGGGGGATGCGACGATCAACAGCTTCACCGGCTTATCGAACGTCGGGCGTGGTAGGATGTAATGTGATGAGCCGGCCATTATTGAATTCCTTGATGTGGTCGTGATGCAATCCAAACAGTCACTTTGCCTATATCATAGTTTGGATTGGCCTTGAATTCGTCCGTCAGAATACCGTTTGCGTCAACCTTGCGCTCGCCAATAATCGCGAATGAGGGAACCTCACCCCACTGGCTGCCAACTTGGGCGTCAATGGAATAGTCCCAACCGTTTGGATTGCGTACCGCCTCTTTAACCATCGACTCTGGAAATTGCGGCACCGGCTTTTTGCGAAAAGGCCACACTAACCAATCTCCGAGATTTTCTGCGTGCCAACGATCTCAAGGCCGTAAGCATCAAGGCCGACAACCTTGGGCTGGGGCGAATTTGTCAGCAGCGTGATTTCATTGAGCCCAAGGCTCGACAGGATTTGCGCACCGACACCGTATTGGCGCAGGGTTTTTGGCGCGACCTCGTCTTCTGGGTCAAGCTCCATGTGCACGTCCCGCAGCAGGACCAGCACGCCCCGCCCTGCGTCTGCAATCATCTGCATCGCGTCGCCGAATTCGTTGCGGCGGCCGGTGTCACCCGTGCCGACGATATCCAGCATAGGGTCCATACCGTGCATGCGCGTCAGAACGGGGGCATCCGTGGTGATATCACCTTTGATCAGGGCAATATGCTCGGCCCCTTGGGTTTCATCTGCGTAAATGCGCATTTCCCAATCACCACCAAATTCGGAGGTGATCTGTTCGGATTTACGCATCCGGATCAGGTTGTCGTGGCGGCGGCGGTAGGCGATCAGATCGCTGATCGTGCCGATTTTCAGCCCGTGCAGTTGTGCAAAGCCAACAAGATCAGGCAGACGCGCCATTTCGCCGTCTTCTTTCATGATTTCGCAAATCACGCCCGACGGGTTCAGCCCCGCAAGGCGGGAAATATCGACGGCCGCCTCGGTATGACCTGCGCGGACAAGCACACCGCCATCACGGGCGCGTAGCGGGAACACATGGCCCGGTGTCGCAATATCAGCGGCGCCTTTGGCCGCGTCGATCGCAACGGATACCGTGCGGGCGCGGTCCGCGGCAGAAATGCCCGTGGTGACGCCATCACGCGCCTCGATCGAAATCGTGAATGCAGTCTCGTGGCGGGAGGAGTTATTTGTGGCCATCAATGGCAGGCCAAGCGCGTCGATCCGGTCGGATGGCAGGGTCAGGCAGATCAGCCCGCGCCCGTGCTTGGCCATAAAATTGATCGCATCCGGCGTCGCCATTTGGGCGGGGATGACCAGATCGCCTTCGTTCTCGCGGTCCTCATGATCGACAAGCACGAACATGCGGCCGTTGCGGGCGTCATCAATGATGTCTTCGATGGGGCTGATGGCCTCGGCCCAATCTTGTTCAACTTGGCCGGGTGTCTCGAAAATCTGTGTCATGGGCATCCCTGATGTTGGTACATTGGCAATATCGGGTTGGGCGCATGATGAAAAGGGGGCGGTGGGTCAAGACCCACCCTACGCTGGCCCGCCCGCACAACATCTGTGTGGATCGTAGCAACGTAGGATGGGTTTTAATCCATCTTCCGCCCGTCTAGTCGAACTCGCGCAGGCGAGCGACGTAGCGGGCCATTGTGTCGATTTCCAAATTCACGAAATCGCCCACGGCGCTGTCGCCCCATGTCGTGACCTCTTTGGTGTGGGGGATGATGTTGACGCCAAAATCACAACCGTCGACCGCATTCACGGTTAGCGATGTCCCGTTCAGCGCAACAGAGCCCTTTGGCGCGATAAATTTCGCAAGTGCCTCTGGCGCGCGAAACACGTACCGTGTGCTATCACCCTCATCGGTCATGCCGACAATCTCGGCCACGCCATCGACGTGACCCGACACGATATGCCCGCCCAGCTCATCGCCCAGCTTCAATGCCCGTTCCAGGTTCAGCCTCCGGCCCATCGTCCATGCCTTGATATTCGTGGCATCCACGCTTTCGGCAGAAATATCGACATCAAACCAGTTGCCGCCATCTGTACCTTTGTCCACAACCGTCAGACAGACCCCATCGCAGGCAATAGATGCACCCATATCCACGCCCGCCACGTCGTAATTTGTCCCGATCCGCGCACGCAAATCGCCGCGTTGGTCCAGCCCGCGCAAGATCCCAAGATCAGTTACAATTCCAGTGAACATGGCGTAATCCTTTATACTTTCACCTGACGTAGCGCGTTGATCTGTGGCAATCAAGGCGCCAGTCCCATGCGGCCTTATTCTTGCCCCGTTGGAATGCTATAACGATTTGATAACCAGTTTCAGGATACCCCGCTTACCGTGACCGACCCGTCAAACCGCCGCTTTTTGTTCCTTCAGGGACCGCACGGGCCATTCTTTCATAGATTGGCCAAAATGTTGCGTGCGGCTGGTGGTCAGATCTGGCGTGTGGGTTTTAACGCGGGCGATCGCGCGTTCTGGTTCGGCGGCCCCGGCTACATCCCCTATCGTGGCACGATTAAAGACTGGCCAGCCACGTTTGACGCCCTGGTAGCAGAACCTGCGCCGCGTCGCAACGCCGTCATTGGCCCAACTGGCGCATGCCGTGCTGATTGATCATCCGCGGTATTTCAACCCAAAAACCGGCCTGCCATGCCCTGTTGAGGTGATCGTGGATCGGTGGGCAAAGGGGGATATGCCCACACCTGGTCCGTTCAATCGCATCCTTGCCAAGGCACAAGGCATCTTCGCCAGTTACGCCCACCTGTGGCGGCGATTATGATGGGTTAAAACCCATCCTACGGGTCCAGCGCTGCATGACATCCGTACCGATGGATTGCACGGAATGCAGATCAAACCGCGGCGCATCATCCAGATTATCAACACCAAGTGCGGCCAAGGATGCCGTGCCATCCCCGCCGATCACGCAGCCCGCGTGCATGACGATCAGCTCATCCACGAGCCCCGCCCGCAACAGTGACGCGGCCAGCGCACCGCCGCCTTCGCAAAAGACACGCGTGATCCCTTTAGCCGCGATTGCTGCCATCACCGCAGTCATATCGACCGCGTTATCCTTTACCGGACAGGCAATGCCCGTCGCCCATGCAGGCACAGTCACGCCCGCGCCGTGACATTGCCAGACAGGTGCATCAGCGGCAGTATTTTGCAGGTTTGACGCGACCATCGGACTGTTGGATACAATGATCCGCACAGGTTGCCGATCGATACCCAACCCGCGCACAGTCAGCGTCGGGTCATCGGCCCGTAGCGTGCCGCCACCGACAATCACGGCGTCATGTCGCGCGCGCATCATATGCACAGCACGGCGGGCCGCCGGGCCGGTTATCCACTGGCTTTCACCGGTGCGGGTCGCGATGCGTCCGTCCAGCGTGCTCGCGATTTTCAGGGTCACAAAGGGGCGATTTTCGCGCAGACGCGCAAAGAAGCCCGCGTGATCAACATCTGCCTCGGCCTGACATACGCCCAAAACAACCTCAACCCCGGCATCGCGCAGCATCGCAATCCCGCGGCCCGCAACACGCGGATCAGGATCGGTTGTCGCCACAACAACGCGGGTCACGCCGGCGTCGATGAGGGCTTGGGAACAAGGGCCGGTTTGGCCGGTGTGGGCGCAGGGTTCCAAGGTGACATACGCAGTTGCACAACGCGCGTCGCCCGCTTGGGTCAGCGCCACAACCTCGGCGTGGGGGCGGCCACCATCAGCGGTGCGGCCACGCCCAATGATCACACCCTGACGGGTCAGCACGCAGCCGACTGCAGGGTTGGGCCAGACACGGCCCATCCCCTGCCGACCCAACATCAGGGCCAGCTGCATAAAGCGATGATCAGTCTTCTTCTGGCTTAACATCCGGACGCAATTCAGAAACGAATTTGTCAAAGTCATCCGCCGCTTGGAAGTTCTTGTAAACGCTCGCGAAACGCACGTAAGCCACGGTGTCGATCCGCGCGAGGCTTTCCATCACGATCTCGCCAATGGCGGTCGACTGGATGTCTGTTTCACCCATGCTTTCGAGACGGCGCACGATGCCAGAAATCATCTGGTCCATCCGCTCTGGCTCAACGGGGCGTTTTTGCAGACTGATCCGGATCGAGCGTTCAAGCTTATCACGGTCGAAGTCTTCACGGCGGCCATTGGATTTGATCACGACCAAATCGCGCAGCTGCACGCGTTCATATGTTGTGAAACGTCCGCCACAGGCGGGGCAAAAACGACGGCGCCGAATGGCAACGTGGTCTTCGGCGGGGCGGGAATCTTTGACTTGTGTGTCAACGTTTCCGCAAAAGGGGCAACGCATGGGCCTGTCCTTGTTCTTATTTATACTGCCGGGTGTGGGTATTTTCCCACTTCTCCACAGCATTTATAGGCCTCTTAGCAGGATTTGGGTAGCGCAATTTTGCGCCTACCAAATGGTGTGTCAGTTCGGACTCACTGGGATGTGCCAATCACGCCCGCGGGCCGTGTCCACATATTCCGGCCATGCAAAATGCAGCGGCGGATCATAGTCACAAAGCGGTGGAATATCATAGACTTGGAGACGGTCACGAAATTCACGCATCGCGGAATCGCGGGCGGATTTATCCATCAATACGCGTAGTGCAGACACCGCGAGGACCTGTGCCGCAGCCTGCACGGTTGGATCAATCGTCGCCCGAATACCGCCAAGCGCATTCATCGCCCACGCCGGATAAGGCCCGCCACGCAGCGCAGGCCGTGCCATGTAGAACCGCGCTGTCGGCGCATGCCACGTCATATCGGTATAGTCATCAGATGTTGAATTGCGCTGTGACGGCGGCAGGTCGCGACGCAAGATCGCCTCGGCCTCTTCCGGATCAATCAGGGTTTCGCATACCGCCAACAATGGGTCATCCATCGGATCCACGCCACACGACGCCTGCACCTTGCGCATCACATCACGGGCCGCTTCGTCCCACTGCGGCGCACCAACCTGCTGGATTCCGTCCCAGACCAACCGCGCCATCGCGTGATTGGCCAAACCGGGCCGTGATTTGCAGACCCAGTGCCGCGTCACGGTGCAGCCTGTCATGGCGGCAATCGCCTCTGCCTGCCGGTCAAGCGCCGCTGTCACCTGTTCGGCCATCGCCACGGTCGGCACGCGCATCATATATTTGATCTCGGCCAGACCAGCGGGCAAGTTATCTGCGGTGGCCTGTCCTGTGCTGATGATCGCCTCGGATATCGACCAGCCCCCTTGATGCGGCAACATCGTGTCGCGCAGGAAACGCCCCGCCTGATACATCTGCACCAGCGCGTCATTGGCACCTGGCGCGCGCACGTCGCTGTGGCTTTGCGGGATGGGCGCGCCGTCGGTGGCACCCCATGTTTCGGGCGCGTCACAGCGGAACCGATAGATCATCGCATAGGCCACACCACAGTGCGTATCCCAGCGGACCGTATTGCACATGGGCAGCATGTAAAACGGATGGAACGATAGCATCGCAGCCAGCCCGTCATAATACCCCTTCGCCGCATGGATGGGTTTAGATCCGCGGTGCTTCTCCGCAGGTTCGCCCGTGAACCGCAGGCCACCCTTTATCCCGTGGTGTTCCATCGCGACCTTGGTCGCCAACAGCCCGCCTAGCCCCGCCATGCCAAGCGCGGAATGCGGATCGGTGTGCCCAGCTGCTTGTGGGCCAAGCCCTGTGCGGGGGCTTTGCGTTGTCGCAGCGGCCTGACAATTGCCCGGCACCGCATCATATTCAGCATACATGCCGACGATTGGACCATCACCATTTGACCATTCCGCACAAAATGCCGTGGGCATCCCGCCTGAACCCTCTTCGACCGAGAAACCGGCGCGGCGCAACTGATCAACATACCACGCCGCAGACCGGTATTCCCGCCAAGCCGGTTCGGCATAGTCAAAGATCGCAGCGCATCCATCCGACAGGAACGCCGCGTTGGATTTCACATGTGCGCGGGCGGTGGTTTGAGCATCGGTCATCCCACCACTGGGCGGCAGCAACCCCGATTTGTCAACAATGATGTAACGAATTGACCACACGCGCGTTGGGCCGACAACAGACACTAGTCCACGACACAATGGGGAACGACATGACCAACGAGACACTGTTCATCACGGGCGCATCATCTGGCATCAGGGCGGCAACAGCGCGCGCTGCGGTGCAAAACGGGTGGCACGTGGGACTATTTGCCCGATCAGAGGATAAGTTACGCGCACTGGCCGACGAACTGGGCGATGCGACCAAAACTTATGTCGGAGACGCGACCAATATGGACGACCAAACCGCCGCCGTGGACGCCATGATCGCTGATTTCGGGCAGATTGATGCGGTGTTCGCGAATGCAGGCATGGGCGTGGATAACGCAGGTGCCGAGAACGGCGATTTGGACGAATGGGGGCGTGTTGTGGACCTGAACATCATGGGGCTGCTGAAAACCATGAAGGCGACCCTGCCCCATGTCAAAGACACCAAAGGCCACATTATATTGACTGGATCAGCGGCAGGGCGGGTTCATCTGTCTGGGTCGGTTTATGGCGCGACAAAATGGTTTGTGCACCGGTTCGGCGGCAATCTGGCGCAGGAAATGGCCGACTGGGGTGGCCGTTGCACCATAGTTACGCCCGGCATGGTCGACACCGCGTTTTTCAGCGAACCCAAGCCGGACAAACTACAGCCAGAGGACGTCACGAATGCCGTCATGCATGCGCTCGACGCGCCCGCCCACGCCGCTGTGCGCGAGGTGTTCCTCATGCCCACCGGCTAGGACATCATTGCAAGGACCGTCCGGTGATGCGGGCGGTCCCGATGTTCGAAAAGGTAAACTCCCTGCCAGGTTCCCAGCTGCATTTGAGCGTTCACAACAGGAATAGACAAATGTGTGGGCATCATCGCCGCCTTGATATGGGCGGGCATGTCATCCGGCCCCTCGTGCGTGTGGGTCAGATAGTACATCGTGGGATCAGTGGTCGGCGGCACGAGACGCGCAAAGAAGTTTTGCAGGTCTGTCTGCACCTCTAGATCAGCATTTTCTTGGACAAGCAGACTGCACGACGTGTGCTGGACGAACAGGGTCAGAAGCCCACTACCCGTCACGCTGATCTGATCAGTAAATTCGTATAAGCCGGGGCCGTGGGTCGCGATCGTCAGCTTTTGCATGCCCTAAAACAGTTTATCGCCCATCTGGTCGATCAATTGCTTGGCCTTGCCCATCGCCGCATCATTCGCCGCCTCGACCGATTTAAAACTGTCGGCGCGGATCAAGTTGTGGGTCAGCGTTTCCCCATCCTTGTCCAACTCCACGCGCGCGCTGAGCCGAAACTGCCCGCCCTCTTTCATCGGGGCGGGGAAGATCCGGAAACCCTTGTAAATTTCCGGTTCAACCTCTTTCGATTTGCCACCGAACAGACGCCCAAACAGTGACATTACTGATCAAGGAAGCTACGCAGCTTCCGGCTCCGGCTCGGGTGTTTGAGCTTGCGCAGCGCTTTCGCTTCGATCTGACGGATACGTTCGCGGGTCACGCTAAACTGTTGGCCAACTTCTTCGAGCGTGTGATCGGTATTCATGCCGATACCAAAGCGCATCCGCAGCACGCGTTCCTCACGCGGGGTCAGGGAAGCAAGCACGCGGGTCGTAGTTTCCTTGAGGTTTTCCTGAATGGCGGAATCCAGCGGCAGGATCGCGTTCTTGTCTTCGATGAAATCACCAAGCTGGCTGTCTTCCTCGTCGCCGATTGGCGTCTCCAGAGAGATAGGTTCCTTGGCAATTTTCATAACCTTGCGGACTTTTTCCAAAGGCATTTGCAGCTTTTCTGCCAATTCCTCTGGTGTGGGCTCGCGGCCAATTTCGTGCAGCATCTGGCGACCTGTGCGGACCAGCTTGTTGATCGTCTCGATCATGTGGACCGGAATACGGATCGTGCGGGCCTGATCGGCGATGGAGCGGGTGATCGCCTGACGGATCCACCACGTCGCATAGGTCGAGAATTTATAGCCGCGGCGATATTCAAATTTGTCCACGGCCTTCATCAGACCGATGTTACCTTCTTGAATAAGATCAAGGAATTGCAGGCCACGGTTCGTATACTTCTTAGCAATCGAAATCACGAGGCGCAGGTTTGCCTCGACCATTTCTTTCTTGGCCTGACGGGCCTCTTTTTCGCCCTTTTGGACCTGCTGCACGATGCGGCGGAATTCGGTGATATCAACGCCAACATATTGCCCAACTTGGGCCATGTCGCCGCGCAGCTCTTCGATTTTATCTGTCGAACGCTCGATCAGCGCCTGCCAGCCGCGCCCCGGCTTTTCGCCCATTTCACCCAGCCAGTTGGGGTCAAGTTCGCGACCACGGTAGGCGTCGATGAATTCACGACGGTTAATACGGGCTTGGTCGGCGAGTTTCACCATCGCGCTGTCGATCGACATGATGCGACGGTTGATGCCATAAAGCTGGTCAATCAGCGCCTCGATCCGGTTGTTGTGCAGGTGAAGCGAATTCACCAGTTCAACAATCTCGGAGCGTAGTTTCTGGTATTTCTTTTCTTCCTTGTCGGTGAACGATGAATCCTCGTTCAGGGTCGCGGACATCCGCGCGTCCTGCATATCCGACAATTTGGCAAAGTCGCGCGCGATCACCTCAAGCGTTTCAAGAACGCGGGGTTTCAGCGCGGCCTCCATCGCGGCGAGCGACATGTTGGCCTGATCATCCTCATCATCGTCGTCATCTTTGGCGATGGGGTTGCCGTCGGCGTCCAGCTCTTGCTTCTCTTCCTTTTCGGCGGCGGGGGCTGCACCAGCGGCGGGGGCCACAACCGCGGCCTCTTCCCCGTCTTCGCCCATCTGATCACCAAATGTGGTTTCAAGGTCGATGACGTCGCGCAGCAAAATGTCCTCTGACAACAATTCGTCGCGCCAGATTGTGATCGCTTGGAATGTCAGCGGGCTTTCGCACAGCCCGAGGATCATGGTGTTGCGGCCAGCCTCGATCCGTTTGGCGATCGCAATTTCACCTTCACGCGACAACAGCTCCACGCTGCCCATTTCGCGCAGGTACATGCGTACGGGATCGTCGGTGCGGTCGAGCTTTTCAGCCTCGGCACCGCCCAACGTCACCTCACGCGAACCGGCCACGGTGGCCACGTCGGTACCGCCCTGTGGCTCTTCGGCTTCTTCGCTTTCTTCTTCTTCAGTGACCTGAATGCCCATTTCGGACAGCATCGACATCACGTCTTCGATCTGGTCGGACGACACCTGTTCAGGCGGCAGAACCGCGTTCAGCTGGTCATATGTGATGTAGCCACGCTCGCGCGCGTCCGCGATCATTTTTTTCACGGCCGCTTGGGACATATCGAGGCTGTGATCGCCGTCTTGGTCGTCTTTGCGGTCGTCGTTATCTTTCGCGGCCATGGGCTGGCTCCTTTGGTCAAAGGGAATCACGGAGGTCAGGTGATTCGGCTGATTCGGTTTGCCCGAATCAATCCCGAATTCGGGTGATTCGCAACCTTACCGTCCATTGTTTTTAGATTATGTTGCGCCCTTAGGACTTAGGACGGTTATCGTCTTTGGCAAAGCCGATCCGCCCTAAAAGGTCGTCCAGCGCGTCACGCTCGTCTTTCTTCATCAACGCGCCGTTTTCAGCGCGATCATATTCCGTTGCGTCATCATCATCACGCCGGATCGTCGTATCGACCGAGGCCGCCGCGCGCGACAGCCGCCACGTCACCCCTTCGTCTGCCAATCCGGCAATATCGTCCATACCATCGCTAAGCTCGCGCTGATGACCACGGCGTGACATCAGTTTGGCCAGCTCTTCGGTCAAAAGCTGGGATGCCACGTCCACTTGCCCCGCACGGCGGACCGCCGGGGTCAGATGCAGATGAGGATTGCGCATCAGCTTTTCAAGGGGCGCATCGCCAATATCATCCACAATCGCAGCGCGTAGGTCATCGGCCATCGCATGCCGCAGGATCGCGGCGCGAATGGCCCCATGATCGGGATCAGCACAGTCCATCCGTTCCACATCCGGTTCAAATTGCGCGATCACAGCGGGCGTGTGCAGCAGCGTCGCCAAGATCACCGCTTCGCGCAGGTGATCTTCGTCCGCGATGCCGGACCCAAGGGCGGATTGTTTGCTGGCAGGCATCGGCGCGATATCGCGCTGCCACGGCTCTTGATTGCGCGACCATGCGGCACGCGGGCCACGTTTCTGAGCCACAGGTTTACGCGCACTGAACAAATCCCAGCGCATCTGTTTGATCGCCTCGCCATAGTGGCTGCGGATCGAGGGATCGGCGATCAGTTTCAGCTTTTCGCGCAGTGTCTTATCCAGCGCGGCCTTGCGTTCGGGGCTGTCGAACACTTTGCCTTCGGTCTCGCGTTGCCACAGCAATTGGACCATTGGAATGGCGGCATCAAGCAAATCTTGCATCGCGCCCTTGCCCTTGGATTTGATCACGTCGTCAGGGTCCATCCCTTCGGGCATCAGGGCAAAGCGGAGCGACTGCCCCGCCTCAAGCAGCGGCAGCGCGATATCAATGACCCGCATCGCGGCGCGGATGCCCGCTGTATCACCGTCGAGCGCGATAATCGGTTCAGGTGCGATGCGCCACAACAGGCGCAACTGGTCCTCTGTCACGGCGGTGCCAAGCGGGGCGACGGTTGCGCCGAACCCTGCCTCTGACAGGGCGATGACGTCCATATACCCTTCGGCCACGATCAATGGCGTGCCCTTGCCAGCGGCCTCGCGGGCGGGGCCGTGATTATACAGGCTGCACCCTTTATCAAACAGCGGCGTTTCGGGAGAGTTCAGATATTTGGCCCGCGCATTGGGGTCCATGGCCCGCCCACCAAGACCAATCGGCCGCCCGCGACCATCCCGAATAGGGAAAATAATGCGCCCGCGAAAGCGGTCATAGGGGCTGCCTCCGCGGTCGCTTTCTGCCGCTAACCCAGCCTCGATGACCAGCTTGGGATCAACACCCTTACCTTTCAGATGCGCCATCACGCCGCCATTGGCGGGAGCAAAGCCGATGTCCCACCGATCCAATCCCGCCGCATCAAACCCGCGCCGCGCCAGATAGTCGCGTGCATCCGCCGCAGCACCGGTTTGCAACTGAAGCCGGTGCCATTGGACGGCCTGTTCCATCACATCCGTCAGTTGGGTGCGCTTATCTGCCTTTTCCTGCGCGCGCGGATCGGACGCGGGCACAGGCATCCCAGCCTCGGCCGCCAGAATTTTGACCGCTTCCATGAAATCCACATTCTCAGTTTCGCGCACGAATGTGATCGCGTCCCCTTTTGCGTGACAGCCAAAGCAATAGTAGAACCCTTTGCGGTCATCGACGTGGAAGCTGGCGGATTTTTCCTGATGGAACGGGCACGGCGCCCAAAGGTCACCCTTGCCCTGATTGGATTTGCGGGTGTCCCACATGACCTTCCGCCCCACGACTTGCCCAATGGACAAACGGTTGCGTAGCTCATCAAGGAATCCGGGTGGTAGGCTCATGTGAGCATTATCCAACGCCCCCGCGACAGAGTCGAGCCGCATAAGGCGAAATCAGGTGCGGCTATCCGCGGGCAGCGATACCCGTCGCGGCGCGGGTCAGGTCGTGCAACAGGGTCTGCGCCATGGATCGCATCACCATCACCTCATAGACATCAGCGGACACGCGGGTGATGTGGGCGGGCATATGCCCAACTTGGGTGCGCCAAACCGTATCATCGGTCGCGCGTAAATCGACAGGCGCCAAACGGGCCAGCACATCAATCGCCGCCCCCTTGATCGCGATGCACGCCCACGCGTCACTTTGATCAGTCACGGCGGCGGGCATATCGGGCACGGTGCTGCCGAACACCATGATCTGATCCAGCCCGAACCATGTGGATAGCAACGTGCAGCGCCCGACGTCCGGCCAGATCACCCCGATCTTGGACAATGCGGTGACACAATCCGCCTGACGCCCCGCAAAGGGTGCGACCGACCACATCGGGCCGATCCCAACCTCAACCAATGAAACAGGCCCAATATCGCAGGGCAACGCGCCGTCAAACGGGAGTTTTGAAGTCAGCTTAACCACGCACACGGTCCCCCTCTGGGTCAAAGAAAACAGGATCGCAAACCACAACCTGTGCATCCAGATCGCGCAGATGATCGACCATGCGGATCACCTCGCCATGGCGGGCACGGCCACGGTCCAAGAACCCGAGTGCAATGGTCGACCCAAGCGTCGGCGAAAACCCGACAGAGGTAATATACCCCTGCCCGTTTTCACGGATCGGTGCGGCGCCGCTTTCAAACAAATGCGCGCCCGCGCTTAGTTGTTTGACGGCTCCAACAGGGCGCAATCCAACAAGCTGAGCGCGGTTTTCATCCATCAACCCCGAGCGCGCAGCCATGGTTTGGCCAACGCAATCCTTTTTGCGGCTGATCATCCGGTCCATGCCGATATCAAATGCGGTGACACGCCCGTGAATTTCCGCGTGGGTGATGAAACCTTTTTCAATGCGCAGCACATTTAGCGCCTCCATCCCGTAGGCACCGCCGCCCAGCGCAGCTGCCGCATCGTTCAACGCATCCCATAGCGACGCACCAAACCGCGACGGCACAGCCAGTTCAAACGCCATTTCGCCCGAGAATGAGATGCGGAACAATCGCCCTGCTATGCCGCCGACCGTGACATCGCGCCAGCCCATGAACGGCACATCATCAACGGGTGCATCCAGCAGCCCGTTCAACAGCGCGCGCGATTGCGGGCCTGCGATAGCGAACTGCGCCCATTGTTCGGTCACACTGATCACACGGGCATTCAGATCGGACCGCAGCACCTGCAGCACAAATTCGAGGTGCCGCATCACCAGCCCAGCCGCTGCTGTCGTGGTCGTCATCACAAAGTGATCATCCCCCAGCCGCGCCGTTGTTCCGTCATCCAGCACATGCCCGTCTTCGCGCAGCATGAGGCCATAGCGGACCCGCCCGACCTTTAGAGAGGAAAACGTATTGGTGTAGACAAAATCAAGCAACGCCGCTGCATCCTGCCCCTGAATGTCGATCTTGCCAAGGGTCGACACATCGCAAACGCCCACGGCATTGCGGACCATATATACCTCGCGGTCGCAGGACTGCCGCCATGTCCGCTCACCTGTCTTGGGGAAATAGCTGGGGCGATACCACAGCCCCGCCTCGATCATCGGCGCAGCAGCCGCGACACTCGCGTCATGGCTGGTGGTGAACCGTTCGGGCGCAAAGCCCTTGCCGCCCCCGCCTGCCCCCATCGCCGCAATTGGCACGGGCACATAGGGCGGGCGGAATGTCGTGGTCCCCGTTTCGGGAATACCCCGCCCTGTCACATCCGCCAGCACAGCCAAGGCCACCACATTCGATGACTTACCCTGATCGGGGGCCATGCCTTGGGTGGTGTAGCGCTTCATATGCTCAACGGATTTGAACCCCTCTTGCGCGGCCAGATTGATGTCTTTCACATGCACATCATTCTGGAAATCAATCCATTTGCGGCCCTTGCCCGCCACCGACCAAACAGGTGTGATTTGATAGGGTGTCGCATCAGCATCCGGCAGGTCAATTTGCGCGGGCTTGAGTTTCAGGTCCCTCACAACCCCTTCTGCAATCTGTGCGGCGTCAGCCAAGCATCCCATCGTGTCGAACACGCCGTGACAGGCCCCTGCTGTAACCATGCCCGGAATGGCCCCTGCGGTTGGCACAAACGACGCGATCTTGTCATCCCAGACAGGACGTCCGTTCATGTGACAGGTCAGATGCACGCTCGGATTCCAGCCCCCTGTCACCGCAAGGCAATCAACCGCGATCTCCTCTTCAACACCACCCCGCAGCACAGTGATAGCGGACAGGGCATGGCGCCCTTTGGTCGCCACCACAGCCGCACCCTTAGCCGCGTCAATCTGGGCCACAACGTCGATACCTTGTACCGTCAAATCCCGCGCCGTGCGCGCCACATCAGCGGTGTTTCCGTAAACCGCGACACGCGCACCCGGGGCCACGCCCCAGCGATTGACATAGGCCCGCACAGCCCCCGCCATCATGATGCCAGGCCGGTCGTTATTGGGAAACGCGATCCCGCGTTCCAAGGCACCAGCACACAGGATCGACCGCTTGGCCACAATCCGCCAAAACGCTGATGTCATCCCATCGCGTTCAACCCGCTCATGCGCGCCAAACGTGCCCTGATCATAGGCCCCTGTGACGGTGGTGCGGGTCATGATGCGCACATTCGGCATGTCGCGTAGATCGGCCGCGACCTCGGCCACCCAATCCATTGCGGGCAGGCCGTCGATATCCTCGAGTTCCGCCAACAGACGGCCACCCAAGGCAGTGTCTTCCTCCGCCAATATCACATCCACGCCCGACTTGGCCGCCACCAGCGCGGCCATAAGGCCCGCAGGCCCGCCGCCAATCACAAGGACATCACAAAACGCATAGGGTTTCTCATGTACGTCCGTGTCCGGCTGACCCGATAAGCCGCCAAGCCCCGCTGCACGGCGAATAATCGGCTCGTAAATCTTTTCCCAAAACGGCTTGGGCCACATGAATGTCTTGTAATAAAATCCGGCCCCTAGGAATGGCGAGGCCAGATCATTGACTGCCATCACATCGGATTTCAGGCTGGGCCAAGCGTTTTGCGAAAATGCGGCCAGACCTTCATAGACCAATTGCACCGTGGCGCGCACGTTGGGTTCGGCATCAGCGCCACTGCCAATGGTCACCAGCGCGTTCGGTTCCTCTGATCCGGCGCCCATGATGCCGCGAGGGCGGTGATATTTGAAAGAGCGGGCGACCAGCCTCACCCCGTTGGCAATCAACGCGGCGGCAAGGGTTTCACCCACCACGCCCTGATAGGTCACGCCATCAAATGTGAACGGGACGGTATCGACATCACGCAACCTCACCGCGCCACCTCGCGGGCCATTTCGACCTTTGCAATCGCGTGGGTCACCGTATTGCGCGTCACCACAAGCCACGCACCACACCCCCCCTCATGATGCCACAAATCGCGGGTTTGTCCGGCGGGATTATCGCGTAGATGCACATAGTCATCCCACGCGTCCAACCCCGCATCGGGCGCGGGTCGCTGCAATGCCACAGCATCGCCAACATAGTAAAATTCGCGCCGGTCACGCTCTCCGCAGGTTGGACAGTTAATGCGCATCAGCCCGCCTCGCTTTTTTTCCAAATACTCATCTTTAATGCAGATTATGCTGGGCGCCGGTGCCCTCTTCATCCATCAGCCCCACGCCGTCGCGGAACCGGTCAAGCCGGAAGCCAGCGGCGGGCGCATGGTGCTGCCCCGTCGCCAGCAAATGCGCGAATGAATAGCCAGAGCCGGGTACGGCCTTGAACCCGCCATAACACCAGCCGCAATCCAGATAGAGCCCGTCGATATGGGTCTTGTCGATAATCGGGCTGCCGTCGGGGGTCATATCCATGATGCCGCCCCATGATCGCAGCACACGCGCCTTGCCGATTACGGGCATCAGGGTCATCGCGGCCTCCATCACGTGTTCTTTCATCGGCAGGTTCCCACGCGCCGCATACGAGGCGTAAAAATCCAGATCACCCCCGAACACGAGGCCGCCCTTATCCGACTGACTAATATAGAAATGGCCCATGCCAAAGCTGACAACATGATCGATCACGGGTTTCAGCCCTTCGGTTACAAAGGCTTGCAACACATGGCTTTCGATGGGCAGACGCATGCCCGCCATCGCCGCCACCTGCCCCGACCGACCAGCGGTCACAATCGCGACCTTCTTGGCGCGGATGGCGCCGCGCGTGGTTTGCACGCCTTTGACGGTGCCGCCTTCGATATCAATACCGGTCACTTCGCAATTCTGGATCAGGTCAACGCCGCGCTGATCGGCCCCGCGGGCATAGCCCCACGCGACAGCATCATGGCGAGCGGTGCCGCCGCGCCGGTGCATCAAACCGCCATAGACAGGAAACCGACCATTGTCGAAATCAAGATAGGGCAGATGCTTGCGCACGCCTTCCACGTCCAAAAGCTCTGCGTCATCGCCCTGATTGACCATCGCGTTGCCGCGGCGGGCAAAAGCATCGCGCTGCCCGTCTGAATGGAACAAATTGATGATCCCGCGCTGGGACATCATGGTGTTGTAATTCAGCTCTTGCTCCATCCCCTCCCAAAGCTTGAGGGAATGGGAATAGAATTCGGAATTGCCTGGTAGGAAATAATTGGCCCGCACGATGGTCGTGTTTCGGCCAATGTTACCACCGCCAAGATACCCTTTTTCCAACACCGCGATGTTGGTCAGCCCATGTTCCTTGGCCAGATAAAAGGCGGTCGATAACCCATGCCCACCACCGCCTATAATGACGATATCATATTCATCCTTGGGTGCGGGGTCGCGCCATTGCGCGGACCAGCCTTTTTGACCAAACAGCCCCTCTTTGAGCACCCGAAATCCTGAGAATCCCATTGGATCGTCCCCCCGTATCAAGGGATGTTAGATCCAGACAGAAAGGATGGAAAGCCGCAATTCACGGACAAAATTCGCCCGATTCCACCCTTGGCCGATGCGGCGAACAGCATCAAAAATCCACCTTTGCACATGCTGAATTCGTTAGAAATTAGTAAATTTACAGGTCAATTGGCACATTTTTACCCCGCCTAACCGCAGAAAAAGCACATCCGCGTCTGGTCAAAGGTCCGCGGCTCTTATCCTGTGCTGAAAACCAAGGATCTGACGAAATACACCAGCAGCATTCCACTTTTGACCAATGGCGAACGGGTGATCATGGTGGAAACATGGACCGATTATCAGCCTAAATATGGCGACGGGATCGACTATGTGCGCGGCACTGGTTTGGACCCGATTGAATTCAGCACACGGGCGTTTATCAGCCCGCGCTTTGCCACCACCGTATGTTGGAACAATACAGCGGACGTCACCAAGCAAAAATGCTAGTCGGCGGTCCGTGTCGCGATCCGCAATGCGATTTGTTCGGCCATAAATTTGGCTGGACCCGCCGCAACCGTGCCACCGATGCCAACCCGACGCCCCATGCGCCACCACATGCCAGGTGACCATGCGCGTGGCGCCTTGTCGCGCATCACAAGGGTGAACCCGTTAGATGGCTTAAGCGCGAACGCCCCGCGCTCCACGCTGACAACATCGGCGATCACGGCCAAAACGCGCCCCGTGCTGTCGCGCAGTTCAGTGTCCGTCAGGGTAATCTCGATCTGCGTCGCACGGCGTAGGCGTTCCGCCAGAAGCAAAACCGCACCGCCGAAGACCACCAAAAACAACGCACCAAATAGCGCGGGCGGCCGCGCAAATGCGATGTAGATCAGCATCGCCCCGAGCCCATAAAGCACGCCACACGCGAACATCCGGCGCGCCGCAGACGCATAAACACGGGCAAAAACGCCATCGGTATCAGGATCAAACATGGGCAGGCCTCTGGTTCAAAGAATGACCCGATGCCTAGCGAGCCTGCCCTGCAATGGCCAGACCTATCTGGGCGGCACGACCTCATAGCCGGGCTCTTCGGGTTCATCATCGACCAGTTCGGCGGGGAAGCCCGGTGCCAGAATGCTCAGCCCCGTGGGTTCCTCAAGCCTGCGGATAATCTCGTCCGATTGGGCGCGCGGGCCGTAGCGTTCGATCCCATCGTCAAAGATGGACACGATCAGCGGGCTGATTTCCAACGGCACGCCGTGATCATCAGCTATTTGCTGAAACAGGCCAATATCCTTTTTCACAAGGTCCATCGTAAAGGTCACATTGCGGGACCCGTTCAGGATGACCTGACTTTCGGTTTCATGAGCAAACGAATTGCCAGAGCTGATTTTGAATGCCTCATAGGTCGTCGCCAAATCCATGCCAGCGGCCTTCATTGTCACCAATGCCTCGCACACCGACAACAGATTCGTGGTCGCCAGATAATTGGTCGCAACTTTGAGCGTGGAGGCCGACCCAACAGGCCCGGTGTGCAGCACCCGCCGCCCCAGCGTCGTCAAAAGCGGCAGCATCCGATCAAATGTGTCGCGTTCACAGCCCGCAAAAATGCTGATGTTGCCGGTATCAGCACGGTGGCATCCGCCTGATACCGGGCAATCAACCGCCGCGCCGCCCTTTGCAATCACTTGGGCCGCAAGGCGCTGCACCTCGCCCGCGTCGGTCGTGGACATCTCCATCCAGATTTTGCCGGGCACGATTTCGGGCAGCATCGCAGACACGACCACATCGCAGGCCTCGGGGCTGGGCAAACAGGTGATCACCGCCTCGCAGGTGCGCATCAAATTGGCAGGGCTTTCCCCGTCCTTGGCACCCCGATCCACAAAATCGGACACAAATTCCGCATTTAAATCATGCACATACATGTCATGGCCGTTGCGCAGCAAACTCCCCGCGAGCTTGCCACCCACATTCCCAAGTCCGACAAATCCAATTTTCATTATGACGCCCTTCCCGCGTTTGGTACGCGCAGGCTAGGCCACGGGCGCGACATGTCTTTGTTGAAAACGACCAATTGTCAGGCGCTGACAGATTTGCGGACCATGTCCCAATAAATCTTCTCAATTTCACCCACGGACAGCCGCCCGTCATCGCGGTACCAATTGGACACGCCGGTCAGCAGCGCAATCAACCCCATCGTTGTGATCCGGCTGTCAGCGATGATAAACTGCCCCTCAGCCTCGCCCGCGCGCAAAATATCGTCTAGCGCGTCCTCATAAATCCGGCGCATCGCCTCGATCTTGGTAAAGTTGTCAGGCGATAAATTGCGCAGCTCCATGTAGGATACAAACACCTGATCCGCACGCGGCAGATGGAACCGGATATGAAACCGCGTGAAGCGTTCCAGCCGCGCAAACGCCGTGCCTGCTGTTGCCTCTTGATCCCAAGCGGTCAACAATTCCGCCATATGGCTGTGCATCAGATCGTATAAAAGGCTTTGTTTATCAGGGGTATAATTATAAAGCGCGCCGACCTGCACGCCCACATCCGTCGCAATCTGACGCATGGAGACGGCTGCAAATCCATACCGAGCAATCAGCCGCAAGGCAGCCGCGCGCACCTTGGGGCCTGTCGTGCCGGAGTGGGAACCTTGCTTGCGCGCCATGGCATTTTGTAACTGAACAATCGTTCAATTGAAAACCCCCTGAATGCGTGCCTTGCCCTTCGCATGTCGCGGCGGCATAACCAGCCTATGTTGCGTTTGACCCTGCCCATCGCCCTATTTGCCCTTGTAGCTTGCGTCGATTTTCCCGATCTCGACGACCGGATTACGCCTGCTGCACGGGCCGCGGATTACCCGACCTTGCAACCGCTTGATCCCTTGCTGGCCCAAGCCGCAACGCAGCAAACAAACGGCGCGATCACGCCTGCATCTGTCGCGACCTTTGACAACAAGATCGCCGCCCTGCGGGCCAAAGCGGCCGGACTGCGCGGCCCCATTGTTGACCGTGCAACGCGCGCACACATGCCGCGCGGCGTTGCGGTGCCTGCCGCAATTCGCTAGACCCTGCGCAACGTAAACGCAGCTATTGGAATCGCACGCTATGTCTGAACCCCTTCGCCTTGGAATTGCTGGCCTTGGAACCGTCGGTGTGGGCATTGTGCGCATCGTCCAAAAACACGCCCAACTTTTAGAACTGCGCGCCAGTCGTCCGGTGGTTATTAGTGCGGTTTCTGCACGGTCAAAAACCAAGAACCGCGATGTGGACCTTTCTGACTACGCATGGGAAGACGATCCCGTTGCACTGGCCAAACGCGCCGACATCGACGTGTTTATTGAGGTCATGGGCGGCCACGAAGGCCCCGCCAAAGACGCAACAGAGGCTGCGATTGCATCGGGCAAGGATGTCGTATCCGCCAACAAAGCACTGCTCGCCCACCACGGTCAAAACCTTGCCGAAGCGGCCGAGGAATTGGGCCGTGTTATCCGGTTTGAGGCAGCCGTCGCAGGCGGTATCCCCGTCGTAAAATCATTGACCGAGGGTTTGGCCGGAAATGAAATTACCCGCGTGATGGGCGTCATGAACGGGTCGTGCAATTACATCCTCACACGGATGGAAAACGACGGCATGACCTATGAAGAGGTGTTTGACGCGGCCAACCAGCTCGGCTTCCTTGAGGCTGATCCAGAACTGGACGTGGGCGGGATTGATGCGGGTCACAAGCTTGCGCTGCTTGCGTCCATCGCGTTTGGCACGCAGGTCGATTTCGACGCGGTCGTGCTCGAAGGGATCGGGTCCGTGACCATCGAAGACATCCATCAAGCGTCCGACATGGGGTACAAAATCAAACTGCTGGGTGTGGCCCAGATGACGGGACGCGGGCTGGAACAGCGCATGTCGCCCTGTCTGGTGCCCGACACATCACCGCTGGGTCAGCTGCAAGGCGGGACCAACATGGTCGTGCTTGAAGGTGACAGCGTCGAACAAGTTGTCTTGCGCGGTCCCGGTGCGGGTATGGGTCCAACCGCCAGTGCCGTAATGGGCGACGTCATGGATATCGCGCGCGGCACCCGCCTGTCGACATTCGGCCAACCTGCCAGGACCTTGAAAAAGGCCCGCGCAGCGACCGCTGCCGTTTCGGCGCCGTATTACCTACGCCTTCAGCTTTTGGATAAACCCGGTGCGCTGGCCAAGGTCGCGACTGTGCTGGGTGATGCAGGTGTATCCATCGACCGGATGCGCCAATATGATCACAAAGACAGCACCGCGCCCGTTTTGATCGTCACCCACAAGACCACGCAATCCGCGGTGAAAGAGGCGATTGCCGCCTTCGCATCCACCGCCGTGGTGTCCGGCGATCCAGTCGCCATCCGGATCGAGGCGGTTTAGCGCAAACATGTTGCACCCTGTGTGGCCAACCCGATAGGGGATGGCTAACATCAGTTTTTAAGGGCCGCAGCCATGACCAAGACCATTGATTTCAACGACCGCGCATTATCGTTGGGCCTCGCCCGGGTGTCCGAGGCAGCTGCGATTGCCTGTGCCCCCTTGATCGGGCGCGGTGATGAGAAAGCCGCCGATCAGGCCGCTGTGGACGCGATGCGCACCCAGCTCAACAAGCTCGATATTTCCGGCGTTGTGGTTATCGGCGAAGGTGAACGTGACGAGGCTCCGATGCTGTTCATCGGTGAAGAGGTCGGCAATGGCACTGGCCCCGGCGTGGATATCGCGCTTGACCCGCTTGAGGGCACGACACTGACCGCTAAGGATATGCCCAACGCGTTGGCCGTGATTGCGATGGGTCCACGTGGTTCGATGCTGCACGCACCCGACACGTATATGGACAAACTGGCCATTGGGCCGGGCTATGCCGAGGGCGTTGTGTCACTTGATATGTCGCCGCGCGAACGGGTCGAGACGCTGGCCAAGACCAAAGGCTGCGCGCCGTCTGACATTACCGTCTGCGTGCTGGAACGCCCCCGCCATGAGGCCGCGATTGCCGAAATCCGCGCCACGGGTGCTGCGATCCGTCTTATCACCGACGGTGACGTCGCTGGCGTCATGCACTGCGCCGAGCCAGAGAAAACCGGCATCGACATGTATATGGGCAGCGGCGGCGCACCCGAAGGCGTGTTGGCAGCAGCCGCGCTGAAATGCATGGGCGGGCAAATCATGGGCCGTCTGCTGTTTCGCAACGACGATGAACGCGGCCGTGCGGCCAAGGCGGGCATCACCGATTTCGACCGCGTCTATACCCGCGATGACATGGTCACCAGCGACGTGATCTTTGCCGCCACAGGCGTTACCGACGGCAGCCTTGTGCCCGGTATCAAGCGCGAGGTCGGCTATGTCACAGCCGAAACCATCCTGATGCGGTCCAAGACCGGATCCGTGCGCCGGATGCAGTATCGCAACCCCGTTTAACTACATTTGGGGCGTGGCAAAGCTGCGCCCCTCATATATGGTGATCTGCGATGACACAGACACCAGACACCCCCGCATTCCTAAATGTTGATACCTCTGCCACTGGCCGCCGTTGGGTCGGCCCCACAGTGGCCGAGGACCGCGCAGCGGAGGCGATGGCGCAGGCGACCACGCTGCCCCCACCGCTGTGCCGCACGCTTGCTAAACGCGGGGTTGCGCCAGAGGATGCGGATGCGTTCCTTGCACCTACCTTGCGCGACCTGCTGCCCGATCCGCACGCGATGCGCGACATGCAAAAGGCCGCTGCGCGGTTCCTGAGCGCAGTCAAATCCCGCCAGAAAATCGCAATTTTCGCGGATTATGACGTGGATGGTGGATCGTCTGCTGCGCTATTGATCACGTGGCTACGCGACATGGGGCTGCCTGCCACGCTCTATATCCCCGACCGGATTGACGAAGGTTA
>JAQXEG010000046.1 GCA_029250945.1 Yoonia sp.
GATAATGACGACGTGCTGGCGGCTGTGATGAATGCCAACACGCCAGCGGTGTGTCTGGTCGGCAAGTCCCATGATTTCCACGTGGAAACCGCCCTTGGGATCACGCTGGCCGAGAATACTGAAAATCTGTCTGCCAGTTTCGCGCATCTTGTCGCCAACGGGCGCGAGGCGTTGTTTGACGCCGAACATTTCTTTGACGGGTACAAATCCAACCCCGCTTATGCGTTAGAGGCGGTTCATGCAGCCTATGACGCGGGCGCGCGCTGGATTGCGCTGTGCGACACGAACGGCGGCACGCTTCCCCATGAGGTGTCGGCGATCGTCGGCGCGGTCATCGACAGCGGCATTCCGGGGGATCATCTGGGCATCCACACCCATAATGACACGGAAAATGCGGTCGCTAATTCGCTGGCGGCGGTGCTTGCTGGTGCGCGGCAGATCCAAGGGACGCTGAACGGGTTGGGTGAACGCTGTGGCAATGCCAACCTGACCACGATCATCCCGACCTTATTGCTAAAGGAACCGTTCGCAAGCCAGTTTGAAACGGGTGTCACGCGCGAGGGGCTCAGAGAGTTGCGCAAATTGTCCCGCTCGCTGGATGACATTCTGAACCGGGTGCCGTCCAATCAGGCGGCCTATGTCGGGGCGTCCGCCTTTGCCCATAAGGCGGGGCTGCACGCCAGTGCGATTGCCAAAAACCCGACCACCTATGAACATATTGATCCCGCGACCGTGGGCAACACGCGTATCGTGCCAATGTCAAACCAAGCGGGGCAATCCAACCTGCGCGAACGGCTGGCCCAAGCGGGATTGGTCGTTGAAAAGGGCGATCCGGCGCTGAGCCAAATCCTTGACCGGATCAAGGAACGCGAGGCACGTGGATTTTCATATGACACGGCGCAGGCCAGTTTTGAGATGCTGGCGCGCCACGCGCTGGGGCTTGCGCCCGATTTTTTTGAGGTCAAACGCTACCGCGTGAACCTTGAACGCCGCCGCAACAAACGCAATGAAATGGTATCCTTGTCGGAGGCTGTTGTGGCCGTCAAAGTCGCAGGCATCCGCAAATTAAATGTCTCTGACAGCCAAGGGCCCGATGGCACGGACCGTGGCCCTGTCAATGCGCTGTGGCGTGCATTGGCCAAGGATTTGGGGCCATATCAGGCGCTTGTGGATGATATGCATCTGGTCGATTTCAAGGTGCGCATCACCAACGGCGGGACAGAGGCCGTGACCCGCGTCATCATCGACAGCGAGGACGGGCAGGGGCGGCGTTGGTCCACTGTTGGTGTGTCAGCCAATATCGTCGACGCCTCATTCGATGCTTTGATTGACGCGATCAATTGGAAGCTGACCCGCGACGGGGCCAAAACCGCATGAGCGTGAATGCATGCGCCGCCCTTGTTGAACGAAGCGATCCGGACAGGTTTCGGGCCGTAATGGCCGCGCCCGTCGCGGCGCGCCCTGTGCTATTCGTGCTTTACGCGTTCAACGTCGAAGTCACCCGCGCCCCTTGGGTCACCAAAGAAGCGATGATCGCCGAGATGCGGTTGCAATGGTGGCGCGACGCGCTTGAGGAAATTGGCGCGGGCGGCACTGTTCGCAAACACGAGGTCGTCGATGCCCTCGCCGCTGTGCTGGACCCCGAAGCGGCGGCATCACTTGACGCGCTTGTCATGGCGCGCCGCTGGGATGTCTATTCTGACGCTTTTGAGGATCCCGCGCATCTGGACGAATATATCGACGCAACGTCCGGCAATCTGATGTGGACCGCGGCGCGGCTGCTGGGTGGGGCGGATGAGGCAGCGGTGCGGAATTATGCCTATGGCGTCGGCATTGCGAACCTTCTGCGGGCGGTGCCTGATTTAGAGGAACGCGGGCGTAAACCGTTGGTTGATGGAACCACGGACGGCGTGCGCAATTTGGCGGCTGTGGCGCTGGACCGGTTGCAAAAGGGTGACGCGCCAAAGGCCGTCAAATTGGCCGGATTTCAGGCAAAGCATACGCTGCGCCAAATCATCGCTCACCCCGAACGCGTGGCCGAGGGGCGGTTGGATATGGGGCCGCTACGGCAGGCCGCGACATTGGCTTGGATGGCGCTAGGCCGCTGATGCCTTTGGCCGCGTGGCCAGCCAGATCAACGCGCCGCCCGCCAGCACCAGAAACGGCACCATCGCAAGGTTCACTGCGGTCCAGCCTTCGACGGCGGTGCCGCCGGAACAGTTCATCAAACCACCCGACGACAGTGACGCAATCGTCACCATACCGAACACGATCATGTCGTTCATGCCCTGCACAACACCGCGTTCATGCGGCGCATGCGACGCGGCCAACATCGACGTGGCACCGATAAAGCCAAAGTTCCACCCCAGCCCAAGCAGGATCAACGCGCCAAAGAAATTGCCAAGCGTCACACCCGATAGCGCGACGATTCCGGCGCCCAGTAGGATGACCAATCCGGCGGCGATGATCTTTTCCACGCCGAAACGGGCGATCAGGTGACCGGTAAAGAACGAAGGGGCGAACATCGCCAGCACGTGCGCTGACACGATGTCGTTTGCGTTGTTTTTGGTAAACCCGCAGCCGACCACAGCAAGGGGTGTCGATGTCATCACAAGGTTCATCAGCGAATAGGCCACCATGGCGCAAATGATCGCGACAACGATACGCGGATCGCGCAGCAATTCACGGCGGGTGCGGGGTGGCACGGCGTGGAACTCTGTCGGGGCGTTCTTGCTGCCCTTGGGCAGGTCAAGGAGCAAAAACAGGAACATGCCGACAAGGTTCAGCACCGCAATCGCCAGATATGTCCCAAGGAAGGGCACCACAAATGCGTCTTGCACCAGCTTGTTCAATTGCGGCCCGACAATTGCAGACACCAAACCACCGGCCATGACATATGAAATCGCCTTGGGGCGGAAGCTGTCAGATGCGGTGTCCGCTGCGGCAAAACGGTAAAATCCCTGCGCCGACATATACACCCCAGTGAGGAGCGATCCCGCGAGCAACACGGTGAACGACCCGATATACAGCCCGTAGGCCGCGACCAATGCACCGATTGCGCCTGCAATCGTGCCGACAAAGAACCCTGCGCGCCGTCCATGTTTTTGCATCCACGGCGACAGCACAGGGGCCGTAATCATTGACCCGAAAACAATGAAGGAAATTGGCAAGGTCGCCAGACAGATGTTCGTTGCCAACATCCCGCCCGCAAGTCCACCAATCACAAACACCATGGGCATTTGCGCGCCCATAATCGCTTGGGCGGCGACAAGAACGGCAACATTGCGTTTGGCGCGGCGGTCATCAATCATATCAGTCATAGACGTATCGCTACGCCCCATCAGACGCCCATGCAATCGGTAATTATGCGGCGTCGATGATATGTGCGAACGACCCTTGCACCCGTCCGTTGATCAATCCCATGTCTGGCAGCGCGGTGCCAATGGCGTCCTGGGCGGTGAACAGTGGGGCGCCCCCGGCACGTATGGTGGTGGCATAGTGGAATTCATGCGCCTTCCATGCGCCACGGATCGGGCCATCCGTCGCGATGATATCGCGGTAACCAAGGTGCAGTTTACGGGCCGCAAAGGATGTCTCTAACGCCAGAAGACCAGCCATTTGATGCCGGTTGCCATCCGCGTCGATCAGCCCTTTGCCCAAGGTCATATATCCCCCGCATTCGCCATATATATCAGATATTTGTGCGGCATTCCTCAAGCTTTGCATGAAGGTTTGTTTGGCGGCAAGGATCCCTGCATGAAGCTCTGGGTATCCGCCTGGCAGAAAAACGAAATCCGCCGTTGGCACAGGATCATCTGCAAGGGGGGAAAACAACGTAATATCCGCGCCTTGGTCGCGCCAATCGTCCAGCATATGCGGATAATGGAACCCGAAGGCGCGGTCATGCGCAACGGCGATTGTTTGGGCTGGCGGGGGCAGGCGTTTGGATTTGGCCTGTGGCATTGGCGTGGCCAAGGCTTGTAAGGCGGCCATATCAAGATGCGCATCCATCACATCGGCGGCATGGTCAAGGAACGCATCAAGGTCGGGGCGTTCTTGGGCCTGCTCTAGCCCAAGGTGGCGAGAGGGGTGTGATAACCCTTTGTCGCGCGGCACGGCACCAAAAATCCGGATTTGCTGTGTGGCGAGCGCATCGCGCAGCATCACCTCGTGTCGGGCGGAGCCGACGTTGTTCAATATGACCCCCGCGACGGCCACTTGCGGATCATGGCCGATAAATCCGCGTGCAAGGGCCGCAACTGATCCGGCCATGCGTCCACAATCAATGATCAAAACCACAGGGATTTGCAGGATACGCGCCAAATCCGCGCTTGATCCTTTGCCCATCGGGGGGGCGCCATCGAACAGGCCCATTGCGCCTTCGATCAAAAGCGTGGTGTCAGCGGGGACTGTTGCCAAGGCCATCACCCGTTCCGGTGTCATGGCCCAAGCGTCAAGGTTCACGCAATCGCTGCCCGATGCCGCCGCATGAAATCGTGGGTCGATATAGTCGGGGCCGGATTTCGCGGATTTGATCGGGTGGCCCGCACGAGATAAGGCGCGCAAGACGCCCAGTGTGACGGTGGTTTTGCCGCTGCCTGACGCAGGCGCAGCAAAGATCAGCCCACCCATGATTTAAGCAGATTCGGCAGGGCGACCGCGCCCCAGCGGGTCAAGGTTGCGGGGGGCAATTCCAGCGGCCTGACTTTGCCAGTCAAGCACTTGGCGCATCAGCACCGATTGCCCAACACAGACGATTGCAGGCGGGGACATGCCCGCCGCGGTGATATCGTCAACAATGCTGCCAAGCGTGGTCTCGAGGACCCGCTGGTCGTCTGTCGTGGCAGAGGTGACCACGGCCACAGGCTCGGACGGTTGCCGACCCGCACGCAGCAGTTCTGATGTGATATGGGCAATGTGTTTCATCCCCATGTAGATCACCAACACCTGCGAACCATCTGAAATCGCTTGCCAATTTAGTGATCCGGTTGCGTTGCCGGATTGATCGTGACCGGTAACAAACGTGACCGACTGGTTCACGTCGCGGTGCGTCACAGGAATGCCCGCATAGGCCAAGCCGCCGATGCCTGCGGAAATGCCGGGGATAATGCGCACCGGCACGTCATGCTGCACCAATGTCTGCGCCTCTTCGCCGCCACGGCCAAAAACAAACGGATCGCCGCCTTTCAGGCGCAGTACACGCTTTCCAGCGCGGGCCAGATCAACCAATCGCAGCGAGATATCGCGCTGTTTGGCCGATGGTTTGCCACCGCGTTTGCCCGCATAGATATGCTCGGCTTGCGGCGCCCATTCAAGGATCGTTTCCTGCACAAGCGCGTCATAGATGACCACATCCGCCTGCCGTAGCGCGTTGACCGCGTGCATCGTCAATAGCCCCGGATCGCCCGGACCTGCACCGCAAAGCCAAACCCAGCCGGGTTCCAGTGTTGGCCACGTATGGGCCGGAAGGGGGACATTGTGTTCCATAGGCCCCTTATGCCGCGTTCGGCGGGACTTGAAAAGCTGACAAACGACCTCGAATTGCGGATTGGCGGCATCGCAATAGGTTCTTATAGTCGCGCTTAATGACTGACGTTGAAACATCATCCTTACGCCGTGGCTGGACCACAGGGGCCTGTGCGACAGCTGCGACCAAAGCCGCATTGATGCGCTTTTGGGGCGGCGCATTCCCCGACACCGTGCAAATCACGCTGCCCAAGGGCGAAACGCCGACATTTGCGGTGGCGCATACGGATTGCGGTGACGGCTGGGCCGAGGCGGGGATCACAAAGGATGCGGGTGACGACCCCGATGTGACTCATGGCGCGTTGATTATCGTGCGGGTGCAGGCCAGCGCGGGTGGCATTGTCTTCGTCGCGGGCGACGGGGTTGGCACGGTTACAAAGGCCGGATTGCCGATTGGCGTGGGCGAACCGGCGATCAATCCGGTGCCTCGGTCTATGATGACGGAAATCGTTAGCGAAGTGGCGGGCGACCGACCACATGACATTCAGATTAAAGTGTCGATCCCCGGTGGGGATAAGCTGGCGGCGAAAACATGGAACCCGCGTCTTGGGATCGTTGGCGGTTTGTCTGTTCTGGGTACAACGGGCATTGTGCGTCCGTTTTCATGTGCGGCATGGATCGCGTCCATTCACCGTGGCATCGACGTGGCGCGTGCAGAGGGGCTGCCGCATGTGGCGGGCTGCACTGGTGCGACAAGCGAACGGGTGGTGCAGGACCTACACGTGCTTCCTGATCATGCGATGCTGGACATGGGCGACTTTGCGGGTGGTTTGCTGAAATACCTTGTGAAGCACCCCGTCGGACGCATGACCATCGGGGGCGGTATCGGTAAGATCACCAAATTGGCGCAGGGCGCGATTGATTTGCATTCGGGGCGCTCACAGGTAGATTTTGACGTGCTGGCGGATTGGGCCGGTGACCCTGCAATCGGGTCTGCGAACACTGCGCTAGAAGCGGTGACAATCGCCCCGCAGCTTGCGCAGATTGTTGCGGATCGCGCATTGGCCCAAGTGCAAGACCGGTTTGGTGGTCCCACCTATGATATCGTCGTCATCGACCGAGCGGGCGCGATTTTGGCAAAGGCCGGGGCATGACGATCCTGTTGCTGGCCGGCACGTCAGAGGCAAAGGATATCGCGCGCGGTCTGGCCAAACATGCAATCCCTGCGATTGCATCGTTGGCGGGGGCGACGCGGGCGCCCAAATCGCTTGGGCTGCCGATGCGGATTGGTGGGTTTGGCGGCGCGGACGGGTTCGCGGCCTATTTAAAATCCGAAAACATCACCGTCGTCATCGATGCCACCCATCCGTTTGCAGCACGTATTACCGACCGCACCGCCGCGATTTGTCAGCGGATCGGGATGCCGTATTTGCAGGTGCTGCGCCCGCCGTGGACACCGCAAGAGGGCGACAACTGGACCCAAATTGCCCGCGAAGAGGATGCAGCAACCATCATCCCGCCCGGATCGACTGTGTTTTTGGGCACCGGACGGCAAACGCTGGAAAAATTCGCGGGCCTTGCTGGATGCCGCGTGATTTGCCGCCAGATTGATCCGCCAACGGCACCATTCCCGTTTGAGGGTGGGGAATTCCTGATCGGGCGGCCACCGTTTCCGGTTAATCGCGAACGCAGCCTGTTTTCGCAACTTGGCATCGCATGGATCGTGGTAAAGAACGCGGGCGGCGCAGCGAGTGCGACGAAACTGACAGCGGCCCGTGAACTGGGCCTGCCAGTTTTGATGATCGCACGCCCACCGATGCCCGATGCACCACGGGTGTCATCGGCCCAAGACGCGCTGATCTGGGCCGCGTCATTATGAAGGAACGGATCATCACCGGCGATGCCTGTGTCGCGGAAGGCGCGCAATGGCTTGCCACGATTGAGCCGCGTTTTGCGGATGTCTTGCCCGCGCTGTCGCCTTTGCCCTTGCGGTTGAAAGATGACGGCTTTGGCGTATTGCTCCATGTGATCTTGGGCCAGCAGGTCAGCGTGGCCTCTGCCGCGGCGGTTTGGGCGAAATTACAAGCGGCGGATTTACATACAGAGGCCGCGATGGCCGCCACAACGCCTGAAATCCTGCGCGAACATGGGGTGTCACGGCAAAAGGCGCGCTATGCGATTGGGCTTGCGCAAGCGCGGATCGACTATGCGGGCTTGCGTGCGATGGACAACACCACGGTGATCAAAACGCTTTGCGCGGTGCCGGGTATCGGGCCTTGGACGGCAGAAGTTTATGCCATGTTTTCGCTTGGGCGGGCGGATGTTTTTGCGCCCGGTGATCTTGCCATGCAAGAGGCGGCGAAGGTGATGTTCGCCTTGCCCGCACGTCCATCCGCGCGGGAATTGGCAGTCATGGCGGAACGTTGGTCGCCGTGGCGGTCGGTTGCGGCGCGTATCTTCTGGGCGTATTACGCTGACATCAAACAAAGGGACGGCATCTTATGACACGGGCACTTAACGCGGGGCGCAAAGACGCCATTTCAGGCGAAACACGATCCTGCGTGGTCTTTTTGCACGGCTACGGCGCCAATGGGGCCGATTTGTTGGGGCTGGCGGATCCGTTGGCCGAACATATGCCCGACACGATGTTCATTTCCCCCGACGCGCCAGAGGATTGCGCGGGATCTCCTATGGGGTTCCAGTGGTTCCCGATCCCATGGATCGACGGCAGTTCAGAGGAAGAATCGCGTGCGGGCATGATGCGGGCCGTGGATGATCTGAACGCGTTTCTTGACGGGGTGATGGTGGATGAGGATTTGCTGCCCGAACAGGTCATGGTTTTGGGCTTTAGCCAAGGCACGATGATGGCGCTGCATGTGATGCCCCGCCGTGAGGATGCGGTTGCTGGCATCGTCGGTATTTCCGGCCGCCTTTTGGAGCCAGAGGCGCTTAAGGATGAGGTGCAGTGCAAGCCGCCTGTCTTGCTGATCCACGGGGATCAGGATGATGTCGTGCCACCCCAATCATTGCCCGAAGCGGCCCAAGCGTTGCAGGATGCAGGCTGGGAAGACGTATTTGCCCACATCATGAAGGGCACAGCCCACGGCATCGCGCCTGACGGGTTGCAGGTGGCGTTGGCGTTCATGCGCGACCGCCTTGGCTACTGACCCCTGATCTAGGGCTTGCCCTTTAACGACCCCAATATATAGTTCTTTGTGAAGCGGTCAGGGCGGGACCTCCCGCTCTGGGCCGAGGGCTACAGGGATGGGGGATGTATGACGTGACGACGACGGACTTTCGAACGGAATTTGTGCGCACAGCCGCGGGGTTGAAACACAAACCGGCCCTTGTTCTTAACGCAGATTATCGCCCGCTTTCCTACTATCCGCTGTCGCTTTGGCCTTGGCAGGACGCGGTCAAGGCTGCTTGGCTGGACCGCGTTGATATCGTCGCCGAATACGACGATGTGGCGCGCAGCCCGTCGACAACCATCAAGATCCCCAGCGTCGTGGTCCTGAAGGATTACGTCAAACCGCTTAAAAAGGTGGCGTTCACGCGGTTCAATCTGTTCCTGCGGGATGAATTTTGCTGCCAGTATTGCGGTGCCAAGGGCGAATTAACGTTTGACCACGTGGTGCCGCGCGCGGCGGGTGGTGTGACCAGCTGGCAGAACGTCGTTGCCGCATGTAGCCCGTGCAACCTGCGCAAAGGGTCAAAATCCCTGCGGCAGGTCGGGTTTCATTTGCGCCAGCCCCCGCGTCAGCCGGAACCTGCCGCGCTACATAATATCGGCCGCAAATTCCCACCCAATCATCTGCACAAAAGCTGGATTGATTTTCTCTATTGGGATGCGGAGCTGGAGGCGTAAGATAGCCCCATGACAACGCCCCAACATTTACGCGACAGCGATCAGGCCGCCGGTTTTGACATCGGCCCTGATTTTGAGCGGTTCAATCAGATGAACGACGTGTTCACGCGTGCATTCTGGGACGACACCGTTCTTAGCGCGGATACAGACGCGTTTTTCGCCAGCTACCGGATGGAGGCCGCACCGCGCAGGGGCGAGGGGTTCAATCAACGCGACTTTGCCTTGCGTAACGCCAGTTGGTTGATCAGCGACATTATCTCCAACCGTGCGGCAGAGGACGGCCTGCGCGAGGGGTTTCAGGGCGCGATCCGTAACGACACGCCCGTAGCCGCCGATCGGGTCACGCTGCGCGACCCACAGTTTGAGGCCGCCGAGATTAAGCGCATCGCTAAGCTGTTCGGGGCCGATCTATGCGGGATCACCGATCTAGATATGCGTTGGCACTATACGCAACGGCCCGACACGCGGGATATGACCCCGATAGACGATCCGCTGCCGGACGGGCTGACCCATGTGATTGTCATGGGGCACGCGATGGACGCGGATTTGGTCGAAACCTATCCTAGTGCGCTGGCCGGTGCCGCGACAGGGCGTGAATACAGTCATGAGGCCGCGATTGTGATGCAGATGGCCGCCTACATCCGCAATCTGGGGTTTGAGGCTGTGGCCAGCATGAATGACACCGCGCTTGTCGTGCCTTATGCGATCAAGGCGGGTTTGGGCGAATACGGGCGGAACCAAATGGTGCTAACGCCAGAGTTTGGGCCGCGTGTGCGGTTTTCCAAGATATTTACCAACATGCCACTTGCAGTTAATGTGCCACGTCAGCTTGGCATGGCAAGTTATTGTGAAATATGCACAAAATGTGCTGATGCATGTCCACCCAAGGCGCTGCCAACAGGTGCCCCGACCCGTGGAACCGACAGCCCATCGACAATCAAGGGCGTGCGTAAATGGTCAGCCAACTGTGAGAAATGTTTTGGCTATTGGGCCAAGCTGCGCAGTGATTGCGCGATTTGTATGCGCGTGTGCCCGTTCAATGCGCCACGTGATATGTTGCCCCATCGGCTTTGGGTACGGCTGGCCACGTCGCGCTGGCGACAGCTTGCCAAACGGATTGATGATTGGCGCGGGACACGACCACGGCTGAAACCACGCGATTGGTGGGGCGGAAACTCTGGGAATTCCGACGCTTGATGCTAGACTTTGGCAGCAAGGCAGCGTAGCTAGGCGTCGTTAGCGCTAACAACAAATTCGGAGCATTCCCATGGCCTCTCGCGTTATTCCAGTTGAGGTATTTGACCTCGTGATTTTTGGCGGCACGGGGGACCTTGCGCGGCGCAAAATCCTGCCGGGTCTTTACCGTCGGTTCCGGTCGGGGCAGATGCCAGCCGGCGCGCGCATTATCGGTGCGGCGCGGTCTGATTTGGACCAAGCGGGCTATCAGGCGATGGTCGCTGATGCGATTGCGGAATTCGGCGGTGATGAAAAGACAGACAAAGACTGCATCGCAAAATTCCTTGCCCAACTGGATTACACCGCCATCGACGCCAAGGGCGAGGCGGGCTGGGATATCCTTGCCAAAATGGTGCGCGGCGATGTGGTGCAGGCATTCTATTTCTCTGTCGCGCCAAGCTTGTTTGGCGATTTGGCCCAACGATTGCACAGCCACAAGATCGCCAAGGACGACAGCCGCATTGTTGTGGAAAAACCGTTCGGGCGTGACCTTGATACCGCGAAAGCGTTGAACAAATCACTGGCCGATCACTTTGACGAAAGCCAGATTTACCGGATCGACCATTACCTTGGCAAAGAAACCGTGCAGAACCTGATGGCTGTCCGGTTTGGCAATGTCCTGTTTGAGCCGCTTTGGAACAATCATTACGTTGACCATATCCAGATTACGGTTGCTGAAACCGTGGGCGTGGACGGACGCGGGGCGTATTATGATCGCTCAGGCGCGATGCGTGATATGGTGCAAAACCACCTGATGCAGCTGCTATGCCTGATCGCGATGGAACCACCCAGCCAGTTCGGCGCGGATGAGGTCCGCGATGAAAAGCTCAAGGTGATCCGCGCGCTACAGGACGTTGAACCGCACCATATTGTGCGCGGCCAATATGAGGCCGGACCTGATGGCGACAGCTACCGCGCCGACGCCGAAAACCCGCGGAGCTTTACCGAAAGCTTTATCGCGATGAAGTGCCACATCAACAACTGGCGGTGGGCGGGGGTGCCGTTTTACCTACGCACCGGTAAGCGCATGAAATCACGCGTGTCCGAGATCGCGGTTGTGTTTAAGGACCTTGGCCATTCGATTTTCGAGGGCGATGAAAAACGTCATCGCAATATCCTTGCCATTCGCCTGCAACCCAACGAAGGCATGGACCTTCAGGTGACGATCAAGGAACCTGGTCCGGGCGGCATGCGTCTGATCGACGTCCCGTTGGATATGACATTCGCTGAGGCCTTGGGCGACGACGCCGAGGACGTGACCGATGCCTATGAGCGTCTGATCATGGACGTTATTCGCGGCAACCAAACCCTGTTTATGCGCGGGGATGAGGTAGAGGCCGCTTGGGCGTGGACCGATCCGCTGATCGACGGGTGGGAGGCACGTAATGATGTGCCTAAAACCTATGACGCCGGATCATCGGGGCCAGAGGATGCGCTGATGTTGTTGCACCGTGACGGGCGCCGCTGGCGCGATATTAAGGTATAATCAAAGGATCAAGATGATGGACTTTCGGGATTAT
>JAQXEG010000020.1 GCA_029250945.1 Yoonia sp.
GTGGCGGACAGACAGGGATTCGAACCCTGGAGACGGTCTCCCGCCTACACACTTTCCAGGCGTGCGCCTTCGACCACTCGGCCACCTGTCCGTTGGGCGGGGTTTAACGCGGGTTTGCTATGGTTTGCAAGACCTGATCGCCAAGTTTTCCACACGCATTGTCACCCGTGTCCGAAAGCCCCATAGCCACGTGGAAACCACACCCCGAGAAGCACCTAATGAACAAGATCGATCGCCCCCCGCAAACTCAAAACCTATCGTCCGATTTGCAGCGTATCCAGACCGGTGCGTTGGTCATAATCGCATTTGCCGTTGTTTTGTTTTTGCTTGTACAGGCCCGATTTATCTTAATTTCACTGGCGACTGCGATCATTCTGTTCAGTCTGATGTCGGATGTGATCCGCTTTATCTCTCGGCTGCATATTGGTCCGGTGAGTATTCCCAACCTTGTGGCGTCTATTGCGGCAGTCGTGTTGATTGCCGCGGCGCTGCTGTCACTGACGTCGATCTTACTGGCTCAGTTAAATACGGTGCTGGTCACAACGCTAAGTTATGCAGAGCGCGCCCCCTCTGCCGTGGCATCATTGTTCAGCTTCATGGGGCCGAGCACCGAACAAGCAATTGTCGATTCGCTGCAATCGGTACAGCTTTCGTCCTATATCAGCACAGTGGCTGGTCAGGCGGGCAACATGACCCAAGCGACGGTCCTCGTGATCCTGTTCGTCGGCTTCCTGTTCGGAGAACGGATTTGGTTTGGCACCAAGTTGGACAACTTTGTTGGTGATCCCGTGCAGGCGAACCGGATTGAGCGGATCATCACATCCATCATTCGGCGCGTGAACTATTACCTTTTGGTTAAGGCAGTGATTTCGGCAATCACAGGTGTGATGATCTTCGTCCTCGCGACGCTTTTCGGACTCGAGCTGGCGGTGGCATTGGGCGTTATTACATTTGTGCTGAACTTTATTCCAAACGTCGGGTCGATTGCGGCGACCGCACTGATTGCATTGGTCGCACATGTACAGGTTGGGGATGCGTCCCTTACGGCGGCGGTGTTCTTTTGCGCGGGCGGCATTCAGTTTCTGAACGGTAACATCATTGATCCGTTGATGATGGGCCGTGCGCTGCGGCTATCGGCGTTTGGGATCATCCTATCCTTGGCCTTCTGGGGCGCTGTTTGGGGCATCCCAGGCATGTTCCTGTCCGTGCCAATCATGGTGATGCTATTGGTCGTGTGCAGCCACGTACCCGCGTTGCGTCCGTTTGCTATTCTGTTGTCCCGCGAAGGGTTGCCAGAAAGCGAAAAAATGCTGGACGAAAGTCCGCAGCGCGATTTGTTCAGCTAGGGATTCAGTCGACAAGGTGAAGATAGACGCGGCGGTTCTGCTTGCCCTTCTTCTCGATCTTGCCGATGCGCACTGTCCTAATCTCCGCGGTATTGGCGACATGCGTGCCGCCACAGGGTTGCAGATCAGCGGTATCATCCCCCTGCCCGATCCGCACCAGTCGGATGTGGCCACTTCCGCGCGGTGGCTGCACGGACATGGTTTTCACCAGACCGGGATTGGCATCCAGATCGGCGTCGGTGATCCATTCATCTGATACGGCAAAATTGCAGCCGATCAGTTGATTGAGCGTTTCGTTCAGCGCGTCCTTGTCAGCAGGTGCCTCTGGCATATCGAAATCAAGCCGGCCCTTATCTGCGGCAATCGACCCGCCCGAAACCGGCAGCGGGATCACCACGGACAACAAATGCAACGCGGTATGCACGCGCATCAGCCGGTGCCGACGGTCCCAAGCGATATGCTGGGTCAAGGCGGTTCCAACGGGCGGCAATGCGGCGGGTTCGGCGGGGACCAGAACGACTGTGTCCCCCTCGCCCTTGATCGCGGTCGCAATTTCCAGCCGCCCATTGTCCCAAACGACATGCCCACTATCCCCCGGCTGTCCGCCTGATGTCGGGTAGAACACCGATTGGTCCAGCACGATCCCACCCTCGGACGTGATCGCAACCACTTGTGCAGGGGCGTCGCGCAGATAGGCGTCATCGCGGAACAAAAGCTTGGTCATGTGTCATCCCCTGTTGTCGGGCGTAGCGCCTCTGGGTTGCGCAGCCATAGATCGCGTTGCGCAAAGGGAATTTCAATCCCTTCTTGCTCAAACCGCGCATTGATAGATTGCAGGATTTCAGATCTGACCACCATCACGAAATTCACATCGCGAATAATGGCGCGGATTTCAAAGTCGATGCTATCGGCCCCGAATTGCATCAGCAACACAGATGGCGCGGGGTTCGCGAGCACAAGCGGATGACCTTCTGCGATTTCGCGCAGGATTGCCATAACCTTTGCTGTGTCCGATCTATAAGCCACGCCCACAGGCACAATCGCGCGCCCGACGGCGTTGCCATGGGTCCAGTTGGTCACTTGGTTGCTGACAAGATCAGCGTTGGGCACAATCACATCGGTGCGGTCAAACGTCTCGATCCTTGTGGAGCGCACAGAGATATCGCGCACATAGCCCATCTGCCCGCCGACCTCGATCATGTCGCCCTCGCCAATGGGGCGTTCAATCAACAAGATAATGCCCGAAACAAAGTTGGACACGATGTTTTGCAGGCCAAAGCCGATGCCGACCGACAGCGCACCCGCCACAATCGCCAGTGACGACAGATCAATGCCCGCCACGCCGAATGCGACCAGCGCTGACAGGAATATCCCGACATAGCCAAAGCCCGCAACAACTGCGTTCTGACCGCCCAGATCAAACCGCGTGCGCGGCATGACAGTGGTTTTCAGCGTGGCCTTGATAAAGCGGGTGATCAGCACGCCCAGCATGAAAACAACGATGAAGGTCAGGAAATTACCGGGCGAAATCTGCGTCTCTCCGATTTGAAAACCGCCAAGGAACCGCGTCCAAAGCTCTTGAAGTTCCGCTATTGTCACGCCCCATATCAGTACAAGGATCGGCAAGGCCACAACCGCCAGCGCAAAGTTAATCGCCACCGGCAAAAGCCCCTTTGGATCAGGACCGTCCGTTGCTGACATCATATTGGTAGGGCCCGCCGCCGCATAGGACAGGCGTTGCAACAGGGTGATCGTAGCCAACACCGCAAGCGACAACACCGCAGGCACCGTAATCGCAATCGCCGCGGCGCCATAGCCCAAGATCGCCGCAATCGGCCCCAAAATAGCCACCGCTTGCATTGCAAGACCGATGATCCGCCGCATCCTGTTTGCTGTGAGAATTGGCGTTGTGCCACTGCGGGCTGGGTGCACGATCGCCTGTCCAAGCCGCCACATCAACGCACCAATCGCCAGCTGGAACGGTAGGTTGATCACCGCATTTGACATGGTGCCAATCTCGATCGTTTGCACCAGCGCATCCATCAGCCACAGGCCCACAATGACCCAACCTAGCCAGATCGTCATGCGCCGCCCCGTCTGTCGTACGTCAACTGCGTAGCCGAGGATCCCGTCATCATCAGGACCCGCGGGGAAAAACCCGTCAGCCAGCCATTTCGCCGCGTAGATCGACAGGCCTGCTGCGGTCAAAACGGTCAAGACGGCTTGGCCAGACGTGCCAGCCAGCCCTGAGTTTGACAAAAGCGCCGCGATCACAGCAACCCCGAACACAGGGACCGCCATCGCGGCAAAGCCAAGCACAAAATGGCGGAGCGCATCGGTTTGCGGCAAAGCACTGTTGGCGTGTTTAAGCGCTCGTCGTGACCACCCAACGCACCAGATGATCGCGGCAATTGCAACAACGATCAACGCAAGGCGCGGGATCAACCGGCCCGAAATCATCATTGTGGCGCTGTTTGCCCACGCCTCTGACCAAATCCCTGTCACCGCCGTGCGCAGCCCTGTGATCGCCTCTGCCCAGCTTGCGGGGTTGACTGGCGTACCGTTGCGTTCCAGCAATTCCGCCGCATCCCGCGCCCGTCTTTGACGGGCGATTTCGGTGATCAGCCCGTTGGCCCGCGCCAATGCCTCGCGTGCGAGGATATCGGGGTACGACAGGCGGTCTTGCTGGGCCAGCAACGCCGCACGGCGGTCCGCGATTGGTGCCGCTTCCTCTGCCCCTTCGGGCGCGGCCCCCAATGCGGCAAGCTGGTCGGCGACGGTGGCAAGCCGGTCGGCATTTACATCGGATGCATCAAAGAAAACATCGCGCCACCCTATCAATTCCGACCGTACACGCGCCAGCGCAAAGCGTGACGCATTGCCTGTCTCTGCAATCCCCTCGGCCCGTGTGGCAAGGCTTTCCCAATCAGCAATATCGAGATCACCGATTGGGATGCTGGTGCTGACCACTGGCGTCGCTGCGTTGGCCGTCGCGCCCACATCCTCAACCGTTTGCGCCGCTAATCCGCCCGCACAAACCAACCAAATCATGACGGCGATACGGAACATTCAGATCACTCCGTGGCTTCAAAAACGTTGGGGATATCATCGACGGATTGTTCCATCCATTCCGGGACTGGCAGCCCCTTTTCGCGCAGGAACGTCGGGTTATACAGCTTGGATTGATACCGTGTACCATAGTCACACAGGATCGTCACAATCGTATGGCCCGGCCCCATATCACGCGCCATACGCATGGCACCCGCGATATTCACGCCAGATGAGCCGCCCATGCAAAGCCCCTCATCCTGAAGTAGGTCAAAGACGATCGGCAGCGCCTCTGTGTCGGGGATATTGTAGCTGAAATCAGGCGTGAACCCTTCGAGGTTGGCTGTGATACGCACCTGCCCGATACCTTCGGCGATGGACCCGCCCGACATTGCGATTTCGCCCGTGGTGTAAAAGTTGTGCAGCCCTGCCCCGTCGGGATCGGCCAGTCCGATCTTGACGCCCTTTGGCTGCAACGCCATGCCAACGCCCGCAAGCGTTCCGCCAGAGCCAACAGCGCAAATGAACCCGTCAACCTTGCCGTCGGTTTGATCCCAAATCTCGGGGCCTGTGCCCTCAATATGGGCCTGACGGTTGGCGACGTTGTCGAACTGGTTGGCCCAGATCACGCCCTCATTGGTTTCGCGCGCCATTTGTTCAGCAAGCCGGCCTGAATAACGAACAAAGTTATTGGGATTGCGATACGGCGCGGCAGGTACTTCGATCAGTTTCGCACCCGCAAGCCGCAGCATATCCTTTTTCTCCTGACTTTGGGTGTCAGGAATAACGATGACGGTCTTGAACCCCATCGACGCGCCGACAAGCGCGAGGCCGATGCCAGTGTTGCCGGCCGTCCCCTCAACAATCGTGCCGCCGGGTTTCAGTGTCCCCTTGGCGATCGCATCTTTGATGATGAAAAGCGCTGCACGGTCCTTGACCGATTGGCCGGGGTTCATGAATTCGGCCTTGCCCAGAATGGTACATCCCGTGACCTCTGACGCGGCGCGCAGTTTGATCAGTGGTGTGTTGCCAACGGCAGCGGCCAAGTCAGATTTGATATGCATCATGAACCCTTTGCGTGAATTGTAAGACGTATCTAGGCGTTCAGGCGTCCGCACGCAATGCATCGCGCTGCGCGCCCAAGGCATAAAGCAAGGTCACAAGTGGCCCAACGTTGATTTCACCAGTCTGGATCAGCGTCATCGCGTCATCAAATGGCAAAAGATGTAGCCGCAGATCCTCTGCCTCAGAGGCGAGGCCACCGGTTGTCGCATGATCATCGGGCAGGTCGCATAGCCCGATGTAGGTATGAAAGAAATCTGTGGTGGCACCCGGCGACGGATAGAATGACGACACGTGGATAAGGGTCAGGTTATCCAATCCTGCCTCCTCCGCCGCTTCGCGGTGGGCTGTATCATCGGGCGTCTCAAACGCGTCGACCATGCCTGCGATCGGTTCTAACGACCACGGATTGATCGCCCCGCGCAACAAAGGCCCCATTCTGATCTGTTCGACCAGCAACACCCTGTCACGCACTGGATCATAAGGCAGGACAAGCGACGCATCGGTGCCGATAAACACCTCACGGAGAAGATTTGGGCTTTGCGTGCCATCAAATTGCGTGTGGGACATCGTGATTTGTTGCAGCCGGAAAAATGACCCCAATGGCGGGGCCGCTGCATGGACCGTGGCATCACCCTGCTGCGCATCGTGGCGCAAGGTCGCAGGAACCGGATGCGTTGCCCCGACATGTTTTGCCCATGCGCGCAGCTGGATCATATGCCAATTACGACGGATTGCAGCGTGATCTAGCGGCGGATTATGCGAGAATAGATCGTTTGCAGCGATCACTGCCACAGCCTCATACTGCTCTTGCCAGTGGGATAGTGACCAAGGGCCATCGCCAACGGTCACATCCGCCGGTGGCAGGTACATTTTGACCTGCACAGGTCCATCTGCGGTCTGCACTGTCACATCCATCAGTTGATAACCAAACGCGCTTTCGTAGGTGTCCAACCGCGCCAACTGTGATGGTGTTACGGGGCCAAGAATAACACCCGTCGCGGCCCCACCGTTTTCAGCTCGGATCAAGGGAACCACATCATCTTTTACAGGCACGACATTGTAATCGCTTAATGTTGCTGGCACCCGTACAATGTCATCACCACCCGCAACCGCATTGCATAACGCCGTTGACCGCAAAGTTCCGTAAACAAAAATACGGGTCAATGGGGGACCCTGCGGCCCGCGATCCCCGCAGCCGCACCGCTGACAAATCCGCCAACCAGCAGAATGATACCCATCTCAGGCGGACCGAAACGCAGACCGTTTTCGAACATAAGGGTGAATGTATCCATGATAGCCTCCAACGGGCCATCATAGCGGCGGCGCAGGGACCGCTCAATCATGTTAACAAACGACATGATTAACAGGATCACAAGCGCCTCACATATGATTGCGGAATTCCCTGTGCCGATCCCAGACTTAATGACAAGCGCGTGTTTGCCGCAAATGACCCAGCCCGCCCAAAGGCCAGCCAAACAACATAGCGGCAGCAGGTAAACCGGCACCGTTTCGTCGGCATAAATCTCCAACATCGTGATATAAATAACGTAGCCCACAGCCCCAAAGGCGAGTGCGGCGACAAGCCGTGAGGCGGTTGGCATTATTCTGCTCCCTCAAGCTTGGGGCAGCACGTCCCCGTCTCTCTTAGTTTGGGCGAGTGATCGTGATCTGCGTCACATCACAGTTTCCTGCATGAAACGTGCCAGCGCAAGAGGTGAGGTAAAAGTTCCACATGCGCCGGAACCGATCATCAAAGCCCATGGCGGCGACCTGATCCCATTTGGCATTGAACACATCATGCCACTGGCGCAGCGTCTGCGAATAGCTTTCGCCAAATTCGATGGAATGGGACACGTTCAAGCCAGCCTTTTCCACCTGCTCGCGCAAGATAACAGGGCTTGGCAACATCCCACCCGGGAAGATGTATTTCTGGATGAAATCAACGCCACGTTTGTACACCTCCCACCGGCGGTGGGCGACAGTGATGATTTGTAGCGTCGCGTTTTTGCCCGGCTTCAGGCGACTGCGCACAGTTTCAAAGTAAACCGGCCAGTATTCCTCACCCACGGCTTCGAACATCTCGATGCTGGCGATGCCATCGTATTCGCCGGTCTCGTCGCGGTAATCTTGCATTTTGATGTCGACCATATCCGACAGGCCAAGGCGTTCCATACGCGCCACGGCAAAGTCATGCTGTTCTTGACTAATCGTCAGTCCCGTCACCTTGATCCCGCGTTCCTTGGCCGCGTATTCGGCAAAACCGCCCCAGCCACAGCCGATTTCAAGCACGTGATCGCCAGTCTGCACACCCATCTGGTCAACCATAGATTTATATTTGGCTGTTTGGGCCGCCTCCAGGCTTTGGGCGCCATCATCAAACTTCGCCGATGAATAGGTCATCGTCTCGTCCAGCCATAAGCCGTAGAATTCATTGCCCAAATCATAGTGATAACTGATGTTCTTGCGAGCCTGTGATTTGGAATTCCGCTGCATCCAGAACCGCATCCGTTCATAAGTACGTACGAGGAATTGACCCGGGAATTCATCGTACATCTCACCGGGATCGTCATTGACCAAATCCATGAACATCATCAAATCCGGCGTGGACCACCAGCCGTCCATGTACGCCTCACAGAACCCTAGATCGCCCTCACGGATGGTACGGGCAAACAGGTCAACGTTATGGACCTCTAGCACCGCCTCATACCCCTTTTCAGCGCCTTGCGCGACAAAGCGGCGACCATCTGGCAACACCACTTCAATCCGCCCACGGGCCATCTTTTGCATCACATTGAATACGGCGGCAAAATAGCGGGGCAAATTGTCTTGGCCCTTGGTGGTCGTCAATGTCATTAGATGTCCTGTCGTGATGGTTTCTTGGTTTTACTGCGATGCGTTAACCTATCTTAAGGCGCCGCACACAGGAGTCACGCACCCGCGCCGACAAAGTTGCAAATCAGTGCTAAAAACCACGATTTTCATAAGCGCTGAGGGCGCGTTTACGACCTTCCGCTGGGTCAACTATCGCCTTGGGATAGCGCACATCGGGCGAAAGGCCCCACGCCTGCGGCACTGCATCAAAGTATGACAATGCGGTCTCGCTCGGGGCGCGCTGCCCTTCGGCGATCCAGCGGTTCACATAGCTCCCGGATTTGTCGAATTTCTCGAGCTGGGTCACCGGATTGAACACCCGAAAATACGGGGTTGCGTCGGGGCCGGATCCTGCCGACCACTGCCACCCCATCGCGTTGCTTGCGGGATCCCAATCAATCAGACAGTCGTCAAACCACGCTTTGCCGATCTTCCAATCAGTCATCAAATGCTTGGTCAGATATGAGGCGACGATCATGCGGCCCCGATTGTGCATCGTGCCGGTTACATACATCTCACGCATGGCGGCATCGACAAACGGAATGCCCGTCCGCCCCTGTTTCCATGCCACGACATCGGAGTGGTTTTCATCCGTGTTCCACGGAAATGCGTCCCAATCGGATTTCCAGTTCTGATCAACAATCTGCGGCGTGTGATGGGCTAGATGATAGGCAAACTCACGCCACACAAGTTCCTTGAGAAACACCTCAGCGTCATCGACGCCGGCGTGCAACGCCCCCCAGCCAGCGTGCCAGCATGTCAGCGGTGAAATCTCGCCATAGGTCAGGTTCTCGGACAGCCGCGACGTACCATCAACGGCAGGCAAGTCGCGGTTAGTTTGGTAATTTGCAACCCGTGTCGCGATGAAATCATCTAACCGGGTCTTTGCCGCAGCCTCCCCCACGCAAAAATGCTGGGCCAGCACATCCGCACCGCGATGCACATCCGATCCCAGCGCCCAATCAGCCAACACATCTGATGCGGGCCAAGCGTCGGGCGCAGGCAACGCCTTGGGCGCTGGCACACTGGCCGCCAATTCGCGCCCGCGCACCATCTTCCACATCGGCGTAAATACTTTGTAGAAACCACCCGTTTTTGTCTCCACGGTCCAAGGCTCGAACAGCAGATGCCCCGTGAATGACTGCGCATCAATGCCATCAGCTTTCAATGCGGCCTTTACCGCGGTGTCGCGTTCTTTGGTCACCGGATCATACAGGCGCGACCAATACACGGTCCTGGCCCCGGTTTGCGCAATCAAGGTGCGCAGCTGCTCGAACGCATCACCCTGACGCAGGATTAAACGGCTGCCCAAGGCAGCAAGGTCACCTGACAGCCCATCAACCGAGGCCCCCAACCGGAACCGGGCCGCCGCACCCTGATCAGCCACAAGGGGGTCGTTGATGAACACAGGGATCACGGGCCGGCCAGTGGCCGCCGCAGCTGTTAGTGCAGGATGGTCCGCAAGGCGCAAATCGCGCCGGAACCACATCAAAATCGGAGAAGTATCATTCATGCCAAAAAATCTAGCGCCCAAACCCATAGAACAAGCCCCCGCTTCGCTTTTTTCAAAATACTCCGGGG
>JAQXEG010000032.1 GCA_029250945.1 Yoonia sp.
ACCCGCGCCTTTCCCGGCGGGATCGCCTATGGCGCGACCAAGGCGGGGATCGGCCAGTTGACCCGCGCTATGGCCGAGGCGTGGTCCGCCGATGGTATCACAGCCAATGCGATTGGGCCGGGATTCTTTCCAACCGAATTGACTGCGGCTGTGTTTGACGACCCTGACCGCGCCGCACGCAACGCCGCCCAAACATGCCTGATGCGCAACGGGACATTGGCCGACATGGACGGCCCTATCCTGTTCCTTTGCTCGGACGCGTCATCCTATGTCACGGGGCAAGTCTTGATGGTCGACGGGGGGTTCACCGCGAAATGAATGCTGCATCCAAAATCCATTCTGCTGATGATGCCCGCAGGTTTGCCAAGCGGCGCCTGCCTTGGATGATCTTTGACTATATTGACGGGGCTGCAGGGGCTGAAACCGGGGCTGCACGCAATCGTGCCGCATTGGATGCGATCACCTTGCAACCACGCATTTTGCGCGATGTCAGCGACCGGAAATTGGGAACCACAATTTTCGGGCAAGACACTGATCGGCCCTTTGGTATCGCACCGATGGGCATGTGCAATCTGTCGGGTCCAGGGGCTGATCTGATGCTGGCGCGGCTGGCTGCACGCCACCGCATTCCCCATGGCGTATCAACTGTCGCCTCTACGCCCATGGAAAAAATCATCGAGGTCGCCGACGGCCACGCATGGTTCCAGCTCTATTTCAGCGGCGACGGATCTGGCACGATGAATCTGGTTGAACGTGCAAAAGCGGCAGGATATCAAACACTTGTCCTGACCGTTGATGTGCCGGAGGTGGGCCGCCGTCCCCGTGAGTTACGTCACGGGTTCAAGATGCCGTTTCGCATCGGACCAAAGCAATTCGTCGATTTTGCCCTGCACCCGCGGTGGTCGCTGACGTCATTGGCGGCTGGTAAACCGCAGATGGCGAACTTTGACATGGACGGCTACGATTTTGACCGCACCGAAAGCCGCGCACGCGCCACATGGGACACGCTTGCGACGCTGCGCGGCATGTGGCCGGGTAATCTGGTGGTCAAGGGCGTGCTGGATACCGACGACGCGGTCGCACTCAAATCCGCAGGCGTTGACGCCGTGCAAGTCAGCAGCCACGGCGCACGCCAACTGGAGGGCGCCCCTGCCCCGATCAGCGTGTTGCCCGCGATGCGCGCCGCCCTTGGCCCCGATTATCCGATCTTTTTCGACAGTGGTCTGCGGTCAGGCGAGGATGCGCTAAAGGCATTCAACCAAGGGGCCGATTTCGCTTTTTTTGGGCGCATCCTGCAATATGCCATCGCCGCCGCCGGAGAGGCGGGGCTAGAGCAGCTTTGGGATGTGCTGTCGGATGAATTGTCGATCGCGATGGCGCAAACGGGGATCACAACCCCCGTCTAGGCGCCGTGTTTTTGCAAGAAATCGACCAAACCGGCGGTCGATCCATCCTTGTCCGATGCCGATTGCGCGCCCTCAACAACGGGCTGCAAAGCGGTCGCTAATTCCTTGCCCAATTCCACACCCCATTGGTCATAGGAATTCAGCCCAAGGATCGCCCCTTCGACGAACACACGATGTTCATAAAGCGCGATAAGCTGGCCAAGAACAAATGGCGTCAGCTGTGGATAGGCGATTGTGACAGACGGCCTGTTACCGGGGAACACGCGGTGACGGGCTTGGCGATCAAGCTCTGCACCATCGAATTTATCGGCAACCTTGCCGCGGGCCTCGTCCAAGTCGCGGCCCTTCATCAACGCCTCTGACTGGGCAAGGCAATTGGCGACAAGCAGTTGATGTTGGTGATGCAACGCATCCTCGTGCCCGCGCGCCGCCACGAGGAATTCACACGGGATCACGCGGGTGCCTTGGTGGATCAACTGGTAGAATGCGTGCTGGCCGTTTGTGCCCGGCTCACCCCAAACGACGGGACCAGAATGCTGGGGCAAATCGGCCCCATCCATGCTGACACCCTTGCCGTTGCTTTCCATCTCAAGCTGTTGAAGATAGGCCGGTAAGCGGCTGAGATTATTGTCATAAGGCAGAACAGCGCGGGTCGCATGACCGCAGATTTGGTTGTGCCAAATCCCAACGAGCGCCAGCATCAGCGGCATGTTTTCAGCCCCTTCCGCATTGCGGAAATGGACGTCCATCGCTTGTGCGCCGCGCAGGAATGCGTGGAATGCATCGCGTCCGATTGCCATCATCAGCGACAGACCGATTGGCCCCCACATGGAATAGCGGCCGCCAACCCAATCCTCGAACCCGAACACACGGTCGGGGGCGATGCCGAATTCAGCGGTCTTGTCTTCGGCTGTCGACAGCGCGGCGAACTGTGCGCCCACATCTGTCACCTTTTCCGACATCCACGCCCGTGCCGTGCGTGCGTTGGTCATCGTTTCAATCGTCGTGAACGTCTTGGACGCGACGATGACAAGGGTTGTGGTCGGATCACAAGACCGCAACACTTGGGCGATGTCCGCAGGGTCCACGTTCGACACAAAGTGGCAGCGGGGGCCGTCGTGATACGGGGTCAGTGCCAGCACACCCATCGCAGGGCCTAGGTCGGACCCGCCGATGCCGATATTCACAACATCCGTTATCTTGCCGCCCTGCCCTTTGTAGGCACCACTGCGCACGGCCTCGGCGAAATCGCCCATCCGGTCCAGCGTATCCAGAACGGTGGGCATCACATCGACGCCGTCCACCATAACGGGACCGCCATCAAGATTGCGCAGGGCCGTGTGCAGAACCGCGCGCCCTTCGGTCTCATTGATCGGTTGACCGCTAAACATCGCGTCCCGTTTGGCCGCAACGCCAGCGTTATCCGCCAGATCAAGCAGTAAGGCGCGCCCGTCAGCGTCAATATTCGTCTTTGCGTAATCAAGGCGCATATCGCCAGCGGTCGCCACAAAATCCGCAGCACGTGCCGCATCAACAAGCGTCTCGAAACGACGGCTTTCGACAGTTCCGTGATGGGCGTTCAGTTTGTCCCACATGATATTAACCCTTCGCCCAATGCACGGTTGAACCCGCCAACACAGCCGCAATCGGGGCCGCGTCAGGTTTCAAATGACGGGCCTTGTCCAAAGCCGCACGTTTTTCATCGCCAATGATGACCACATGACGTGACCTCGCGCCCTTAAGGACCTTGGCAGACAGGGTGATCCGCGGCTCGGGCGCGCCGGGTGCGCGCATCGCGACAAGCGTGTCATCACCATGCAGCGCCAGATCAAGCTGGTCGGCACCGGGGAAAATGCTGGCCGTGTGCATGTCAGCCCCCATGCCCAATAGCATGACGGAAATCGGGGTAAGCGGATCAATCGCAGCGGCCAAATTTGGCAATTTATCCTCTGGCGTGGGCGCATCGGCGTAAAGCGGGATCAGCGTCGCCGCTGCCGCCTTCTCCACCAGCAAACGTTCCCGCAAAAGCCGCGTGTTGGACCGATCCGATGCCTCTGGCACCCAGCGTTCATCGGTCAGCATCACGTCGATACGGTCCCAGCCCAGATCAACCGCACTCAGCGTGTCGAAAATTGGCCCCGGCGTTGTGCCACCCGGCACGGCGAATGACACACGGTCATGGGTCAAAAGCGCATTTTCAAGATCGCCCGCCAGCTCATTGGCCAACTCGATCATCATCATTTCCGCGTCTGGATAATCCCGAAAGTCCATCATCTTGATCCTTTGATTATACCTTAATATCGCGCCAGCGGCGCCCGTCACGGTGCAACAACATCAGCGCATCCTCTGGCCCCGATGATCCGGCGTCATAG
>JAQXEG010000039.1 GCA_029250945.1 Yoonia sp.
GCGTTTTGCGATCCGCGAAGGTGGCCGTACAGTCGGCGCCGGCGTTGTGTCCAAAATCGTCGAATAATCGACCTGCGGGCCCACCCGCACCGAAGACAACCAACAAAGGCCGCCGGACCACCGGCGGCCTTTCGCGTATCTAGGGGGTGGGGATTAACCGGATTTTCGCGAAACTGATCTAGCGTCATCTTCGTAATCGGTCGGAGGTTTCGGATGACACTACAGGCGCCCCTGTTTTCTATGGGAATTGATATCGCTTCTTCTGGGAAGGCAGATGATGTTGTGGACGTCGCGCTTGCGACAATGCGTACCCATTTAGGAATGGAAGTCGCCTATCTGTCCGAATTTGTCGACAATCGTGCGGTATTCCGCGCCGTCAGTGCGCGCGGGCTTGAGGATGTGTTGCCCGTCGGTGGATCGCAACAATTGTCTGATATCTACTGCCAACATATCCTTGAGGGACGCCTTCCCAATCTGATCCCTGACACCTGCGATGAGGAAATCGCGCGCAACCTACCTATCACGGCGCAGGCCCAGATTGGCAGTCACGTCAGTGTCCCAATCCACCGTGAGGATGGATCAGTCTACGGCATGTTCTGCTGCCTCAGCCCGCGCCCGAATCCAACGTTGAATGAACGTGATTTACAGGTGATGGTAACATTTGCCGATCTGGCAAAGGGGCAAACCCAACGTGATCTCCGCGCCCGCGACGCGTTAAGTGATATTCAAGCCAGCATTGACGCCGTTATTGGCGAACGACAGTTGGAAATTGTCTATAACCTATTTTCCCCGCCGATGGTGGCCCGCCCAAAGGGTTTGAGGCGCTGAGCAGATTTCAAACGGCGACCTACCGCACGCCTGACCTTTGGTTTTCCGATGCAGAGGTTGTCGGGCGCGGGGTTGAGCTTGAAGCCCTCGCGATTGAGGCGGCTTTGCCGATTTTGAAGGTTCTGCCAGCTGGCGTTTATCTGTCGGTCAACGCGTCACCCGCAATGATCACCGCCGGTGATCTGCCTGCTTTGTTCGCCCGCAATCCGTGCAAAAGTATCGTGTTGGAGATTACAGAACATGAGGTGGTTGCCGACTATGCCCAGTTCGTATGTGAATTGGGGCGTCTGACGCAGGTGGGCGTTGAAATTGCCATTGATGATGTGGGGACGGGATATTCTGGCCTGAATCATCTGCTCAAGACCAAACCGCATTTGATGAAGCTTGATATCGAACTGGTGCAAGGCATTGATGGCGACTTGGCGCGGCAATCGCTTGTAAAGGGGCTGTCACACTTTGCACGCACAACGAGTTGCCGTTTGGTGGCCGAAGGAGTGGAGACCGTGGCAGAACTGCACACGTTGCGCGACCTTGGCGTTGACTTGATCCAAGGGTATTTATTGGGGCGGCCATCGGATGTGAAAACCGCGCTTGCGTGGTTTTGATGGTGCCGACAGGGTAGGATGGGTTTTAACCCATCATTAAATTGGACTAGCATAAGGCATGACCAGTTTCCCGAAGCCTGACACATTACATCTGGTAAAACTTGCCTCTGTTGCCGATCATACTGGGACCGTTTTTTTGGCGCCAGCGACAGAGCATCACCCGCGTTTCATCGTTGGGGATTACACTTACGCGAGCGCACACACACCGCCTGATGATTGGGCGTTTCGACTGGCCCCCTATCTGTTCACCTTCTCGTCCGAGGTGCTGCGCATTGGCAGGTTTTGCCAGATCGCGGATGGTGTGGTGTTCGTGACGTCATCAGCCAACCATCGGTATGATGGCTTTTCCAGCTTTCCATTCGGGATCTTTGACGGCGGGTTGCTGAATACACCTGCGATGCCGGATCCCCGGCCGGACACGCACGTCGGCCATGATGTCTGGCTGGGGCAGGGCGTACGGGTTCTACCGGGTGCGCGTATCGGGAACGGTGTGATCGTTGGGGCAGGGGCTGTCGTGTCGGGCCACATTCCCGACTATGCCATCGTGGCGGGCAATCCGGCCAAGATTGTGCGCATGCGCTTTGATCCCGAAACGATCGCCGCCCTTACTGATGTGGCGTGGTGGGATTGGCCGATTGCACATATCCGCGCGGAGGAGGCCGCAATTGTCGGCGGTGATATCACCGCGCTTTATGCGGCTAGGGATCGTCAGGTGTAACGCCAGCCAGCGTATCAGCCTCTTCAATCGCTTGACTAAGCAGCGAGGCGAGAGATGCCCGTTGGTTTGAGGCTGTCGCGGCATCTGGTTTGCGGGTCAATGGTTCTGACAGGCGCAGATATACTTTGGCCCCACGCCCAAACGGCAGCGGCATCATCATGTCGTCCCAAGTATCCAGCGTCCGTGCTTTGTTGCTGCTGAACGCATAGGCAAACACGGGCAGGCGGGTGCTGCGCGCCCATTCGAGGGGGGCGTCTTTCAGCTCCAACGCTGGCCCAAGCGGTCCATCCCCCGTCAGGCCAATGCTGATACCTGCCTTGGCGCGGCCCAGCACTACACGTGACGCGGCGATGTTGGATGTATTGTCTGCCATCTCGATGGGTTGCAGGCCGCAACGGCGTTGCAATGCGCCGGACACCCGCCCGATGGGCGAGGCGGCATAAAGGCTCGACAATGTCCCGACCCCTTTGGGCCAGTGAAATGCCCCCATCAGGGAGCGCGTGTGCCACATGACGATCACGACGGGGCCCTCGGCGAGGGCGGCACGCAAATCATCCTCGCCCTGGACCTGCCAGCGCGTCGTTTTCTCGACGATCGACAAATAGGTGCCAACAATTCCGCTTAGCACCCAAGCGAGGGTCGTGGAATGTTCGATCCTGTGACGGAAATTCATGGTGTCCGCGTGCTTTCGTTTCGTTGAACCCTGTCCTGTTTTGACTTTTCTGCTAATGAACGCAAGGTTCGGCCGCAATCGGGCTTGATCGCGGCTCTTGTTCGGGCTAACCCATCACTCGGTCTTAGGGGTATAGCTCAGTTGGTAGAGCGACGGTCTCCAAAACCGTAGGTCCCGGGTTCGAGCCCTGGTGCCCCTGCCAAGACCACCGACGTGTTGCGTTTCTGACGATTGGAACCCTTCGCCCATGACGCATACCTCCCCCAAGCCAGTCACGATCTGTCGCGCTCCATATTGGCGCGCATAAGACGGCGACAACCCATCTACAGCGGTCTTTGCAGTCGCATCAGTCCGCGCTGATTGATGCGGGTATTCGGTTTTATGGGCCGGATTTGCTGCGTCGACCAAAACGCGGCCTGCCGGACATGCTTGGGCTGAAAACGCATAAGAACTTGCCAGAGCCGACGCGCAGCGCCCCTGATCAGATTGATTTCATGTTCAAGGACGGCCACCGTCTGATTCTAAGCGACGAGAATTTTATCGGCGTTCTTCATGATCACGATGGTCGCATTCTATCACCGCTGTATCCGCGTGCGGCCCCCCGCGTTGAGGAGCTCGCCACCACGCTGGATCTGGGGGCGGTCGATATCTACCTTGGTTTGCGCAATCCGACAGGCTTTCTGACCTCGGCCTAAAGTCAGGCGCTTTTGGGCGAGCGCAAGGTTGGTTTTGCGGAGTATTTGCAAATGAATCCGCTGCGGCAGGTGTTCTGGTCGGGGCTGGTGGCGCGTTTGCGCGCGACGCCCGGTGTCGGCCATATCTACGTGTGGCGCCAAGAGGATTACCGCACGATGTTTCACGACATTTGCGGTGCGTTGCTGGGGCCATCGGTTGATTTTCGGATCGCGCCATATCCTGAGCGGCTACATCTGGGCCTGTCAGAAGCCGCGATTGCGGATGCGCTGTCGCAGCCCGATGGCGCTGACATTCGCCGCATCAGTGTTGCCGCGCGTGAGGCCTTCCCCGTTGGCGATACTTATCCCGCCTTTGCGCTGTTTTCTGCGTCAGACGTGGCCAAGGTGGCGGCGGACTATGATCATTAAGTCAGTGAGATCGCCCGCATTCCCGATGTCACCATTCTGCGCCCTTGAATTTGCGGGTGCTAACCCGTATGTCATCTGACGATACGCTAAGAGGAATGCACAATGGCCATCGCCAATCCCGTCAAATTCGTGAACGAAGTCCGCGCCGAAGTCGCCAAAGTTGTTTGGCCCACCCGTCGCGAGGTCGTGCTGACAACCATCATGGTGTTCATCATGGCGACGCTGACCGCGATTTTCTTCTCGCTGGTTGATCTGGTGATCCGGTCCGGTTTGACCGCAGGCCTTGGGTACTTTGGGTCTTAAAACCTGAGCGTTTTCTGCCCCTTACCCCTTGAAAACAAATGGCAGGGGCGGTAATAGCGCGTTGAAATTAGGAAAGGCGTGCGGCGAATCGAGTTGCGCGCCGATTTTTATTTTCACGAGCGGACGGGTTAACCGTCTGATTGAATTGAAATTTTACGCCCGATCTGGGTGTTCACGGCGAGGTGTCGCAAGTCATGGCGAAACGTTGGTATTCGGTTAGCGTTCTTTCGAACTTTGAGAAAAAGATCGCTGAGACCATTCGCCAGAAGGCGGAAGAACAGGGTCTGTCCGAGCATATCGACGAAGTGCTGGTCCCCACCGAGGAAGTGATCGAAGTCCGTCGCAACAAGAAAGTGACCGCCGAGCGTCGCTTTATGCCCGGCTATGTTCTGGTCCACATGGAATTGTCGGATGAGGCATATCACCTCGTGAACTCGATCAACCGCGTCACTGGTTTCTTGGGCCCGCAAGGCCGACCGATGCCGATGCGCGACGCCGAAGTGCAGGCCATCCTTGGCCGCGTCGAAGAAGGTCAGGAAGCGCCACGCACGCTGATCAACTTCGAAATCGGCGAAAAGGTGAAGGTCAACGAAGGTCCGTTCGAAGATTTCGACGGCATGGTTGAAGAAGTTGATGATGAAAACCAGCGCCTGAAGGTGACGGTTTCCATCTTCGGCCGGGCAACACCTGTCGAATTGGAATTCACGCAGGTTACCAAGCAAGGGTAGCACGCGTGTTTCAGACGTGGGAGCCATGCGGCGAACCACGGCAGTCTGCCCCATCGTGGGGCTTTGTAGGATGGGTTTTAACCCGTCGCTGAATGAAGGAGAGGCCTTATGGCTAAAAAAGTTGTTGGTCAGCTGAAACTGCAGGTTCCTGCAGGTGCTGCGAACCCATCCCCACCCGTCGGCCCAGCATTGGGTCAGCGCGGCATCAACATCATGGAATTCTGTAAGGCGTTCAACGCCAAAACACAGGAAATGGAAAACGGCGCGCCGTGCCCAACCGTGATCACGTATTACGCAGACAAATCTTTCTCGATGGAAATTAAGACGCCACCTGCGTCCTATTACATTAAGAAAGCAGCCAAGCTGAAGTCCGGTTCCAAAGAGCCAGGGAAATCCGTTGCGGGTTCCATCACGGGCAAGCAGGTACGTGAAATCGCAGAAGCCAAGATGAAGGACCTCAACGCGACGTCCATCGAAGGCGCAATGCTGATCATCGCGGGCTCTGCTCGCTCTATGGGCATCGAGGTGAAGTAAGATGGCAAAACTAGGTAAGCGCACAACTGCGGCCCGCGAAGCATTCGCTGGCAAAGATAACATCGCCGTCGCCGAAGCTGCTGAATTGGTAAAGTCCAACGCAACAGCCAAGTTTGACGAAACTGTTGAAATCGCGATGCACCTTGGTGTCGACCCACGTCACGCCGACCAGATGGTTCGCGGTACAGTGGACCTGCCAAACGGCACAGGTAAAACAGTACGCGTTGCTGTCTTCGCTCGCGGCGAAAAAGCAGACGAAGCCAAAGCAGCTGGTGCAGACATCGTCGGCGCCGAGGACCTGATGGAAACTGTTCAGGGCGGCACAATCGACTTTGATCGTTGCATCGCGACACCTGACATGATGGCCGTCGTCGGTCGTCTGGGTAAGGTTCTGGGTCCACGTAACCTGATGCCAAACCCACGCGTTGGCACAGTAACCATGGACGTTAAGGCCGCTGTTGAAGCTGCCAAAGGCGGTCAGGTTCAGTTCAAGGCTGAAAAAGCAGGCGTTGTTCACGCTGGCATCGGTAAAGCATCTTTCTCTGCCAAGCAGATCGAAGAAAACATGCTGGCCTTTGTTGAGGCTGTTGGCAAAGCCAAGCCTGCTGGTGCAAAAGGCACATACATGAAGAAGATTTCTGTATCTTCGACAATGGGCCCAGGTGTTTCCGTTGATGTCGCATCCGCGACAGGCAACAGCTAAGCGAATAACAGGATGGGTTAAAACCCATCCTACACAGATGCGCATCCCCAACATATGGGGATGTGTGTTGCGAGGGCTGGAAGATCGGCCTTTCGTACTGTCCGAGACGGAGGGTTCAGCGCAAGTTGAATAATTCCTTCCTGAGATGGGAAACGAGATTTGAATTTCCGCGGGCTTAGACCCTCGGGCGATTTGGCCTCGGGACCCTGACATTGGACCCGAACTGGGGCGGCCATCTGGTTGTCCCGAATTGAGCCGGGGAGAGATCCCCAAAATTGGAGTGAAACTGTGGATAGAGCACAAAAAGAACAGCTGGTCGATGAACTCGGCCAAGTCTTTGAAAGCTCTGGCGTCGTCGTAGTTAGCCGCTACGAAGGTATGACAGTTGCTGAAATGCAGGACCTGCGCGCGCAAATGCGTGAAGTTGGTGGATCCGTACGCGTTGCCAAGAACAAGCTCGCCAAGATCGCCCTAGAGGGTAAGCCATGCGCAAGCATTGCTGACTACCTCGACGGCATGACCGTGCTCGCCTATTCCGAGGACCCTGTCGCTGCTGCGAAGGTCGTCGATGCATACGCCAAGAAGAACGACAAGCTCGTTATTCTGGGTGGTGCGATGGGTGACTCAGCACTGGACGTAGCTGGTGTGAAAGCCGTTGCCGCGATGCCATCCCGCGAGGAGCTTATTGCTTCTATCGTTGGTTGCATCGGTGCACCTGCAAGCAACATCGCTGGGGCCATTGGCGCGCCTGCTTCGAACATCGCGAGCGTTCTCTCGACCATCGAAGAGAAAGCTGCATAAGCAAACTGAACTACTTTCGTGCGGGTGAATACCTCGCGTTGGAACACACTATTTAGGAATGGATAAGCAAATGGCTGATCTGAAAAAACTTGCAGAAGAAATCGTCGCACTGACACTTCTCGAAGCACAAGAACTGAAAACCATCCTCAAAGACGAGTATGGCATCGAACCAGCAGCCGGTGGCGCTGTTATGATGGCTGGCCCAGCGGCCGGCGGCGAAGCTGAAGCAGAAAAGACTGAGTTCGACGTCGTTCTCAAGAATGCTGGCGCTTCTAAAATCAACGTCATCAAAGAAGTCCGCGGCATCACAGGTCTTGGCCTGAAAGAAGCTAAAGACCTCGTTGAAGCTGGCGGCAAGATCAAAGAAGGCGCTGCGAAAGCAGAAGCTGAAGAGATCAAAGCCAAGCTGGAAGCAGTTGGCGCAGAGGTTGAGCTGGCCTAAGCCACCTCAGTCTTTTGGGCCAGAACGGCCCGAAAATTCGGCTGGGCGTGCAGAAATGCGCGTCCAGCCAAACCTGTCTTAGAAGGATGTTTTTGATAAACATTCGTCTTGGGTAGGTTTCAATGTCGGGAGGCGCCGGTGGGACGGTTGCCACGAATAGACATGAAGCCCCCTGTCAAATGGGTGTTGTTCCACGGCCCGGGTGGATCAGCAGTCGGATAGACAAATATAAGGTGACATTACACATGGCTCAGTCCTTTCTTGGTCAAAAACGCCTGCGTAAGTACTACGGAAAAATCCGTGAAGTTCTTGAAATGCCGAACCTCATCGAGGTTCAGAAATCTTCTTATGATCTGTTCCTGCGCTCTGGCGACAGTGACACGCCGCTTGACGGCGAAGGCATCAAAGGTGTCTTTCAGTCGGTATTCCCGATCAAAGATTTCAATGAAACCGCTGTTCTTGAGTTCGTAAAATACGAGCTGGAAAAGCCAAAGTATGACGTCGAAGAGTGCATGCAGCGCGACATGACGTACAGCGCGCCGCTGAAGGTGACGCTCCGCCTCATCGTGTTTGATGTGGACGAAGATACAGGTGCGAAATCCGTCAAGGACATCAAAGAGCAAGACGTGTTCATGGGCGATATGCCTTTGATGACGCCGAACGGCACATTTGTCGTGAACGGCACCGAGCGCGTGATCGTATCCCAGATGCACCGTTCTCCCGGCGTGTTCTTTGACCACGACAAAGGCAAGACACATAGCTCTGGTAAGCTGCTGTTCGCATGCCGCATCATTCCTTATCGCGGCTCTTGGCTCGACTTTGAATTCGACGCCAAAGATCTGGTCTTCTGCCGGATTGACCGTCGTCGTAAGCTGCCTGTCACAACTTTGCTGTATGCGCTTGGTTTCGACCAAGAGGGCATCATGGACGCCTATTACAACACGGTTGATTACAACCTTGATAAAAAAGGCGGTGCTTGGACAACCAAGTTCTTCCCAGAGCGCGTGCGCGGCACCCGTCCCGAACAGGATCTGGTAGATGCAGCAACGGGTGAAGTCATCGCCAAAGCTGGTGAAAAGGTCACCCCACGTTCCGTCAAGAAGCTGATCGACGAAGGTAACGTCACCGAACTGCTGGTCCCATACGAGAATATCGTCGGCAAGTTCGTGGCATCCGACATCATTAACGAAGAAAACGGTGCAATCTATGTCGAGGCTGGCGATGAGCTGACCCTTGAAATGGACAAAGATGGCGACGTGATCGGCGGTACGCTCAAGGATCTGGTTGATGCGGGCATCAAAACCATTCCTGTGCTGGATATCGATAACGTCAATGTTGGAGCGTACATGCGCAACACAATGGCCGGCGATAAGAACATGAACCGCGAAACCGCGCTCATGGATATTTACCGCGTCATGCGTCCGGGTGAGCCGCCGACAGTTGATGCAGCGTCCGCACTGTTCGACACATTGTTCTTTGACGGTGAGCGTTACGACCTGTCCGCGGTTGGCCGTGTGAAGATGAACATGCGTCTTGATCTCGATGCCGAAGACACAATGCGCACCTTGCGCAAAGAAGACATCGTATCGTGCATCAAGGCGCTGGTTGAACTACGTGATGGCAAAGGCGACGTGGACGACATCGACCACCTCGGCAACCGTCGTGTCCGTTCCGTTGGCGAGCTTATGGAAAACCAGTATCGCGTTGGCCTGCTGCGTATGGAGCGCGCGATCAAGGAACGTATGTCCTCTGTCGAAATCGACACTGTGATGCCACAGGACCTGATCAACGCGAAACCAGCGGCTGCGGCTGTGCGGGAATTCTTCGGCTCTTCGCAGCTGTCGCAGTTCATGGACCAAACCAACCCGCTGTCCGAAGTAACGCACAAGCGTCGTCTTTCCGCGCTTGGGCCAGGTGGTCTGACACGTGAGCGTGCCGGTTTTGAGGTGCGTGACGTTCACCCAACCCACTATGGCCGTATGTGTCCGATTGAAACGCCGGAAGGGCCAAACATTGGTCTGATCAACTCGCTCGCGACATTTGCGCGTGTGAACAAATATGGCTTCATCGAGACACCATATCGCAAGGTCACCGAAGGCAAGGTCACTGACGAAGTGTCCTACATGTCCGCGACCGAGGAAATGCGCCACACAGTTGCGCAGGCCAACGCTGGTCTGACAGCCGAAGGCGAGATCATCAATGATCTGGTGTCGACCCGTAAGAACGGCGACTACACCCTGTCCCCACGCGAAAATGTTGACCTGATCGACGTATCACCCAAGCAGCTGGTGTCTGTCGCCGCGTCGCTGATCCCGTTCCTTGAGAACGACGATGCGAACCGCGCGCTGATGGGGTCCAACATGCAACGTCAGGCTGTTCCATTGTTGCAGGCGACTGCACCACTGGTTGGCACAGGCATCGAAGAAGTGGTTGCCCGCGATTCTGGCGCAGCCATTATGGCGAAACGTCAGGGTATCATCGACCAAGTTGATGCGCAGCGTATCGTTGTGCGTGCGACGCACGACCTTGAACTGGGCGACGCTGGCGTGGACATCTATCGTCTGCGCAAATTCCAGCGGTCCAACCAGAACACATGTATCAACCAGCGCCCATTGGTGAAGGTTGGCGATACTGTGCTCAAGGACGAGGTGATCGCCGATGGTCCATCCACTGATATGGGTGAACTGGCCCTTGGTAAAAACGTGGTCGTCGCGTTTATGCCTTGGAACGGCTACAACTATGAAGACTCCATCCTGATTTCAGAGCGTATTACGCGTGATGACGTGTTCACATCTGTCCACATCGAAGAATTCGAAGTGGCGGCACGTGATACGAAGCTTGGGCCAGAGGAAATCACGCGCGACATTCCAAACGTTGGTGAAGAAGCACTGCGCAACCTCGACGAGGCGGGCATCGTGTACATCGGCGCAGAGGTAGGTCCGGCTGACATCCTGGTTGGTAAGATCACACCAAAAGGCGAAAGCCCGATGACCCCTGAGGAGAAACTCCTCAGAGCCATCTTTGGTGAAAAAGCATCCGACGTGCGTGACACATCCTTGCGCCTGCCGCCCGGTGA
>JAQXEG010000037.1 GCA_029250945.1 Yoonia sp.
TGATAGCAACTTTATGACATTCCTTGCGATACCCAGACTGTCCGTTCTTGACGTATCGTGGTCAGTTTTTGACAAAACACGCTCGTAAACACGCTCGTAAAACCCGCCTGTAACGGTGATTTACTCTTGTTATCTATGTTTTTAAGGAAAAATCAACTACTTGCTGGTGCGGTCGGGGGGACTCGAACCCCCACGAGTGTTACCTCACAGCGACCTCAACGCTGCGCGTCTACCAATTCCGCCACGACCGCAATTGTCTGGCTGTCGCGGTCTCTAGACCATGGGTGCGGGCTTCTCAAGTGGAAATTTGCTGTGGGTTGAAAGACGACGTTTCTGACGCATCGCATTTGCCGCCAACAGCGCCAGCCCAGCACCCAAAACCCACAGGCCCAATTCCTCTCGTTCGTCGAAAAACAGCGCATTCGTGCTGCGACCCGGCAGGAAATTGAACAGGCCCGCAATGATCAAACCGTACCAATGTAGGTTGCGCATCACCAATCGGTGCATCGCGATATTGCCAGCCACCACATGCTTAATCGCCAGATACAGCGACCAAAGCGTCCAAAGCGCAAGCAGATGGATTGGGCTAAACGGACCGACAATCCCAAAGCTGGTGATCAAAAATGATGACAGCGCGACCAAGGCCATCAGCGTCACCCATGTATAGCCGATGATTTTATGGACCCGATCCCTGCGTTTGCGGTACAGGGCGACCGGTCCGATGCACAGCGCCAGAATGGCGGCGGCAATGTGGAATTGGATATGCGGCTCTGCGGTCAGATACGGTGCGAATGTCATTGGTGTGTTCCTTGGATTGGCAAGAGGACGTCGATGCCCTATCCATGAAAGACGATGCGACCCTGCACCAAGTTTCACTTCGCAAACGAAAGGTATTCTTCGTGAATAAAGGCGCTTTGCAGCTTGCGATACGTGAATGGCGGCGTGAAATAACATCGCCAATCGCCGCCGCGATCTTTGGCGGGGTGATCATAATCCTGTTGTTGATGTCGCCATTTGATGTCGGCGCGCAGTTAAGCATCAGGTTGCAGCTTATCTATTGGACGGCTGTCGTGCTAACGACCTATAGCGCTGGCGCGATCATTAACGGGTATTTACGTGCGCAACATGGGGCTGCGTGGTCAATCAGCCGACTATGTGCGACCAACACGGTACTAACCGGTATCGCTGTGACAGTCATCGTGGGTGCGATAAATGCCGTGACATTTCAATATGTTCCCGCCGCTGTCGACATGCCGATGTATTTTGGCAGCATCTTTGCTGTTGCCGCGATTGTATCGTTCATCTTCTTTTTCGCAAACGGTGGGACAACCGATGCAACGCCGCGCATGCCTGCGATCCTTGATCGGTTGCCATTCGACAAACGCGGCGCGCTGTTGTGCCTGAGTGTCGAGGACCACTACGTCCGGATTGAGACCACCAATGGGTCCGAGATGGTTCTGATGCGCCTGCGCGATGCGATGCGTGAAACCGACCCAACGGCGGGCTTTCAGGTGCATAGGTCCCATTGGGTCGCCCGCGATGCCATCCAATCGGCGCGTCGCGACGCCGACCGCGCAATTCTCACACTCCACAACGGGCGCGATGTGCCGGCCAGCCGCCGCTACGTCCCTGTCCTCAAAAAGGCCGGCTTTTTGCCGTGACGCATATGGTTGAATGGATCACATCCCCAGGGTTGACCCCCTACCCCGAAGCAATCGCGTTCATGGAAGACAGGGTCGCAAAAATTGCAATCGGCACCGCCCCTGAGGCGATCTGGCTCGTCGAACATCCACCGCTATACACCGCAGGCACCTCCGCCAAGGACAGTGACCTGCTCGACCATGACCAGTTTCCGGTGTTTGAGGCCCGTCGCGGCGGCGAATATACCTATCATGGTCCAGGGCAACGTGTTGTCTATCTGATGCTCGACGTGGGCAAACGCGGTCATGATGTCCGCGCATTTGTCCGCCAGATCGAGTACTGGATCATCCGGACGCTGGCTGGTTTCAATATCGATGGCCAACGCCGCGACGGGCGTGTCGGTGTCTGGGTCGCACGGCCCGATTTGCCGGATCTGCCCGATGGCACGCCGCGTGACGATAAAATCGCGGCCCTCGGCATCCGGTTGCGCAAATGGATCAGTTTTCACGGGTTGTCGATCAATGTCGAACCGGACCTTGGCCATTTTGATGGCATCGTCCCCTGCGGCATTAACGGCCACGGGGTGACGTCCCTTGTTGATTTGGGGCTGCCTGTCACAATGGATGATCTGGATGTCATGTTGCGACAGACGTTCAACGATGCGTTTCCATCGCCGGACTAAGCTGCCTTCAATTGCGATAATTATATAAACCTGCCTTGGATCACCTCCGCGGGTACGGGGCGCGAAAAATAATAGCCTTGGAACAGGTGACAGCCGCACGCGCGCAGGAATTCGACCTCTGCCAACGTCTCGGTCCCTTTAGCCAGAACCGACAAGCCAAGGCCGGACCCAAGCGCAATCAATGACGTGCAGATCGCTTGCTTATCGGTTGTACTATTCACATTGGTTACAAACTCACGGTCGATCTTAAGCTTTTGAAACGGCAGTTTATGCAGCATGCTCATCGACGCATAACCCGTCCCGAAATCATCAATCGCCAGCCGAACACCAAGCGCGCGCAATTTATCGAATGTACGCAGCGTGTAACTGTGATCCACCGTTGCGACCGTTTCGGTTAGCTCAATTTCTAACTGTGATCCGTCAATACCCGCGTCGGCAATAGCCTCGGCGACGTGGCGATCCAGATGCGGATCCATAAATTGTCGCGCAGCTAGGTTAATGGCCACCGACATATCAGGGCCCTATTCAGCCAGCGTTGCACAGGCCTTGCGCAGGACCCACATCACGATGGGATCAATCAGACCAGACGCCTCTGCCAAAGGGATGAATTGACCGGGGGGACAAGACCCCTGTAGGGGCTATTCCAACGCAAAAGCGCCTCTGCCCCAATTGCGCGCTGCTGTTGAGTGTCCATGACAGGCTGAAAATGCAACACCAATTCATCATTGGAAATGGCAAAGCGCAGCTCTTTCTCCAGCACAGAATCGCTACCCAATTTGTCTTGTTCTTGCGCGGAATGAACAGCAATCGGGCTTGAAAGGCTTGCAGTGCAGGCGGTGGCCAAGGCTGTATCAATGGACGCCATGACATCAGCCTCTGGCGGCGCCACACCCGCCGTCAATTCGGGACAAACCCGGTTCACACCAAATCCCACGTCGGCCGACATGACATCCAGTGATGCCCGCAGGCGAAACACGCCAGCCTCGCGCGGTTCTGTGGTTTTGGGCATGACGATGATATAATCCAGCTCGCCCACACGGGCGCGTAGGTTTGTACCAAACTGCAAAGCCATTCGCTTCACCAGCACGCGGTGCACCTGATCATAATGCCCCGCCTCGCAATCTGTTTTCGCCACGCTTCCGTTACAAAAACGAATTACCAGCAGAAAATACCTCTCCGGCGGCTGCCCACGTAAATGCGCCGCCAGTCCGGTCCGGTTCAAGACCCCCGTAACAGGATCAAACCGCTCAAGATGCTGTAACGCGCCATCCAATTGCGTGATCGTCATTTGTGTGTCGGCCATCAAGACGCCAACATCATCTAGGAAATGGGTCGGCAGATCAGGCATGGCGCGGCTTTCGCCATATCCACGCATCGCCGCTCCCGTCATTTCCATGGGGCGGACCAAAAAAAACGTAGCCCCGTAACCGTGCCTGCAAAAGACACCAGCAACAGCACAAACAACCCAACGAGCGCGGGATCAATCCGGGCGCCCTCGGCCCGCAAGTCGTTGTCCGCCAACCCGCACAAGACCGCGATCGGCAACAGCGCACCAAATCCCCTGATCAAGACGATTTTGGACCCGTAGGTCATGCCGCTAAACCGCGACAATGTGGCGTAAACCCGAAGACCCTTCATCCCGCACCTCGATTATCTTCCGCCACTGTAAACGCGCAAAGGTTGCAACATTGTGAATCGCCCAGCGTCACAATTTTTTCGTTGGGGTGCGCCAAATTAACCCATCCTAAGGACACGATGAAATATTGCCCCGAAGGGCGCGGTGTTCTAGAACCCATTCAAACCAATCGGGCGCAGTGCGACTCGCGCACGGTTGTTGATGTAGCCAAACTGAGGAGAGCCACATGGCAGATGCAGCCATTCACGGCCATGATCACGAAGACGACCGGGGGTTCTTTACCCGGTGGTTCATGTCCACCAACCACAAAGATATCGGTATTCTGTACCTTTTTGTCTCGGGCGTCGTCGGGTTTATTTCCGTAGCCTTCACCGTTTACATGCGCCTCGAGCTGATGGAACCCGGTGTGCAGTACATGTGTACAGAAGGCGCACGTTTCATCGCGGATGCTGCTTCTGAATGTACGCCAAACGGACATCTTTGGAACGTAATGATCACGTATCACGGCGTTCTTATGATGTTCTTTGTTGTTATTCCTGCGCTGTTTGGCGGGTTTGGTAACTACTTTATGCCGTTGCAGATCGGTGCGCCGGATATGGCGTTTCCGCGTCTGAACAACCTGTCGTTCTGGATGTATGTCGCGGGCACATCTCTTGGTGTCGCATCCATGCTGGCACCGGGTGGCAACGGCCAGCTAGGGTCCGGCGTTGGTTGGGTTCTTTACCCGCCGCTGTCCACATCCGAGGCTGGTATGTCGATGGATCTGGCGATCTTTGCGGTCCACCTGTCGGGTGCGTCGTCCATTCTGGGCGCGATCAACATGATCACCACATTCCTGAACATGCGCGCACCAGGCATGACGCTGCACAAGGTGCCGCTGTTTGCATGGTCCATCTTCGTGACCGCATGGTTGATCCTTCTGGCCCTGCCCGTCTTGGCTGGCGCGATCACAATGCTGCTGACCGACCGGAACTTTGGCACAACCTTCTTCCAACCAGAAGGCGGCGGTGATCCGATCCTGTATCAGCACATCCTGTGGTTCTTTGGTCACCCTGAAGTGTACATCATCGTCATTCCCGGCTTTGGTATCATTAGCCACGTCATCGCGACGTTCTCACGCAAGCCGATCTTTGGCTACCTGCCAATGGTTTACGCGATGGTTGCGATTGGTGTGTTGGGCTTCGTCGTTTGGGCACACCACATGTACACCGTCGGTATGTCCCTGACACAGCAGTCCTATTTTATGCTGGCAACAATGGTCATTGCGGTGCCCACGGGGGTCAAGATCTTTAGTTGGATCGCGACCATGTGGGGCGGCTCGGTCGAGTTTAAAACACCAATGCTGTGGGCGATGGGCTTCTTGTTCCTCTTCACCGTTGGTGGGGTAACAGGCATCGTACTGTCACAGGCCGGCGTCGACCGGGTTTACCACGACACCTATTATGTTGTGGCGCACTTCCACTACGTGATGTCGCTGGGTGCGGTGTTCTCGATCTTTGCAGGTATCTACTTCTACCTGCCAAAGATGTCGGGCCGCATGTATCCTGAATGGGCAGGCAAGCTGCACTTCTGGGCGATGTTCATAGGGGCCAACCTGACGTTCTTCCCGCAGCATTTTTTGGGTCGTCAGGGTATGCCACGTCGCTACATCGACTATCCGGATGCCTACGCAACATGGAACTATCTGTCCTCTTGGGGCGCATTCCTGTCGTTCGCATCGTTCTTGTTCTTTATCGGTGTGATGGCTTACACGCTGACCCGCGGTCGTCGCGTGACAGAGAACAACCCATGGAACGAATATGCCGATACGCTGGAATGGACATTGCCATGCCCACCACCAGAGCACACGTTCGAAACCCTGCCAAAGCAGGAAGACTGGGACAAAGGCCACGCACACTAAGCGTGGTCCGTTCAAAACAAACAAAGGGCTCCGCAATCGCGGGGCCCTTTTTCGTTGCAGGGGCGACAGGGCGTCGCAGTGGACGCAGGCCGCCAATCAGCTAGAATGTGGTCATGCCGTATGAATGGACAAAAGAACGCGATGACACAGAGGTATTGAACCTCTGGCCCTATCGCTCATTGCTGAAAAAGGACTTCGTGCTTTTCTTCGGGGCGACTGCCACGATTGTCGTGCTGCCCATGATCGCACTTCTGGGCTCACCCGTGCTTTGGGGGATATTGCCATTTTTTGCGCTGATGCTGACTGGCATATGGTTCGCCCTGCGCCACAGCTACAACTCTGGCGGTGTGCTTGAGACGCTGACACTGACAGCGGACACCGCCACGCTGGAACGACATGATCCGGGCAAACCGATGCGCGACTGGACTGCAAACCGCTATTGGGCGCAAGTCGTGTTCCACCCAACATCAGGTCCAGTCGAATACTACCTGACCCTACAAGGCGGCGCGCGCGAGGTTGAGATCGGCGCCTTCCTCAGTATCGAAGAACGCAAGGCGCTCTATGGCGAACTCATGTCTGTACTAGGTCGTGGGGCCACGTAGGATGGGTTTTAACCCATCATCCCAAACGGGATTTCACCATCGGGCCGACTTTGCCAAAATCCATCTGGCCGGCGTAGGCACCCTTGAGGTCTGCCATCACTTTGCCCATGTCCCGCAAGCTTTCGGCACCGACTGTCGCAATGGCTTTGTCCACAATGGCCGCGGTTTCAGCCTCTGACAACTGACGTGGCAAGAAATCCTCGATAATGCGAATTTCCGACAACTCCTTGGCTGCCAATTCCAAGCGACCGCCCTCTTCATAGGCGCGCGCACTTTCTTGGCGCTGTTTGACCATCTTCCCAAGGATACCAAGGATATCATCGTCGGACACACCATCGGTTTCCGCATCCGTGCCACGCAACGCAATATCGCGGTCCTTGATTGCGGCGTTAATCAAACGCAGCGTCGACAGGCGATCTGCCTCTTTTGACTTCATCGCATCCTTTAGGGCGGTCGAAATCCGGTGTCGCATGTCCATAGTCAGTTCCAAAGTTTGTTCAAATAGAGCCACGAATATAGGGGGATCAGCACAGGGTGACAACCACCTGACTTTCCGGTTTCACGCTAGGTTTTATTGGCATTTGATCCCTTGACCCGAGCGGCCTGCGGGCATAAACCCCACAACAATTTGGCTGCATGGGGATGTATGAAGATGGCGCAATCTGAACAAATGAAACCCACTGCGTGTTTGGCACTTGCCGACGGCACTGTTTTTTACGGTCACGGCTTTGGGGCAACAGGCGAAACCGCGGCAGAGCTTTGCTTTAACACCGCGATGACCGGCTATCAGGAAATCATGACCGACCCGTCCTATGCGGGCCAAGTCGTGACATTCACCTTCCCCCACATCGGGAACACAGGTGTCACACCCGAAGACGACGAAACTGCGGACCCCGTGTCTGCTGGCATGATCGTGAAATGGGACCCGACACAATCGTCCAACTGGCGCGCGACCCAAGAATTGGGTCCATGGCTCGAAAGCCGCGGCCGCATTGGGATGGGCGGCGTTGATACACGGCGCCTAACGCGCGCGATCCGCCAACAGGGCGCGCCACATGTCGCGCTGGCCCACGATCCCGATGGCAACTTCGACATTGCCGCCCTTGTGGAAAAAGCCCGCGCATTCAGCGGCCTTGTCGGGCTTGATCTGGCCAAGGACGTGACCTGCGCACAGTCCTATCACTGGAACGAAATGCGGTGGGCTTGGCCCGAAGGGTACAAACCCCAGACCGCCCCTGTGCATAAGGTCGTCGCGATCGACTATGGCGCGAAACACAACATCCTGCGCTGTCTTGCCTCTGCAGGTTGTGATGTTACCGTCCTGCCCGCCACAGCCACAGCCGAGGACGTGTTGTCCCACAATCCAGACGGTGTGTTTTTATCCAACGGTCCAGGTGATCCTGCGGCAACCGGCGCTTATGCCGTGCCAATGATCAAGGACGTGTTGTCACAAACCGATCTGCCTGTGTTTGGGATTTGTCTTGGGCATCAGATGCTCGCGCTCGCGCTTGGTGCGCAGACGGTCAAAATGAACCACGGCCACCATGGCGCGAACCACCCCGTCAAAGACTATGAAACGGGCAAGGTCGAAATCACGTCGATGAATCACGGCTTTGCGGTCGATAGCCAGACCCTGCCCAACGGCGTGACCGAAACCCATGTATCCCTGTTCGACGGGTCCAACTGCGGTATCCGCATGGATGACCGGCCCGTGTTCAGCGTCCAGCACCACCCAGAAGCAAGCCCGGGGCCACAAGACAGTTTCTATCTGTTTGAGCGTTTCGCGGATGCCATGGCCGCACGCTCGGCTTAACACACGTTAACGGTGTGTTAACGAAGAGTTTGCATGGTGACCTCTTTCATTAGGGGTTCCATGTGGCCACCGCTCCGCGCATTTTGACCGACACAGGTTGGGTCAGGCCATCGCTTGGCCCGCTTATACCGCTGTTGGTGGATTGCGGTGTGCTTGATCAAGCGGACGGGTTCAGTGCCGAAACCATCGCCCAGCGTCAGGACCTGCGGACAGCCGATGTGCTGATATCGAAATTCGAGGTCGCACATTTCACCATCGCACAGGCCTATTCCACGCTGTATCAAGCGCGATTTGTGAACCCGTGTGAATTGCCCCCCCGATGCGTCACTTCTTGACACCTATGGTGCCGCCAACGCAATCCGGACAGGCGTTTTACCATGGCGTATGATGGGCGGACAAATCGTTGTTTTAACTGATAAACCGGATCAATTTGATCGCCAGACTGCGGATATGTCCGATACATTCGGTCTGCTACGTATGGCCGTCACATCCCGCGACTATCTGGAAAAGTCAGTCGCCGCTATGCGCCGCACTGAGCTAAGCAAAGCCGCCGAAACCAAAGTCACCGCCACGCAAAGCAGCCGCACATGGAACGCAAAACGTGCCGGTTGGATCGGGGTCAGCGCGTTGATCACACTCATCCTGTGCGCGGTTTTCGCGCCGACGGCGGCCATCTACGGCTGGACCATCAGCATCATGATCCTGTCCACATTGCTAAAGGCCGTGGCGGCGATTGTTCATACGCGCAGCAGCAAAAACAAAACCGCCACGCGCACATTGCAGGCCCGCTTGCCCAAAATCACAGTTCTGATCCCCTTGTTCAAAGAAACCGCAATCGCACAGCACCTTCTCGCGCGGCTGTCAGATTTGGATTACCCACGCGAATTGTGCGATGTTTGCCTGGTCACCGAAAGCGGCGATATCACCACGCGTGAGGCATTAGGCGACACCGTACTGCCCACATGGATGCGTCCTGTCATATTCCCGCATGGGACGCTGCGCACCAAGCCCCGAGCGCTAAATTACGCGTTGGATTTCGCCCAAGGCACGATTATCAGCGTGTATGACGCCGAAGATGCCCCCGCCCCCGATCAGCTGCGGCAGATTGCACAACGCTTTGCGGAACGCGGACCAGAGGTGGCCTGCCTGCAAGGCTTGCTGGACTACTACAACGACAGTGCAAAATGGCTAACCCATTGTTTTACCATCGAATACGCGAGCTGGTTTCGGATGCTTCTGCCCGGAATGGAAAAACTGGGGCTTGTCGTCCCGCTTGGCGGAACCACCCTGTTTTTTCGCTGCAACACGCTTGAGGAACTCGGCGGTTGGGACGCCCATAACGTGACCGAGGACGCCAATTTGGGCGTGCGCCTCGCCCGTGCAGGCTACCGCACCGAATTGATCAACACCGTGACACAAGAAGAGGCGAATGGCCGCTTTTGGCCTTGGATCAAATGACGGTCCCGCTGGCTGAAGGGATATGCCATCACCTACGCCGTGCATATGCGCGAGCCACGACAGCTCTGGTCTGATCTGGGGGCAAAACGGTTCTTTGGTGTGCAGCTTTTGTTTGCCGGAACGCTTTCGAAATTCGTTTTGGCCACCGTATTGTGGTCGTTCTGGCTGGTGCCGTTTGGCATCTACCACCCGTTAGAGGCGCTGCTATCGCCCGTCGGATTTTGGGTGCTGGCGGGCATTTTCTTTGCCTCGGAACTGGTGAACCTACTGGTCGCGGCGGCGGCACTGCGGTCGGCGGGCCAATCATGGTTGATCAAATGGGCGCTGACGCTGCAGCTATATTTCCCGCTGGCTGCTGTTGCTGCTTATAAGGGGCTGATGGAACTGGCGTGGAAACCTTATTATTGGGAGAGGACGACCCATGGGGTGCTGTTGCCAGACGCTACTCCATCGCCGTCGCATCCAGCTTCAGACGGGTGACAAACGCCTTGGAAATATGATCGCGTAGGGCGGCATAGGCCCGATCACCATCACCATCTGCAATCGCATCCACGATGCGGCTATGTTCCTCCAACGTGCCCGCGACCCGCCCCTCAGCGGCAAGCGACGTCGTCGCCAAAAGCGCCATTGACCGATGCACAAGGTCCAGTTGCTGCACCAAAAACCGGTTGTGGGATGCAAGGTGAATTTGTTTGTGAAACCGCCGGTTCGCACGGCTTAGCGCAAACGGATCACCCATCAGCAGCGTATCCTCTGCCAGCATATCGCGCAGCACGCCGACCTCTTCGGGGGTGGCGTGGCGGGCGGCAAGACGGGCGGCCATCCCTTCAAGCTCACCACGCACAACATACAGCTCGGCCAGTTGGTTATGATCCAGCGAGGCGACGATCAACGACCGCCCGTCGCGGGTCAAAAGGTTCTGGGTTTCCAACCGCTGCAACGCCTCGCGGATGGGCGTGCGCGAAACGCCAAAACGATCCGCAAGCTCACTTTCCACAAGCCGGTCGCCCGGTTGATAGACATGGCTGTCAATCGCATCGAGGATCATCGCATAAGCATCTTTTTGTGGCGCGCGGGGGTCTTGCATCGGGGTGGCCTTTCATCTTGGGGCCACCCTAGCGGGCAACGCGGCAGGCGTCACTGGCGAAATGTCGCAATGGTCAATCAGGGGTTTCCCAAGGTGCCAGCTGGACCTATGTCTAGTTTATGGATCGTAGCACATGTGATATTCTGATTTCGGGCGGCGGCGTTGCGGGGCTAACTGCGGCGGCGGCATTTGGCACCGCTGGTTTCGACGTGTTGATCGTCGACCCGACCCCCCCTGTGACAACCGCAGACGACCCAGACGCCGACCTGCGCACCACCGCGTTTTTGCAACCCGCACAGCAGTTTCTAGATCGCGCGGGCATCTGGGCGGGACTGGCCCCACATGCAACCGCGTTGCAGGTCATGCAAATCACCGATGCCAGCGGGCCAGATGGAACGGTGCGCACTACCGCTGCCTTTGATGCGGCTGATATCTCGGATGCGCCATTCGGGTGGAACCTGCCCAACTGGCTGTTGCGGCGCGAAATGATGACGCGACTATCTGAGCTGCCAAACGTCACCTTCCTTGGCGGTGTCGGGTTCGCGGGTATGGTCGGGCGCACCAAACATGCAATCGCCCAGCTTACCGACGACCAGCGGGTCACCTGTAAACTAGTCATTGGCGCAGATGGCCGTAACTCTGCCGTGCGCAAGGCCGCAGGGATCGACGCGAAAACAACGCGTTACGGACAAAAGGCGCTGATTTTTGCCGTGACCCATGACGCCCCACACGACAATGTTTCCACGGAAATCCACCGCAGCGGCGGCCCCTTCACCCTTGTTCCCCTGCCCGACCACGACGGGCGGCCCTGTTCATCCGTTGTCTGGATGGACAACGGCCCAGACATCACCGCGCTGACCAAACTGGATGACGCTGACTTTGCCGCCGCCGCCACCGCGCGTTCGGGGGGAATGTTCGGCGATCTGGTGCCCGTTTCGAGGCGCATCGCATGGCCGATCATCAGCCAGCAGGCCACATCCCTGACCGGCCCGCGCACCGCCCTAGTGGCAGAGGCCGCGCATGTGATGCCCCCTATCGGGGCGCAAGGTCTGAACATGTCACTCGCCGATCTGCACTGTCTGCTCGACCTCGCAGTCGCCTCTGACGATTTAGGCGGCGCTGAGATGCTTGATGCATATGCGGCGGCGCGGACCAAGGACATGAAGCTGCGCGTGGCCGGTGTGGACGCGCTGAACCGCGCATCCATCGCAGGCAGTCCGATCCTTCAGGACCTGCGCGTCGCTGGGATCAAGGCGATCTATGGCGCAAAACCAATTCGCAAGCAGCTGATGGCGCTTGGCCTCGGCACAGCTGCAAAGCAAAGCTAAAGCGGGCCGTTCAACCGTTCCTCGGACAAAAGTACATTCGCCTCAACATCGCCAACCCCCGGCAAGGTCATGATGCGGCGGCGCAGAACACGCTCAAAATCCGCCAAATCACGGGCCACAACGCGCAAGCGGTAATCGTATAACCCCAGCACATGCTCGACCGTCTGCACCTCTGGGATCGCGCCAACCGTGCGCTCAAAATCCTCAAGGCTGACACGCCCCTTGGTCGCCAACTTGACGCCCAGAAACACAGTCACGCCAAACCCCAACTTTTCCGCGTCCAACATCAGCCGCCGTCCAGCGATAATGCCAGCATCCTGCAACCGTTTGATACGCCGCCAAATCGCGGGCTGGCTGACGTCAAACCTGCGGCTTAGTTGGCTGCTGGTTTGGCTCGCATCCCGCTGGAGGGCGCGCAAAATCTCAAGATCCAGATCATCGGGGGTCATAGGGGCAGCACCCGATCCGATTTCACCGTCGCCACTGTCATCAGCGCCTCAATATCCGCGATATGCGGCAAGGTCAGAACCTGATCACGATACAGCGCCTGATAATGCGGCAAATCACGCGCCACGAGTGACAGACGCACATCCACACGCCCCAGAAACGTCTGTAGCTCAATCACCTCCGGCACACGGCGCGCCGCCGCCAGAAAATCATCAAATGCGCGGGCCTGCGTTTTATCCAATGTCACCCGCAACGACACTTTGAAGGCATAGCCCAAGGCGGCCCAATCAATCACAACCGATTGGCCCAGCAACACCCCATCTTCTGACAATCTGTCTAACCGCCGCGCAACTTTGCCAGCCGTCACACCAGTCAGCCCCGCCAAATCAGGGGCTGTCAGCGTGGGATCATCCTGAAGGTGGCGCAATATCGCGCGGGAAACGTCATCTAGCATAAAAAATACATTAATTATAAATTCAACGCATAACAATCTTCTTCTGAGCATAAATATACAAAATTCAAACCTGCCCACATGTGCAGGCTCTGCTATACCTCACGGCAACCTCAACCAACCAAAGGACCGCCACCATGCGCGTTTATTACGATCGCGATTGCGATGTGAACCTGATCAAAGACAAAAAAGTTGCCATTCTGGGCTACGGCTCTCAGGGCCACGCCCACGCGCTGAACCTGCGCGATAGCGGTGCGAAAAACCTCGTGGTGGCACTGCGTGAAGGCTCCCCTTCCCAAGCCAAAGCCGAAGGCGAAGGCCTCAAGGTTATGGGCATCGCCGAGGCAGCAGCATGGTGCGACGTCATCATGTTCACCATGCCCGACGAACTGCAGGCAGAGACATACAAGAAATACGTGCACGACAACATCAAGCCAGGTGCAGCTATTGCATTCGCCCACGGCCTGAACGTGCACTTCGGCCTGATCGAGCCGAAAGAAGGCGTTGACGTCATCATGATGGCGCCAAAGGGTCCAGGCCACACAGTGCGCGGCGAATACACCAAAGGCGGCGGTGTGCCTTGCCTGATCGCGGTTCACACTGACGCATCCGGCAAAGCCCAAGACATCGGCTTGTCCTACTGCTCCGCCATCGGCGGCGGTCGTTCCGGCATCATTGAAACCAACTTCCGTCAGGAATGCGAAACCGACCTCTTTGGGGAACAGGCTGTTCTATGCGGCGGTATTGTTGAACTGATCCGCATGGGCTTTGAAACCCTTGTTGAAGCTGGCTACGAGCCTGAAATGGCTTACTTCGAATGCCTGCACGAAACCAAGCTGATCGTTGACCTGATCTATGAAGGCGGCATCGCCAACATGGATTACTCCATCTCCAACACAGCAGAATACGGCCAGTACGTCTCCGGCCCACGCATCCTGCCATATAACGAGACCAAGGCGCGCATGAAGGGCGTTTTGGACGACATCCAGTCCGGCAAATTTGTGCGTGACTTCATGCTCGAAAACGCTGTTGGCCAGCCAACAATCAAAGCGTCCCGTCGTTCCAACGACGAGCATCAGATCGAAGTCGTCGGCGGTAAGCTGCGCGACATGATGCCATGGATCGCAGCAGGCAAAATGGTCGACAAAGCGAAGAACTAAGCGCATCTGCATAGGATGGGTTTTAACCCATCAACGGGGCGTCCCAATCGGGGCGCCCTTTTTCGTGGACAGTTGGACGCGCCCATGATGAAACAGCAATATGCAGACACCCACACTTAGCAACTGGCTCTCTATCCTCGCCCTTGGGATCATCTGGGGCGGGACATTTATGGTCGTCACTATCGCCTTGCGTGGCTATGGCCCGCTAACAGTTGCCTGCGCACGTACAACGCTTGGCGCCATTGCATTGTTGATCCTGATGCGGGCCATGCAGCGGCCTTTGCCACAGTTTGACCGACGCCTGTGCAAATATCTGGTCGTGATCGGCCTGTTGAACACCGCCCTGCCCTTCGCGCTTCTCAGTTGGGGTCAGCAATATGTGCCATCCGCCTTTGCGGGTATTTCCATGGCCGCCTTGCCGCTTTTCGTGTTGCCGCTCGCGCATATCTTTACGGATGAAAAGCTCAGCGCGCGCAATCTGATCGGGGTCACCCTTGGATTTGTCGGGGCAATTGTCCTGATCGGCCCGTCCGTCCTGCGGATCGGCACCGGATGGGAGCCGCTGGGCCAGCTTGCCTGCCTCGCCGCATCACTATCTTACGCGATCTCAAGCATCATGACGCGGCGCTGCCCGCCCATCGATTCCATCACAATGGCTGCCTTGCTCTTGGTCGTGGGTGCGGCCGCCCTGATACCCGCGATGCTAATCGTCGAAGGTGTGCCACAGATGACAGACCGCGTCTCGACCGGCGCAATCATATTCCTTGGGATTGTCCCGACAGCGCTGGCCGCATTGCTGAGGGTGTTCACCATCCGCACAGCAGGCGCGGTTTTCATGACCCTCGTGAACTATCAGGTCCCCGTCTGGTCCATGATTTTTGGCGCGTGGGTTTTGTCAGAAATCCTGCCGCTACGGTTCTTTGTGGCACTCGGGCTTATCCTGATTGGTCTGATGATCAGCCAATGGGGCAGCCTGCGCAAAATCCTTGCCCGTTAAACGGCGGCTTCGACCTCGGCCACGATACCGTCAACGACCTGCGCCAACAGATCCGGATCTTCGCATTCGGCCATCACGCGGACCAAGGGTTCTGTGCCCGATTTGCGGATCAACAACCGGCCCTTACCGACCAGCTTCGCCTCTGCATCGGCAATAACAGCCTGCACTTTTGCGGCCTCCAACGGGGTCTGTCCCGCCTCAAACCGCACATTCTTTAGCAGCTGCGGCACCGTTTCAAAGCTGGTGGTCAGCCCGCTTGCCTTCAGGCCAGTTTCCGTCATCGCAGACAAAAACTGCAAGCCAGCCAACAGGCCATCGCCCGTCGTGGCATAGTCTGTCATCACGATATGACCCGACTGTTCACCGCCAAGGTTAAAACCACCCGCGCGCATCGCCTCGACCACATAGCGGTCACCGACGTTTGTGCGTTTCAGATGCAAGCAAAGCGACTGCATATGCCGTTCCAGACCAAGGTTCGACATCACGGTCGCGACCAGCGTATCGCCGTTCAGACGCCCCTGCGCCGCCCAGCGTTGCGCAAAAAGCGCCATGATCTGATCGCCGTCCGCAACCTTGCCATTCTCGTCAAGGATCATAATACGGTCCGCATCACCATCCAGACAGATACCGACATCGGCACCATGGCTGACGATGGTTTCCGCGGCCGTCATGGGCGACGTCGATCCGCATCCTTCGTTGATATTATAGCCGTCCGGCGACACGCCCACTGGAATAACCGTCGCGCCTAGTTCCCAAAGAACATCAGGCGCGACGCGGTGCGCGGCCCCGTTGGCACAGTCGATAACGACCTTTAGCCCGTCCAATCGGCAACCATGGGGGAACGTCCCCTTGATCCGCTCTGCATAGCGAAAACGCCCGTCGTCGATACGCTTGGCGCAGCCAATGTTCACGGCTTGGGCGGGTTCAATCTCGCTTGCGATCAAGGCTTCGATTTCCAACTCGGCCTCATCGGACAGCTTAAACCCGTCGGGACCAAAGAATTTGATCCCGTTATCGTGATGCGGGTTGTGGCTCGCTGAAATCATAATGCCGACATCAGCACGCATGGATGTGGTCAGCAGACCAACCGCAGGCGTGGGCACAGGCCCGAGCAAAAGCACATTCATCCCCGTCGACGTCAGACCAGCCGTCAGTGCATTTTCAAACATATAGCCGGACAGACGGGTATCTTTGCCAATCACAACGCGGTGTCCGTTGGACCCGCCGCTGCGGAAATAGCGCCCCGCAGCAGCCCCGATTTTCAATGCCATATCTGCCGTCATCGGATATGTATTTGCCAAACCACGCACACCATCGGTGCCAAAAAACTCACGACCCATTATAACCTACCCATTACTACCATTTGCAGGCGTAGCGCCTGTCTTGTCTCACGTATATCGTGGACACGCAGAAATTGCACCCCGGATGCAACCCCGTGTAGCGCAACCGCAACAGACCCCGGCATCCGGTCGCCCGCATCCGGCGCATCCCCGAGTGTCCCAATAAATCGTTTGCGCGATGCGCCCAACAACACAGGGCAGCCGATTGCGTGAAACAGCGGCAATCCGCGCAGCAGCGTCAGGTTATGGTCCAGCGTTTTGCCAAACCCGATACCGGGATCAACAACAATCAGATGACGCGGGATGCCCGCTGCCTCAGCGGCTTCTACCCTTGCAACCAAGAAATCATACACATCCAGCAGGACATTATCGTAGGCCGGATCATCTTGCATCGTCGCGGGGTCACCCTTGGCATGCATCAGGCAAACTGGCGCGCCGGTAGATGCCGCGACCTGCGCGATGGCCGGATCAAAGGTCATCGCGGCCACATCATTGATCAAATCGGCGCCAGCATCCATCGCGGCCTGTGCCACCCGTGCCTTGCGCGTATCAATCGAAATCGGACAATGTGTCGCCGCACGGATGGCCGCAATAACTGGGGCGGTGCGGGCGACTTCTGCATCAACCTCGACCGTTGCCGCGCCCGGTCGTGTGCTTTCGCCCCCGATATCAAGAATGTCGGCCCCGTCTGCAGCCATCGCCAAGGCGTGACCGACCGCGACGTCGGGGTTCGTGAATTTACCGCCGTCAGAAAAGCTGTCGGGCGTGACGTTCAAAATCCCCATGATGCGCGGCGCGTCCATTGACAGTCCGGCGATCGGCGCGCGCAGCGCAGTCAACCGTTGCAACACATCCGCAGGAATGGATGCGGCATTCACATAGACGGGGTCCGCGCCGCGCTTGTGTTCAATGACGCGGTCAAACCAACACCACCCGATTGCAAAGGCACCCGCAGGTCGCGGTGATCCCGTTTGAAGCACCGGCTGGTAATAGATGTCGGTCATGGCAGGCGCGACCGATCCACGGGCATCGCCTGCACCGGCAGCGGCGTGTCGGGCGCATCGGCACCGATAACGAACAGCGCCTTGGCTTGCATTTCTTGCGCGAACCAATTGGCCAATGCGGCACCATCTTGCGGGCCCACCGATGGGCCATCAACCGCGTCGAGCACGATCTTGGACGGGGCCCATACGCAAATCTGGCCGTTCTTCATCGCCCAATCCAGCTCTGTGCGGGTCTCGACCACCTTGCAACGCAGATCGCGGACGGCCAGCATCCATGCGTTTTGCTCAATCGCCAGCAGATCAATGCGGCGCTGGGTCATGGCGTGACCTGTTTGAGGCGACGGCGCATCACCCGTGCCCACGCATATGATCAACGGCGCGTCGCGGGCGGCCAGATCATCGATCCACCCCTTCAGATTGTCCGAAGCAATTGCATCGTTGGACAGATAAACGACGCGGGGGTGCGGTGCCTCTTGGTGGGTTTGGCCCGCATTAGACACACCGTCACGGGACCGTACGATTTCCACGCCAAGCGCGAAGGGACCGCGGTCCAGTTTTTCAATACGCACGAAGACGCGTTCTGCCTGCGGTTCTAGCAAAATCCGTTCAGCCACACGCGCGGCCAAGGTTTCCAGCAGATTGATCCGCTCTGCCTCCAGCTCAATCCCGATCGCCTCGGTCACGCGGTCATAGGACAGGATGCGGTCCACATCATCGTCGATGGGGCCAGTGAGCGGTGCTACCTCTACAACAATGTTGAATTTGACGCGTTGCAGCGTGCCACGTTCAAGTTGGAATGCCCCAATTTCCACCTCAACCGTATAGTCGCTAAGCGAAATGCGATCAAAATGGGTGCTGGCGCTGGCTTCTGCGCGTTCGCTAGGGTGTGCAAACGCAAGGCGTATTTCATCGGTCATAGTCACGTCGTCCAAAGGGGCATGTGCCGCATACTAGGCCATACGTCCCCGCGCAAGGGTCGCAAAGGCGGCAGTCATTGCGCTCGCTACGACGTTAGTTGGACGCGGTGCGGACCGGTTGGCGGTAAAAGTGATGAAATCCGATGGTGGCCGTGCGTGGGAATTTACGCGCCCAAGACGGGTTCACAGCCTTGGTATGGTAATGTGTCGCCCCCAATGTCAGCGGACGATCTGCACCATTGATCAGGATTTTGGCCACTTTCGCCACCTTTGCAAAGGCCGCGGGTTCATTAATAACCTCGGGCCAACCATCACAGGTATAAGTGAACTGACAGGCGTATTTGCGCCCTGTTCCCTGATTGATCACGCCACAAACGCTGTTGGGATAGCGGCGGCTGTCGACGCGGTTCATGATCACCTCAGCGACGGCAAACAAGCCCTTCACGCTTTCGCCACGCGCTTCAAAATAAAGCGCCTCTGACAAACACCGCCACTGGGGGCCGCCCGTGGCGGTCGGAAGCGCGGCAAGATAGGCGCGGTCATAGTTGATGGTCGCAGGGGACGTTGGCACCTTACGTTCTTCAGCAGGCGGCGAGGTCGTCAGCGCCGTCATACGGGCATCTGGCACAATCGAAAGCGATTGACGTTCTTGGCCCAGCAGGGATTCCAAGCGGCTTGTGATCAGTTGATCCGCCGCCACAGGCGCCACACCACATGCCACCACAACAGCGGCTGCCATCAATCGTATCTTGCCAAAGCCAAACGCCATGAACCAAATCCCAAAAGCACGCGGTTTGCCCCGCGCAAGCGTGGGCTATTTAGGGGAATCAATTCGCCCCGTCTAGCCTTGATACTGCCCCTGCGACATTACGTTTGTGTGAACGGCTAGCTGGCCATCTTATCAGCAAGTGCCAGTTGCGCCGCAGATAATCGTGCGACTGGCACGCGAAACGGCGAGCATGACACGTAGTCAAATCCGCTTTTGCGGCAAAATGCGATCGCGCTGCGGCTGCCGCCGTGTTCGCCGCAAATGGACAGCACGACGTCAGCCCGCCCCTTGCGACCGCGCGCTGCGCCGATTGACAACAGCTCCCCCACGCCTTCCACGTCAAGCGTGTGAAACGGGTCTTCGGCATAGACGCCTTGCTGGACATAGGCCGACATAAACCGGCCTGCGTCATCACGCGACAATCCATAGGTCATCTGGGTCAAGTCGTTGGTGCCAAATGACAAAAATGCAGCATGTTGTGCGATATCTTCTGCACGCAACGCAGCACGCGGGGTTTCGACCATCACGCCTAGGCGGTAGGTAAATTCGACGTTCTGTTCAGCCTTCACCGCCGAAGCAACCGCATCAATCCGTGACTTGACCAGCTCAACCTCGCGCATGGCGCTGACCAGCGGGATCATAATCTCTGGGACGACGGGATCACCCGATTGGGCGATCTGGGCCGTGGCCTCGAATATGGCGCGGGCCTGCATCTCATAAATCTCGGGTACGGCGATCCCAAGGCGCACGCCGCGCATGCCCAACATGGGATTATATTCCGACAAAGCGGCCACACGGTCCGTTACGTCACTTACCGGCAAGGCAAGCTGTTCGGCCAAATCCCGCAGCCCAGCGCGCCCCGATGGCAGGAATTCGTGCAACGGCGGATCGAACAGCCGGATGCAGACAGGGCGCCCTTCCATGATCTGAAACAGGGCTTGGAAATCCTCGCGTTGGATCGGCAGCAGGCGGTCAAGGACAGCACGACGATCATCGCCATCATTGGCAAAGATCATCTCGCGCATAACGCCAAGCCGGTCGCCTTCAAAGAACATATGCTCAGTCCGGCAAAGACCGATCCCTTGGGCGGCGAAATTGTGGGCGGTTTGGGCATCTGCGGGGGTGTCGGCATTGGCACGCACCCCGATATCACGGAAATCATCGGCCCAATCGAGCAGGGTCTGGAACGCCTCGTCCAAGATCGCCTCGATCGTCGCGGGCGCATCGGCCAGAATATCGCCAGTCGTGCCATCGACGGTAATAATGTCGCCCGCCGTAAACTGCCGCCCATCGGGGGTTACGATCATCTGCGCCTTTTTATCAATCACCAGATCGGACGCACCCACCACACAAGGCAGGCCAAGCCCGCGCCCGATCACAGCCGCATGGCTTGTCACACCGCCACGCATCGTCAGCACGGCAGCGGCGGCGTGCATACCGCGAATATCCTCTGGCGTGGTTTCACGACGAACCAGAACACAGGCCTCTCCGCGGGCGGCACTTGCCTGTGCCTCGGCGGCGGTCAGCACGATCCGGCCAGACGCAGCGCCGGGGCTGGCGGCGATCCCGCGCACCAGCACGTCACGCGGCGCGGTCGGATCAATCTGACGGTGCAACAATTCGGACAGCGCCGTGGGTTCGACCCGCATCACCGCTTCTTCACGGGGGATAACCTGATCCGTCGCAAGGGCCACGGCAATACGGACAGCCGCACGGGATGACCGCTGCACGCGCACGGCATCCAGAATGTGCAGCGTTTTGTTTTCAATCGTGAATTCGACCTGCATCTCTTCGCGCAGCTTGACACGACAGACATCACCGTAGGCAATCAACGTCGCAAAGATATCGGGGCAGCGTTCCTCGAGCGATGGACCACGGGTATCGCGGGTCAGATATATCGCACCATCTGCATCGCCCAATGCGGCGCGCCCTTGGCTTTGCCCCAAATAGCGGCCCGTGACCTGCAGCAGGCCAGTTGTACTATCGACATATTGGATCACGCCAGACCCGCTTTCGCCCTGCCCGACGCCAAGCGCCATGGCCTGCACCACAAGGCCAAGACCCGCATCGGCAGGCGCGCCCTTTGCCTGCCGCAACAGACGGGCCGTCGTGCCATCCCATGCCCGCGCCATTGACCGCAACACTTCGGCCAGTTGCACGGCGGGGTCTTGGGGAAATTCCTCTTCGGTCTCGAACTCATACGCCTCAAGCATACGGGCCAAGGTCGTGCGATCCGCGTGATCCGGGATATCGAACGCATCGGGATCAAGGCGGGACACATGCACAGCAAATGCGCGCACGAACCGCAGATACAGCGCAGTCGCCGTTGCCTCACCAATCTGGTCAACCATCGCCGCGTGGCGGGCATCGTTCATACCGATGTTCAAAATCGCACTCGGCCCGCCCCAATCAGGGTCTTGGCTGGACGGGCGCACAGACAATAACGGCGCGTCACCAAATGGGGCAATCAGCGCGTCCATGTCAGGCATATTGCCAATCGCGATCTGGTGCACCGCGTCAAACGACAAGGCCACCGTCAGCGGCACGGGCATATCCAGTCGGACCAGACGTTGCAGGCATTTCGCACGTCCGCCATGCACCTCGGGTGACATGGGCGCCGTTGGGGTGATCAGCGTCACCGGCTCAAATATCTTGTCATTCTGCACTGCGGCACCATCCCTTTGTGCGCGCAGCATAGGCAGGCAAACGGGCTGCGTCTAGCCTTCGATCCGCGTCAAATCAGCGACCGCCAAACAGGTTTTCCGAATACGCGACAATAGGTTAAGCCGATTGCGGCGCACGACCTGCTGATCGGCGTTGATCTGAACCGCATCGAAAAACGCATCAATCGGACCGCGCAGTTCCGCCATTGCAGCCATTGCTGTGCCGAAATCCTGTGCGGCCATCGCGGGTGTGATCACCGTATCTGCGGCATCCAGTGCCGCGAACAAGGCGCGTTCTGCATCATGCTGCGCATGGGCAATATCCGCACCATAGGAATATTCCACCCCATCCTTTTCCTCGGCTTGGGTCAGGATATTGTTGGCGCGCTTGAACCCTTGGATCAGGTTTTGCCCGTCATCGGTGGACAATGCCGCCGCGAGCGCCTTGGCCCGTTTGACCAACAACGCCAGATCATCCGCCCCGTCCATCGCAATGCACGCATCGATGATATCGTGGCGAATACCTTGATCCTTGAGGTAAAATTTCAGGCGGTCATGGAAGAAGGAGAGGAGGTCACCCGTCACACCCACTTTGGTCAATGACACTGTCAGCCCGTTATCCACGATCAAACGAATAACCCCCAACGCTGCACGGCGCAGCGCGAACGGGTCTTTGGACCCCGTCGGCTTTTCGTCGATCGCCCAGAAACCGGTCAGCGTGTCTAGCTTATCGGCAAGCGCGACAGCCACGGATACGGGCGCGGTTGGCACGTCGTCGGACGGGCCCAGCGGGGAATAATGGTCTTGTGCAGCGGCAGCAACGGCATCCGACAGCCCCGCCTTGGACGCGTAATAACGGCCCATCAACCCTTGTAATTCGGGGAATTCATAGACCATCTCAGATGACAAATCGGCCTTGGCCACGCGCGCAGCCTCGGCCACCTCATCCACATCGGCGCCGACCAGCGGCACGATCTCACGCGAAAGCGCGATGATCCGGTCGATCCGGTCCTTTTGTGTGCCAAGTTTGTTGTGGAACGTGACATTGGACAGGCTGTCCAGCCACGGCCCCATGCCATCATTGGCCACCCGCAGGTCGTTTTCCCAAAAGAATTTCGCATCCGACAGACGGGCGAACAGCACCTTTTGGTTGCCCTTAAGGATCGTGGTCCCATCGTCGGACGTCACCGTGTTAGCGACAGTAACAAAGCGTTCGATCTGCCCCGTCTTGGCATTGCGAACGCTAAAGAATTTCTGATGTTCTTTCATCGAGGTCTGCAAAACCTCGGCGGGCAATTCGTAGAACGTTGGATCAATCTGGCCCAACAGAACAACCGGCCATTCAACCAGCCCCGCCACCTCGGTCAGCAACCCGCGATCCTCGACCACCTCAAGTCCCAGCGCAAAGGCTTGGTTCGTGGCGTCGTTCCAGATCATATCCGCACGTTCATCAGCGCGTAGCATGACGTGGGCGCGTTTCAGCTTGGCCTCATAATCCTCAAACCCCGTGACGGTGAATGCATCAGGCGACAGGAACCGGTGACCGCGTGTGGTGTTGCCCGATGTGATACCGTCCACGTCCAGTGGCACCACCTCTGCGCCCGCCTCATCGGACAGGATGCACAGGATATCATGCAACGGGCGGACCCATTTCAGCGTGCCAGCGCCCCAGCGCATGGATTTTGGCCAAGGGAAGTTGCGCACAGTTTTTTCCAGCACTTCGGCAATGACATCCGCGGCCATGCGGCCCGGTTTTTCGATCACGGCGAAATACACCTGACCTTTTTTGTCGTTGCGGATTTCCAGATCGTCACGGGTCAAACCAGCACCGCGCAAAAAGCCGTCGATGGCCTGATCAGGCGCGCCGACCTTGGGGCCTTTGCGTTCTTCGCGTTGGGGTTTGCTTTCGACCAGCAGATCTTCAACCGACAGGGTCAAACGGCGCGGCGTGGAAAATGCAGCCGCTGCTTTATACGTCAGCCCGGCCTCGACCAGCCCGTCTGTGATCAGCTTTTGCAGATCAGACGCAGCCTTGCCCTGCATACGGGCCGGAATTTCCTCGGAGAAAAGTTCAATCAGAAGATCAGGCATTATTGCAGGCTTTCAGGGGCTGGGGGACATTCGGGCGGCACGGGGTTGCCGTCAAACACGACTTCTCCGCAGAAATTGATCTGGTTCCACGCATAGGCGCGGCCATCGGGGTACACGGCGACGACGCGGTCGATGCCATAGGTAATGTTTTCCTGGCTCAGGAAACCGAACGCGATGCCGGTTTCCAAATCCGCGCCGATTTGGGCGGCGTCGAAACAGTCGAACCAACCGGGGCCAACGCGGGGCTCGGCCTCATCATAAACGCGGTAAGTTTCGGTCAACAACGCTTGGGACAGGCTAGTGGTGAAACACGACCGGAACCGCAGCGGGCTGCTGTCGCTGTCGATCGCGGTCAGGTCTGCGAATACGATTTCCTCCGGCTCGCCGGTTGCGACGGACACCAGTTTGATGTCGTCCACTTGGGCCGTGACATCGTCATAAAAGGCATAAACCTGCAGGTAATACAGCGCTCCACCGGCAATCAATGAAATCATGAGCAACCCCAATATCGCGATGCGCGCAATCATGCCGCGTATCCGCCAGCGTCGGTTTGAACAAAGGCATCAGCGCAGGATTTGGCCAATGCGCGGACTCGCCCGATATAGGCTTGGCGTTCGGTCACGGAAATAACCCCGCGTGCGTCCAACAGGTTAAAGACATGGCTGGCCTTGATACATTGATCATAGGCCGGATGCGCCATGATGATGCGGCGGCCCGTTTTAGAATCATCCGCAGGTTGGGCAAGGATGCGTTCACATTCAGCTTCTGCGTCTTTGAAGTGCTGAAGCAGCGTGTCGGTATCGGCCACATCGAAATTCCAACGGGCGTATTCCTGTTCGGCTTGCAAAAACACATCGCCGTATTTCATCGCAATCGGCGCATCGGGATCGTTGAACGGCATGTCCATGACGTGATCAACGTTCAGCACATACATCGCCAGACGTTCCAACCCGTAGGTCAGCTCACCCGAGACAGGTTTGCAGTCATGACCCCCGACCTGCTGGAAATACGTGAACTGGCTGACTTCCATGCCGTCGCACCAGACTTCCCAGCCAAGGCCCCAGGCGCCCAATGTCGGGCTTTCCCAGTCGTCTTCGACAAAGCGCAGATCATGCATGGACGCATCAATGCCGATGGCGCGTAGCGACCCGAGGTATAGATCCTGCAAATCCGGCGGGCTTGGTTTGATGATCACTTGATACTGGTAATAGTGCTGCAAGCGGTTGGGGTTTTCACCGTAACGCCCGTCAGTCGGGCGGCGTGATGGCTGCACATAGGCAGCGGCCCAAGGTTTATCGCCCAGCGCACGCAATGTTGTACCGGGGTGAAATGTGCCCGCGCCGACTTCCATGTCATAGGGTTGCAGAATGGCACAGCCCTTCTCGGCCCAGTAATTCTGAAGTCGCAGGATGATCTCCTGAAAACTGCGTGGTTTATCGGCCATTTTCGCCCTCATTGCTTGGTTGTGGACGTCATACGCAGGTGGGTCCACAGGGTCAATTAGAACACGGGGTGTTAATTCTTGCCCAAAGGGGTGTTTTCGGAGATGCACTTTGTCGCATCTCTGTTAATTTTCCGCGAAATCCGCATTTTTACGGGACGTTTTTTTAGGCAAGTTGGGGCATTTGATGTTGCGGCATTTTTGACAGTTTTGGCTTTGGGCATCTGGCCGCTGACGGCGACAGCACAGGACGCGGTCTATGTTCAGGTCGAGGCGCAGCCGACCCTATCGGGCGCACAAGCAAACGCGCTGGTCTATGCGGGCCAGATCAAAATGTGAACGGCTATTTCTTAGGCGGGCGTTGGTACGGGATCGTGTTCGAGCCATATACGCCTGCGGATGTGACGTTTGCCTTGGACGCCGATGTGATCCTTGCATCGCTGGATGCGGCTGGCATCAGCGCAGAGATCACCGATACCCAAGCGTTCATGCCACCCGAAACGCTGATCCTGCGGGCCGTGGATAACACGGTGCTGGTCAGCTGCTGGTAAGAATGATGGGTTAAAACCCATCCTACGCAGGCCCGCCCCTAGCTGATGTCAGCGGTCACATGGATGACGGTTGGCCCATCCGCAGACAGGGCGTCCTGCACAGCCGTTTTGAAGTCATCCAGCGTGGTTGGCTGCGCCGTGTGACAGCCGTAAGCCTGCGCCAGCATGATGAAATCGGGGTTCTTTTGAATGACTGCATTGGGCGCGATTTGGGCGCGGACCATGCTGTCCTCAATCTCGCCCAATTTGCCATTGTCCCAGATAATGATCGGCAGGACCAAGTCCAGCTCAACCGCGACCATCAATTCCTGAAGCGTATATTGAAAACCGTAGTCGCCCGCGATCGCCACTACCGGTTTATCGCCCAGCCCGATCTTGCCACCTATGGCCGCTGGTAGCGCATAGCCTAGCGTCCCAAACCCATAAGGGTGGTGCCACAGGTTCGGCTCGCCCATCGGGTACACCTCTTTGGCGGCATAGGCGAATTGGGTCATGTCGGAATAGATCGTCGTGTTGTGAGGCAGAACATCATGCAGCGCCATCGCCACGGGGATGATGCCCGGACGCTCGGCCGCGATTTCGGCGCGGAACATCTCGTCCTGCGCGGCGACCTTGTCTCGGTCCCATAGGAACGGTTTATCCGCGGGCCATTCGTCCAGACGGATAAAAAGATCATTCCAGAACCCCTGCGATGTGGCGTGCACCTGAATTGCGGCGCCATGCCTGTCACGCAGGACCTCAGGGTCAATATCCACGCGGATCATATCACAGGTGTGGCCCAGATCATTGCGCCACAAATCAACCTCTGACAGCTCGGACCCGACAACAACAAGCAGATCGGCCTGCGCGATCACATCTGCGCTGCCCGGACGCGCCAGATAGGCCCCAAGATAGCGTTCATCGGTGCCCGCCAGCGCACCACGACCCGCGTAGGTCGTCATCACCAACGCCCCCGCCTTGCGTGCCATCGAATACATGTTGCCGCTGTTTTTCGCGCCGCCACCAATGATGAACAGCGGTTTTTCTGCCTGTTTGAGGCGATCCTCAATCATGGTCATCAGATGAAAATCAAGGTGCAGTCCGGTTTTGATTGTCGCGGGTGGTGGCGGTGCCGCAGATGCACGGGCTTCTAATGCGGGGATGGTCACGGAAATATGTTTGGGGCGCGGGCGTGCGGTCGTGAATTCACCAAACGCACGATCAATCAGCGCATAGGCCGTATCCGCATCACGCGCCGTTTCCGACCAGTCACAGACCGTCGCAGCGGCACCCTCTTGGTCCTTCATCTGGTGCAACTGACCACGCGTGGCCGTGGTTTCCGCCAGACAGGATGATAACACCAGCATCGACACAGAGTCGGAATAGGCCTGCCCCATCGGCGTCATGACATTGCACAACCCCGGCCCCGTGATCACATAGGCCACGCCCGGCTTGCCCGTGGCCCGCGCATAGCCGTCGGCCATAAACCCCGCCCCCTGTTCGTGGCGGGCAAGAACATGGGTGATCCCCGCCTCCTCGATCCCGCGATACATTTCCTGATTATGCACACCGGGAATGCCAAAGATCACGTCGACGCCGCGATCCTTCAGCATATGGGAAATCTGGGCACCAAGGGGGCGTTGGGTCATCTATTCTCTCCAGAAGGCGACAGTCATGATGGTCAGGACGGCTATAATTTCCAACCGGCCGATGAACATGGCGATGGACAAAATCCACTTGGCCGTATCGTTCAGGCCCGAAAAATTCCCCGCCGGTCCAATCTCGCCCCCCAGACCCGGGCCGATATTGGCAAGGGCTGCGGCGGCACCGGATACGGAGGTGATGAAATCCAACCCCGTCAACCCAAGCAAAACCGATACGACCCCCAGCGACAGCACAAAGGCCACAAAGAACGCCATGACCGAGTTCAAAATCTCCTCTGATACGGGGCGGCCATCGTAGCGTGGCACAAACAACCCGTGGGGGGAGTGGATTTTGCGGATCTGGCTTTTGATCGAGGCGACAAGCAACTGGTAGCGGAACACTTTGACCGAACAAGCGGTTGAGCCCGCGCAGCCACCGATCAAGCCGATGAAAAAGAACATCACAACCGGAAACGTACCCCACGTCATATAGTCGGCATTGGCATAGCCTGTGCCCGTCATGATCGAGGTGACGTTGAACAGCGCCTCGCGGAACGCAACCTCAGACAGGGCGCCGTCGCGGCCCCAGACCCATGCGGAAATGAGCAGGATACAGATCGAGATGATGGTAAAAAACGTGCGGATTTGGCTGTCCCGAAACAACGGTTGGGCCGATCCAGCCAAAAGCTGCACATAACGCACGAACGGCAACGCCGCGAGGATCATGAACACAACAGCCGTGTAGTGGACCGCGCGGCCGAACTCTGCAAATGATGCGTCCGCATTGGCCATACCCCCCGTCGCCACGGTCGTCATCGCATGCACAATCGCATCAAATGACGTCATGCCAAATGCGGAATAGGCCAGCGCGCAAACACATGTCAGGCCGATATAGATAACTGAAATACGGTTGGCGATTTCACCTGCACGGGGTAGGATTTTGCCACCCGTATCGAACCCTTCGGTGCGGAAAATCTGCATCCCGCCGACGCGCAGTTCGGGCAGAAACACCATCGCCACAACAATGATGCCGACGCCGCCAAGCCACTGCAGGATACCGCGCCACAGCTGCAACCCTTCTGGCAGGGCCTCAAGCCCACTGAACACAGTGGACCCTGTGGTTGTCAGACCCGACATGGCCTCAAAAAACGCATCCGTGAAAGCCGCGTTTGTGGCGCCCAGCAAAAAGGGGATCGCGCCAAAGACAGGCAGCGTCAGCCACACCAGTGATGTGAGCAAAAACGTCTGCCGCAACGACAGGCCCGCCGTGACCCCGTTGGCGCAAGCGATGGCAATCAACCCGCCGGTCAAGATGGTAATAATCGCGCTTTCAAGGAACACGGGCCAATGGCCGTTGCCCGCATACAGATCTATGGCAAGCGGGACCAACATGGTCACCCCAAGCGACGCCACAAGTAGGCCAATGACATATCCCACGGGGCGTAAATCAAGCATGCGTCAGGGTTGGCCCGCCCGTGCGGGCATGTCAAGCGGACTTAGCCGGTGTGGAACAGCGTTTGGAACATGCGCGGGTCGATCGAGGCGGCAGCGAACGTCGCGCCTTCTGTCAGGATCGACACGGCATCATGGCTGTGCAAGCTTTCTTGGTGGCTCGCGACAATGCGGAAATCACCCACGCGCGGGTCCTTGAGCAGTTGTTCACAGAACAAACGCGCCGCATCCTCGACAAAGATCGGGTTGGCCGCGTTCAATTCGGCAAATGCCTGTTCATCCTCGCGTTTGACCATAACTTGCGTTTCGGTCGGGACCGCATCGCGGGCCATGTCGATCACATCCTCGAACCACAGGATCGGCTGGTCGTCTTCGACCAACAGCGACATGCGCGCAACGGACCGCTGGCTGTGTGGCGTGGCCAATTGCCCACGGAATTGGCGGGCGTGTTCGGACAGTTCCAGCGAACAAGGGCATGTGCTGGAATAAACGTAATCCAGATGCACAATCTTGCGCCGCACACCGGCCGTTTCAATCAGTTCCAGCGCGATGTCGTAATACTGATACCCCGACAAGCCCGACCGCAGACTTTCAACCTTCATCGGAAATGAGAACCGCATCTGGATGCGCGCGTCAAAGCTATCGAGATCGGTTTTATAGGCGTCCAGCGCCCGTTCGACCACCTCAAAACTAAACGTCTCTTCGGCGTGCTTGTAGAACGTGCGCATAATCCGGGACATGTTGATGCCCTTTTTCTCAGCCTCGAGGCTGACAGAGCCTGTCACGGATGTCTCAAGCTGTAGATCGCCCCCGCCACGGGTCTGGAACCGGATGGGTAGGCGGAAATTGCTGATGCCAACGTGCTGGATTTGCTGTTTGGCGCCACGGATCAGGCTGCTGGGGCCGTTTTGCAGGTCCGGCATGGATGCCTTATAGGCGGCATCCACCTCAAACGCGTCAGGGTAGGCGCGGGCAAGTGCGGGATAATTGCTCACCTCTTGGCCGGGGATCAGCCGGCTGACCAGCGGGTCCAGCGTCGATACTTCTGCGGGTGTCACATCAACGGCCCAACGGCGCAGCAGGGCCAAGGCGGCCTCCGCCTCAGCGCGGGTTGGTGCACGGTCTAGGTCTGCATCATGGTAATTCATTTGGTCGCCCCCCATGGGTGCATCTGTCCCACTGTTATGGGGATGCTGATCAACATTGCCATTATTTTCGTAATAGATACGTGACAACTCGGCCCTTGGATCAGTCATGTGCAATCTCCCTTATGGGGGCTTATAGCAGGGGAATGGGGACGTGTTGCGGTGAAAAACGCCGCTTTCACATCCCAATCCGCATCAGATTGCATTCAGCGCGGTGTGCAAATCTGCAATTAGATCAACCGGATCCTCCAGCCCTACGGACAAGCGTACGAGACCCATAGAAATGCCCAGCATATCCTTTTGATCCTGCGGCAAACGCTGGTGCGTGGTGGTGGCCGGATGGGTCACGATCGACTTTGCGTCCGCAAAGTTGTTGGAAATCGTGAACAATTCCAACGCGTTGAGGAACTTGAAACACGCCTCACGCCCGCCATCAACCTCAAACGCAAGGACGGTGCCACCCGTCTCGGCCTGCGACAACGCAAGTGCGTGTTGCGGGTGGTCGCTGTGGGTCGGATAGCGCACAGATGTCAGCTTGGGGTGGCCCGACAACGCTTGGGCAACTTGTAGTGCTGCGGCCGCTTGGGCGCGGACACGCAGGTCGATGGTTTCCAGCGATTTCAAATGGGTCCAAGCGGTAAACGGGTTCATCGCGCCGCCGGTATGTTTGACATAGGTTTCAATCGGACCGCGGATCAGGTCACGCGACGCAAGGATCGCACCACCCAGCATCCGCCCCTGCCCGTCCACATGTTTGGTCGTCGACACAATCGCGATATCCGCACCGCATTCAGCGGCATAGGAATAGATCGGCGTCGCCATCGCATCATCCGCCAGCACAAGCGCGCCAACCGCATGGGCGGCCCTCACGATGTGGCGGATATCCACAACCTCAAGCGTCGGGTTGGAAATGCTTTCAAAGAACACCAACCGCGTATCGGGGCGAATGGCGGCATCCCAAGCGGCGTTGTCGCGCCCGTCCACAAGGGTGATTTCCACGCCAAAGCGGGCCAAGATATCCTCAAGCACATACAGGCAGGACCCGAACAATGCGCGCGACGACACGATATGATCGCCCGCTTTGACCAAGGCCATCAACGCCCCGCTGACCGCAGACATGCCCGAATTGCAGGCAAAGCAATCCTCGTATCCCAGCATATCGGCCATCCGGTCCTCAAACATGCGCACGGTCGGGTTGCCGTAACGGGCATAGATAAATTCATCCTCGCCCGATTTGATGAACCGCTGCTCTGCGGCCTCGGCGCTGTCATAGACAAACCCTTGGGTCAGATAGACGGCCTCGGACACTTCGCCATATTGGCTGCGACGGGTGCCTGTGTGGACGGCGCGGGTGCGTTTGCTCCAGTTAGTCATGTTCTTCTTTCTGTGGCGGATCGCCAATAAAAAACCCCGATACTGGGCAAAGGTATCAGGGCGCAAATGCCTGTCACCCCTTTTAGCGGCACATTTAACGTGGACCGCAATCCGGTAACAAATCGCTACGCTCAGGTATTAGCCCCGCCGCGGTGCAGCGTCAAGAATGGGCGTAAGAGAACCTTAAATCTATCGTGCGATACGCGGTGCAACCACAACAGAGGGTTTGCCATGCAATATCGTCCGTTTCGTCATCCGACCGAATACCCCGCCTCGCTTGATAGCCCGATAAGCGGGATGAAAATCTCTGTCCTTGATGTGAATGAAACCGGCGCAATGCTGCGCACGGATAGCCCGCTGACGACAGGTACGAAAATCGCGTTCTCGTTTATGCACTACACCGCCGCAGGGACGGTGATGTGGGCGTCCGGTCAGCATTGCGGCAACGCGTTCAGCCCCAACATCTCTTTGGCGGAGGCCAGCGTGCTGCGCTATGAAAGGACCCATAACACCGGGCGCGTGCATCACATGGCCGGTATTTCAGAAATGTATTAGGGCTGGTCAGGCTCAATCAGATATTTCTGCAACGCGACAATCTGCACCCAAAGGAAAACGAACAACACAGCGGGAAATGCAAAGGTTTCCAGCTTGACCCAAAGGTCGGTGGACTGTGTGCGCCAGATAATTTCATTGGCCACAGCCAACGCGCCGAACATCACAGTCAAACGGCGGGTTAGGATCATCCAGCCTTCAGTTTGCATTGGCAGAAAATCCTCCATGATATAGCGCAAATAGCTGCGCCCGCGCAGCAGCCCGATACCAAGGATGACAGCGAAACAGCCGTAAACGATGCTGGTCTTCATCTTGAAAAACCGCTCGTCATTGAACCACGCGGTCAGCCCGCCAAAGAAAATGACCATGAAGGCGGTAAACACCTGAATGCGGCTTAACTTGCCCGTCAGCCGCCAAAGAATACCCATCGACACAAGCAAAATCGGCACAAAGACCAACGTGGCCACAATAAATCCGGTGTATTCCGTGCCTGCAAAGGTGAACACATCATCCTTGATCCGCAAATAGATCAGAAAGAATATCAGCGTTGGCCCCAGTTCGAGCAGTTGTTTCAAAACGGGATTGATCTGTTTTTCAGCCATCGGTGTCTCCTTCATCCGCCCATTTCAACGATCACAGCGCCAAGTGCAACCAGCGTCATCAGAAACAAGCGGCGCGGGCCTACTTTCTCACCCAAGATGAACCAGCCGATCAGGGCCGCGAACACCGTTGATGTTTCGCGCAAAACCGCCGCCTCGCCAACCTTATCAAGCCGCGTGGCCATCATCACGCCGCCAAAGCTGACCCAAGCGATAAGCGCGCCCGCAAACCCGCGCCATAGCAGTGGGGCCAGCGCTGGCGGGGCAGCCATACGCCGATACCGCCACGCCGCGATGAACGGAAAATCCAGTGCGGTGATGAAAAAGAACCACGCAAGAAAGGTAAACGGATTAAGGCTCGACCGGATACCATAGGCGTCCCACGTGGTGTAAATCGCCACGGTCACACCGCCCAAAACGGCCCAAAGCAACCCTGTGCGCAAGGCCGTGGGATCAATCGTTTCCTCTGACAAATTGCGCAGCGCCAACAGCAAAATGCCACCAGACAAACACGCAACGCCCGCCCATTGCAGCGCGCTGAAATGTTCCCCAAAAATGACCGAGGCCGCGATGACCGTAACCAACGGCCCCGTCCCGCGCACGACCGGATAGACAACCGTGTAGGCCGCCCGTTCATAAGCCATCGCCATCGTGACCTTGTAGAAAAAGTGGATCACAAAGGCACCAGCCAGCATCATCGCGGTGAACGCATTGGGCCACGGCACCAAGAATAGTGCGACGGGTGCAGAGATCACGGCAAGCCAGCCATCAATCGCCCCGCGCGTCAGCCACGGATCGTGCCGCCCCTTTTGCAAGGCCCCGAACACCGCGTGGGCCACCGCCGACATCAACGCCATCAAAGTGGCCAGTTGCGCCCCTTGCGGTGTGCCAGCCAGTCCGACGATCCAGTCACCCATTGCGGGCGCGGTGGGGCTTTGCCCCCGGCCTTGCGGCCTCCCCCAGCATATTTGGGCTCAGAAGATGCGGATTAGTCGTCAAGACCGACAAGCGCTTTGGCGAAATCCTCGGGGTCAAACGGGGCGAGGTCGTCAATCTGTTCGCCGACGCCAATCGCGTGGATCGGCAACCCGAATTTATCTGCCAACGCCACCAAAACGCCGCCCTTCGCGGTCCCGTCCAGTTTGGTCATTACAAGCCCGGAAACATCCGACAATTCCTGAAACACTTTCACCTGCTGCACGGCGTTTTGGCCAGTTGTCGCATCAAGGACCAGCAGCGTGTTATGCGGCGCATCGGGGTCTTTTTTACGGATCACGCGCACGATTTTGGACAATTCTTCCATCAGATCGGCGCGGTTCTGAAGGCGCCCTGCGGTGTCGATCATCAACAGATCGACCCCGTCCTGATGTGCCTGTTCCATCGCGTCGTAGGCAAGGCTGGCTGGATCAGACCCCTCGGGCGCTGTCAAAACGGGCACCCCAGCGCGATCCCCCCAGACCTGCAATTGTTCGACGGCGGCCGCGCGGAACGTATCGCCCGCCGCAATCACCACGGATTTACCAGCAGCCTTGAACTGGCTGGCGAGCTTGCCGATGGTTGTCGTCTTGCCAGAACCGTTCACGCCAACGACCAAAACCACCTGTGGTTTTTTGGCATAAAGCGGCATGGGTCGCGCGACGGGGTCCATGATCCGTGCCACCTCATCCGCCATCAGCTGTTTGATCTCGCTGGCTGATAGTTTCTTACCCATGCGCCCTTCGGCCATGTTGGCTGTGACGCGCAGCGCAGTGTCCACACCCATGTCGGCGGAAATCAGTAACTCTTCGAGTTGTTCGAGCATGTCGTCATCCAGCGCACGGCGCACGACCTGTTTTTCCACCTCCCGCCCCATGAGGCGGTCCAAAATCCCCGGTTTTTTCGCAGGCGCGGCATCCTCGGGCGTATCAAGCGGCGAAAGCGCCAACGTCGTCATTGGTGCAACCACGGCCTCACGCACCTCAGGCTCAGGCTCAGGCTCAGGCTCAGGCTCAGGCTCAGGCTCAGGCTCAGGCTCAGGCTCAGGCTCAGGCTCAGGCTCAGGC
>JAQXEG010000043.1 GCA_029250945.1 Yoonia sp.
CGACGAAGCCCAGTCATGGGCTGTCCCTAACTGGGCGCCAATTTATTGGCGCCCTTTTTTGCCTGAGCTGATTTACGACTTGCTGTGGCTTGGGTTTAGGGAGCACTGCAACTTTGGGCAAAGACCGGACATTCAAAACCATCGCTGCAATGTCGGTTTTGTCCCGCAAAGCAGACCTCAGCTACTGGTCCCACGAAAGTCCAGTTTGGGATCAAGCTACAGAACTTAACTATGTCCCGATACATAAAAAGCGGGACCGCTTTTGGGACCACTTTCCATAAATCGAAATCCTCTAACCTACTATGATTGCATGATAAAATCACGTGTTAGAAGTCCTCTTCTGGGCACCACCTAATCACCCAAAGCATTGTAATACCCCACTAATTCGACTAATCGAGTGAGCCGTAGACCATGCTGGCATGATATGCTGCCCGCTTCGCACCCTAACTAACTTTCGGGTAAAGCTCGATCAAGCGAAAGGAGGCGAGGTTAATCTGAATGGAGCATTCAGAGTTTATCATATTTCAACGGGCGTGCGGCCATGAGTCGGGCGAAATTCAGGCTAGTTCTTGGGAAGGGGCCATTCGGTAGGCTTAGAGCTGTATGGTCTGATGCGATTTGATCCTTGAAGCGCTTCAACCATACCTCGGTCAGATCATCGCGCTGTATTTCCAGAGGGGATTGCGGAATGTCCGGCAGCTCGACATTCGCATGCTCTGCAATGCATTTTACATAGGGCGTCGGGTCTTTGACCATATCTTCATAATATATCACTTCGCATGGCAAGTTCCGAAACTGTGTATAGGCGTCCCAGAACGCGTAGCTTTGTCTGATCATGAAAAAACAGCTGCAAAAAAGCTCGAAATCATAGTGGGCTTCTCGCTTCGCAGTCTTTGAGCTTGTCCATTGTCTGGTCTGCAATCCGCGCCCATAGGACAGCGCCTGACGGAATATGTCCTTGCGGATCAGCCGGATCAGCCTGACATCATGCTTGTCATACAGGTATTTGACAGCATCAATATTGGCCGTCCGTTGAAAGCGATGAAGGTGCTTCGGAAAAATCTTGATCGAGAAGAAGTTGTTGTCGGTCGCCGCCAGATTTGCAACCTCATCAAGGTATTCAACCGTGTTTCTAGTTTTTGCACCATTTCTGACATTGCCACTGCTCAACCACTCGTCGCTCTTTCCCATCAACGCGGTCTTAGAGGTCAAGGAGCCAAGCCAGTTGGACCCGGACCTGCCTTCGGTTAAAATCATGACACCTTTCATTACATCTCCTACAGGTGACGACGATGCGCCTATTAAAAATTATATATCGTTTAACGTAACAATGAGATCAAGCGCAATTGAGCCAATGGGATGAAGCTGAACTCATACAATGGGCTCTCCCCCGCCATTCGCTGTCCTTTGCACCAAGGTCTGCTTTGGACTGGAGAGACCCGTCACCTGAAGGCTAAAATCGGGACCGCTTTTAGGACCATTTATGATTAAGAGGTATAGATTAAGTATCTATTCTTGCTTGATAATCCTACGCGTTAGAAGTCCTCTTCTGGGCACCAAAATACCACCCAAAGCATTGTAATACCTCACTAATTCGACTGATCGAGTGACCCGTAGACTATGCTGGCACCCAAATCTAATAGCTATACCTTCAATAAGAAAGGTATCTGGTATTTTTCCCGTAGAATTCCCGCTGATTTACGTCAGCATTATCGTACAAACAGGATTGCCTACTCGCTGAGGACTAAGTCGGTCAGGGATGCTCGTGTTAGGGCGATGAGTGATGCTGCTAAGTTAGATAGGCATTGGCACATCCTGCGTATCTCTTCGGATGATTTACCCGGAAAGCATTTGCTAACTGACGCTGTACAGGAGCCCGCCGCTGAGCCTGCTACCGATGAGCATTCCTTCAAAGACGCTGTGGCTGTTTATCTACGCTTAAAGGGTCATTACCGTCCTCCTACCTTTGAAGCTACTGTGAGGCGTTCCTGCGGCTATCTGATTGATTGCTGTGGGATGAAAGACCTCCACGATTATGTTCGGTCTGATGCTACCAAGTTCCGTGATTATCTATTCGCTAAGGCCGCAGGATGACAAATATTCAACTATCCATCATTGTAGGGGCAGTAATTTTAACTGGATGCTTAGCTGCTTTCGGCCCAAGTGCATTTGCTGGTTTTCGGCAAGCTCAACGGGATGATAGCTTTAAATGCCAGAGTTATCGTGTAGAGGCATCGTTGAACCGCCTTAAGGTTTTGAGCGGTGACTTGGCGAATCGCCTTGAGGAAGAACGGTTGCGTCAAAGTGGCGGCTGTTCTCCATATTAGTAATAATTTCCTTTAGGTAACCAAAAGGACAGCCTTACTTCTCTGTTTAGGTCATTCGCGTATGTTTGCTGGGGCTACCCGTTAACGTCAACCCGTCCGTTCACCCTGTTACCCGCTAAATCCTCTAGTAATAGGAGGGGATCAGAAGATACCGAGAAACTTCTTCCGCTTCTGAGGCTCACGCTTGTCCTCAAGGAGGCGTGTCATCGTCTTGATGCTATCGTGGTATCTCTCTGCTGCTGCTTCTGATCGTTCCTCAGCAGCCTCTGCCCTTTGCCGTAACTCGTTCACCTGTTCACGTAGTAGTTGACGTTCATGGGTAACGGCTTCTAATGCAGCAGCGTATTTCAACTCACTGATGGTATTTGTTCTGTAAATACTCAGATCAAGCGGTTGGTTGGATGTGCTTGTGTTATCTGGGATAACGTCAGGGGTAACTGTGGTTGACGTAACCTGCTTACGGGCGGAGGTAACCCTCTCAAGTTCGCTGCGTTCTATGCTGTAAGTTCCGCCAGAGCCTTTGGTGGCAGATAATTTACCTGACTTCACCCATTTGTGCATTGTGGTCTTTGATACACCTGCAACCCTAGCTGCTTTTGACAAAGAGAATGGCATATTAACCCCGTTAACTGACCGTTACCCGCTTACGTTAACCCAGTTACCTATGAACGTCACCCTTGGTTCATGCAGTCTTTGAGATCACCGCTAATAGCAGAGAACCCTCGCATGGGAAAAACCATCGAAAAATAGTTCCCTAACATACGTTCTGAGTTTCTACCTGTGATTTTAAATCGGACTTCAAAGCTGTCCGAGTCTTCCATGACTAGTATTTGCTCAAAAAAACATAACCATCCGTGCAAAGTATTCGTTACTGCGTTTGGACAAAACTTCGCCTGCGTCGTAGTTATCATTGAGGACAAAGATGTAGTGGAAAGTTATCCACACGACACTAGGCTTATTTTCAAGCGTTTCCGCGAACTGTATCAATCATAAGTTGCACATTTTCAGGATTGGCATCGGGTGTGATCCCGTGGCCAAGGTTGAAAATATGCGGACCGCCCGACAGCGCATCAACAATTCGGCGGGTTTCGGACACAAGCGCATCACCGCCCGTCACCATATGCGACGATTTCAGATTGCCCTGCACACAGCCACCGGTTTGCACATGTTCCGCGACCCAAGCCGCATCAACGCCGTCATCCACCGCCACACAATCCGCGCCAATCGCGGCGTGGGTGCCGATGTATTGCTCGCCCGCACCACGCGGGAAAGCGATGACCGGCACACCGGGGTGCAGTTCCTTGAGTGCTGTGACAATGCGCTGCATCGGCTTGATCGAATAGTTCAGGAAATCGTCGCCTTGCAGCGATCCGGCCCAGCTGTCGAACAGTTTAACAACCTCGGCACCCGCCTGAATTTGCATCGAAAGATAGGAAATCGTGGCCTCTGTAATGCGGTTGATTAGCCCGTCGAATACAGGGCGGTTTTCATCCTTGAGCAGATGCGCAGGGCCCTGATCAGGTGTGCCCTGACCCGCGATCATATAGGTCGCGACGGTCCACGGCGATCCGGCGAAACCGATCAGCGTGGTTTCGGCAGGCAGTTCGGCGGACAGGATCTTCACGGTCTCATAAATCGGGTTCAGCGTGTCGTGGATTGCATCCAGCGGCTTTAGCGCGGCCAGCTCATCCGCGGTGGTGATCGTAGACAAACGCGGCCCCTCGCCCGTGACGAACCACAGATCGGCACCAAGCGCTTGGGGCACCAGCAGGATGTCAGCAAACAGGATTGCGGCGTCAAACCCATAGCGGCGGATCGGTTGCAACGTCACCTCGGCGGCCAGTTCGGGGTTATAGCACAGCGACAGAAAATCACCGGCCTGCGCGCGCGTCGCCTTATATTCCGGCAGATACCGCCCCGCCTGTCGCATCATCCAAATGGGGGGCGTCGGCAGCGTTTCCCCGGCCAGCGCGCGGAGGATTTTCTTGTCGGATGTCATGGCAATATCTTTCATTTCTGGTTGCCCTTATCATGCACCGGGGCAGGGGTGCGACACAAGAGTTGTCAGGCAAGGTTTACACCATTAACAAGGTGAAATGACATATGAATTGCCCACACCCGCCAAGCCCCTCAACATCGGAACCCGTGGATCGCCGCTGGCGCTTGCCCAAGCGTATGAAACCCGTGCGCGCCTGTCGGCTGCGTTTGATTTGCCGCACGGCGCGTTCAACATTGTGGTGATCAAAACCACGGGCGATGACCGTGCGTTGATCGACGCCGACAAGCCGCTCAAGACGCTGGGCGGCAAGGGGTTGTTCACCCGCGAGATTGAGCAGGATATGATCGACGGCAAGATCGACATCGCCGTGCATTCGATGAAGGACATGCCGACATTGCAGCCCAACGGGTTGGTGTTGGATACCTATCTGCCGCGCGAGGATGTGCGCGATGCGTTCATTTCGCCGCGTGCGACGGGGCTGGCCGATCTGGCCACTGGCACGGTTGTTGGCACCTCATCGCTACGCCGTCGTGCGCAGCTGAAACTGCGCCGCCCCGATCTGGAGGTTGTGGAATTTCGTGGAAACATGCAGACCCGTTTGCAAAAGCTCGACAATGGCGTGGCCGAGGCGACGTTTCTGGCGATGGCTGGCCTTAATCGTTTGAAGATGGACGAGGTCCCGAAATACGCGATTGAAGTCAACGATATGCTGCCCGCCGTGGCCCAAGGTGCCATCGGGATTGAGCGCCGGATTGATGACACCCGCGCCGCCGACATGCTGGCCGCAATCCATGATCTACAGACGGGGCAACGTCTGGCGGCGGAACGCATGTTCCTGAAAACCCTCGACGGATCGTGCGAGACGCCGATCGCCAGTCTGGCTGAATTGGACGGCGATACCCTGCGCCTGCGAGGCGAAGTGTTGCGCCCTGACGGGTCCGAAAACATCACCGGTGATATGACGGGCACGATTGCTGATGGTCCTGCGATGGGGGCCGAAATGGCCCGCAAGATGCTGGATCAAGCGGGCGATGATTTCTTTTCTTGGCGTGACTGATTAGGCGACCGCGTGGGCGATTGCGCATTGCTTCCACAGCGATGTCAGCGCGTTCAGAAGGTGATCAATATCGGCGTCCGTGTGCAAGGGTGACGGGGTAAAGCGCAGACGCTCGGTCCCCTTTGGCACGGTCGGATAGTTGATCGGCTGCACGTAGATGCCCCATTCCGACATCAGGTAATCGGCCAGCATTTTGGTTTTCACCGGATCCTTGATCATCACGGGCACAATGTGGCTGTCGTTCATCATATGCGGGATGCCAGCACGGTCGAGGCCGGCCCGCAGTTTGGCGACTTGGGCGCGTTGTTGTTGCCGTTCGATCTGTGACACCTTGAGATGCGCAATCGACGTGCGTGCAGCGGCCGCAACGGCAGGCGGCAGGGCGGTGGTAAAGATGAAGCCCGACGCAAACGAGCGGATGAAATCGCACAGCGACGCCGATCCGGTGATATAACCACCAACGACGCCAAACGCCTTGCCCAGCGTGCCTTCGATCAAGGTGATGCGTTCCATCAGCCCCTCTTGCTCGGCCACGCCACCGCCGCGGGGACCGTAAAGGCCGACGCCGTGCACCTCGTCGAGATAGGTCATTGCGCCGTATTTTTCGGCGACTTCGACGATCTGGCGGATGGGGGCGATATCGCCGTCCATGGAATAGACGGATTCAAACGCGACGATTTTGGGGACGTCGGCGGGGAGGGCGGCCAATTTTGCCTCCAAATCCGCAACATCATTGTGGTTCCAGATAACCTTAGTGGCGCGGGAATGGCGGATCCCTTCGATCATCGACGCATGGTTGCCGCTGTCGGACAGGATCACACAATCCTTGAGCCGCGACCCAAGCGTGGACAACGCGGCCCAGTTGGACACATAGCCAGAGGTGAACAGCAACGCCGCCTCTTTGCCGTGCAAGTCGGCCAATTCCGCCTCTATCAACAGATGATCGTGGTTCGTGCCAGAGATGTTGCGCGTCCCGCCCGCACCCGTACCGGTGCGTTTGACCGCCTCGCACATCGCGTCGATTACAAGCTGATTTTGACCCATGCCCAGATAGTCGTTGGAACACCACACAGTGACATCATTGACCTCACCGTCAACGTGGTTGGCGGCGCGGGGGAACTTGCCGCACTGGCGCTCAAGCTCGGCGAAATAGCGATAATTGCCTTCGTCCTTGAGGGCATCAAGCTGGGCGTTGAAAAGGGCGTCAAAGTTCATTGGATTTTCCTGTCGTGGTCGTGGGCGCGGGTAACATCCAGCGCCATAGTTTTGCGTCTGGCAACGGGATCACCATCAGCGCGTGTTCAATTGCGGCCAAGGTGGCCATGGCTGTCAGCAGGGCAAAGCCCGTGGCGTCAGCGGGTGTGGCTGCACTGGTCAAGCCAGTCGCGCACCATAGGATCAGCACGGTCAAAAACCCGATGCCGATGGGAAAGGCGGGGGTGACCCCACCCATCCGGAAATAGGATGTCATATGCGCCAAGGGCAGCGGCACAAATTCGGTATTGATGCGCGGGACGCCGTAAAACAAGTTCAGTTTGGCCGAAATCCGTGCGCCAAACAGCACACCAAATGTGGCTGGCCCGATTATGTTGGACCCGCCCCATGTCGCGCCGATCACGCCAATGAATGCGGCCAGCAGCAGCAATTCGTGATGTGCCACGGTGCGCCACGCCCGTATGAACCGCGCACGCCCCATCAGGCCAGCGGGGCAAGGGCGCCGTTCAGGGCCTGTGATGATCCCCGCAAGAAACGCCAGTTCAACCCAGCCCCAGACCATCAGCGCCGACAGGAATGCCATATAGACATTCAGGACCGACACCGTGCCCGCCGACACCACCAACCCCGCAAAGCCAAGCGCCAACATCGGCACCGCCAGCACAACCGACCGCCCGTGAGCAACCGCATTGCCCGCATCGGATTTGCGCACGGCGAACAGGATTGCGCCGGTGAAAAACCACCAGGCAAACACAGCGCAGATCGCGGCAATCCAAGGCGAGATTATGGTCATTTAATACGCAGGCTCCATCACGGGGCTGGCGGGGACATCGTGGTGGATCGCGGGGATCGTATAGATCGACACAAAGGCGAACGCCGCCTTGGCCATGCCCGCAACACGTGACGCGGTGCCGACAATCCCGCCACGTGCCTTGCCGCGTGCAACCTGCACAGACGCCCGTTCCATCCGGTCCAGATTGGGCCGCCAGCGCGGGTGGTCAATGTCCAATGTGAAGGGGAACACCTGCTTGGAAATCTCGGATGTTTTGCGGAATACCTCTTGGCCATACCACGTCACATCGACGCCAAGCGCGTCATGGAACAGGGGCCGCTGATGGTCGCGCACCCACATAGTTGAATAGACCGCTGTCAGAAAAAACTTGATCCACATTTTGTTGACGCGGCTTTCGGTCAGCGCCGGATCGGTTTTCAACAGCAGGGCAAATGCCTCTCCATGGGAAAACTCATCATTGCACCATTCGCGGAACCACTGGAAAATCGGGTGGAACTGTTTTTCGGGGTGGTTTTCGAGGTGCCGAAAGATCGTGATATAGCGCGCATAGCCGATTTTTTCAGACAGATAGGTCGCATAATAGATGAACTTGGGCCGGAAATAGGTGTATTTCTTGGCCTGCGTCAAAAACCCGAGGTTCACGCGGATACCGGCCTCGCGCAGCGCGTCGTTAATGAAGCCCGCATGGCGTGCCTCATCCCGCGCCATCAGCTGAAACAGGGTTGTGATGTCAGTGTTCGACCCGCGGCGTTTCATTTCCTTGTACAGCACACAGCCGGAAAATTCCGCCGTGCAGCTGGAAATCAAAAAGTCGATGAATTCGGCGCGCAGGGCGGGGTCCATCCCCTCCCAATCGGCCTGCCATTTGTCGTTTTTCTTGAAATGGCCTTTATTCGGGTCTGATTTCATCTGGGCAATCAGGCGATCCCAGTCGGCGCGCACTGGAGTGACGTCGATTGCGTCCATCTCGGCGAAATCGGTGGTGTAGAACCGTGGCGTCAGCAGAGTGTTCTGCATCGCAATCTCGGTCGCCTTGTCGGATGTCATCGGGTCAGACTGCGCCTCTTGCAGGGCGATGGCATCTTCGGCGGTGTCGGCGAATGCGGAATGGGTTGGCTTGTTCATGACATCACCTCATCAGAAAACGAAAATTCGCACAGTTCCATGAATTCGAAATCGCCTGTGGCGCGGGTCCACAGTTGTTCCAGCTTGGACGCGCGCGTGATGGTGGCTGTGCGGTCCTCGACGACCACCTCGCCGTAGGGGGCCATAATTTCGCTGCCGTGCACCTGCACGGTGTCACCGGGGTTCACGACGGCCCCATTGTTGAATTTCACATGCGCAGACAGTTCTTCGAACCTGTGCGAAATGGTGACCGTGCAAGGCACGTTTTCTTTGGATCGTGTGATCAGTCCCATTGTGTTTGTCCCTTTGGTTGGCGTTCAGTCGATCAACTTGGCGAAAGCTGCGACATTGTCTTGGCCGTATCCGATCAGTTCGATCATCCAGCCGGTGGTATCGTCAAAGATTGCGACATGCCCGTTGTCACGGCGCACAAGGCGCAGGGGCGCGTCAGATGGCACATCGGCCACAGTGCGCGCGCGGTTCACGGACATCCAGATGACATCGATGAACCCCGCCTTTTCATCCGTGGAGGCGGCGATAACCGTGCCCGCATCGTCGAGCACCTGCACACCGTCACTGCGGTTGCCCGACAGGATGATGCTGCGTTCAGCGGCAATCGGGCTATCGGTTAGCACGCCAGACAGCGGCTGATCGCTAATCTGCGCGTACCCCACAAGGGCCACAGAGGCGAGCATCAGACCGAACATCGCCTGCACAAGCACCTTTGGCACCATATCGCGGTCGCGGTGTTTCATCTGTTTGGAAAGGGTTGAAAACTCGGCCATGATCTTACTCCGCTGCGACGGCGTTGGGGATGATGCGCGTGACCTTTGGTTCGGCCAGACGCGTTTCGGCGGCTTCGGCAAAGATCTGTGCGACGCGGGCGGCATCGGGAATGGCGCGGAACGCGGGCTGGGTGCGGGTCATGTGCCACGGGCGCACATGCGGCCACGTCATCATATACGACAGGCGAGTGTCGCCGATCAGCTCGAACGTGATGGTGCCAAGGCCCGATTTACGCAGGGCGACCTGACCGGTGCCAATGCACACATACGGCAGGTTCAGCGTCATGGTCAGCGCGGCCCCAATGCGCATGCAAACACGTTTGTTGGTCAGCGTATAAACGGTGGACCGCGCCTGCACAGTGGCGATCAACAACAACAGACCGCCCGCGATCAGACCTGCGACCAGAAAGGGGATGCCATGGGCGAGTGCCACGGTGAACGACGCCTCGGTCGATGACACGCCAACGCGCCATACAGTCAGCAAGACGAAATAGCCCAGCACCCAATTCAGGCCAAGCGCATCCTTGGCCAACCGCAGCGGGTTAGGGGCGCCTTGCCATAAAATCTCTTCGCCCGGCGGCAGCTCTGCTGGCAGGCCGCGCACAGGTTCGAAATTGAAATCATCGTGATGCATTGTTTTATCCCCTTTGGTGGTCACGGGGCCGGCGGCGAACCGGCTCCGCATGGTGTTTTAAACGACCGGTTCAGCGCGACGAGCATCCGCATAAAGCGTGCCGCCACCGAAGTAGGCCATGATCTTTTCTTCCTCGAGCAGGGTGACCTGATCCGCCGACGCGATGGTCGGAATGCCGTCAAAATGATCACTGTAGATGGACCGCACATCGACGCGGTTCTTTTTGATCTTGGCAAAGTTCATCGGGATCAGGCGCAGTTTACCGGACCCTTCGGGGTTCACGTCGATGGTCAGGAAACGCACCATCTGCTCTGGCACGTCGACCCACATATCGGTGACGCGGCCAATGACCTCGCCGTCGCCTGAAACCACGGCCTTACCGCGCGGATCGGTACCGGCAGAGACGTGGAAATCGGGCATGGCGGACATTGGTTTGATCTTCACATGGCCGTGCGCGTCCAGTTCGGGGTGGTCGTTGCGCGGCGCCCAAGCGGCGGGACCCACACCATCAACCATCGGATCACCCGTCGGCATATAAGGCGAACCAGCGGCAACGGATGTACGTTCCAACGCCAGATCAGCGCGGTCGCCACGCTGGCCCGATGGCACGGTCACATCGCCACGGCCGTGGGGCAGGTGGAATGTTTTGTCGGACGGCACCGGAAACGGTCCTTGGTTCGGGGCCACATTGCCGTCGTCATCCTCGAGCGGGTAACCTTCGCGCATGTTTTCGGTTTGCAGGTAATACACCAGCAGCGCGAAAAAGAGGTAGAACAGCCAGATCGCAGCGCTCGCCAGATCAAAGTTGCCGAAAAAGTTGTTACCGAGCATGGAAAAATCCTCCGTCGTGGTCAGTGTGTTGTGTCATGTTGGAAACTCTGTCAGGGCGATTGGCCCCGTCGTTTGTGTGGTCACGCTGCGCGCACGGACCAGCGGCCCCAATGCGATCAGCGTGATGAACAGCAGGCCGATTTCCACGTGGTAAACCACGCTGTAACCCGTTGCATTTGATTGAAGCGCCTGCCCGAATGTCCCCGACATGGCCGCCCCGTTGATGATGTCACGCAGGGCGCCACCGGTGAAAATCGAACAGCCCGCTGCTGTCGCCTGTGCCGCACCCCATGCGCCAAGGGCCAGTCCTTTGCCCGCCGCGCCTTTTGTCTCAACCGTCATGGCCGCGGTCAGGGTCGCCACAGCGAACAGCCCGCCGCCCAGCCCGATGCCGAAGGCACCCGCAAAGAACAGCGCGATGCTGGCCAAGGGACCCGCAAAGATCACCGATGAGAACGCGATCAACCCGATCAGGATGCCACGTGCCGCCATGCGGTAAGGGTCCGTGCCAGATTTCAGCCAGCGTGCAGCAAGGCCAAAGCCAATCAGCGCACCCACCGCCCACATCGCCGTCAGCAAGGTGGTCGATGACACCGACAGTCCAAGGATTTCGCCGCCGTAGGGTTCCAGCAGCACGTCTTGCATATTGAACGCCAGCGTCCCGATGAACACGACGACCAGCAGACGGCCAGCGGTGCCGCCCCCGACCAGATCGGCCCACGCATCGCGGAACTGCGGGCGCGGGGCGTCGCGCTGTTCGCGAGTCATTGGCGCGATCTTTTCCTGTTTCCACAGGGCAATCATGTTCAGCACAATGGTGACAACGGCGGTCCCTTGGATCACCTGCACCAGCCGCAGCGCGCTGAAATTCTGTAGCAATGCACCCACGATCACCGCCGATACGCCCATCCCCAACAGGAATGTGACGTATAGCAGAGCAACGACTTGGGGGCGCGTTTCTTCGGTCGCGCGGTCGGCGGCCAGCGCCAGCCCTGCGGTTTGTGTCATATGCATCCCAATGCCGGTTAGCAGGAACGCAAGGGCCGCGCCCACCTCGCCCGCCCAGGACGGGCCAGCAGCCTGATCGCCCGACAGTAAAAGCAGGCCCATCGGCATGATTGCCAGCCCCCCAAACTGCCACAGCGACCCGAACCAAAGATAGGGGATGCGTTTCCACCCGATAGCCGAGCGGTAGTTGTCGGACCGAAAGCCCAGCAATGCGCGGAAGGGAGCAACCAGCACAGGGATCGCGATCATCAGCGCCACGATGGTGGCCGAGACGCCCAATTCCACGATCATCACGCGGTTGAGTGTCCCCAGCAGCATCACCGCCGCCATACCGACCGAGATTTGGAACAATGACAAGCGCAACAACTGCCCCAATGGCAACTGGTCGCTGACCGCATCCGAAAACGGAAGCGCGCGCATCGTCACGGATTTGAGCAGGTTGCGCGAGATCATGGGCGATACTCCAACGCGTTGGAAATGTAGAAACCGGAATTCACACGTTCCACATCGCGCAAGGTCCCGGTTGTAACCGATTTGATCAGCTTGGACGGCGCGTGCGGCACCATTGTGGGGGACCGATCAGCGCGGGGGAACAGCTTGCCCACGCGCCACATTGCCATCAGCAAGGGCGTGCGCGGGGCGACGGTGAACATCATATTGGCACTGACCCTCGGGGCCATTTCCGCCAGAATGCGGGTGATGTCAGCGGCGGAATAGTAGATCATCGAATCCATTGCGACGATATGATCGAACCGCCCGAGGGCCGGATCAAACATGTCGCCTGCATGAAACGATAGATTGCCGCGCAGCTGATCGGGGCTACGTTTATAAGCGATATCAATTAGTTGCGGGGAGATATCAACGCCAACCACATCAGCACCACGCGCGGCCAGCTCAAACGCCAGCGCGCCAGTGCCACAGCCTGCGTCCAACACCCGCGCACCGCGCAGATCATCCGGCAGGCCGCCGATCAACACATCACGCATCCGGTCACGACCCGCGCGCACAGTGGCACGAATGCCCGACACGGGCGCGTCTGATGTCAGACGTTCCCATGTTTTCGTGGCGGTCCGGTCGAAATAGGTTTCAACGCGGGTGCGTGTGGCCTCGTAAGTCATCAATCAAACCCAAGCAGTTCAAAGATTTCGCGGTCGGGCAGCGGGGCGGGGGCCAGCGGCTCTGTTCCGTTCCACAGGGTTTCGGCAAGGCGGATGTATTCCTTTTGAACCATCACGATGTCCTCGTCTGAATCCATCTCGAACAAGGTCTTTTTCTTGAGGCGTGACCGGCGGATCGCGTCAAGATCGGGCATATGCGCGATGCGGTTAAAACCGACGACATCGCAATAGCGATCCACCTCGTCGGTTTCGCGGCTACGGTTGGCGACACAACCCGCAAGGCGAACCTTATAGTTGGCCGATTTGGCCTGCACGGCGGCAATGATCCGGTTCATCGCATAGATGCTGTCAAAGTCATTGGCGGTGACGATCAGTGCGCGGTCGGCGTGTTGCAAGGGGGCGGCAAACCCGCCGCAGACCACATCGCCCAGTACGTCGAAAATCACGACATCCGTATCCTCGAGCATGTGGTGCTGTTTAAGCAGTTTCACGGTTTGACCCACAACATAACCACCACAGCCGGTGCCTGCGGGGGGGCCGCCAGCCTCCACACATTTGACGCCGCCGTAGCCTTCGGTCACAAAATCCTCGGGGCGCAGTTCCTCGGCATGGAAATCCACGGATTTGAGGATGTCGATGACGGTAGGCTGAAGCTGGCCCGTCAGCGTGAATGTGCTGTCATGCTTAGGATCACACCCGATCTGCAACACGCGCTTGCCCATTTTGGCGAAAGCGGCGGACAGGTTGGACGAGGTCGTGGATTTGCCGATCCCACCCTTTCCATATACGGAAAACACCTTGGCGCCTTCGATCTTGCTGTCGTCGTGGACCTGCACAGATCCTTCGCCGTCGGTGCCAAGGTTTGGCACGTTCTTATCTAATGGTGACATGGGGTTTCCCTTTCATGGGTCATTCGGCTGCAATGCCCTCTAGTTGATCTTCGATGGCGTAAGCCGCGTTTTGCAGCGCCGCAAAAGTTTCGGGGTCGGGGGACCAGTAATCGCGGTCTGATGCTTCGATCAGGCGATTGGCCATCCGCATGGAGGCTTGGGGGTTCAGATCGGCAAGCCGCTGGCGCATGGCATCATCCAGCACAAAGGTTTCCGACAGTTTTTGGTAAACCCACGGATCAACCTTACCGGTGGTGGCGGACCAGCCGACGGTATTGGTGATATGCGCCTCGATCTGGCGCACACCCTCATGACCGTGTTCCAGCAGAGGTTCATAGAATTTGGGGTTCAGCGACCGTGCGCGGGTTTCAAGCGCGACCTGATCGGTGAGCGTGCGCACCTGTGCGCCCCCGCGGGTCTGATCGCCGATATAAATCGGCAGATCGGCCCCGCCCTTCGCCCGTTTCACCGCAGATGCGATGCCGCCAAGCGTGTCGAAATAGTGATCAACAGATGTGATCCCCAGCTCGACCGATTCCAGATTTTGATAGGCAAGATCGACGTTTGCCAGCGTATCTTGCAACAATGCAGCCTGTTGGGACGCCGCCCCGTCGGGGCCATAGGCAAAGGATTTGCGCGCCTGATAGGCATCGGCCAGATCGTTTTCATCATCAAATGCGGAACTGTCGACCAGCTGGTTCACGTTGGACCCATAGGCACCTTCGGCATTGGAAAACACACGCAGGGCGGCGGTTTTCATATCGACACCTTGGGCATCGGCAAAGGCCAGCGCATGGGCGCGGATCGGATTCATCGCGGCAGGCTCATCCGCCATTGCGCATTGATATGCAGCGTCGGCCAACAGCTTGGTTTGCAGTGGCAAAAGGTCGCGAAAAATGCCCGACAGGGTCATCACCACATCCACCCGCGCACGGCCCAATTCGGCCAACGACACAAGGTTCGCACCGCACAGCCGCCCGTGATTGTCGAACCGCGGCACACAACCCATCAGCGCCAGCGCCTGCGCAATCGGCCCGCCGTTGGATTTGATATTGTCCGATCCCCACAGCACCAAGGCCACGGAACGGGGTAGAGTGGCGTGGGTTTTGAGCAGCTCATCCGCCTGCAACGCGCCATCGCGCATCGCGAATGCGGTGGGCATACGGAACGGGTCAAACGCGTGGATATTGCGGCCCGTCGGCAGAATTTCCGGCGCGCGGATCACATCACCACCGGGCACGGGGGCGATAAATTGCGCGTTCAGCGCGGTCATCAGCGCGGGCAATTCGTGGTCGGTTTCCAGATGGGATTTGGCGCGCGCACGGTCGGCGACGGTGGCAAATTCCATCAGGTCGAGCATATTTTCTGCATCCCGCGTGCGCCCAACGATATGCAGACCATCAGGGATCAGCGATCCTTCGGTTTCCAATAATTGCAGCCAAAGCGCATCAATATCGGTGGCGTCCAGATCGACAAGCGCGGCCTGCGTCGCGATCAGATCAGCCAGATCGGGGTCGCGCGCGGGATCGCTGCGCCATTTGGTGATGCTGTCCTTTAGGTCCGCAAGCCCGCGATACAGCCCCGCGTTTTGTAGCGGCGGCGTCAGGTGGGTGATGGTCACGGCGTTCGACCGGCGCTTGGCCAATGTCGCCTCTGACGGGTTGTTGGCGGCGTATAGATAGACGTTGGGCATGTTCCCGATCAGACGTTCGGGCCAGTCATTGCCGCCCAAACCGTTCTGCTTACCAGGCATAAATTCCAACGCGCCGTGCATGCCAAAATGCAGCAGCACGTCAACCTTCAGATCATGTTTCAGGTATTGATAAAACGCGGAAAACGCGTGGGTGGGCGCGAACCCTTTTTCGAACAAAAGGCGCATGGGATCGCCCTCGTATCCGAAGGTGGGCTGCACGCCGACCATGACCTTGCCGAATTGCGCGCCAAGGATAAACACCTCGCGCCCGTTGGATTGAACACGGCCGGGGGCGGCGCCCCATGTGGCCTCAATCTCGTCCAGCCATGGCGTATTCGCGACGATTTTATCGGCGGTGACGGTGGCGGCGACATTCGCCTCTTGCCCGTGCACCTGCGCATTGCCGTTCAGGACAGCATCGCGCAGCGCATCGACGGTGGCGGGCGGGGTGACGTCATACCCCTCCGCCTGCATCCGGTGCAGCGTGTTGTGCAGGCTTTCAAACACTGACAAATAGGCGGCGGTACCAACAGCGCCCGCATTGGGCGGAAAGCCAAACAGGACGATGCCCACGGTTTTATCCGCGTTGGATTTACGGCGCAGCGTGGCCAGCGCGTGTGTCTTTTCCACCAGCGCATCGACGCGTTCCAAACAGGGGGCCATCGCCTTTACATCGCTGGCGGCAGGGCAACGGTGCGTGCAACCTGTGCAGCCCTGCGTGCCATGGCGGCCCGCGAAAACAGTGGGGTTTGTCGCGCCGTCAATTTCGGGCAGAGCGATCAGCATTGTCGCCTCGATCGGGGACAGGCCTTGACCGCCCGTGGACCACTGATCCAGCGTTTGGAATTCCAGCGGTTGGGCCGCGACATAGGGCAGATCAAGATCAGACAGCACCGCAATCGCGGCGTCATTGTCGTTATAGGCGGGGCCACCGACCAGCGAAAAACCGGTGAGGGAGACAAGCGCATCGGCGCGGCCCATATGATACGCCTCAATCGCAGGACGACCATCAAGGCCTCCGGCAAAGGCGGCAATAACGCGCATGCCGCGGGCCTCAAACTGGCGGATCACATGGTCGTAATGCGCGGTATCGCCCGACAGGATATAGCTGCGCAACAGCAAGATACCGACGGTGGTTGTCGCATCTGACGCAGGCAAATCCGCCAGATCGGTCGTCATATGCAGATCAGGCAGATCGGGGTGATACAGGCCAACATCGGGATACACGATCGGATCGTCGGCGTGGGTGCCGCGCCAATCGGCCCGGTGCGCGTAACGCGACAAAAGGAACCGGACCATCTGTTCCGTATTCGCGTCCGACCCGCCGAGCCAGTATTGCATGCACAAGAACCAAGCACGCAAATCTTGGCTTTTGCCCGGGATCAGTTTCAGGATCTTGGGCAGGCGGCGCAGCATCTTCATCTGGCCCGCACCAGATTTGCCGGACGATTTGGACGGCTTAAGCTTTTTCAAAAGGCTCATCGCGCCAGAGGCAGGCTTGGACATATCCAGGTCGCCCATGCGCGTCAGCTGGGTAATCTCATGATCAGACACCACACCGACCATCGCATCGCAAGTGTCGCGGCGGGCGATCAGGTCGGGCAGAACGGCCTTGATATGATCCTCAAGAAACAGCACGCAATTCACAATCAGATCGGCTGTTGCAATATCGGCGCGCGCGGCGGTCAGTGCATCTGGGTCCGTGTCCCATTCCACAGCGGCATGAATGGACAGTTTCAGCCCGGGAAAGTCGCGGGCGAGCATGGGCGCGATACGGGCCGCAGGGCCCGCCGCGTGACGATCAAGCGTCACAATCACAAAGTGATAGCTATGATCGGCCATCTTATCGCGCATAATGGGCCTTTGCCTCATACAGCGTATCAAGAGTGATTTCGGTCAGTCCCTTATCCGCGGCAAAGGTTTCGGTGTTGCGCCGCGCCTTACCACGCACAAAGAACGGAATTTTCTTCAGCTCTTTTTCTGCATCCGCCAGCCAGACCATCACATCTGTGCCAACCTCGGGCTTCGCTTTTTCTTCAATACTCCCGCCGGAGGCTCCGCCAGATGGTTTGGGCGCATGACCACCATGGTGGCTTGGGCCGGCGGCATCGTGAAATTCGAAATCATCGCGGAACATGTGCAGCAGATGTTCCTCCAACCCCATGACAAGCGGGTGGATCCACGTGTCAAAGATGACATTCGCACCCTCGAACCCCATTTGCGGGGAATAGCGGGCCGGGAAATCTTGCACGTGCACAGGCGCGGAAATCACAGCACAGGGGATGCCCAGCCGTTTGCCGATGTGCCGTTCCATTTGCGTCCCAAGGATCATTTCGGGCTGGATGTCTTCGATCGCGCGCTCGACCTCAAGGTAGTCATCAGTGATCAGCGCAGTCAGGCCATATTCGCGGGCCACGGCGCGCACATCACGGGCCATTTCGCGATTGTAGCAGCCGATGCCTGCCACCTCGAACCCCATTTCATCGCGGGCAATGCGGGCAGCGGCTTTTACATGGGTGCCATCACCGAAAATGAACACGCGCTTGCCGGTCAGATATGTGCTGTCAACAGAGCGCGACCACCATGTCTGGCGCAAACGGTCGGTATCCAATGTCGCCGTCAACCCAGTCAGTTCGCGGATTTCAGCGATGAAATCATGGGTGGCACCGGTGCCGATTGGCACGACCTTCGTGTAGGGCTGGTAAAAGGTTTTCTCGCAATAACGTGCGGCACTTTCGCCAGTTTCAGGGTAGAGTAGCACGTTGAAATGCGCCTGACCCATTTTCGCGATATCGGCCGGCGTGGCGGTCATGGGTGCGGTCACATTCACCTCGACGCCCAGCTCATACAGCAGGTTCGTGATTTCCTGAATATCGTCGCGGTGCCGAAAGCCAAGCGCCGTTGGCCCAAGGATATTGCAGCTGATCCGCTGTGTCCGCTCCATCGGTTTGGCGAGCGATTTGACGATCTGATAGAACGCCTCATCCGCGCCGAAATTTTCCTTGCGCTGGTAGCTGGGTAATTCGAGCGCGATGACCGGAATATCAAGGCCCATGGTTTCGGCCAGACCACCAGGATCATCCTGGATCAGCTCGGCGGTGCAGGACGCGCCGACGATGATCGCCTCGGGCTGGAAACGATCCACGGCATCTTGGCACGCGTCCTTGAACAGACCAGCGGTGTCAGAGCCCAGATCGCGGGCTTGGAAGGTCGTGTAGGTCACAGGCGGCCGGTGATCGCGGCGTTCAATCATGGTGAAAAGCAGATCGGCGTAGGTGTCGCCTTGGGGCGCGTGCAGCACGTAATGCAGGCCGGTCATGCCGGTGGCGACGCGCATGGCGCCAACGTGCGGCGGACCTTCATATGTCCAAACGGTGAGCTTCATGCGTTTACCCCGCGGGTAAACGACAGTGCGAGGCAGCTTTTGGCGCAGCCAAACGCGTTTGCACACGGTGCAGATGATGCGTAGACATTTGTCATTCCGCGGCGACCCCCAATATATCCTTACGCCGCACAGGGCGGGCAAAGAGGGAGGCGAGATCGCCAGCCTGTTCGTAAAAATGCACAGGGGTGAAGACCAGTTCGATCGCCCATTTGGTCGAAAGCCCTTCGGCCTCCAGCGGGTTGGCAAGGCCGAGGCCACAGACCGTCAGATCGGGGCGCGCGTCGCGGCAGCGATCCAGTTGTAGATCAACATCCTGCCCTTCGGAGATTTGCGGACCAGCGGGCAGCAGATCAAGATCGGGGCCATGCAGGCTGTCATGGATATAAGGCGAGCCGACCTCGAGCGCCGTCATGCCACATTCGCGGGTCAGGAAACGCGCCAGCGGGATTTCCAGCTGGCTGTCAGGAAAGAAGAAGACCGATTTGCCATTGAGCGGGGCAGCAGCCTGCGCGATGGCTTGGCGGGCGCGGCGGCGGGGGGCCTCTGTCACGCGTTGGAACACCTCATCACTGACGCCAAATTCGGCGGCAATTGCGGCAAGCCAAGCGGTCGTGCCTTCGTCGCCGAACGGGAAGGGGGCGGCGATATGGCTGGCACCACGGCGCACAAGGGCAGCGTGGGTGTCGCCAAGGAACGGCTGTGTGAGCGCGAAAACGGTGTTGTCACCCACGCCCATTTCATCATCGATATTGCGGGCAGGCAGAACGCGCACAGGGCCGATGCCCAGATCGGCCAGCAGGCCCAGCATCTGATCCTCGACCACATCAGGCAGGGCGCCCACGACCAGCAATTCACGCGCATCGGTCTGGGGCAGCACGGGCACCATCGCGGCAAGGCAGGCGTCTTCACCTTGGGTGAATGTCGTTTCAATGCCAGAGCCAGAGTATTCCAGCACGCGCACCTTGGGCGCATATTGCACGGTCAGCCGTTCGGCAGCGCGGTTCAGGTCGAGCTTGATCACCTCGGACGGGCAAGAGCCGACAAGGAACAGCTGGCGAATGTCGGGACGCCGCGCGAGTAGCTGTTCAACGGTGCGGTCCAGTTCGGCGTGCGCGTCATTCAGACCCGCAAGATCTGATTCCTCGAGAATCGCGGTGCCGAATCGTGGTTCGGCGAAGATCATCACGCCAGCGGCGGATTGCAGCAGGTGCGCGCAGGTCCGCGAACCGACCACCAAAAAGAACGCATCTTGGATTTTGCGGTGCAGCCAGATGATACCTGTCAGGCCGCAAAATACCTCTCGTTGGCCGCGCTCTTTGAGAACGGGTGCAGACCGGCATCCAAGGGTCGGGGGCGGGGCATTATGGTGGGTCATATCGCGCCCTCCAACTGAAGGCGCGCCATGCGCAGTTTCCACAAAAATTGACCGGCATTCACGATGTATGTCGCATAGGCCGCAAGCGCGATCAGCATCAGGGTTTCAGGGCCATAAAACCCGCCCAAAAGCCCGACAATATACAGCGTATGCAGGGCGATCACGACAAAGCTGAACACGTCTTCCCAAAAGAACGCAGGCGCAAAAAGCCACTGACCAAAAACGATCTTTTCCCAGATCGCACCCGTGATCATGATCAGGTAAAGCACGCCGGTTTTGATGATGATCGACAGGGTCGCCACCTCATACCCCGCACCCGTCGCCATATAGCGCAGCACAAGCCCGAGCGAGACCAGAAACACCACGAATTGCAGAGGTGCCAACACGCCCTGCACAAGCGTCCAAGGCGACGCATCGCGCCGCGCCCGCTGGTCGGGGGTGTAAAGCGCATCTGCTTGCGCGGGACGATCCATGGTCTGTGACATCAGGGGCCTTTGAAAACTCTGTTTGCCCGTAAAATCTGTCAGCTTGGCCGCAATGTGTCAACTTGGATTTACACCTAGCGTGACACGAATATTTGACACACATGCCCTAAGACCCCAATAAATCAACGATTTAGCCCAAGCCCCTTGCAAATATGTCAATTCCAATTGACAAGCCATGTTGAGTTCAAGACCCTATTTGCATTCAAGGGCCTGCAAACACGGGCCAAAAGCGCAACTTCACCCCGGAGCCATGCATGTCGCATGAGGCCACAGATCAGACACACGGCGGTGATATAAACGCCGTCGCAATGCACGCCCTGTCGCGCCTGATCCGTCGGGCGCAGGGCACTGTTGACGTGAGCGTGGCGGATGCCAGCCGCCGGCTATACGCCGCAGCCAAAACCGCCGACCGCACCGTATTTATGCAAGAGGCGACCGCACTAATTGCGGCGGGTGTATCCGAGCCGGACATCGCCAATATCCACATCCCCAACGCGGCCCGCGCACTCGGGCAGGACTGGGTGGATGGCACGATGACATTCACAACCGTGTCCGCCGGTTGCGCGATCTTGCAAGGGTATCTGCGCCAAACCGGTTTGCGGTGGGCGGATGAGGCGGCGATGCTGGCCACACCGGTTGGCACAGTTCTGTTGGCTGTGCCACCCTATGAACAACACACGATCGGGGCCACATTGCTGGCCGGACAATTGCGCGCGCAGGCGGTTGACGTCGTGCTGGCCTATCACGCCGATGCCGACGATATCACGCGCCTTGCCACCACCGAAAAGGTGGACGCGGTGCTGATTTCATCCTCGCGCAGCCCCACGATGGATGCGCTGGCGAACACGATCGGCACGCTTAAAAATGCGGGCGCTGCGATGCCTGTTATCTTGGGCGGCAGCGTTCTGGATCAAGATCAGGATGTGCTGGGTAAAACTGGTGCTGACTTTGCCGTGCAAACATGGCAGGAGGTCGTGCAGATTCTCACCGCGACCACCATCACCCATGCGGCACCAACGGCAAAGACAGCAGCCAAATGAATACAGGACACCCCGCACAATGACACCGAATGATCATGCATGGGCCAACGGATTAATTCCGATGATAGCGGCAGAAGAGGTGAGCCAGATCATCTCGGGCGTGTCCGATATTGCCTTGGTGCTGGGGTCTGACGGCGTTGTGATGGGTGTGATGACCAATCCGAATTTTCGCGGGCAATCCGACACCAAAGCATGGGAAGGTGCGCCGCTGACAGAGACACTGACAATCGAAAGCGTGCCGAAACTGACCGCCCGCCTTGAGAGTATCCCCAAGAGGCAGCCCGACCGCTTTCCTTTGGAACTGAACCACAAGGCCCACGATCAATTCCCCGAATTTCCCGTGCGCTATAGCTTTCACAAGGTCGGCACCGATGGGGCTGTTTTGATGTTGGGCGCTGATTTGCGATCCACTGCCGAGATGCAGCAGCAACTGGTCAACGCGCAAATCGCGCTGGAACAAGATTACGAAGCGCAGCGCGACAATGATCTGAAACTGCGCGCGCTGATGGCCGTGATGGACGAGCCGATGCTGTTCGTTTCGGTCCGGTCGGGCAATGTCATCGACGCCAATGCCGCCGCCGCTGATCTGTTCGGCCGCAAGGCAAGCGATCTGACAGGCGCCGGTTTTCACACCATGGTCGAGGGCAAGGGCCCCGGCGGCCTGATCGACAAACTGGTGTCGGTCGCGGCGTCCCAATCTGGCGGACCGGTCAAGGCGACCGCCACTGGCCAACACACCCCGATCCATTTGTCGCCCAAAATGTTGCGCACATCGCAGGACCAAATCCTGTTGTGCAAACTGTCGTCACCCACGATTGTTCGCGCCAGCAACGACACGCTGACCGACAACCTGTCGGACCTGTTCGACAATGGCGTCGACGCGATGGTTTTCGCCGCCCAAGACGGCACCGTTCTGTCCACGAACACCGCATTCCTCAAGCTGGCCGATGTGGCCCACCCGCAGAATGTGCAGGGCCAATCCTTGTCGCAATTTCTGGCGCGGGGGTCCGTCGATGTGGGCGTGATCATCGGCAATGCGAAACGGTCGGGCGCGATGCGGCTGTATGCCACCAAGATCAAAAGCGAGCTGGGCACCGACCGCCCCGTCGAGATTTCGACAACCCGCCTGCGCGCCAGCGACACGCCCGTCTATGCGCTGATCATCCGTGACGCTAGCCGCGTCGAGGCGATCCGCCCCGGCAGCAGCAACGTGGCCGACGTTGATATGCGGTCTGTCATCGAATATATCGGGAACCAGTCGCTTAAGGATATCGTGGCGCAAACCACCGATGTCGTTGAGAAAATGTGCATCGAGACCGCCGTTGAGATGACATCAAACAACCGCGTCGCCGCCGCCGAAATGCTTGGCCTGTCGCGCCAGTCGCTTTACGTGAAGCTGCGCAAATACGGGCTGGTCAAGAAAGACTGAGTGTATCGTGTAAGCGGTCGTTTACTTGATGCACTTTAGGTAACTTTGAGAGCTGCTACATATTAGGTAAAACTCAATTCTGACTTTCTTCTTATGGTGCACCGGTGCAGAATAGTGATGGCAGCGTACCTTTTGAGGGTGAGCTTAGAAAAAACAAAGTGATACTGTGAAGTTTGCTACTTGAGTTGGGGAGTTGATATATGGACTGCACTTGGTACTTGGGTTGCCGCGGTCGGCGCAATATTTGCTGTAGTCGCCGCCATATATCTCGCGTGGATAGGAAGGCGCACCAAGCTGCAAATCGAATTCGCAGCTGTGGATGATCAAAACAGTGAGTTGCGGTTTTTCGATTGCGCTTTTGGGCCAACCTTTCACGAAATTCAGGTGCGATTGGTCAACCTAGGCCCTCGAGAAATTAAACTCAATAGAGCACCCAGATTCAGGCAGTACTTAGGCATTGGGGGCGAGATTCCTCTTGACGATTACGTAAACACGAATTCGGAAAAGAAGCGATTAGAAGAGGGTGACGAAGCTATTTGGTCTGCTCCACCAACCTTCATCAGTAGCATTTCTGAAGCGTTTTATGGCCGCCCATTTTAGCTATATGCGCGTTTGGTACACCTAGAACTGGAAACAAGCACAGGCATAAAGGCACGAAAGGCATTACCCAAACCGCTTCGAGACCAATTGATAGGTGATTTTGCCAAACTTTTGGAGAAATGTCGAAGCTGGGAAAAATAGCATTGGAACGACTTCGTTTTTATCGAACTACTAGATTTTAGCGCTCATTGGTATCTATGGAATGGAAGCTCGTTAAGGGTTCAGTTTTCAATTCAAGCGTGCGGCAGTGATTGGCGGATGTACAAACGTTATCACAACGGTCAATTATTAACATAATTTGGCTTATGCGTGATGACTTTCATCAGCGGCGCGCATGTCAAAAATCGCCACGCTGCTACGCTCGTTTGCATTCATAAATGCAATTTATTCACGAGGCACAGATATGTGCCTAAGCTCTTTTCTACGACACTGTCATCAAAATGGACGTCACCTGCGAGGCTTGTGGGACGGCGTATTACCTCCCGCTTGAGATGAAGATATCCGAGAATTTCAATCCCGACCGCGCCGGGGATGAGGCCCACGCCCACGCCGCACTCGACAAGATTTTCCAGCAGGAAATCACCGAACTTGGCATCGTGCGCTGTCCATCGTACAAGCATCTGAACAACGCAATGTACCGCGCGCGCACGCAAGGGTTCAAAACCGATTTCTGGATGTCGCTAATTGGTATTCCACTGTGTCTTGGGGTGCTGCTTGGCACGCTTTGGATCATGGGCGAGTCCGGTTCGCTGTTCTATGTCGTCGCGTTCTTTGCCGGTCTTGGCCTGCTTGTGCTGCCGTTTATCTTTGTCGCCAGCCTTTTGGGGCTGCTTGGCATTTGGGATTTCAAAACCAAAAAGAACGGCATCATTCCCGGAACCGAGGCCGACGCGTCGCGCAGCCAAAAGGAACTGTTGGTCAAAATGGTCCGCGGCTAAGCCCCTAAAACGCAAAACGGCGACCCGATAAATGAGCCGCCGTTTCGGATTAAATAGATTGTGCGTTTAGTTGGACGCTGGGCCAACTGCGACCAGATAGGCCCAGATATCAGCGGCGTCTTGTTCGTCGCGCAGTTTATAGGACATCTTGGACCGCTCCCGCTTGCCCAGCTGGTCGGTCAGGTAACTGGATGGATCTTGGACCCATGCGACAAAACTTGGCTCGTCCCAGACGGCGCCAGTTTCGCCAAGCGCCACAAGACCCTTGGAGTAACGGAACCCTTCTTGGCTACCCAGAACGCGACCGAACAGACCGTACTGGTTTGGACCGGCGCGGCCACCTTTGACAATGGTTTCGCCGTCAGCGTCCACGATCATGTGGCAGGATTTACAGTTCTTGGCATAGATCGCCTCGCCTGCCTCTGCGTCACCGGACGCGTGGCCATCAGCGAATGCGGGTGCAGCGAACAATGCGGCTGCTGCTGCGATAACAGTAATCTTCATGACTCTCGTCTCCCTTTGTATTAAATAGCAGGATAGGGCGTGCCAACAGCCGATCAAGCCACATTCGCTAAAAAAGGCGGCAAACAGCCGAAACTTGCGGGAATGTCACAATGATAAGGGAAATCAGGCATTTACCCGTAGAAATCGCCCCCTCGTTTCGCGCCAAAATCATGCGGACTTTACACAATCAATTTGAACACTACTGTGTAAAGTAGCCAACAGACGACAATTAGGGGCCATGACGGCATGAACGACGCAAGGGATATATTCCTGCGGCGCGTGTATGACCGGTCTTTTCAAGACTTAAAGACCCTAAGCGCAAAGCTGCCCGAAGATACGGTTATTACGCTCGCCCGCGAGGTTCTTTTGCATGTCGCAAGCAAGGCTGATCCCGATCTGCCCGCCCCTGCCGACATTGAAACACTAGCGTTGGACCTAATCCATCATGATCCTGATCGCGCGGCAGGTGTGGTCCGGTCTATTCAAACGGCGGGCGCGTCGATTGCAGATATCTATCTGCACCACCTGGCCGCCGCCGCACGCCAATTAGGCGCATGGTGGGAAACGGACCGTATTTCGCTGGTGGATGTGACCGTCGGCACAGGCCGGATATTTGCGATCATGCGCGGGTTGGCCCCACTGTTCACCCTGCCCGACCCTGGCCCGCGCAAATCCGCGCTATTTGCCGCCGTGCCGGATGAGACACATACCCTTGGGGTGAAAATGGCCGCTGATCTGTTTCGGCAGAAAGACTGGGATATTGATCTGCGGCTAGGGGCGACCAATGCCACGCTTGCCGCTGAAATCGCCGATCATCCGCCGCGGATTGTCGGCCTGTCTGCGGGTGGGATGCACGCCACCGCCGCCTTGGCCAAGATCATCATCACGATCCGCATTCATTCGCCCGCAACGGCCATTCTGGTCAGCGGCCAGGTCGTGAATGACGCCCCCGATATCGTCGCCCTGATGCAGCCTGATGCCATGACCACCGACTTTGACACAACCGAGGTCGAGATGAACCGCCTTTGGACCGCGACGACACCGCAATAGGCGCAGTGTCAACCAAACATTACACTTGATAGGGTGCAATGTGTAAGGCTAAACTTACACTATGGCCATAACAGATTCCTATTCCAATCGGGGTTTGCCCGAACCTGCCGCGATGCTGCGCCTGATCAAACCGATCACGTGGTTCCCACCCATGTGGGCTTATGTCTGCGGGTTGATATCGTCGGGCGCGGGTACGTCGGGGCAATGGACATATATCATTTTGGGCGTGTTGCTGGCGGGACCGATTGTCTGTGGCATGTCACAGGCGGCGAACGATTGGTGCGACCGCCACGTCGACGCCATCAACGAACCAGAGCGCCCCATTCCATCGGGCCGCATCCCTGGCCGTTGGGGCCTGTGGATCGCAATGGCCATGTCGGTGCTATCCCTGATCGTGGGCAGCATGCTTGGGTCATGGGGCTTGGGCGCGACGGTGCTGGGCGTGGCCGCCGCATGGGCCTATTCCGCCGAACCCGTGCGTCTGAAAACATCCGGCTGGTGGGGGCCGGGCCTTGTGGGATTGTCCTATGAAACCCTGCCGTGGTTCACCGGTGCTGCCGTATTGGCCGCTGGCGCGCCCAGCTGGCAGATCGTTACCATCGCCCTGCTTTACGGCATCGGCGCGCATGGGATCATGACCCTGAACGATTTCAAAGCCGTCGCAGGTGACCGCCAAATGGGTATCCGGTCCCTACCCGCCACGCTTGGCCCGCACCGCGCGGCCCGCGTCGCCTGCTGGATCATGGCCGTGCCGCAAGCCATCGTCGTCACTCTCCTGACGCTCTGGGACAAGCCGCTGCACGCCATCGCTGTGCTGACACTTCTGGCGCTGCAAATCGCCGCTATGCGCAAACTGCTACGCGATCCGCTGGCCAATGCGCCGTGGTATCAAGGCACCGGCATCATTCTATACGTCAGTGGCATGATGGTCGCTGCCTTCGCCTTAAGGGGACTGCTATGACACTTTCTTGGACACAGATCATGCGGATGGGGTTGGTGCAAATGGCGCTAGGGTCCATCGTTGTGCTGACGACATCCACGCTGAACCGGTTGATGGTCGTTGAATTCGCGTTGCCCGCCCTGTTGCCCGGCATTCTGGTCGGCCTGCATTACGGCATCCAGATGTCGCGGCCCAAATGGGGGTTCATGTCCGACAGCGGCGGCAACCGCACCCGCTGGATCATCAGCGGCATGGGGCTGTTGGCGCTGGGTGGTTTGGGTGCCGCGTTTGGCGTGGCCCTGTTTGCCGTGAACTTCTGGCTGGCGTTGGCCGTATCCGTGTTGGCCTATGCGCTGATTGGGCTGGGCGTGGGCGCATCCGGCACATCGCTGCTGGCGCTTTTGGCCACAGCCACCGCACCGCACCGCCGCGCGGCGGCGGCCACAATCACATGGCTGATGATGATCTTTGGCATCGCGCTGACGGCTGGACTTGCTGGGTCATTCCTTGACCCCTATTCGCCTGCGCGCCTGATGACCGTCGTCGCCGTTGTTGTGACAATCGCCGTGGCGCTAACCGCCCTTGCCATGTGGCGCATCGAGGCACGCGTCACCGTCACCGCCCCATCCGAGGCCCCCGTCCCGTTCCGCCAAGGCCTGCAAGAGGTCATGGCAGAGCCCGCAACCCGCAACTTCACCCTTTTCGTGTTCCTGTCGATGAACGCCTATTTCATGCAAGAACTGATCTTGGAGCCCTTTGCGGGCCTCGTGTTCAACATGACACCGGGACAAACCACACAACTTAGCGGGGCGCAAAACGGTGGCGTGTTCATGGGCATGCTGACCGTCGGCATCGTCGCCACCGGTTTCAAAATCGGGGCGCTGCGGTCATGGGTCATGGCGGGCTGTCTGGGGTCCTGCGTGGTGCTGGGGCTGATCAGCCTAATAGGCACCGGCGCGATCGCCCTGCCCCTGACCGCAATCGTCGTGGCACTGGGTTTCTTCAACGGCATGTTCGCAGTCGCCGCCATCGGCGCAATGATGGCGCTGGCCGCACGCGGGCGCACGGGGCGCACGGGCACACGCATGGGGATCTGGGGCGCGGCACAGGCCATCGCCGCCGGCTTTGGCGGGTTGGTCGGCGCATTGGCCGCCGACATCATGCGCACATTCATGACAGACGGCCCCGCATTCGGCGCCGTTTTCGCATTCGAGGCGAGCCTTTTCCTGGCCGCCACTATCATGGCCGCCAAGGTCATGGAAACCAACACCGCGCCCAACGTGGCGCTGATGCCGGGGGAATAAATCATGTATGATGTTGTCGTAATCGGGGGTGGGCCATCGGGCGCGACCGCAGCCCATGACCTTGTGATGTCCGGCCATAAGGTCGCGATGATCGACCGCGACGGGCGGATCAAGCCCTGCGGCGGGGCGATACCGCCCCGCGCAATTTCAGATTTCGATATCCCCGACGCGCAGCTGATCGCCAAGGTAAACACCGCCCGCATGATTTCCCCCACGGGCCGCGCAGTGGATATCCCAATTGAAAATGGCTTTGTCGGCATGGTTGACCGCAAAGATTTTGACCCCTTCTTGCGCGACCGCGCCGTGGCCGCTGGCGCCACAGGGCTGACTGGCACCTTCCGCCGGATCAACCGCACCGCGGGCCAGACCAATGTGATCTACCGCGACAAGGCATCGGGCAAGGAAATGTCATTGCAGACTAAGCTGGTCATTGGTGCGGATGGTGCAAAATCCGCCGTCGCCAAGGCCGAGGTGCCGGGTGGCGAAAAGATCAACTATGTCATCGCCTACCACGAAATTATCGAGGCCCCCGCCGCATCGAATGTCTATGACCCGCTGCGCTGCGATGTGATCTATGACGGCAAAATCTCGCCCGATTTTTACGGCTGGGTGTTCCCGCATGGCGCGTCTTGTAGCGTTGGCATGGGCACGGGCATCGACGGCGTGGACCTGAAACAGGCAACTGCCGATCTGCGTGCGGCCTCTGGCCTGACCGGTTGCAAAACCCTGCGCCGCGAAGGTGCGCCAATCCCCCTGCGCCCCATGGACAAATGGGACAACGGTCATGATGTCGTGCTGGCAGGCGATGCCGCTGGCGTCGTCGCCCCGTCATCGGGCGAGGGGATTTATTACGCAATGATGGGCGGACGCTTGGCAGCCACGGCGGCCAGCGCCTGCCTTGCATCGGGCCGCGCCAAGGATCTGACGCTGGCGCGCAAGCTGTTCATGGGCGAGCATAAAAACGTGTTCAAGGTGCTGGGCGCCATGCAAAACGCATATTATCGCAGCGATGACCGTCGCGAACGGTTTGTATCATTGTGCCACGATGTCGACGTGCAACGCTTGACCTTCGAGGCATATATGAACAAAAAACTCGTCGCGGCAAAACCGCTGGCACATCTGAAAATCGGGGTAAAGAATTTGGCACATCTGACCGGCATCGTATCGGCGACACGCGTATGACCGACATCATGATCCCCGCTTGGGTCGACGGTGTTTTGCAACCCGTGGAAAAGCTCGACGCGCATTTGCGCGGGCTGAAGCACAAGGCCGTGTCGGTGTTTGTGATGTCCAGCAATCACATGCTGATCCAGCAACGCGCTGCGCATAAATACCACACGCCGACGCTGTGGGCGAACACTTGCTGCACCCACCCTGCGTGGGACGAGGATGACAAACTTTGCGCCAATCGGCGGCTGGATGATGAGCTGGGGATCACTGGTTTGCACTGTGATCATCGCGGCCGCGTGGAATATCGCGCCGATGTGGGCGGTGGCCTGATCGAACATGAGGTCGTCGAGGTCTTCGTCGGCCGCGCCGACCTGTCCCTGCGTATTCAACCCAACCCAGATGAGGTGATGGCGACGCGCTGGGTCGATTATCAAACCCTATTGTCCGAGATTGACGCCACGCCCGAGGCATTCACCCCGTGGCTGCGCATCTATCTGGCCGATCACGCCGACCTGATTTTTGGGGATATGCTGGCCAACGCCTAGGTGACTTTTTCGCCCAAGGCCTGCATCGCCGTCGCCGCGATATCCGTCGCGGTCAGCCCTGCATCTGCATACATCGCGTCCGGTGCAGCCTGATCAATAAACCGGTCAGGCAGCGTCATTGTGCGCACAGCCAACCGGCCATCGAGCTGGCCCGAGTTGGCCAATTCATGCAGCACCATCGCGCCAAATCCGCCCTGCGACCCCTGTTCCACAGTGATCAATACCAGGTGGCCTGACGCCAGTTTGCGGATCAGCGCCACATCGAGCGGTTTGGCAAAACGCGCATCTGCGATGGTGACAGACACACCTTGACCAGCCAGCACCTCGGCCGCTTTTTGCGCCTCTGACAGATGTGCGCCGAATGACAGGATGGCAACGTCGGTCCCCTCTGACACAATCTTGCCCTTGCCGATTTCCAGTGGCGTCCCAACTTCTGGCATCTCGACACCCGTGCCTTCGCCGCGTGGATAGCGGAACGCGATCGGGCCGCTGTCGTGGGCCACGGCGGTGGCGACCATATGCACCAACTCCGCCTCGTCACTGGCGGCCATCACGGTCATGTTGGGTAACGCCGCAAGATACCCGATGTCGAATGCACCCGCATGGGTCGCGCCGTCCGCACCAACCAAGCCCGCACGGTCAATCGCGAAGCGCACAGGCAGGTTTTGCAATGCCACATCATGCACGATCTGGTCATAACCGCGTTGCAGGAACGATGAATAAATCGCGCAAAACGGCTTTAGCCCCCCTGCTGCCATACCTGCGGCAAAGGTCACGCCGTGCTGTTCCGCGATACCCACATCAAACATGCGCTTGGGGTGGGATTGGGTGAAGACATCCATGCCGGTGCCCGATGGCATCGCGGCGGTGATGCCGATGATTTTGCTGTCGCTCTCGGCCAGTTTTGACAGGGCCTGACCAAACACCTTTGTATAGCTGGGCGCATTGGGCCGTGATTTGGATTGCGCGCCGCTGGCGACATCAAATTTCGACACGCCGTGATATTTGTCCGCGGATGTCTCAGCCGGGGCGTATCCTTTACCCTTGACCGTGCAGGCGTGGATCAACACCGGCCCCGTGGCGCGGGTGCGTGCAGATCGCAAAACCGCGAGGACCTGATCCATGTCATGCCCGTCAATGGGGCCGATGTATTGGAAGCCCAATTCCTCAAACAGGGTGCTGCTGCCACCCACGGCGCCTGTCACCAACTGCCGCGCGCGGCGGGCGTGGTCGCGGATCGGGCCGGGCAAGGCCGCCTCGAACCCTTCGGCCATGGTCCCGATGGGGGAGGCATATAGGCCGGATAAATATTGCGACATGGCGCCCACAGGCGGGGCAATCGACATTTCATTGTCGTTGAGGATCACGAACATGCGCCGGCCCTCGGACCCTGCGTTATTCATCGCCTCGAACGCCATGCCAGCACTGATGGACCCGTCGCCGATCACGGCAATCGCGTCGCCCGTCGGCTCGCCCATGTCACGCGCCACCGAAAACCCGAGTGCCGCCGAGATCGAGGTCGAACTATGCGCTGCACCAAAGGGATCAAATTCAGATTCAGAGCGTTTGGTAAAGCCCGACAAACCGCCCTCTTGGCGCAGGGTATGCATGCGGTCACGCCGGCCGGTTAGAATTTTATGCGGATAACACTGGTGGCCCACGTCCCAGATCAATTTGTCGCGGGGCGTATCAAACACCGCATGAATCGCGACGGTCAACTCGACCACACCCAGCGATGATCCCAGATGACCACCGGTCTGGGCAACGGCGCCCACCACCTCGCCGCGCAGCTCATCCGCGAGGCGGCGCAGTTCGGTATCCGTCAGCGCCTTAAGATCGGCGGGAACATTCACGCGGTCCAGAATGGGGGTCATGTTGCTTCCTCTCGACAAGAAAATTCGACGTCTTGGAAAATGGTCCTGTTGGCCCGGGAACAAATGCCGACAGCCAGGGACTGACGACACTTGTCTCCCGTAGCCAACAGGAAGTGTCAGAGCGTCGAGTCTCTGACGTACCAGACAACCCAAGGGACCCGGGCTGCCCGATCTGGCGTGACGGGGGCAATGGCGAATGCGCCCCCGTCGAAATCATTAGACCAGCGTGGGCATTTCCAAGGTCAGGTCATAGGAGAACGGCGTGGGATCTTCGGTAAACCGTGAATCCTCTGGCAGCATCCTGCCCACCCAAGCAAGCACAAGGATGAACACCAGCAGCGCCAGACAAAACGCCGCCGCATAACCGGCACCTTTAAGTTGCAGCAAAAGAACCTGACCCTTTAGGGCGCTTGTGGAATCTTCGTTTGCGTCAAGATAATCGTGGTTCTGTTTCATGATCATGCTCCTTATTGGTCAAGCGGCGCATAGCCGTGGTCTTGTGCCCAGACGAACCAGTTGTCGACAACCGTGCCCGTCAGCAAAATCCCAATGCCACCGGTCAGCGTCGTCAGCACAGCGAACCACCACGCCCAACGGTGAATGCCTTCCATTGTGGCGTTGAAACCCATGGTCCAGCGCCAGAACAATGCCGCACGTTCAGACGCGGTGCCGCGGTCAACGATCTGCTCGATCTCACGCTCGCCGCCGTAACGGGACACGGCCAAAATGGTCGCACCGTGCATAGCAAACAGCAGGGCAGAGCCATACAAGAACACGATCGAAAGCGCGTGGAACGGGTTGTAGAACAGGTTGCCGTAGGTCAGCGAAAACAGGTTGGTCCAGTCAAGGTGGCTGAACACGCCGTATGGCACGGCCTCGGCCCATGATCCCATCATGATGGGACGGATCAGACCCAGCACCAGCACCAGCCAGATCGCGGATGCGAACGCCCATGCCACGTGCTTACCCAGGCCCAGCTCCTCAGCCCGCAGATACGTGCGGATCCACCATGTCACCAGTGACACGAGAAAGAAGAAACCGGCGATCAGGAACCAGCCGCCTTCGGCCAGCGGGGCAAAGCCCAGACCGTATTCTTCCGCAGGTGGCTCAAGCGAGAACCAGAACAGGTCGCGCATGAACACGCCCGGCGACCAGCCCGCTTGTTCCCAGAAGTTGAACCCGATGATGGTGAACCAGATCAGACCCGTCACAAGCGAGATAACCCCGAATGTCCCCAGATAGACCGGCCCCAACTGGGCGTTGCCAAACAAACCTGCAAGGGTTGAAAATGACGCAGATTTCGTGCGCTCGGCGGCCAATGTGCCGGTGGGGTCGATCCCCATCTCGGCGGGGCCTTGGACCTGCACTTGCGTAAAGATGTTTTGATATTCCATGTTTTTTATCCCTCCTTACAGGTCGACCCAGAACGGCAGCTCGGCGTACCAATCCCACCATGCGATCCATGCGTCGAACCAGATGGTGCCGGAAATCACGATACAAATCGCGGACCAGACAACAGCCGATAGCGCAAGGAACAGACCAAGGCGGTGGATACCCAACGGCCCGATCGAATAGCCAATCAAGTCGCGGAAATACGTATCTTCGTGATCAGGTGTGCCGATCTGTTTGCCCTTACCGGGGTTCACAGCCGACAACACAAGCGACCCGTGCAGCGCCAGCGCAAAACACGTCGTAAAGAAGAACGTGATCGCAACCATATGCGCAGGGTTGTAGTGGAAGTTGCCGTAAGCGTAGCCCACGTTATTCACCCAATCGAGGTGGCTAAAGATGCCATAAGGGAAACCGTGTCCCCATGCGCCCAGCAAAACAGGGCGGATGATGACCAGCGTGACATAGGCCAGAATGGCGATGCCGAACGCGAATGGCACATGATATCCCATGCCCAGTTTGCGGCAAATCTCGACCTCGCGCATCATCCAGCTGAGGAACGCGAATGTCGCGCACAGCGTGATGATTTGCCAAAGGCCGCCGTCTGCCAGCGGGGCGACACCAAGGCCGACCTCAAGCGGGGGTGGGTTGATCGAAATCAACCACGGGTTCCATGTGTCGCCAAGGGCGGCACCATAAATGATCAGGATCGTTCCGAGGGCCGCGAAAAAGAAGGTCGTGACGCCAAAAAAGCCCACGTAAAACGGGCCTACCCAGAAATCGAACAGATCACCGCCTACCAATGTCCCACCTCGGACCCGGTATTTTCTCTCGAAGCTGAGCTGTGCCATCTTCTTTCTCCTTGCAGCGCCGCAGCCACCAATCATATGCGCAGGCGCCGCGTTCAAATTGTTCAAATGTCGGTGTTTGCGGAGGGCGGCACAGACGGCCGCCCAACGCGATTGTCAAAGACTGAGACTTAGTTGTCTGCCATTACTTCCGCGCCAAAGGCACGATCAAACCAGTTGGTTTCTGGGTTGGACAGCAGAACCAAGTGGATCATTGCTGCAAGCAGGAACAGGAAAACGCCCTGTGCCACGAAAACGCGACGTGGGTCGAAGATCAGCCAGATTTTGTAAAACTGTGCCATTTTCTATGTTCTCCTATTACCAAGCAAACCAAGGCAGTTTGAAATAGGTCAATACGTGCGCGATCACTGCCACCGTGGTGAACAGATAAAAACCGCTCAGATAGACCGAGTGCAATTCCTGCGCTTGCTCGTCTGTAAGACCTGTAAAAGACAGATCGGATTTATCAGCCATGTTTCTCTCCTTAGAAAAATCACTGACGCCGCGCTCCCCCCGCGGCGGGGTTACGACAGGGGCTCATCCCCTGCCCTAATCCACCATCCCGGGGGGGTATGGCGAATTATGTGTAACCCATCGTCTCGACCCGACGGATTGAATTGGTTTAAGCCGAGAAAATCCTTGGCGTGATGATCTGCGCTTGGCTCCAGGCAGATTTGACGGGGCCGCTGGCTGGCAGCTCCATCCGGCGGGCGGCGGTCAGGCACCATGTCAGAATTGACAAGGGCAACGTCGCCGCAAAAATCACTGCGAAGTAGGCATAGTATTCGCGTTTCTGGCCCGCGTGGCTGGCGCGGGTTGCAGGTTTGCGATCATCAGTAAAATAGGTCATTTGGCTCCTCCCGAAGCTGGTTGCAGTTCCTGCACAATTTCCAAAACAACCCGCTCTGACCCTTTATCCAACGCGCGCTTTTCGGCTACGTCACGCAGGGTCTTGGCGGCGGAAATCCGTGTCAGGATCGGATGGCTGGCGACAATTTCGTCCAGCTTTGCTTGGGCATCCGCATCCCAAGGGAAGTCACGGCGAAGCGGTGTTGGCGTCGCTTCAACCGCATCCATATCCGTGCCAAGCGGCAGAATATGAAACAGGGCGTCAAACAGGCCATTGCAGACCTCTTGGACGATATACGTGGCCCCGGCATAACCCATAAACGGGGTGCCTGTGGCGCGCCGGATGGCGGCACCGGGGAAGCTGGCGGGGATGAATGCGGGGGCAGGACCAAAGCCTGCCTTCATCTCGGCCAGATACATTTTCTCATTGATAGACCCCATCACAATCAGGGGGCGTTTGGTGTGCATCATGTGACGCACTTCGTCATTGTTGGTCTTTTTGCCGCGCGTGCGCGCAACCGCAAACGCACAAGGCAGACCCAGATCATTTTCCAGAAAATTGCGCACGCCCCGCGCATAGGTTTCATTGGCGACAATCGCGAATGACGCGGTAGCAAAGAAATCTTGGGTCACCGACCGCCACAAATCCCACACCGGTTTGATGGTCGAATGCTTCTCGCGCTCAATAAACGGTTCAGGATCAAGTCCCAGAAGATCGCCCAGCTTGCGCAGGAATTTCGTCGTGCTCTCAATGCCGACGGGCGCTTGCAAATACGGCTTGTTCAGCACTTCGCACAAGCCACGGCCAAATTCACGGTACATGCAAATGTTCACATCCGCATTCACCAGCCCGCGCATTTCAGCCACATGGGCACCCAGCGGCATGACCATATTCACATCCGCACCGATGCCTTCAACTAGGCGGCGGATCTCGGCCAGATCCGAGGGCATGTTAAACGTGCCATACATCGGACCCAGAATATTGACGCGGGGGGCGGCACCCTCCTCGCGTTTCTTCTCGGGCGGCATCCGGCCTTTGGTCATCCCAAATTCCGTGAAAACCCATGTCATCGCACGGTCTGCGGATTCCCACTGATCCTCATCAATAGTGCGCGGCAGGAACCGTTGGATGTTGGTGCCTTGCGGCGTCACACCACCGCCGATCATCTCGGCAATAGACCCGGTCACAACCACGGCTGGCAGCGCAGGATCAAGCGTTTGCCACGCCCGTTTCATCGCATCCTCGGTGCCTGCACCCATCTCGTCCTCGGACAGGCCGGTCACGACAATCGGCAATTCATGCGGCGGCAGCGCGTCGGTGTAATGCAACACGGATGTGACGGGCAGGTTTTCGCAACCCACAGGTCCGTCGATCACACATTGCAAACCTTTGACGGCGCAAAACGCGTAAACAGCGCCCCAATATCCGCCTGCGCGATCATGATCTTGAACGAGCATCAGATCATCTCCGCTGCTTTGGCGGCCTTGGCGGCGCGTTCCAATTTCTTGGCGTTGGTGGCACGGAATGTCGGTTGCAGGTTCGGGGCACCTTCCCAAACACCAGCGGTATCACCCGCACCCACGCCTTCGAAAAATTCACGCATGTGGTCCATACGATCCTTATTCGCCATGGCCGCATTCACGACCTCGGCCAATGATCCGGCACCCGCCACGCCCATCAGGGGACGCGCGGAAATCAGGTTGGTGAAGTAAAGCGACGGGATGCCCAGCTCTTTGCCCTTTTGCACAACCGGCGTGGTGCCGATGGCCAGATCAGGGCGCACGGCGTCCATCGCGGCGCAGTCATCTTCGAGCGATGCGCGGAATTTCACCTTCACGCCGCGCGCCTCAAGCCATGCGGCATCGTCAGCGGACCAAGGCGTCTTGGGCAAGGCCGTACCTACATAAGGAATGTGCGCACCGCTTTCGATCAGCAAACGCGCGACCAGCAATTCGCTGCCCTCATAGCCGGACAATGTGATCGTGCCTTTGACGGGGGCGGCCGACAGCGCGCCCTTGATCGCGGGTAAAAACTGGTTTTGCGCGGCGGCAATTTGATCAGGTGCGATGTTAAACGCATCGCCAATCGCAGCCAGCCAAGCAGCGGTGCCATCGTGACCCACAGGCGCAGAGCCGATCACAGGACGGCCAGCCGCCTGAAATTCGCGCACGCTGGCGGTGTAAAACGGGTGGATCGCGGCCACGGCACCGCAATCAAGTGCGGCATATAATTCGCGCCATTCGCGGCACGGCACGACGGGTCCGGCGGCAAGGCCAAGCGGCGCCAGCATCGCGCCAATCATCATCGGATCAGCGGGGAACATTTCACCCAGCAGCGACACAGTCGGTCGGTCGGATTTCCCCGATGCAGGCATCGGCACGGGCCCCGCCTCAATTTCCTTGCGGGCGTAATTGAGCATGGCACCGGCCAGCACATCCTTGGCCTCGGCATGGGTCGGGATGCCGAAACCGGGCACATCAATGCCGACGATCCGCACGCCGTTGATTTCCTCGGGCAGCAAACGCAGCGGCACACCAGATGCAGTCGGCACGCACAGGTTGGTCACAACGACAGCGTCGAGCTTATCCGGGTCGGCGATGTCGTGCACCGCCTCGCGGATATCCTCGAACAGTTTGCCGGTGACCAATGTCTCGGAATTGAACGGCACATAGCCGACCGAACGACGCGCGCCATAAAAATGCGAAACAAATGTCAGGCCATAAACGCAGCAGGCCGATCCTGACAGGATCGTCGCGGTGCGCTTCATCCGCAGGCCCACGCGTAAGGACCCGAACGCGGGGCACATGGATTGCGGCTGATCATGGGGACCTGTTGGATAGTCCGCAGCAAACTGGTCGAGCATCTCGGAATTGCCCGCAGTCCGCGCCGCCTCTTTCATGGTCGATCCAGAATGACAGCCAAGCCCGTCCGTGGGCATCGGCACATCACGTCCTTCCACGGCGGTGCCGGTCTGCACCTCCACGGTGTCAGCATCGTCGTATGTGATATGTCCGTTCTCAGACGTCATCATACACCACTTCTAGGCTTTCTTTTGGTGCTGCGTTTTTGCCGCGCATGTCCATGTCGGTCGCAGGGACCAGCACGTAATCCGCGCCAGTTTCCGAGGCGTCGAACAGACCTAGCAGCCCGTCTTGGTCCAATGGGGTTGGGCGCACGGGCGGCGCGTCTGCCACCGCATCGCCAAGCCCCGCGAACATCGCGCCCCACTGGCTTTCCATGGTGCCGACGATTTGGTAGTTCGCCGATTTCTTCCGTAGATCATCATCTTGCGGGATCGACGCGAGGACAGGAATATCGACGGCCTCGGCAAATGCCGCAGCCTCACCCGTGCCGTCGTCCTTGTTGATCACAAGGCCAGCGACACCGACGTTACCGCCCAGCTTGCGGAAATATTCCACGGCGGAACACACGTTGTTGGCCACATAAAGCGACTGCAAATCGTTGGACGCCACAAGGATCACCTTTTGCGCCATGTCGCGCGCGATGGGCAGGCCAAAGCCGCCACACACCACGTCGCCCAGAAAATCGAGCAAGACATAATCAAAGTCCCAATCGTGGAACCCCAGCTTTTCCAAAAGTTCAAACCCGTGGATGATCCCGCGACCACCGCAACCGCGCCCAACCTCTGGCCCGCCAAGTTCCATCGCGAAGACACCGCCGCGCTTGAAACAGACGTCACCAATCGCGACCTCTTCTCCGGCCAGCTTTTTCTTGGCGGATGTTTCAATGATTGTCGGGCAGGCCTTGCCGCCGAACAACAGGCTTGTGGTGTCGGATTTCGGATCGCAGCCAATCAGCAAAACGCGTTTGCCCTGCTCGGCCATCATATGTGACAGGTTCGCCAGCGTGAATGATTTGCCGATACCGCCCTTGCCATAGATCGCGATGATCTGGGTTTTAGACTTTGGCTCTTCGGCGATGATATCGGCCAGATCCTCGTGGGCCTCGTCGCGCAGACGCTGGTCAAAATCTTTGAGGTTCGGAACATCAAGGCTCATGCGTGGCCCTCCCAGTCGAGTATCATTTTCAAGCAGCCCGCGTCGGTGAACGCCGTGCCATAGGCGGCAGCGGCATCAGTGGCGGGTGCTTGGTGTGTGATCAAACCGTCCAGCGACAACGCGCCGCTTTCGACCAACGTGCGGGCCGCCGTCAGATCGTCGGGGGTCCATTCGGCGGCGATGCGCAAACGGGCCTCTTTCATAAATGCGGGCGGAAAGGCAAAGCTGATCGGATCGGTGTAAAACCCTGCCAGCGTGATTTCCCCGCCTTTGACCAAGCGGCCAATCAGATCGGGCAGCAACGCGGCCACGCCAGATGCATCATAGATAGATGTGTAATCACGGCGATCGTCCGCATCGGGATGCACCACGTTATATCCGGTGGCCCCGTCCATACGCGCAGGGTCAATTTCCCAGACCGTCGGCGCAGGCGCACCTGCAGCAATCGTCAACCGCGCCAGCAACCGACCCAGCACACCGTGGCCAACAATCAGGTCCGGCACGGCCTTACCCTGTCCGGCCATCGCGTGACGTGCGGTTGCGGCCAGCGCAAGCAAGGCACCCGTGGCACCGTGGCCCGCGTCAATCTTGGTCACACGTGCGGGGTCACTGACCAGCAAACGCGACGCGCCACCAAACAAGCCAAACGCGCCCTCGTAACAATTTGCACCGGGCACAAACACGCGGTCGCCGGTTTTAAAACCACTGGATGCGGGGGCTTCCACCACCTCGCCCGCGGCCTCATATCCGGGGACCAGTGGATAGCCCATACCGGGAAACGGCGGCATATCGCCCGACCAGAACAATTTTTCCGTGCCTGTCGAGATGCCCGAATGTGTCACGCATACCACCAGATCATCCGCCGTGGGGGGCGTGACAGTCAGGGCATCTAGGCCAAGATCCTTTGGACCTTTTAAGATGACAGCAGTGGTTTGCACGGTGTCACTTTCCTGTTGGGGCGACGCGAATCTGGGGTCAGAGACTCAGTACACGACGGTATATTCTATATGTAACGTAAAACTGACACCTATAACTGTCAATAAACTTAGACACGTAGAGTTTCAGGTTTTCTGAACAACCACGCAGGCGGTCACAAACGGGCGATTGGGTTTAGGCATTTGCGGGTTGGTGAACCCTGCGGATAGGCATAGCTGCGCGATCTCATCGGCGGATCGGGCGCGGCCCGTGCGCATCGCCATAGTGTATAGTGCGAAATAAGCATCACCAGCGCGCTGGGGTTTATGTCCACCCGACATCGGTTCCGATATCAGCAACCGCCCGCCACGGGGCAAGGCGTCGTGACATTTGGCCAACAGGTCCGCGACCGTGTCATCACTATGATCATACAGCACACGGATCAGGCTGATCGTATCGGCGCCCTCAGGCAGCGGATCTTCGCGAAACGATCCTGACAGAATGCGCGTGCGATCCGACAAACCGGCGGCATTGAAACGGGCCTGCGCGCTTGGGGCGACTTGGGGCAGATCGAACAGCATCAGATCGGGGCCACTATGCGCCGCACCCACTGCAGTCAGAAACGCACCAGACCCGCCACCCACATCCAACAGGGTTTGCGTCTTGGATAGGTCCACAGCCCGCAACGTATCCTCGGCCACAAGGGTCTGGCTTTGCGCCATCAGGTCAGAATAGGTCGCGGCCACATCAGGGGCCATGCCGCCACCAAACACATAGGGCCAGAAATCGGCCAGCTCGGTATCCACCTCGCCACGGAAAAACGCGACGGAATCGGCAAGGTCACGATACAGCACATCATGATGCCGGATCATCTGTGACAGCCCCGGCACACCGACCAGCGCGGCGCCCGTGCGCGACAGACCATACCGCCCCCCGCGTTTTGATTTCAGTAGGTTCAGCGCCACACCCGCACGCAGCAGCACATGCATCCGGTCAACCGGCACATCACAACGTGCCGCCAAATGGTTACAGGTCGCGGGCTGGTCCAGCAGCATCGCAGGGATGTCGAATTGCACCAGCGCCATCAACACTTGGGAATGACAGAACCCCGCCAACAGATCGAACAGCGCCTCGCCCTCGCGGCGGACAAGCCCGCGGGTCAGCGGAAACGCGGCGGCCCATTTTTGAAACTTGCGCGATGCGATCAGGCGGGATTGCCAGCCACGCCAACGCGGCGGCATCGGGGCGGTTGTCATCCGTTATTCGCCCGGCACATTGCTACGCCATTTCATTGGCGTCAGCGCTTGGGCTTGGGCGTTGACCATTGCGGCCAGCCGCGCCTCGCCCGGACAACGAGGGATGGATGCAATCGCACCGCTCAGGATATCCTTCATCCGTGCAATGGCACCTTCGACGCCCAGCTCGGTCACGGCATTGGGGCGACCGTGCAGATCGTCCTGCCCCACCGGCTTGCCCAGCGTTGCCTCGTCATAAAGCGCGTCACGCAGATCGTCGGCTACCTGAAACGCCTCGCCGATACGCGCGCCCAGTTCTTCCCACTGTTCGGCATCTTGGCCGGCGGCCACCGCACCCATCTGGGTGGCAGCGATAAACAACGCGCCCGTCTTGGCACGGTGATAAGCGGACAGGTCAATGCTCTTTTCGCTTTCCCAGCCTTGACCCGCGCAGATGCCGTTGGGCATGCCCGTGCGATTGGCAAGGATGCGGATCAGGTTCACCGCACGCAGCGGATCATGCACAGCGGCCTGCGCCAGCACATCAAACGCCATCACAATCAGACTGTCGCCCGCGAGCACAGCCAGCGGTTCGCTATAGGCACGGTGCAGGCTTGGCTTGCCACGGCGCACATCCGCGTCATCAAAGCTGGGCAAATCATCATGCACCAGCGACGCGCAGTGGATCAGCTCAAGTGCGGCGGCGGCGGCATCGGCCAGTGGCGGCGTGTCATCACCACAGGCGGCGGCTACGCTCATTAAAATCGTCGGACGGATCCGCGCACCGCCAGGGGTCACCGCATAATGCAACGCACTGGCCAGCTTGCCCGGCGACGGGCTGGTCTGTCCTGCGCGCACCGCATTCAGAATGGCGCGGTCGATCCGGCTGACAAATGGCATAGGGTCACCTCTTTGAATTTCCGAATGTAATTTCTTGATGACATTACATATGTAAACTAAAGTGGACAGATTGAACTCGCTTGTCAATTCCCGTGATCAAAGGACACCATGCCAAACCCCACCCCCAATATCGTTGTGATCGGCGCTGGTATCGGCGGGCTGACGGCCGCGCTACAACTGGCGCATGGCGGCGCACGGGTTACGGTACTGGACAGCCACGATGCGCCCGGCGGCAAGATGCGCACGCGCCCCAGCGTCGCGGGGCCAGTGGATGCGGGGCCGACCGTGCTGACGCTGAAACATGTGTTCGACACCTTATTTCACGACGTGGGCGCAGATATCGCCGATCACGTGACTCTGCTGCCCGAACCGATCCTTGCGCGGCATTTCTGGCCCGACGGTACCCAGCTTGACCTAATGGCCGATCCCGCCGAAAGCCTGCGCAACATCCGCGATGTGTTCGGCGGCCGCGCTGCGCAACAGTTCACCACCTTCCGCGATCAGACCGCCCAACTGTTCGACGCCTTCGACGCGCCCATGATGCAATCACAGGCCCCGACGCTGGCAGGGATGACGGCTCAGGTCCTGCGCAACCCCGCCATGATTCCCGCGATGCAATCACACCGGACCATGACCCGCGCCCTGTCGCGGCGGTTCAGCGATCCGCGCTTGGTGCAACTGTTCGGGCGCTACGCCACCTATGTTGGCGGGGTGCCTGACCGGTCCCCTGCCCTCTTAAATCTGATTTCTCAGGCTGAGGGGCGCGGCGTCTGGCATGTGGTGGGCGGGATGCACAAACTGGCACAGGCCATCGCAGATCTGGCGACAGTCCACGGTGCTACGTTCCACTACAACACCCACGTCACGCGGGTTGAGACCCAAGACGGGCGTATCGCCGCCGTGCAAACCGACGCGGGCCGGATCAAGGCGGATGCGGTCCTGTTCAACGGCGACCCCCAAGCGCTCCATACGGGGTTGCTCGGCACGGGCGTGACACAAGCCGCGTCCGCGCAAACCCCGCGCAGCCTATCAGCCTATGTCGCATCCTTCGCCAGCACCGCAACGGGCTTGCCGCTGGCCGGACATAACGTGATCTTTGCCGATGATCCCGCCACGGAATATGCGCCGCTATCGCGCGACCAGATGCAAACCGATCCCACGCTTTATATCTGCGCCCAAGACCGCTTTGGCGGGCAAACCCCCACTGGCCCCGAACGGTTTGAGCTGATCATGAACGCCAGCCCGACACCCCAAACGACCCCCGATCATAAGGAAGCCGAAACATGCCTGACGATTATCACCAACCGTCTGCGCAGCCGCGGGCTGCATCTGGATCCGTGGCCGACAGTGGCGGACCTGACGATGCCGCAGGATTTCAACACGGTATTTCCGGCGTCCCACGGGTCGCTTTACGGGCGATCCCCGCAGGGGTTGCTGGCGGCGTTCAAACGACCCACGGCGCGGACCCCGATCGCGGGGCTTTATCTGGCGGGGGGCGGGGTGCATCCGGGGGCGGGGGTGCCGATGGCGGCGCTCTCCGGTCAGCACGCGGGCGCGGCGATGCTACAGGACCTGCATTTAACCTAGACGTGCCTGCGGGCGGCTATGCGTGGTGGTATATCGACGGGGTCAGCGATTGCGGCACGCGCGCGGTATCGGTGATCGGCTTTATCGGGTCGGTGTTTTCGCCGTGGTATGCATGGTCAGGGCGTGGCGATCCGGCCAACAACTGTTGCATCAACGTGGCGACCTATGGCCCCGGCGGGCGGTTCACCATGACCGACCGCGGGCGCAACGCCCTGCGCCAGACCCCCGACAGCCTGACCATCGGGCCATCATCAATGCACTGGAAAGACGGGCAGTTGGTCATCAACATTGATGAGGTATCATCGCCCCCACTGATCAGCCGCGTGCGTGGCACGATCACCGTGACACCATCCGCGATCACAGATGTAGAACTGCCGCTCACCCCCGACGGCGCGCATATCTGGCGGCCGTTCGGCCCGTCCAGCCGAATCAATGTGGATTTGCAGGCAAAGGGCTGGCAATTCGACGGCCACGGCTATTTCGATGCGAATTTCGGCACCCGCCCGCTCGAGGATGATTTTAGCTATTGGACATGGGGCCGCTTCCCAACCCGCGACGGCGCAACCTGTTTCTACGACGCGACGCGGCGGGATGGCACGGCGCTAAACGCGGCCATGGCGTTCCAGCCCGACGGATCGGCCCACCAAATCGCGGCACCGGATAACGCGCCGATGAAACGCAGCCTTTGGGCTTTGCGGCGCGAAACACGCGCCGATGCGGGATGTGTGCCGCGCCAGATCAAACCGATGCTGGACGCGCCGTTCTACAACCGCTCCGTCGTAGAAACCCAGATCAATGGCGAGGTGGTGCAAGGCGTGCACGAGGCGGTTGATCTCAACCGCTACCGGTCAAAACTGCTTAAACCGATGCTAGCCTGCCGCGTGCCACGACGGGCGTACTGGTCGTTCTAGTCGGACATATCGCGCGGGGCGACATCGGGGTTCAGGCGGGCGACTGACGCATTCAACGCCGCCGCCACCGTGATCCACGCCATGAACGGCAGGAACGCGATCCCCGCGAGCGTATCAAGCTGAAACATCGACACCGTGCAACCCAGCACCGCAATCAACAGCGGCCCCATGACCAAGAGCGCGCCCTTCAGGCGGCGCAAACCAAAGAACACCGGCGTCCATAATGTCGACAACGCGGCTTGCATCGTCCAGAACGCCATCGCGGTGCCGCTGCCATCCATCCCCGCCACACGCGCACCCGCAAATGAAATGCACAAATAAATCGTGGTCCACGCCACAGGGAACACCCAATTGGGCGGGGTCCATGCGGGCTTCGCCAACGACTGATACCAAGGACCGGGCTGAAACACCGCACCGGTCGCACCTGCGGCCCCGCAGGCCACCATCAAAATAGCGAAAATAAAAATATCCATGAACAGCATCATAGAGCCAAGATTACTCGGCCGCTATCCTTGATTGATCCTACGCCTGTAGGGTCGACATCACAGCGGCCAGCGCGGCACCCGCACCTGCATTCTGGGTCGACGCACCAACAGCGGCGGCATCCACCAAAAACGCCACCTCATCCAAGGGGCGGGCAAACAGCACAGGCGATTGTGGCAAGATGACAGTCCCCGCGCTGCGCACGGCAGCCTTGCCGATCAGGCCGACCTTGGCAGCCTTGGTCGTGCGGGCACGCACGGTGACCGTATCATGGGCATTGCGGCGCACCGACGCGGCGATCCCGGCATAGATATAGCGGGCGGCAAAAATCCCTGTGCGCGCAGGCATCGGCAGCTTACGAATACCCGCCTCTGACCGGATATACAGGCGCTGCGCCTCGGCCAGCAGACGGCGAACCATGCGGCGAATTTCGGGCGTCGCGGCAGGGTTGGCAAAGAAGTCATCAACGCTGATCCCCGCCTCATCCAGCCAGTCCGTCGGCAGGTAAATCCGGCCTGCGCGGGCATCCTCGCCCACGTCGCGGGCAATGTTGGTCAGCTGCATCGCGACACCCAGATCACAGGCACGGGCCAGCGCATCAGGGTCACGCGCGCGCATCAGCACACACATCATCGCGCCCACAGCAGACGCCACACGGGCGGAATAATCACGGACCTCTGACAGGGTCGCATAGCGGCGTTCCACCGCGTCCCATGCGAGGCCCTCTAAAAGCGCCTCGGGCAAGGCGCGGGGCATGTTGAATTCAGCAATGATCGCGGCAAACGCCCGATCCTCCGGCGCGTTGCGCGGCGTGCCGGCATAGGCCAGATCCAAACGGTCACGCAGATCAAGCACCGCACGGGCCTTATTATCGCCCTCGTCAACCTCGTCATCGGCCAGACGGCAAAACGCATATAGCGCCAGCGCAGGATCGCGCACTGATGCTGGCAACAGCTTAGACGCGGCATGAAATGACAGGGACCCTGTGCGGATCACATCGCGGCAGTGGGCCAGATCGGAAGGGGCGATCATTCAGCAACCATGCGGGCGGCGGCCGCCATCACAGGCGCATCGGGGATCAGCTTAGCCACGACCTCAGCGCTGGATACGACACCGGGCAGACCAGCACCGGGATGCGTGCCAGCACCAACCAGATACAGGCCCGGCAATTCCTCGGACACGTTGTGGGGGCGGAACCACGCGCTTTGCAAAATGCGCGGCTCGATCGAGAAACCGGCGCCATGAGGGCTTAGGTAACGGTCGCGAAATGTGTCCGGCGTGAACGTCAGCTCTGTGCTGATATGATCGCGGAAACCGGGCATTACGGTTTCAAGAACCTCGGCCACCTTGTTGCGATAGATGCTTGCCTCACGGGCCCAATTCACAGGGTCCTTCCAACCGGTATGAGGCACAGGCGACAGCACATAGAACGTATCATCACCATCGGGTGCAACGCTTGGATCGGTCACAGACGGGCGGTGGATATACAGGCTCATGTCGTCTGACAAACGCCCCTTCATAAAAATCTCTCGCAGGAGTTTTGTGTACCCTTGCCCGTTCAGGATCGTGTGGTGGCCCAGATCGGGCCACTTGTCCTTGGTGCCTTTGGTTCCGAAATACCAAACATACAGGCCCATCGACCAGCGCCGTTTGCGCAGACGGTTCGTGGTCCAACGGCGGCGCGGATGATTGCGCAGCAGGCGGTCATAGGTGTGACCGGCATCCGCGTTGGAAATCACTAGCGGGGCCTCGGCCACCTCACCATCCGTCAGGCGCACGCCAGAGGCACGGCCATGGGTCGTCAGAATTTCATCAACTTCGGCGCCGTGTCGAATGGCGCCGCCTTGCACCTTGATCACACGGGCCATCGCATCGGCAAGCGCCTGCACACCGCCCATCGCGTAATGCACGCCGTGTTCTTTTTCCAGATAGGCGACCAGCGCATACATCGACGTCACATGGGCGGGATCACCGCCGATAAACAGCGGATGAAATGACAACGCCATGCGCAGTTTTTCATTCTTCACGCGTGACGCGACATGGTGATAAATCGACCGGTCGGCGCGCATCATCGCAAATTGCGGCAGCACCTTGATCGTTTCCCACGCCTTATGCATCGGCTTGGCGACCATGCCTTCATACGCGATTTTATAGCGCGCGTGGCTGTCGGCCATGAACCGTTTGTAGCCTTTGACATCACGCGGGGCGAGCTTGGCCACAGCCTCCAACATGCGATCATCATCGCCGCAGGCCTCAAACGTGGTGCCATCGGGCCAGCGGATTTCATAGAACGGGTCCATCGGTTTCAGCGCGACATCGGCGTTAAAATCACGCCCACATGCGGCCCATAATTCCTCGAACACCATGGGGGCCGTGACAATCGTGGGGCCCAGATCAAAGCGGTGACCGTCTTGGTCAATTGACGACCCGCGCCCCCCTGCCCTGTCCAGCCGGTCCAGCACCGTCACACGGTACCCCTTGGCCCCAAGACGCATCGCCGCCGCAAGACCGCCCAGCCCTGCACCAATCACAAGCGCGCGGTTATCCGGCGCAATATGGGAATCTGTAAACATGGGGACAGGCTATATGTGTCTAGTTTGGTTTACAACTTTGTTGTCAACTATCTTCACAAGGCGGCGGATATATGTCAGCCTTGCGCGACAATTCAAGGATTCCAACGCCCATGAGCCAAGTCACCACAATCAGCTTTTTCCGCTTTGACGGGCTGCGCGCACGGGCGTGGGCGCTATGGATGATGGGGGCAGGGCGCAGCCCGATGGCACGCGTGCCGGGCATCCGGTTTTGGAAGCTGTGTGGCTCTGGCGGCGGGGTTGGTTTCACCCCACGCATCAACATCGACGTCATCGCCATTCTGGCCACATGGGACGACGCAGACACCGCCGCGACCCAGACCCAGACAGCACCCATATTCAAGCGCTACGCCGCACGGGCCGCCGAAAGCTGGACCATCCACCTGACCACCAACAGCGTGCGCGGGCAATGGGCCGGACAAGCCCCGTTTTCAGTGTCTAACACGAATCATATCGGCCCGATTGGCGTCCTGACACGGGCCACGATCAAGCCAAAGATCCTACGCCGTTTCTGGGGCCGCGTGCCAGATATTTCCGACCGGATCGCCGCCGACCCGAATGTGCTGTTCAAGATCGGGATCGGGGAAACGCCCCTGTTCCAACAGGTCACATTCTCGCTCTGGCCCGATGCGGCATCGATCCACAATTTCGCCCGCACAGGGCACCATGCAGAGGCCATTAAATCCGTCCGCGCAGACGGCTGGTTTCGCGAAGAACTCTATGCCCGTTTCACCCTGCAATCGCAGACCGGATCATGGGCCGACACAGACATCCCAACACGATTGGACGCGGCATGAAGCAGCCATTCCCCTTTTCCGCCATCGTCGGGCAAACCGACATGAAACTGGCTATGACCCTGACGGCAATCGACCCGTCGATTGGCGGCGTGCTGGTGTTCGGCGACCGCGGCACCGGCAAATCCACCGCCGTACGCGCCCTTGCCGCGCTGCTACCGCCGATTACCGCCGTCAAAGGGTGCCCCGTCAACAGCGCGACCCCCGCCGACTGCCCCGACTGGGCGCATGTCACGGGCAAAACCCTGCACGATGTGCCCACCCCCGTCATCGACCTGCCCCTTGGTGCGTCAGAGGATCGGGTCACCGGCGCGCTTGATATCGAAAAGGCGCTGACATCGGGTGAAAAGGCGTTTCAACCTGGCCTTCTTGCCGCCGCCAACCGCGGGTATCTTTATATCGACGAGGTGAACCTGCTAGAGGATCATATCGTCGATCTGCTGCTCGACGTGGCGCAATCAGGCGAGAACGTGATCGAGCGTGAAGGGCTGTCGATCCGGCACGCCGCCCGCTTTGTCCTTGTCGGGTCCGGCAATCCCGAAGAGGGCGAATTGCGCCCGCAATTGCTCGACCGGTTTGGGTTGTCCGTCGACGTGGCCTCGCCCACCGATATTGATGAACGGGTTGAGGTTATCAAACGCCGCGACGCTTATGAAAATAACCACGCCGCCTTCATGCTGCGCTGGCAGGCCGAGGATGCTGCGCTGCGCGATCAAATTCTGGGCGCACGCGAAACACTGAAAAAGTTGAAAACACCTGACAGCAGTCTGCGTGATGTCGCCATGCTTTGCCTGAAACTCGGCTCTGACGGATTGCGCGGCGAATTGACCCTGCTCAAGGCCGCCCGCGCCTATGCCGCGCTGCGCAATGACACCGCGCTGACTCGCGCCCATGTCGGTGACACGGCTGGGCTTGTGCTGCGGCACCGCTTGCGGCGCGATCCGCTGGATGACGCGGGCTCAGGCACACGCGTGACCCGTATCGTAGCCGAGGTATTGGACGCGTAATGACCCCATGGGCGCAGGCAGAAATGGCGCTTGCGCTGATGCGGTCCTACCCCGTCGGGCTAGGCGGGATCGTGTTGCGCGGGCGCGTTGGCCCCGCACGCGATGCATTCCTGCGATTGGTGGCTAAAACAGACACTAAACAGGCCAAACTGCACCCAAATATGACCAATGACGCGCTCGACGGCAGCCTTGATCTGACCCAAACGCTGTCGACAGGCCATATCGCGATGCATGCCGGATTACTGACAAAGACCGATCACCTGTTTACCCTTGCAATGGCCGAACGCACGCCGCCCTATTTGGCCGCACGGCTTGCCATGGCGCTGGATGCGGGCGAGATGCGCGGGTTCATCGCATTGGACGAAGGCGCCGACGAAACAGAGGGGCTATCGCCCGTCATAGCCGACCGTCTGGCGTTCCGCGTTGATCTGAACGGAATCGCAATGGGGGATATCACAGGCACCCCCCCGCCCGCCTCTGGCCCCGCGATTGCAACGCCCGACGGATTGGCCGAACAGCTGACATTGCTCGCCTTACGTCTTGGGATCAATAGCCTGCGTGCGCCGATCTTCGCCCTGCGCGCGGCCAAGGCACATGCCGCCCTGCACGGGCGCAGCACTGTGACCGATGATGATGTGGGCGCTGCCGTGGCACTTGTTTACGCACACCGCGCCACGCAAATCCCCGCTGATGACGACCCGCAGCCCCCTACCCCCGACACGCCCCCCGACCAGTCGGGACCAAGCACCCAAGACACGCAAATCCCCGACGATATGCTGCTGGATGCCGTGATGTCCGCCCTGCCCGCTGGTTTGCTGGATCAGCTGCAATCGGGTGCCGGGAAAAACGGCGCGGGTGCCGGATCAGGCAAGCTTATTCTTGGCAACCGCCGCGGACGTCCCTTGTCCCCGCGTGACCGGACCGCCCGCAAATCCGACCGGATTGACCTGCTCGGCACATTACGCGCCGCCGTCCCATGGCAGACGCTGCGCAAGCAACAGACAAGCACCACACGCCCCGTGATCCGTCCTGCCGACCTGCGTGCGCGACGTTATCAAAATCTTTCCGATCGGGTTCTAATCTTTGCCGTCGATGCGTCCGGGTCCGCCGCCCTTGCCCGCCTGAACGAGGCTAAGGGCGCTATCGAAATTTTGTTGTCAGAGGCATATTCACGCCGCGATCACGTCGCCCTGATTTCATTTCGTGGAACCGAGGCCGAAACCCTGCTGCCGCCAACGCGATCACTGGTGCAAACCAAACGCAGGCTCGCTGCATTGCCTGGCGGTGGCGGCACACCACTCGCCGCGGGATTACAGGCGGCAATGATACTGGCGCAGGCCACACAAAAACGCGGCCAAACGCCGACGATTGTGGTGCTGACAGACGGACGTAGCAACGTGGCCCTTGATGGCACCGGCAACCGCGCACAAGCCGCTGCGGATGCAACCGATATGGGGCAACAGATCCGCAAAACGGGGATCGACAGCATCGTGATTGATACAGGCGCACGGCCCGATCAATCGCTTAGCCAGCTCGCGACAGCGATGGCGGGTCACTACATCGCGCTTCCGCGCGCGAATGCGGAACGGCTGTCCGATAGCGTTTCATCGCATTTGATGGCCTGATACGGTGGACTGGAACCAGCACAAAAACGACTGGGCAATGGCAAAGACATCGCAATTCATCCTGTGCAAACCGCACAAGTGGCACGTCCAAATCGCAGGCAGCGGACCGCTGATATTGATGATCCACGGGGCAGGAGGCGCGACGCAAAGCTGGCGACACTTATTCCCATTGCTCACGATGAAACATCAGGTGGTAGCGATTGATTTGCCGGGTCAAGGATTCACAAAACTCGGGGCAGCTGAACGATGTGGCCTTCGGGAAATGACGAAGGACATTGCCTTGCTTTGCAATGCGGAAAGTTGGAGACCCAAGGCGATCATCGGACATTCAGCAGGGGCCGCGATTGCACTATCGCTTTGTCAGCAACCTGTGTTTTCAGGGACGAAAATCATCGGGATCAATGCGGCGCTTGATACATTCAAAGGTGTCGCGGGGTTGATGTTTCCGGTGATGGCCAAGACCTTGGCGATGATGCCGTTTGTTGCAGAGACTTTTGCGGCCTCTGCAAAACGCGGGCCTGTTGTTGAACGATTGATTGCCGGGACTGGCTCGACGTTGGCGCCAGATGACCTGACGTATTATCGCGCGTTGATCCAAGATGCGGGTCACGCAGATGCCACGCTGAAGATGATGGCGCAGTGGGATTTGACGGCGCTGATTTCGCAGCTTCCAAATATCCCAAACGATACGTTTCTTTTGGCAGGGCAGGGGGATTTGATGGTTCCACCTGATGTTTCCAAGACCGCTGCTGCGAAGTTACCGAATGGACAGTTTCAGATGCTGCCTGACCTGGGGCATTTGGCGCATGAGGAAGCACCCGAACGTGTCTTTGCCGCAATAAGTTCACAGCTGTGAACTTTTACGCCGCGCGGTCCGTTATCAAAGCCATAACCATTGGTCCCGATGAAGATCCATCCTCTGCCGCTTTGCGCGTTAACGCCCGCAAATACCCGCCGGGTGATCTGATGCTATCAAATTTCTCGAGCATCGCGCAAAGCACAACCGACGCCTCCTCTGGTCCCATGGTCTCCATGGCGTCAGCCCAAGCAGAGGGTGAAATACCCATCATCGGGCGAATGCGGTCAGCGGTTTGCACAAGTTCGTGCCAATGGCGGATCCCATCCGGCGCATAAGTCTGTAATTCACCACAAACAGATAACACGAGAGTTAACGGTACGTGTGGAAACTGTAAGCGGTTCCTGAAACGGATTGGCGACCGCCCGATCATGCGCCGTGCCGCAGCTGAGAACGACGTGATCTTCGTCGCCGTCAAGGCGTTAGAGCTTCCAGATCTCGACCTGCCCGAATTCAAGGCAAAGCCAGACGCCAAGACAGGCTACATCATTTGGGGCAAATCGATGACGGGACAGGGCTATGATCTGACCAACGCCGATGCGATCCGTGATTTTGGTGTCGCCCTGAACAACACGCGCTAGCGACGTTTAGTTGCGCATTTACCCTTTGCAGCTTATCTGCATGGGTAACTTAGTGTGCGGGAAATGATTATGGCGAACCACCTATACCAAAACGATCTGCCAGACGGGCTTGACCTTGGGCCTGTTGTCGCGATTGATTGTGAAACCATGGGGCTGAACCCGCACCGCGACCGGCTGTGCCTGATCCAGATGTCAGGCGGCGACGGCGAATGCCATTTAGTGCAGGTCGCCATTGGCCAGACCGAGGCCCCCAATCTGGTTACGATGCTGGAAAATCCCAATGTGCTTAAGCTGTTCCACTTTGGCCGTTTTGATATTGCCGCGATGCTGAACGCCTTTGGCGCCGTGACCGCTCCTGTTTATTGCACCAAGATCGCGTCGCGTCTGGTGCGCACGTTCACGGATCGGCATGGGTTGAAAACCCTGCTGCAAGACATGGTTGGCGTTGATATTTCCAAGCACCAACAACAATCCGATTGGGGCGCCAAGAAACTGACCGCAGCCCAGCTGGATTATGCCGCGTCAGATGTGCTGTATCTGCATAAGCTGCGCGATGCGTTCGATGTCATGTTGGCACGAGAAGGGCGCACCGAAATGGCACAAGCCTGTTTCGACTTTCTGCCGATGCGCGCGCAGCTTGACCTAAAAGGCTGGCCCGAAACCGACATTTTCGCGCACTCATGACCACGCGTTTCCTCACCACCGCCCAGCGCGTAATTGCCGAAGAGGCCGCCGCGCTCACCACGCTAGGCGCGGCCCTTGGCCCCAGCTTTGACGCGGCGATTGATCTGATGCTGGCTGCACGCGGGCGCATCATTATTTCCGGCATGGGCAAGTCAGGCCATATCGCACGTAAAATTGCGGCGACCTTCGCCAGCACCGGCACGCCCGCGCATTTCGTACATCCCGCCGAGGCATCGCACGGTGATCTGGGTATGATGACATCGGGCGACGTGGTGATCGTGCTGTCCAATTCCGGTGAAACACCAGAGCTGGCCGATCTGGTTGCCTATACCCGCCGGTTTGACATCCCCATGATTGGCGTCGCTAGCCGTGAAACCAGCACGCTGTTGACCCAAGCCGATGTGGCAATCTTGCTGCCCCAATTGGGTGAGGCATGCGGCACCGGCGTCGTGCCCACGACATCGACCACCATGACCCTTGCGCTGGGCGATGCGATGGCAATTGCGTTGATGGAACATCGCAAATTTACGCCTGAAAACTTCCGCGATTTTCATCCGGGCGGTAAGCTGGGTGCCCGATTGGCCAAGGTTAGTGACCTGATGCATGGCGGTGATGCAATTCCGCTGGTCCCCGCCCACACACCCATGAGCGATACCCTGCTGACGATCAGTCAAAAGGGGTTCGGCGTGGTTGGCGTGACGGACACCGATGGCTACCTTGCGGGGATTATCACCGACGGCGATTTGCGCCGGAATATGACAGGCCTTTTGGAAATGACCGCAGGCGACGTAATGACAGCAAGCCCCGCAACCGTCCGCCCCGATACCCTTGCGGCGGAGGCAATTGGCGTGATGGAAGGTAAGATCACCTGCCTATTCGTCACCAACGACGACGCAAAGGCGCTTGGCATTTTGCATATCCATGACTGCTTGCGCGCTGGCGTGGTCTGATCCGATGGCCAGCGCCGACAACTTTCATTCCCAATTGGTTGGCTGGTCCAAGATCATCCTGCCGCTTTGCGGATTGGCGATCCTGTCGACACTGTTCCTGTTTGCACGGTCAAGCGGCGACACAGGCGAAATCCCCTTTGCCGAGATTGAATCACTCGCACGCGAACAGAAAATCACCGCACCGCAATTTTCAGGCGTGGCCAAAGATGGGTCGATCATCGCGGTTGGCGCCACCTCGGCACAGCCAAAGTCCGGTAACCTGACGGCATTGACCGCGAGCAACCTGACGCTGAATGTCGATGCAGCTGACGGCAGCCAATTGCGCGTGACAGCCACCGAGGGCGAGATCGACAGCGATGCCAAAATCGCCCGCCTCAATGGACTGGCCCGATTGGAAACATCCAACGGCTATACGATGGAAACCAACGGCCTTGTTGCTGATCTGGATGCCGGCACAGTCACCGTCGATGGTGCGCTTGAAGTGCGCGCACCCTTTGGCGCAATCACCGCCGGTCGGGTCACGTTCCAAACGGACGCTGGTGACCTTGGTCAACAGATGCGTTTCACAGATGGCGTTCGCCTAGTATACACGCCCATAGACGACAGCGCAAAGGATACGACCGAATGACGAAATTCACGGCTTTTGTAGTGGCGATGCTGCTAGCGGCACCCGCATTCGCGCAAACGAACATCAACCTTGGCGGCATCCGCGCCGATAGCTCCGCCCCGGTTGAGGTTGCAGCTGATAGCCTAACCGTCGACCAAGACACCGGCACCGCCGTCTTTTCCGGCAACGTCGTTATTGGACAAGGTGACCTACGGTTATCCGCAGGCTCCGTCCGCGTGATCTATGACGAGGCGACGGGCGACATCACGAAACTGAACGCATCGGGCGGGGTTACATTCATGACAGCAACCGAAGCCGCAGAGGCACAGACAGCGGTCTATGACCTGACCAGCGGAACGATCGTTTTGACGGGCGACGTGTTGCTGACCCAAGGGGCGAGCGCGCTGTCCGCCAACCAGATGACCGTCAATGTGAACACCGGAACGGCGCAAATGTCTGGCCGCGTACGCACCGTGTTCCAGCAAGGCAACTGATCCATGACCACGCTTCCCGTGCAAGACGGCGATGTCGGCCTGAAAATTACGAACCTGCGCAAAAGTTACCGCAAAAAGGTGGTGATCCGTGATGTCACGCTCGAACTGGGACGCGGAGAGGTTGTTGCGCTGCTTGGTCCCAACGGGTCGGGCAAAACGACCTGTTTCTATTCCATCGCGGGGCTTGTAACGCCTGAAGGCGGCAAGGTCACGATCGACGGGCGCGAGGTGACGACATTGCCGATGTATCGGCGCGCAAAGCTGGGCATCGGGTATCTGCCGCAGGAAATGTCGATCTTTCGTGGCATGACCGTCGAAGACAACATCATGGCCATTCTCGAAATTGCCGAACCCAACAAACGCAAACGGCAAATCCGGCTGGAGGAATTGCTGTCGGAGTTTTCGATTGAACATATCCGCCGTGCCTCAGCGCTGGCGCTGTCGGGCGGGGAACGTCGCCGCGCCGAAATTGCGCGCTGTTTGGCTGCTGGTCCCAAATATGTGCTATTGGACGAACCGTTTGCAGGGGTCGATCCGATTGCCGTGGGTGAAATCCGGCACCTTGTCGCCGAGCTAAAGAACCGCGGAATCGGTGTGCTGATCACGGATCACAACGTGCAGGAAACGCTGCAAATCGTTGATCGCGCCTATATTCTACATGACGGTAAGGTCCTGATGAGCGGCACAACAGCCGAGGTTGTCGCCGACGAAAACGTGCGCCGCGTTTACCTTGGCAATAGCTTCCGCGTGACGTGAATTGATCGCATCTTAACCACTCCACCATTGACAAGCGGCCCCATTTTGACGCCCAATGTAGGTGATGACAGTCCCGCTTTCATTCCCTCGCCCCGGTCAGACGCTTGCGCCTGCCGCTTGGGATAAGCCAACGAAATCGGGCCGTTATCGTTTTCACCAGACAGCCCACGACACATTCACAGGCTGAATACCTGTCATTTATCGTGGGCTAAAAACAAATAGAATTGGAGAAACGATGCGCTATCAGATCAGCGGAAAACAGATTGATATTGGCTCTGCCCTACAAACCCACGTCGAATCGGAACTTTCCGGCATTTTGGAAAAATATGCTGGCCGACCGACCGACGCGAATGTGGTTTTCTCCAAATCAGGTCATGAATACGTCTGCGAAGCTGTTGTGCATCTATCCACGGGCCTTACGGCGCAAGCCACTGACCACGCTACAGAAATCTACGCCGCCTTTGATGGGTGTTCGGAAAAGATGGACAAACAGCTGCGGCGCTACAAGCGCAGGTTGAAAGATCACCACAAAGAACGATCACAACCAGTTGAACTTTCGGATTCATCCTCCTATATCCTCGCTCCAAATGATGATGAGAACGAGGCTGAGAACGACACCGTAAACGCAATGATCGTGGCAGAGATGGAAGAGAAAATCCAATCCCTGTCAGTCGGCGAAGCGGTGATGCAGATGGAACTGGCAAACAAACCAGTCCTCGTATTTCGGAATGAGAAACACAATGGGGTGAACGTCGTGTATCGGCGTGACGATGGAAATATTGGTTGGATCGATCCCCGAAGTTCGAGCTGATACCCCCGGCCAGTAGGCCAGAAAGTAAGCGACATGACCCTTGGCGATCTCCTTTATCCGAACGCTGTGAAAACCATCAGCTCTTGCACGAGCAAAAAGCGGTTGTTTCACGATCTGGGTGAATTGGCTGACGGCTGCTATGGCCTGAATGGCGAAGCCGCCATCGAGGCGCTGATCGAACGTGAGGGTCTAGGTCCAACAGGCGTGGGGCATGGCATTGCACTGCCCCATGCACGTCTGGCCGAGGTGGATACCGTGCGCGGTATTTTCATCCGTCTGGAAAAGCCGCTGAATTTCGACGCGGTTGATCGTCAGCCCGTTGATCTGGTCTTTGCGCTGCTTGCCCCCAAGACCCAAGGTGTTGATCACCTCAAGGCGCTGGCACTGGTGTCACGGACTATGCGCGATCCGGATATTTGTGCAAAACTGCGGGCCAATAGCGACCCAAGCACGATCCACACAATCCTGACCGAACAACAGGTTCATCAAGCCGCTTAACGCGGACGCCAATCCCCAAACCCGAAGGCAAGATAATCACGGTGGCATGCATCACGCGCGGCTACCTCGATCTCTTTGTCGTAAACCGTTGCAAGCTTTGCAGCGTAGGGATCAGTAACCGCCTGCGGTTCCGGCATACTGGTGCGCCCAAGTTGACCGGCCTGCACCAGCGCGGTGGCCCGTGCAGGCAAGTCACGCATATCCTGGGGTCGCCCAACAAGGACCTGTGTCGGCCCGTCAAGACGTGGGGCTATCGCCCGAAATTTCGGTGGGGACGCCCATTGGCTGTCCACTCCAAATTCACGCGTCATCCCCTCTGACCAGCCGTTGTCAAATGTCCGCACAATGCACCCCACATCCGACGGCAGGATCGCGCCAGCAACCATATGCCTGACCAGCCGCCGCCGTTGTTCGGCCCGGTGAACAGTAGCATCCAGATCGCCACCATGTTTGCGCAGATACACCGCAAGGCTCGCGCC
>JAQXEG010000002.1 GCA_029250945.1 Yoonia sp.
TTATACAACCCGCGCCAGTGACACTGATCCGAATCCGACGCCTGTATGCCGGAAACCGGGTTGACCCACGCGGATGTGATCGGGCTTGATCACGGCAGATATCAGACAGGACCCCACACCATGCAAACGATGCCCAATCCCTATCGCGGCGGCGCACAAACGATCAACGTGCCCGCCGCCACCCCAAGCCCAAGCGTGAATGCCTCAGCACCCACCGCCTTGCTCGCCCAATGCCCCGTAGCAAAGGTAACCCCGCTGGTTGATGCGACGGGTCTGGCCGCAAAGGCCGGTGTTGCGTCGATCCATGTCAAAGATGAACGGACACGCATGGGTCTGGGCAGCTTCAAGGCGCTGGGCGCCGCTTATGTTATCGCCCATGACGCGGCGGCCATTGGAGGCGATGATCTGTCCAACGTCCTGTCAGACCGCACCTATGTGACGGCAAGTGCTGGCAATCATGGCATGTCCGTGGCTGCGGGTGCTAAGGTATTCGGAGCCAAGGCGATCATCTACCTTGCTGCCGCCGTTCCCGAAAGCTTTGCCGTGCGTTTGCGCGATATGGGTGCCGATGTGGTCCGCGCTGGCGATAACTACGCCGCCAGCATGGAGGCCGCGATGCGCGACGGCTTGGCAAACGGCTGGACCCTGCTGTCCGACAGCTCTTGGGACAATTATTACGACGCCCCCCACCGCCTGATGGAAGGGTACACCGTCCTGATGGATGAGGTTTTCACCCAAATCCCAACCTCACCGACGCATATCCTGTTGCAGGCAGGTGTTGGCGGGCTGGCGGGTGCCGCTGCCGCCATGGCGCGGGCCGAATGGGGGGACGCGCCACAGATCATCGTGGTTGAACCCGCTTTTGCACCTGCCTTGATGGAATCAGCACGGGCTGGGCATTGCGTTCTCGCCGACGGGCCGGAATCCGAAATGGGCCGGTTAGATTGCAAGGAACCATCGCTGATCGCGCTCAAGGGGCTGGCCCATGACGCCGACCTGTTCGTGACCATCACAGAGCAAGAAGCGCAAGCCGCCATGCCGATCCTATCCGAACACGATCTGACCTGTTCCACGTCTGGCGGCGCGGGCATTGCCGCGATGTTCGCCAGTCTTAACCTGCCCGCCGACGCCCGCGTGTTGGCCATCGTATCTGAGGGGGCCGCGTAATGTTTGCCGATACTGAATACCAATCCCGCACCCGCCGCGCTCAGGCCATGATGGCTGATCGTGGCATTGACGGCTTGCTACTGACCACCGAACCAGAGGTGCGCTATTTCACCGGCTATCTAACACGGTTCTGGGAAAGCCCCGCGCGTCCTTGGTTTCTGATTGTGCCTGCGACGGGCGATCCGGTTGCTGTGATCCCGACAATCGGCGCGGAACTGATGGGGCGCAGCTGGATCACCGATATCCGCACATGGCGGTCACCTGATTACGACGACGACGGCGTGGGCTTGCTGGCTGCAACGATCAAAGAACTGGGGATCAAAACGCTTGCGACCCCGATGGGGCTCGAGACTCATCTGCGGATGCCGCTCGATGACTACGCACGGCTTGAGGCGACGCTGGGATCAAAGATCGTCAGCGACGATGGCATGATCCCTGCCCTGCGCATGGTCAAATCGGATGTCGAGGTGGCCGCGATCCAAACCGCCTGTGACGTGGCCAACCGCGCCTTTGCCCGTGTGCCGGAAATCGCAAAAGCGGGCGTCCCGCTATCGACAGTGTTCCGCAAATTCCAGATGCTCTGCCTTGATGAAGGGGCCGATTTCGTTCCCTATCTGTCGGGTGGCGCAGGCCAAGGCGGCTACGATGATGTCATCTCGCCCGCGTCGGACACACCACTTGCGGATGGGGACATTCTGATGCTCGACACCGGCCTCATCGTGGATGGATATTTCTGCGACTTTGACCGTAACTTTGCCGTGGGCGTACCATCTGAGGCGGTGGCGAACGGCCATGCCAAACTGATCGCCGCAGTTGATGCCGCGATGGCAATCACAAAACCTGGGGCCACGGCTGCCGATCTGTTTCACGCGATGGATGCGATCACGACGGACGGCGCGGGCGGCTCCGACACAGGGCGACTAGGACACGGATTAGGGATGCAGCTGACCGAATGGCCATCACTTATCCCCGCCGATCACACCGTCCTGACCGAGGGGATGGTCCTAACGCTTGAACCCGGGATCGAGGTTGGCGGCGGCAAGATGTTGGTCCACGAGGAAAACATCGTGGTCACTGCAGACGGTGCCCGTTTTCTGTCCACGCCTTACGGGCGCGACATGGTGCAGTTGTGAAGCTCGACTTTACCACCGACCCGACGCTGCCGTCGCTCGGGTTGGTGGTGTTGCAATCGGATGAGACGATTGAGCAGGAATTTCGCCAAATCTTTGGCCCAGAGCAACTGATCTATGTCAGCCGCGTGCCTTGCGCGACCGAGGTAAGCCGCGACACCCTACAGGAAATGGCCGCGACATTGCCCACAGCGGCAGGGTTGTTTCCGGTGGCGGCTGATTTGGCGACGGTCGGCTATGCCTGCACATCCGGCACCGCACAAATTGGGGCGGCCAAGGTTGCCGGATTGGTCCGCGAAGGGTGTGACACACCCCATGTGACCGACCCGCTGACTGCCTTGATCGCCGCCTGCGGCGCGCTTGGCATCACGCGGCTGGGGTTCTTATCCCCCTATGTGGCCGATGTGTCCAAACACCTTATTACAGTGCTTGCCGACAACGGGATCAGCAGCCCCGTCTTTGGATCGTTCGAGGAAGGCAATGAAACCACCGTCGCCCATATCAGCCCGCAATCCACAAGCGACGCAGCCAAGGCATTGGCGGCACAAGGCGGGGTTGACGCGTTATTTCTGTCATGCACGAACCTGCGCACCTTGGGTGTGATCGAACAGCTTGAGGCCGAAACGGGCTTGCCTGTGCTATCGAGCAACCTTGTGTTGGCGTGGCATATGGCCAAACTGGGCGCAACAACGTGGCCCGCATTTCAACGCGGACGCCTGTTCAACGAAGGGTAAAAGAATGCAAAAGCTCACCACATCCGCCGCGGGATTGGTCGCCAGCGCCCGCGCCCGCATCGAAGAGGTCGGCACGCAGGACGCCATCAAAATGGTGGATGACCCTGACGTTGTGATCGTCGATCTGCGCGATGTGCGCGAACGCGAGCGGACCGGTTTTATCCCCGGCAGCTTTCACTGTCCGCGTGGCATGGCCGAGTTTTGGGTCGATCCCGAAAGCCCGTATTTCAAAGATGTCTTTGCGCAGGACAAGACATTTCTGTTCCATTGCGCATCCGGCTGGCGGTCGGCACTGACGGTCGCGACGCTCAACGATATGGGGTTCACCTGCGCGCATCTGTGCGACGGTTTCTCAACGTGGGAAAAGGCGGGCGGGCCAGTGACCCGCGACGCCTAATCGTGCTGCAAAATCGCGGCTTCGCTATCTGACAAAACGCGGCGGGCATATTCGCCGTAATTTTGCACGCCACCCGTTTGATTGGGAAGCCGGTCAAACATGCGGTCGCGTTGGTTTTCATCCATCATCGTCAATTCCGCGCTGGCGGGGTGAAAGCTTTCGGTGGCGACGCCGTTGGCAAACACAACCTCATGCTTGGGCAACATCATGTGGATATAGGTGACCTCTAGTTGGCCGTGGTCGCGAATGATCGAATGGTCGTTGATCAAATCACGCGCTGTCACCAGCACCTCCTCCGCGTTATACAATGTCTGCGCACGGGAGCCGCCCAACACGATCTGGTGGTCGTGCGACACCAAAAGGCCAGCGTCAGGCACATCCTTGTCCAACGCCCCAGCGCGCAAGCGCACTGGCGTCAGCGACGGGATCGCCTTCATCCGCGCGCCGGTGATCCGACGGCTGCCAAGCCATAGGATTTCGGCGCGACCGTTGTCTGCCGTCTGCACAAAATCGCCTTCGACCAATGACGCGACATCGCGGGGACCATCAGATGTCAGGATCGTTGTCCCGGGTGTGAAACAAACCACGCCACCCTGTTCAGGTGCCACAGCGCGGCGCAGGGCCATATCAATCCGCCGATCAACAACCCATAGCGGTGTTTTGCGCGGCGGGATTTCATCCAAGAACATGCACAGCGGTTGGCAGTTGGCGCCTGTATTAATCAGCGTGATGGTCCACGTGTTGAACCCGTCGGTGACGCGGAACGCATCACTGAACAAAGGTTCCTGAAGAACCGCTGCATCCATTTTGCGTGTGTCCAGCGGGGTCGCCGCCAAAAAAATCGTTGATGAACAACCGGCCATTGCCGATCTCTTCGCGGTCTTGCGCGAAGGCAGGCGTCGCCAAAGGCAATGACGCAATCGATATAGTCAGCACAGGCCGGATGACAAATCCCCAATAATGCCCCCCCGAGCCCCTTGTGCTTAGCGTCCTGCGCACGATTCGGGGAAGCATCTTGGGGGATGAAGACGACGCTATGGCCTGTGTGTCACAGTTTACCGGTTGCCCGCGATCTGGGACGCTACATCTTGTGCCGCCTCCAATGCGCCTTCTAGAAAACCCCCGAATGTCTTCCCCATTTCGGATGATCCAAGGATGACGTTTCCGTCCCAAATCCACTGCAACGCGGGCGGTCGTCCATAGGCGGGGTGTCCTGTGGGGGTGAAATCAGCCGGCGTTGCGGTGTCGCCCTGCTGCGCCCAATCTTGAAAAATAAGCTGATCTGGCAGGCTGCCGAACAAACGGGTCAGTTGATCCTTGGCCATCGCGTGCATGTCGTCTGTGTGCGTCGCGCGGGTCTGTGCATCAAAGCCGATAAATCCGAACACGGCAGAAGGCCCACCAGAATGCGGCGATGCATCGTGGATTTCAACCATTGGCCCCCGCCTGCTTTGGGCGTCACCCGACAGCCCCGCGTCGCGCCAGACAGGGCGATCATAGACACCGATATATTTGGCATGTCCGGCCATCCATGTGGGGATATCGTTCATTGCGTGCGTTTGCGCGTCGGGCAAAGCGGGATCAAATGCGATCTGCGCTGCGATACGCGGCGGGGTGGCTAGCACGACGGTTTGTGCCGTGATTGTCACGTCTTGCGCGGTCGCTGTGATACCCGCCTCTGTCTGCGTTATCGCCGTGATCCTTTGCCCCAGATGCAAGAGATCCGCAGGCAACGCCGCCTGATACGCGTCGACAAGTGCGCCCATTCCACCATCCAGCCGTAGTGACCCCGCCATAGACGCAAAACCGGCACTGCGGCGCACCATACCATTTTGATCCTCGGCGACAATGTCACCTGCGCTATACTGTTCAAAAACGGTCAGGCCAAAGCGGGTGGCGGCGGCGGCCACGCGCGGCTGACCCGGCCAGAACCACGCAGGACCCAGATCAAACTTTGCCCCGTCAACATCCGCAACCTTGATCCGCCCGCCAAGGCAATCACGCGCCTCGACCAGTTGGAAATCAACGTCCATCTGCTGCAATGCATCAGCAAGCGCGAGGCCAGACAGCCCGCCGCCAACGATCAAAATATCCGTGTGCATTTAGGTAACCGGCGGTGTGGGCGCGGTCCAAAGGTGGCCCGTTTTGGTCCAGACACGCGCGCCATTTGGCCCAACGATAGCGGATAGCGGTTGCCCGTTCGGTACACGCAGCCAGCTATGGGTTTTGAATGTGTCCCGCCCTTCGGTAAAGCCGCCATCGATGACGAACACTTCAATGCCGCCCTGATCAGGGATCGAGATAACTGCATTAGCGGCCCAGTCCTCGATCTTAACGACTTCGTTCTTATCGCGGTGCAGTTCGGTGATGCGAACATCATGATCCACTTTTTTCGGGGTCATATCATCTGGCCGCACAACAACCGCCGTGCGGTCATCAAGGTCGAACTGCCAAAGCTTGACCATGATCACAGCACCATCGTCGGACCGGGGCGTATGGGACGACTGCGGCGGGTTGCGCACATATGTACCAGCCGGAAAATCACCGTGTTCATCCTGAAAAGTACCTTCTAGGACAAGATATTCCTCACCACCGGTATGCACATGGGGCGAAAATGCCGAACCGGGTGCATAGCGTACGATTGTCGTGGCGCGCGCCACCTCATCCCCCATGCGGTCCAGCATCCGGCGGTCCACACCCTTCATCGGGGAGGCGACCCATGGAATATCGGCGGCATGCACAACCGCACGCGCAGAAAAATCAGCATTCAGGTCCATAGGTATTCCTTTCTAAGGCGCAACCTACCTAGTGATAGGCAACCCATTCCTAGCCGTTGACAAAGCCTAGCGTCAATCCCTACCTATCACATGATAGAGAGGTAAAACATGCGCGACAAAATTCTGGATGCCGCCCAAATCCGCATTGCAGCGGTGGGGTATAACGCCGTCAGCTTTCGCGACCTTGCGGCAGACGTCGGCGTCAAAAGCGCGAGCGTGCATTACCACTTTCCGCAGAAGTCCGACCTCGGCGTTGCCCTCGTGGCGCGCTACACCGAGCGGTTTCAAACCGCACTCGACCAGATTGACCAGACCGACGCACGCACAGCAATGGTTGGGTTTTGCGCCTTTTATGCGGATGCGTTGATCGTGGATCAGTCACTATGCCTATGTGCGATCCTTGGGGCAGAAACGATCAGCCTACCTGCGGAGTTGCGGGCAAAGGTTGAGGGGTTCTTTGATATGAATGTCGCGTGGTTGGACCAGTTTTATGCACGGCATGGGATCAAATCACCTGCGCCGTGGGATGTTGTCGCATCGCTAGAGGGGGCGATGATCGTGGGCACCGCCACGCGCAAAAACGCCGTGATGGAAACCACCACGGCGCGTATTTTGGCAGATTTTTAGGACAGGTGCGGAAAGTAATCCTCGCACACGCCTTCGCGGTAAACGTCCGCGGTGCAGCAATGCAAACCACCGCCAAACGCATAGGCATCACGCAGCTCAACAGGCACAACTTCCAAACCAAGCTTGTCCATCTGTTCCATCTGGTACACCTCGGACGCCTCAACACAGACGGTTTTGGGGTCAAGCACCAGCACATTCATCGACAGCCACGTAGATGAATAGCAAAGCGGCGGCGGCGTGTTGTGCGCGGGCTGCGCTGCATCAACGATTTCCCAATCATTATCTTGGAACATCTTACGCTGTTCTTCGGGCAGACGACGCTGTGGGTTGTTCAGGATAAGGCCGGGGCGTAGCGGCGTGAACGTCGCATCGATATGGATCGGATACGGATCGCCGGGAAAATTCACAGTGTGAACGCGGTGATCGGGATAGTGGCGCCGCAACCATTCAATGCCCTTAAGGTTCGTTGTGAACCCGTGCTGTACCACCAGATCACGACCAAAGCGCAGAACATCGGCGGCGTCAAAAAGCGGCTCTTCCTCTGTCGTGACAAAGAATTTGTCGGCAGCCCATTCAAGGCGTTTCGCATCACCGATTTTGTCCGACAGGTAATCGGGGTGATAATCCGCATCCGTCAGGCGCGGCTTTGGCGCGCTTTCATGCCGGAAATTCGGGTCCTCGTTGAAATAGCGCTGCATCAATGGGCGATAGTTCAGATATTCAAACCAACGGCAGCGGTATGACATCGTCGCCTCGAGCATTTCCGAGCCCACAGTCAGCAGAACATCACGCGGTGGCATACAGCCAAACTGGCTTTGCGTTTGGAAATCCGGTGTCGTTACCGGCTTGGAATGGTCAATGCTGTCGGGACGATCAACGCGCACGCCGCGCTTTTCCAGCATGGATGCGAAGTTATCGAGCAGCTCATTGGCCCGATCAATTGTTTCTTGCGGACGGCGCCCCCATTGACCGCGCATGTCGCTATCTTCTGGCACTTTCGCATCTAGTGCGGGTTCTTCGGGCGGGATGTGGCAATCATCCGCACGGCCCACGATTACATGTTTCAGCGGATCCCATTCGTTCCAGCTGTTAACGACTGTATTTTGCATATTTCAATTCTCCCTGTGCCATTGCGTAAAACGCAAATTGGCACAGGGCAAGTGGGTGTTAGCCACATTTTGAATAGCCGCAGGACCCACAGGTCATGCAGCCTTCGACCATGCGCAGGTCATAGGCACCGCAAGATGAGCAAGCTTTGCCCTTTGGCTTGGCGCCGATGGCGACAACGTCGGCTTGGGGATCAGATTTCAGGCCCATGCCTTCGCCCAACAAAAAGCCGGTGGCAACCATATGCTTTTCCATGACCCCACCAATCGCGGCCAAGATGGATGGCACATATTTGCCCTGCATCCATGCACCGCCACGCGGATCGAATACGGCCTTCAGCTCTTCCACCACGAACGACACATCGCCGCCGCGCCGGAATACCGCGCTGATCATGCGCGTCAGTGCCACGGTCCACGCAAAATGTTCCATGTTTTTGGAGTTAATGAACACCTCAAACGGGCGGCGATGCCCCGCGACGACCAGATCGTTGACGGTGATATAAATGGCATGTTCGCTGTCCGGCCACTTGAGCTTGTAAGTCGCACCTTCGAGTTCTGTCGGCCGGTCGAGCGGTTCTGACATATAAACAACTTCGCCCTCGTGATCGGCGTCAGAGCCTCCGGTGGAGGTATTTCCGGCAAGCAGAACGGGCGGTTTTTCCTCGGATACTGATAGAACGGACCCCGTCACATCGTTGGGGCGGTAGGTTGTGCAGCCCTTACAGCCCTGATCCCATGCGGCCATATACACCTCCTTGAAATCGTCAAAGCTGATGTCTTCGGGGCAGTTGATGGTTTTGGAAATGCTGCTGTCGATCCATTTTTGGGCGGCGGCCTGCATGCGCACGTGGTCCAGCGGCGCCAGTGTTTGTGCGTTGACGAAATAGTCAGGCAAGGGCGCGTCGCCCTTGAGTTCGCGCCACATCTGCACGGCGTAATCCACGACCTCTTCCTCGGTGCGGGTACCGTCCTTTTGCAGGACCTTGCGGGTGTAGGCATAGGCGAACACAGGCTCGATGCCCGATGACACGTTACCTGCATACAGACTGATCGTGCCGGTGGGCGCGATGGATGTCAGCAGTGCGTTACGAATTCCGTGCTGGCGGATCGCGTCGCAGACGTCTGCGTCCATGTCCTGCATGGCACCAGAGCTAAGAAATTTTTCAGCGTCGAACAGTGGGAACGCGCCCTTTTCCTTGGCAAGGTCCACTGACGCCAGATATGCGGCGCGGGCGATCGCGTGCATCCATTGATCGGTCTGACGCGCCGCCGCCTCAGAGCCATAGCGCAGGCCAACCATCAGCAGCGCATCCGCAAGACCTGTGACGCCGAGGCCGATACGGCGTTTCGCCGCGGCCTCTTGTGCTTGGGCATCCAACGGGAAGTTCGACGCATCAACGACGTTATCCATCATGCGCACGGCAGTGGCGACCAGTTCGGTCATCATCGGCACATCCAGCGCGGGATTATCGCCAAACGGATCAGACACCAAGCGGGCCATATTGATCGAGCCCAGCAAACACGCACCATAAGGCGGCAATGGCTGCTCGCCACAGGGGTTCGTGGCCGCAATCGTTTCGCAATACGACAGGTTATTTGCCTTATTGATCCGGTCGATGAAAATCACACCCGGTTCAGCGTAATCATAGGTCGACTGCATAATTGCATCCCACAAATCACGAGCTTGGACTGTGCGGAATACTTCATCCTTGAAGACCAGATCCCACGGACCGTCGGCCTTCACCGCGTCCATAAACGGATCAGTGATCAACACGGACATGTTGAACATGCGCAGGCGGGCGGGGTCGGATTTAGCTGTAATGAAATCCATCACATCAGGATGGTCGCACCGCATCGTGGCCATCATCGCACCACGGCGGGACCCCGCAGACATGATTGTGCGGCACATCGCGTCCCACACATCCATGAACGACAATGGGCCGGACGCATCGGCGGCCACACCTTGCACGGCTGCGCCCTTGGGGCGGATCGTGCTGAAATCATAGCCGATGCCGCCGCCCTGCTGCATGGTTAGCGCGGCCTCTTTCAACATATCGAAAATACCGCCCATGCTGTCGGGCACGGTGCCCATGACAAAGCAGTTAAACAGCGTCACGGACCGCGCCGTGCCTGCCCCGGCTGTGATCCGGCCTGCGGGCAAGTATTTGAAATCTTCCAACGCATCGTAGAACTTCGGCGCCCATGCCTTTGGGTCATCCTCAACCGCCGCGAGCGCATCTGCGATCCGCTGCCACGTCTGGGTCACATCCGTATCAATCGGCGTGCCGTCCGCTTCTTTGAACCGGTATTTCATATCCCAAATTTGTTCGGCAATCGGGGCGGTAAAGCGGGACATGGGCAATCCTTTGAATTGATTCTTTTGGAGGCGGTGAGGGGCGGAAGATAGGTCCGCGCACCGGTCAGGTCAAATTGGAAACGGGCGCAGATTGTTCTAGGTTCATTAACACAAACGAATCTGATACGCCACCACAGGACACTACATTTAGGGGTCATACGTGACAAAGACGGTAAATATTGTTAAGTTGTCGGTCGGAACCGAGGATATCGCCGGACTGGCCGCGTGGCAAAAAACGCCCCGCGCACAAGCATCGGACGGTTTGCCGCAGCACGTCACGCGTATGTGGCCCAAGCGGGCCGATGAAATTCTGAACGGCGGATCGATCTATTGGGTGATCAAAGGTGTGATCATGTGCCGCCAGAAAATCGTCCGGCTGGACGAACGTATTGGCATGGATGGTATCCGACGCTGTGCCATCGTCAGCGAACCTGCGCTGATCCGTGTTGAGGCGACACCAAAACGTGCGTTCCAAGGCTGGCGTTATCTCCCAACAACGGACGCCCCCGCCGATCTGCCCGATGGCCGACAAGAGGAAACGCCGCTGCCACCAGAGTTGAGCAAGGCGCTCGCGGCGATTGGCGTCAGATAGGGGTCTTACACCCCCAGCAGCGATTCCAATTCTTTCAATGTGACCCGCTGTGCGTCAGTCCAGCCATCACGGCGACCACGAAACAGGGTTGCCTCCGATGCGTGGATCAGACCGTCATCCAAAATCTTCAGACCGTTCGCCCGCAGCGTTTCGCCTGTGGATGTGATGTCGGCAATCGCCTCGGCTGTTTCATTTTTGACGGTGCCTTCGGTCGCCCCTTGGCTGTCGATCAGCTGGTAATCAGCGACGCCGTTGTCGCGCAAAAACTCGCGCACCTGCCGGTGATATTTCGTCGCGATCCGCAGGCGGAAACCGTGGGTTTTGCGGAATGCTGCCGCGGCGGCGTCCAGATCATCCAATGTATCCACATCGACCCAACCTTGTGGCACCGCGATGATCAGGTCCGCCCCGCCAAAGCCCATGGGCGCCATCGCATGTACACGCGTTTCCCAAGCGGCCAGCTTTTCGCGGATCAGATCCGATCCGGTGACGCCAAGGTGAATGTGACCAGCGGCCAATTCGCGCGGAATTTCGCCGGCTGACAGCAGTACCAGTTCGACCCCGTCGATCCCGTCAACCGCACCGGCGTATTCCCGATCCGATCCAGATTTACGCAGGCTGACGCCGCGATCCACGAACCACGAAAACGTCTTTTCCATCAACCGCCCCTTGGACGGCACACCCAGCTTTAGCATCACACATCCCCCCGCAAAGCGACGACAAGATCAGGGCGCACAACGCCGCCCACTGCGGGTACCGCGCGCCCTGCCCCCAATTGCGCCGTCAGCGCGTCATAGCGCCCGCCCGTCGCGATGGGTGGCAGATGTGGCGCGTCGCTGGCGTAAAACCCAAACACGAAACCGTCGTAATATTCCAGCGATGTGCGGCCATAGCTGCCCTCAAACGCAAGCTGGTCGACATTCACGCCTTGAGACGCCAGCGCATCAAGCCGCGCCGAAAACGCATCAACGGCCGCCGAAATCGCAGGCAAGTCCACAGCGATATCGCGCAAGGACTGCAAGACATGCAGACAGGTTGCATCCAGACCAAGCAGCGTATCAATCAACGCAAGCTCACCCTCGCCAATCGGCGGGGTCTGCGCATCAAGCCGTAGTGCGTCGATACGCGCCTGCACCTCGGCCTTGGAACGAAGGCCAATGATGGGGGCTGCATCCGCCAGTGGATCAGCTTGCGCCAACAACGCGGCGCGGCTTGCGATTGGCGCTGTGCGCCCGCCAAAACGGTCCAGCAAATGCCGGAATTTACGGGGGCGCCAAAGGTGACGCATCAAGGCGGCCTTGCGCGTATCAGACGTCTTTAGCCCCGCAACGGCGGCCATGAGGATACCGATGTCACCCGTCGCAGCCCGCACGGGCAAACCGGCAAGTGCATCAGCAATCGCGGCGAACACCGTTGCGTCGGATGTGGCCGGGTCGCTGCCATCAAACACTTCGAACCCGACTTGCGTCGCTTCGCGCTGGCGGCTTGGGTCGTCTTCTTGTTTCCGGAACACACGGCCCGCGTAGGTATAGCGCGCAGGGTCCGCTGCGCTATCCATATGCATCTGCACGACAGGCACGGTAAAATCGGGGCGCAGCACCATTTCCCCGCCAAACGGATCAGTGGTCAGATAGGCGCGGCCACGGATATCTTCGCCATATAGGTCCAGCAAAGTATCCGCCGACAGCAAAATATCTGCATCAACGGGCTTGGCGCCCTGCGCTTGGAACAGCGCGGCCAGACGGGCGGCCTCAGCCGAGGTTGCGCCTGTCATCCCGCTTGACCCGCCAGAATTTCGCGCACCTTGGCGACCAGTTCGGTGCGGGGCACTTCGTACTGGCTGGGCCGGTCTTTCCATTCTTCAAGGGTGGCGCTCTGGGCGATTTGCGCCCCAAGGACCAGGTCCTTGATTTGCACAACACCATTGGCCATCTCATCCGATCCGGCAATCACGGCGACAGGGCTGTTGCGGTTATCCGCGTATTTCAGCTGGTTGCCGAAATTCTTGGGATTGCCCAAATACACTTCCGCACGAATACCCGCATTGCGCAGCTCGGCCACAAGACCCTGATAATAGGCCATCTGGTCGCGGTCCATGACGGTCACAACCACAGGACCAACCGCTGCCGTGTCGAGCCGACCTTTGGCATGTAGTGCAGCAAGCAAACGATCAACGCCGATAGATACACCAGTCGCTGGAACTTTTTGCCCGGTGAAGCGAGTCACAAGATCGTCGTAGCGTCCGCCTCCTGCGACAGATCCAAAGTTGCGCGGACGCCCCTTGTCATCCAGCACTTCGAACGTCAGCTCAGCCTCGAACACGGGACCGGTGTAATAGCCCAGACCACGCACAACGGATGGATCGATCATAATACGATCAGGACCGTATCCTTGGTTCTCCAATAAATCCTTAATCTGAAATAGTTCAGATACGCCTTCCTGTCCTTCGACCGAATCTCCAATAATTTCTTTCAAATAGCTGAGCGTGAATAGATTAAGCTTTTCCAGCGTCTCTGAAGCCAACGGAACTGGACGATCAACAATATTGGCCAATGCCATGTTGCTTGCTACCGGCGGTAATTCCGTTAATGAAACTTCGTGGATTGCCACATCTGCAAGTCGTTGCTGGATTATTGATTTTGCGTTTGCAAACCTCATAACCGCGTTGATTTGCAACTCGTTTAGCCCAGCGCCTTTGGTAAAGTCGCCCGATCCGTCCTTGCGCCCCTCACCCAGCAGTGCGCGCACGCCGTCGGTGCCAAGGCGGTCCAGCTTGTCGATGGCGCGCAGAACGATGCCGCGCTCGGCCTCTTTATCATCACCCGACAGGCCCGCGACCTCCATCACACCGTTCAGCACCTTGCGGTTGTTGACGCGCACAACGTAATCGCCGCGCGGGATGCCCACGACCTCAAGCGTATCAGACAGCATCGCGCAAATCTCGGCGTCTGCCGCGACAGACGACGCGCCCACGGTATCCGCGTCGCATTGGTAAAATTGACGAAACCGCCCCGGTCCCGGCTTTTCATTGCGCCACACTGGGCCCATCGCGTAACGGCGATAGGGGTTGGGCAAATCGTTACGGTGTTGAGCGTAAACACGCGCCAAGGGGGCCGTCAGATCATAGCGCAGAGCAAGCCAGTCGTTGTCTTCTTCCCACGCGAACACACCCTCATTCGGGCGGTCGACATCGGGCAAAAACTTGCCCAGCGCCTCGACCGTTTCCACAGCCGCACTTTCGAGCGCATCAAACCCGTATTGATGGTAAACGCCCGCGATCTGGGACAGCATCGCTGTCCGCTGGGCCACTTCGGCACCAAAATAGTCGCGGAACCCTTTGGGTGTCTGCGCCTTAGGACGGGGTTGTTTTTTCACTTTGGCCATCATCGCCTCGGGTGTTGGATTGCGGTTGGTTCAGCCTTTAACGGACGGGGGGCTGCGGGGCAATGCGCTTGCGTCGCGGTGGTCGCACAGGATATGTCGGCCCCATGACAGATATCACATCCCTCGAAGAACAAATCGCCCACCTGACCCGCACGGTCGAGGATTTGTCAGACGTTGTTGCACGCCAAGAAACCGAATTGGCCGTGGCCACGCGGCGGTTGGCGATATTGATGGAGCGCGAAGCAGGGCGCGAGATGGACGCAGGCGGATCAATCCCACTGGCCGATCAGCGCCCGCCCCATTGGTAGGCTAGCGCGCAGCACTTCCCATTTCGATCGCTGCGCCCTTGTGCAGCAGAATATTCGACCACGTCGGATTTGACCCAAAGTTGCGATAGGCCGTGACGAATGTTGTGGTTTTAGCGAACCGATCAAGACGGCTGCCACAGGGTTCACCACGCCCCGCCCAGCAAAACGACGCCTTGAGCGTTTCATAGGCGTTGTCCGTATCGCTATAGGCCATGCTTTTGTTCGACGGCAAATAGCGCACGACTTCATGGGTGCCAATATCGCCCATCAGGGCGGTGGCCGCACTAAACTGGCGGGCACAGCGGTCTTTGAAACCTGTGATGTAATGGGTGCGCAGCGTGGTCGCGTTGGGGACCGTGTCATACAGCGTGTAGCCCGACCCCTCGCCCACTTTGGTACCAAGCTGCCGGCGGCTAACGTCACAATTCGTGGCGATTTCACCGTAGGGCAGGACCGTCCCAACCGTAACCGATTTTCCATCTACGCCAACATTGGCTGGCGCAGGCGCGACCGCTGTCACAACATCGGCCTCATCCGTCTTTGGCGTGGCGCGCAGGCCGTTAAACATCCGACCAAAGAACCCTGCCTGCTGCGGGGCGGGGACCAATTCGGCAACGGGGACCTCATCTGTCAGATCAGCGGTGACGCCCAGAACGGCAGGTGTCGGGGTATCAGGCGCAGGCGTTTGTGGGGCCACATCGGCAACCACCACATCGACGGGCGCGTCATCAACGGGCGCGGTATCGTCAGCCTCAGCAGGTAGGACATTCGACAACATACGGGCAAAGAACCCTTTTTCCGCGGTCGGATCGCTTGGGGTTTCCAACACTTCGGCCACCACGGTTTCGTCGGCCTCGGGCAAGGTGTCGTCGTCATCTACCGCCTCAGCCACCGCCACGGCAACAGGATCAACCACGATTTTCACATCGCTCAGGCGGGTCAAACGGTCCAGCGGATTGCCGCTACAGGCGGTCAAGGCCACGAAGGCGATCAAATATGCAAACACCCGCATTACAGCGACCCTTTTGATTGGCCTGCCTTTCAGTAACGCCTGCCTTCGCTGACGTCTACGCCCCCAAAAGGGGACACTGCGAAACTTCGCCTAGACCTCTTCCACCTCCATGACGCCAGACAGGGATCGCAAGGCGCCCTTTATCTGTGGATTGACGGGGAAGTCCTGCCCCAGATCAATATCCACCTCGCCGGGCAAGGCAGGGTCCATCAGACAGAAATACACCGGCCCACGCCCGCCACGCACCTTATCGCGGGCGGCGTTTTCAAGGATCGTTTGCACAGACGCAATCGCATCCGGCGCATCAAGAAACACCCGCAGGCCGGACGATCCGGCATCCGCGACGGCGGTATCAATCGGCGCAACGGACCGGCCCAGCAATTTTAGCTGATCTGCCTCCATCGTCGCCTCGCAGCCGATGACAACCTGATTGCCGGTTTCCAGATGATCGCGCGCAGCCTCGAGCGTGTCGGAAAACAGCGTGACTTCATATTGGCCCGTCGGATCGGACAGTTGCGCAAAGGCAAAGCGGTTGCCGCGTGCCGATTTACGTTCCTGCCGCCCCGACACGGTGCCCGCCATCTTCACAACGCATGGACCACGTTCCGCGCGGGCAATCACTTCGTCCAAGGTCATCACGTTTTTGCGTTTGAGCGCCGCCATATAGTCATCAAGCGGGTGGCCAGACAGATAGAACCCAATCGCCTTGAATTCCTCGGCCAGCCGTTCCGCAGGCAGGAAATCATCCCCACCAGCAAGTCGCGGCTCTGGCAGGTCATCCCCCGCCTCGCCAAACAGCGACACCTGATTAGAGTTCTTTTGGTCGTGGATCGCGGCAGAGTAATTCACCAACGCATCCAGCGACATCAGCACGCGTCGGCGGTTCGGGTCCAGCACGTCAAACGCCCCTGCACGTGCAAGCATTTCCAGTGGCCGCTTACCGACACGCTTGATATCCACACGGCGGGCAAAGTCGAACAGGTTGACGAATTCACGATCCTCGCGGGCGTCCACGATCAGCTTCATCGCCTCAACGCCCACGTTTTTGAGCGCGCCCAGCGCATAGACCAATTTCTGATCTTTCACATCAAACGTCGCCATCGACCGGTTCACGCAAGGCGGGGTATATTCAATGCCCAGCCCCTTTTTCACCTCTTGGAAATAGACGCCCAGCTTATCGGTCAGGTGGATATCGCAGTTCATCACACCAGCCATAAATTCAACCGGATGGTTCGCCTTCAGCCATGCGGTTTGATAGCTGACAACGGCATAGGCGGCGGCGTGGGATTTGTTGAAACCGTAGTTTGCGAATTTTTCCAGGAGGTCGAAAACCTCTGACGCCTTTTTCTTGTCAACGCCGTTTTCCATCGCCCCTTTTTCAAATTTGGGGCGTTCTTTGGCCATTTCCTCGGCGATCTTTTTACCCATCGCACGGCGCAACAGATCGGCGCCACCAAGCGAATAGCCCGCCATGACCTGCGCGATCTGCATTACCTGTTCTTGGTAAACGATGATGCCTTGGGTTTCGGCCAAAAGGTGGTCGATGGACGGATGAACGGATTCAATCTCCTTGAGCCCGTTTTTGACCTCGCAATAGGTCGGGATGTTCTCCATCGGACCAGGGCGATACAGCGCCACCAGCGCCACGATATCCTCGATACAGGTCGGTTTCATCCGCTTGAGCGCATCCATCATACCGCTGGATTCCACTTGGAAAACGGCGATCGTTTTGGCCGAGGCATAAAGCTTATACGACGCCTCATCATCCAGCGGGATCGTGCCAATGTCATTGTCCAGCCCTGCGGGCGGATCAAACAACGTTGCCCCACCTGCGGATTGATGCAGCGGACGACCGGATTTCACGATCAGATCAACGGCGTTCTGGATCACGGTCAAGGTTTTCAGACCCAAGAAGTCGAACTTGACCAGCCCCGCCTGTTCCACCCATTTCATGTTGAACTGTGTGGCTGGCATATCGGAACGGGGATCCTGATACAGCGGAACAAGCGCGTCCAGCGGACGGTCACCGATCACCACACCCGCGGCGTGGGTGGACGCGTTGCGCAACAACCCCTCGACCTGCTGGGCATAGGTCAAAAGGCGATCCACGACCTCCTCGTTCTTGGCTTCTTCACGCAGGCGCGGCTCATCCGCGAGCGCCTTTTCGATGCTGACAGGTTTTACCCCTTCAACAGGGATCATCTTGGACAGGCGGTCCACCTGCCCGTATGGCATCTGCAAAACACGACCCACATCGCGCACGGCGGCCTTGGACAAAAGCGCACCAAAGGTGATGATCTGACCCACCTTGTCACGGCCGTATTTATCTTGGACGTAGCGGATCACTTCTTCCCGGCGGTCCATACAAAAATCGATATCGAAATCGGGCATGGACACACGTTCAGGGTTCAAGAAACGCTCAAACAGTAGCGAATACCGCAACGGATCAAGGTCCGTGATCAGCAGCGCATAGGCCACCAGCGACCCCGCGCCAGACCCACGACCGGGGCCGACCGGAATGGCGCTATCCTTGGCATATTTGATGAAATCAGCCACGATCAGAAAATAGCCGGGGAAGCCCATGCCTTCGATAATACCCAGCTCAAAATCGAGCCGTTCTTGGTATTCTTCCAAAGACACCGCATGGGGGATCACGGCGAGGCGATTTTGCAAACCCTCGTTCGCCTGACGGCGCAGTTCGACGATTTCGTCATCGGCAAATTTCGGCAGAATCGGGTCACGTTTATAGGTCTTGAACGCGCACCGCTTGGCAATCTCGACGGTGTTTTCCAGCGCCTCGGGCAGGTCGGCAAACAGCGTCATCATTTCCTGCGGGGATTTGAAATAATGCTGCGGCGTCAGACGGCGGCGAGGTTCCTGCTGATCGACATAGGCGCCCTCTGAAATGCACAACAATGCATCATGCGCCTCGTAGAGGTCCGATTTGGGAAAATACACATCGTTGGTCGCAACCAAGGGGAGACCTTTGGCATAGGCCATTTCCACAAACCCGCGTTCCGACAATTTCTCGGCTTCGGGCAGACCACCGGCATCTGGATGGCGCTGCAATTCGACATAAAGCCGATCACCATAGATCGCAGCCAAACGGTCCATCAGCGCGTCGGCCTTTGGATGCTGACCTTGACGCAATAGCCGCCCAATGGGGCCGTCGGGGCCACCGGTCAGGCAAATCACACCCGCCGCGTTTTCCGCCAGATCGTCCAACGTGACCTGCGGCAACTGACCGTCCTGCGCCAGATACAGGCAGGAGTTCAGCTTCATCAAGTTCATATACCCGGCTTCGGACTGGGCGATCAGCACGATGGGTGCGGGATCCTCTGGGCGTTTGCCAGGATCAGGTGTGGTATAGCCCAGATCAACCTGACAACCGATGATTGGCTGCACGCCATTCTTGGCCGCAGTTTCAGAAAACTCCAGTGCGCAGAACATATTATTGGTGTCCGTCACAGCAACGGCAGGCATCCCCATTTTGGCAGCCAGTTCGGGCAGCTTTTTGGCATGAACGGCCCCTTGCAGTAAGGAATATTCAGTATGGACACGCAGGTGAATGAATCGAGGATCTATAGCCATGGCATTAACCTAACCCAGCGACGGACGGGGGCAATGGGCAATTGACGCCACCCCGACACTTAGCCATTTTGCAAACCATGGTGGATATTACCCAACAGATGAACGCTTGCTTTGCCGCATTGGCCGACCCCACACGCCGTGCCGTGGTCGAGGCGCTGGCCCGCGCGCCCGCAAGCGTGTCCGACCTACACGCACCGCATAACATGGCGCTGCCTACGTTCATGCGGCATTTGTCTGTGTTGGAAAAATGCGGGCTGGTGCGGTCGGAAAAGGTGGGGCGCGTGCGGACCTGTTTCATTGAGGCTGACCCCCTTTTGCAGGTCCAAGGCTGGATGGAATGGCAGCGCATCGTCGTCGAAAAGCAGATCGAGAGCCGAGATCAAATCCCCTTTGCGCTTGATCCGTGACCCGAAACTGCTTGCCAAAGCCGGCGAGCATAGGGTTTCATGGGGAAAGCCTTGGGGGCATCTGTTTACGCCGCATCAACAGATCGCCAAAACCCAGACCCGAATTTGGTAACGCGGCAGGTCAACGACATGAAAGTTTCGTTTCTTCTGAACGGGGAAGCTGTGGAGGTGAACACATCGCCCACGCAAACGCTCTTGGATTGGTTGCGTATCGAACGCGGTCTGACAGGCACCAAAGAGGGCTGTAATGAGGGCGACTGCGGCGCCTGTTCGGTCATTGTCACCGATCAGGCCAGCAAGCGGGCGCTGAACGCCTGTATTCTGTTCATGCCACAACTGCACGGCAAGGCGGTCCGCACCGTCGAAGGGATCAGCGGCCACAACGGACAGCTACATCCCGTGCAACAAGCGATGGTTGACCATCACGGATCACAATGCGGGTTCTGCACGCCAGGGTTCATCGCGTCGATGGCGGCGGGCCATGCGAATGGCCGTACAGATCACGATGATGTTGTTGCAGGCAATCTGTGCCGCTGCACAGGCTACGCCCCGATTATCCGTGCCGCTGATGCGGCTGAAAATGCCCCCGTTCCCACATGGATGACAGAGCCGACACCACCAACCGGACCGGCCCCGTTCGCGCCAGAAACGCTTTATGCTTTGGCCGCGTGGTATGCGGCCAACCCCGATGCAACCGTGATCGCGGGGGCGACCGATGTTGGCCTATGGGTCACAAAGCAACTACGCGAATTGGACAGCGTGGTGTTTCTGAACCGCTGTGCTGACCTGCAAAAGACGAGCGTCACAGACGACACGATTACATTCGGTGCGGGCGTCACGATGCAGGATGTGCATCAAACCCTGCGCGACCATCATCCGTCTTATGCGGAAATGGTCCGGCGTTATGGGTCCGAACAGGTGCGCGGGGCGGCAACAATTGGCGGCAACATCGCCAACGGCTCGCCCATCGGGGACAATCCGCCCGCGCTCATCGCGCTAGGCGCCACATTGCACCTGCGCCACGATCAGGTCGAGCGGTCGATCCCGATTGAAGATTTCTTTATCGCCTACGGCAAACAGGACCGCGCCAAGGGTGAGCTGGTCACAGGCGTCACCTTGCCCAAATCCGCCCCCGCGCTGCGCGTGTACAAACTGTCCAAACGGTTTGACCAAGACATTTCTGCAGTTTGCGGCGCGTTCAACGTGACGGTCACGGATGGCATCGTCGCCGAAGCCCGCATCGCATTTGGTGGCATGGCAGGCACCCCACACCGCGCCCCCGCGGTTGAGGGCGCATTGACCGGTCAGCCATGGACAAACGCAACAATCATTGCAGCCGCCGCCAAATTCGCGGACGACTATACCCCGATGTCCGACATGCGCGCCTCTGCCAGCTACCGACAGGAGGTAGCGGCGAATATGTTGCACCGCTATTTCGCAGAGCTCGCAGGCGAAGCGGTCAATGTGTTGGAGGTGCAGCCATGAGCGTTGGAAAACCCCTGCCCCACGATACCGCCAAACTGCACGTAACAGGTGCGGCGCGCTATATTGATGACATCCCGACGCCGCGGGACACGTTGCACCTGGCATTCGGCCTTTCATCGGTCCCGGCAGGCACGATCACAGGCATGGACCTTGATGCTGTGCGCGCCGCCGATGGGGTTGTCGCCGCTCTAACGGCCGATGATCTACCCCACGCCAACGACGTATCCCCCTCGGCCTATGATGAGCCGCTACTGGCGACTGGCACGATCCATTACCTTGGACAGCCGCTGTTTCTGGTTGTGGCCGACAGCCACCTGAACGCGCGCAAGGCCGCCCGTCTGGGCAATATCGACGTGGATGAAACCACGCCGATCCTGACGATTGAAGATGCGCTTGCCGCCAACAGCCGGTTCGAAGACGCCCCCCGCATCTGGTCCAAGGGCGACGTCGACACAGCACTTAGCACGGCACCCCATCGCCTGTCGGGTCAGATCGAAATGGGCGGACAGGAACATTTCTACCTTGAAGGGCAAGCCGCCCTTGCCCTGCCCCAAGAAGACGGGGACATGGTTGTGCATTCCTCAACCCAGCACCCGACAGAAATTCAGCACAAAGTGGCCGAGGCGCTTGGCGTGCCGATGCACGCGGTCCGTTGCGAGGTCCGGCGCATGGGCGGCGGGTTTGGCGGCAAGGAAAGCCAAGGCAACGCATTGGCCGTCGCATGTGCGGTAGCTGGTGCGCTGACGGGGCGGCCCTGCAAGATGCGCTATGACCGCGATGATGATATGATGATCACGGGCAAGCGCCATGATTTCCAGATCAGCTATGACGTGGGCTTTGACGACGACGGCAAACTGACAGGCGTTGATTTCACCCAGCTCACCCGCTGCGGTTGGGCGCTTGACTTGTCGATCCCTGTGGCGGATCGCGCTATGCTGCATGCCGACAACGCCTATCTGCTGCCCACCGCACGGATCACGTCGCACCGCCTGAAAACCAACACCCAAAGCGCCACAGCCTACCGCGGGTTCGGTGGACCGCAGGGCGTTCTGGGGATCGAGCGGGTGATGGACCATATCGCCGCCGAACTCGGGCTTGATCCCGTCAACGTGCGCCAACGCAATTATTATGCACCGATGGGCGCCGATACGAATAGGGCAAACACCACACCCTATGGCATGGATGTCACCGACTTTATCCTGCACGACATGACAACACGCCTGTTGGACGATGCGGGCTATGCCACACGGCGCAAGGCGGTGGCGGATTTCAACGCGTCGCACAACACGCTAAAGCGTGGCCTTGGGGTCAGCCCTGTGAAATTCGGCATCTCGTTCACGCTGACCCATTTGAACCAAGCAGGTGCGCTGGTGCATGTCTATCAGGATGGATCAATCCACCTGAACCACGGCGGCACCGAGATGGGACAGGGCCTGTTTCAAAAGGTGGCGCAGGTTGCCGCGTCCCGCTTTGGCGTCAATGTGGACCTTGTGAAGATCACAGCGACCGACACCGGCAAGGTCCCTAACACGTCAGCGACGGCGGCATCGTCTGGCACCGACCTAAACGGGATGGCCGTGCAGATCGCCTGCGACACGATCCGCGACCGGATCGCAACTTGCGTTGCGGACCATTACGGCGGGCCCGTGCGGTTTGAGGACGGGCAAGTCATCGCAGATACCATAACGCTGTCCTTTGCGGCAGCGGCGGCGCTGTCCTATACTAACCGTGTCAGTCTGTCGGCGACGGGGTTTTATAAGACGCCTGACCTGAATTGGGACCGGATCAATGGCACAGGGCGCCCGTTCTTTTACTTTGCCCAAGGCATCGCATTGACTGAGGTCGTGATCGATACGCTGACGGGTGAAAATCGCATTCTGCGCACCGATGTGATCCATGATGCGGGGGCGTCATTGAACCCTGCGCTGGACATCGGCCAGATCGAGGGCGGTTATGTGCAAGGGGCCGGTTGGCTCACGACCGAGGAACTGGTTTGGGATGACAAAGGGCGGCTGCGCACCCATGCGCCTGCCACTTACAAAATTCCGGCTGCGTCTGACCGGCCCGACATTTTCAACGTCACGCTTTGGGATGAACCCAATCCCGCGCAAACCGTCTATCGGTCCAAGGCCGTGGGCGAGCCGCCGTTTATGCATGGGATTTCCGCGCTTTTGGCGATCTCGGATGCGGTGGCGGCGTGTGGAAAAACCTACCCATCGCTTGACGCGCCCGCGACCCCCGAACGCATCCTCGCAGCCATCAAAAAGGTGCGCGTATGAGCTGGATCACGGTCACGATCACACGCACGGCAGGGTCTGCACCGCGTGACGCGGGCACGCAGATGCGGGTCTTTGCGGATTATATCGAGGGGACGATTGGCGGTGGTGCGCTGGAATGGGAAGCGATGCGCCATGCGCGTGAAATGCTCGCAACAGGTAAGCCCGCCGATAAGCAAACGATCCCGCTTGGCCCCAACCTTGGGCAATGTTGCGGTGGGTCAGTGCAGCTCGACTATCTCGCCAATGCGCAGACCGAGACACCACCCCCCCGTGAAATCTGGGTTTACGGTGCGGGGCATGTTGGGCGCGCGCTCGTGAGCACACTAGCCAGCCTGCCCAATGTGGCAATCACTTGGGTCGATACCAGCGTTGACCGCTTTCCAGATATGATGCCTACATGCGTCACCGCCCTGCCTGCAGCCAACCCTGCGATTGCTGCGAAACATGCGCCAGCTCAGGCCGAACATCTGATATTAACCTATGCTCATGATATGGACCTCGCGATTTGTCATGCGCTTTTGTCAGGGGATTTTGGCAGTGTCGGGTTGATCGGATCAGCGACCAAATGGGCGCGTTTCAAAAATCGGTTGGGCGCATTAGGTCATACACCCGCAAAAATCGCACAAATCGCCTGCCCGATTGGCGATCCCTCCTTGGGAAAACACCCGAGCCAGATTGCAATCGGCGTCGCGGCTGCGATGATAGCCCCCGCAAACCGCCGCCAAAAGGACCAAACCGCATGAGCCTTCTGACCATCGAGAACCTGACCAAAGCCTATCCGG
>JAQXEG010000007.1 GCA_029250945.1 Yoonia sp.
ACGAATTGCTCAACGGCGAAATCTTTTACTCGTTGCGCGAAGCACAAATCATCATCGAAAGCTGGAGGAAACACTACAACACCAAGCGACCACACAGTGCATTGGGCTACCGCCCACCAGCGCCCAAAGCCATCATCCCGATGGACCAAAGGCCGATCATGCACTAACTTTCAATATGGATCACTCAAGTGGGGCTGCTCAGCACAAGTCAACGAAAGGAGAAAAGCACTTAATGCTCTGTATTCACTAGGAATACAGAAACGGAAATGAACTTCCTACATCGTACTAGAGGAGTAAATGGCGGACTGGGGAGGATTCGAACCCCCGACCCCTTGATTCGTAGTCAAGTACTCTATCCAACTGAGCTACCAATCCGCGTGTGGTGGGATTTAGCTGTGCCTTGCCGCCGATGCAAGGGCCAATCGGAACTTTCTTTAAGCCGCCGCATCAGAAAGCGATAAATCCGCCTTCGGAAGCTGAATGACAAAGGCGGTCCCCTCAGGTCCGGTCTGCAACAATTCTAACCGACCGCCGTGCCCACGCACCAGATCAGCCGCAATCACAAGGCCAAGCCCAGAGCCCCCTTTGCGCACACCACCTTGGAAAGGTTGGAACAAATGCTCCTGCGCCTTAGGCGGCAGGCCGGGGCCTGTGTCCGTCACCCTGATCCACCATGCGCTGTCATCCTCATAACCTTCGACGCTAATTTCACCCGGCTTATGGGTCACCATGATCACCTGCCGCGCATTGCGCACAAGGTTGAAGATGACGCGGAACAACTGTTCCCCATCCGCACGAATCGTCATGCCAGCGGGGATATCTTCGGCAAAAGACAAATCATAATCAGCAGCGGCCAAACGTTCGCTATCGATCACATCGCTGACGATACTGGCGAGGTTAACGCGTGTCAGCGCAGGCGCGGGTTCGTCCACCCGCCCAAAGGCCAGCGTCGTTTCGCACAGGTTCACAGCACGAGTGATTGAGCCCACCAGTTTCGGAGCCATGCGCTTGACCAGCGGGTCATCGGACCCTTCGATACGGTCAGTGAACAACTGCGCAGACGCCAGAATATTACGCAGGTCATGGCTCACCTTGGCCACAGCCCCACCAAGCTGGGCGAGCCGTTCTTTTTGCTTGAGCGCTCCAGTCAGATCGTTTTGCATTGTTTGCAGCGCCTCTTCCGCGTCGCGCAATTCAGTCACACCCGCGGACGGCACGATGATGCGCCGCGCATCTTCAGGCGCTTTTGCATAGCTTTGCATATGGCCCACGACACCCTTGATTGGACGCACTAGCAGAAATTGCACAGCCCCGAACAACAACAGCGCCGTGATGATCGAGATCACGGCCGACAGGGCCAATACGTTCAATCCATAGTCGACCATCGCACCGCGCAATGGCATTTCATCCATCGTCACCTCGATCAGCAGGCCACCATCACGCACGGGATTGCCGATGACCCGCACGACACGTTCTTGCGGGTTCACAAGGGTCTGCATCGCATCCGCGATCAACGCCATCGCCGTCGGATCACGCATGTCATAGGTGGCGTCAATCGAGGACGGGATGGGCGATGACAGGGCAAGCTGGCGCACTTCATCGCGGCGCAACACGACGTTGTACACTTCTGCATTGCGTAGCAATTCAGCCTCAAGCGCGGGGGTGATCATATCATCCGCTTCCAATGCCAGTGACGCGATCTGCGCGCGTTCCAGACGGGCCAGCAGATAATCCTCGCGGAAACGCGCGACCGAGGGCACGAATATCATGACCTCGGCCAGCATCACAAAGATCGTCGTCAGGATTAGGAACCGACCCGAAAGCGAATTGAGCATCTGCGTCGTCTATCCCTATGGCAGCCAGCGTTGCACGAACCGCACGACACGCTTGACTGTGTTGCTTTCAAACAGGCGCGGGCTGAAATAGGCACCCGCCGCCCGTTTGTTTATCTCAGAAACCGTGGGGTACGGTAGCACAGTATTTGCGATTGCCGACATCTTCATGTTGTTGGCGATGGCCATGGCCCACATGCCGATCAGCTCTCCGGCCATGGGGCTGACGATTGAGGCACCAACAGGGCGGCCTTTGACGACCATAACCTTGATCAGGCCCTTGTTCTTGCGTTCAGCAATCAGACGGTCGTTATGATGAAAGTTAAAGCGCACGACCTCAAGCTTGTCGCCATGTTTGTCCCGCGCCTGCGCCTCGGTCAGACCAACTTGGGACAGTTCGGGGTCCGTGTAGGTCGCCCATGGGATATGCGATGTTTTCTGCTTGGACGGCAGACCGAACAGCAGTGAGCGGATCAGCACACCAGCGTGATAGCCCGCCACATGAGTGAATTGCAGGCCACCGGCCACGTCACCAGCGGCATAGACCTTTTTGTTGGTGGTCGAGCGTAGATCATCACCCACCTTCAGACCACGGCGGTCAAATTCCAAGCCGCCCTTTTCAAGGTCGAGCTTGTCGATGTTCACCTTGCGGCCAACAGCCATGAGCAGATGCGAGCCTGTGAAATCACCCTTGGGCGTGTGCACGGTGATCTGGTCACCCTGCCCGCTAATCTTGTTGGCTTGTGCGCCTTCGATCACCTCAACACCTTCGGCCTTCAGGTTGTCCAGCACGATCGCGGCCAGTTCGGGGTCGTCGTTGCCAAACGCCTTGGCCCCTTCAATCACCGTGACCTTGGACCCGAGCCGCACATGGGCTTGCGCCATTTCCATACCGATGGGGCCGCCGCCGATAACGATCAGATGGTCGGGACGCGTCCGCAGATCAAAGATATCTTCGTTGGTATAGTGTTTGACGGTATCCAGCCCCTCAATCGGGGGGACAAACGGACCGGACCCTGTGGCCACAACAAAGCGGCGGGCCTCGATAATCGCATCACCAGCCTGCACTTCGGTGGGGGAAATGAAGGCGCCGAATTCTTCAATCACTTGCACGCCAAGTCCCTCGAATCGCTCAACGCTGTCGACTGGGGCGATGGTGGCGATGACGTCGGCAACATGATCCTTCGCAGCCGCATAATCCACGGATGGGACAGCATCGGCCACACCGTATTTCGCACCATGGGTCATGGCGTGGGCTTGTTTCGCGGATGCGATCAGCGCCTTGGACGGCACGCAACCGTAGTTCAGGCAATCACCACCCATTTTGTGACCCTCAAGCAGCACAACGCTAGCGCCCATTTGCACGGCACCCGCTGCCACGGACAATCCGCCAGAGCCGCCGCCGATGATGCATAAATCTGTTTTGATCCGGTTCATGATTACAGATCTTTCTTGCCGCGCACGGCCTGAATGATAATGGGAAGGACCGCCAGCGCACATAGGCCGAGGATCGGAAACAGGATGGCAGGTTCAAAAATGATGCCAAGGTTCGGGGTCTCGCCGCTGGCGAACACTTCGCCAAGGCCCTCGCCCACGGATGTGTATACAGTCGTGCCGGGAATGATGCCCACAAATGTGGAAATCACAAAGCGGCGCAGCGGCACCTCGAGAAAGCTGGGGATCAGGTTCGCCATAAAGAATGGCACAGCAGGCACCAGCCGGATTAGGAACAACATCGACCACTGGTTTTCGTCGATCCCGTCTTTGATCTTTTTCACAAAGCCGTCTGATCCCTCCAACCGCGCACCCAGCTTTTCGCCAAAACCCCAGCGGGCGGCTAAAAAGATCGCCGTTGCACCGATGGTCGCGCCAGTGATATTGAACAAGGCCCCGGGAAACGTGGCGAATAGAAACCCACCAGTCAGCGTCGCGATCGTGGCCCCTGGCAGGGAAAACGCAACGATCAGCACATAGACGGCGATAAACACCAGCACCGTCAGCAGATAGTTATTGTCACGAAACGCAATTAGCGCCTCGCGGTTGTCGGCCAGCGCCTGAAACGTCAGATAATCGCGCAAAAAGAATGCGCCCAGCACGGCGACGGTTAAAATAATGATCAGCGGAAGCCGCCGGAGGATCGGATTTGTATCGGACATTGGATTGAATTCCTGTGTTTGGTTGATCCCTAGATGGACGTTTGGCGGGCGCTGTCATACCCCGCTCACGCTGCGTTGATAAATCCGTGTTCCATGTTTCAGATTAACAGGGGGATTTCGTGAGGACTGTAACATTTGCCCCCGCACCCCATGTGCGAATTGTTGCAATTTCACCCCGTCTTGCGCGTTGACAGGCCGCGCGGACCGCTCTATTGGACGGGTCTGAAATGTAGATCGGCCTCGAATCTCTTATACGGGATTTGGCCATAACCAAAGGACACCGCTATGAAGCGCACGTTCCAGCCTTCCAACCGCGTTCGTAAGAACCGTCACGGTTTTCGCGCCCGTATGGCCACAAAAGCAGGTCGTAAGATCCTGAACAACCGCCGCGCCAAAGGCCGCGCCAAGCTGAGCGCATAAGCGCCGCTTTTCGGTTATTCGATTTGAAACCGCCGGTGGAACCCAAGGTAAGCAATATCGCTGATCCCTTGGATGGTCCGCCGGCGGTTTTCGCTTGTCCGCACATGACTGTGTTGACCAAACGCGCTGATTTCATTCGCGCGTCGAAGGCGCGGCGTCAGGGCACCACCAGCGTTCATCTGCAAGCCCGCAAACGGACCGAGGGTGAGGCGACTGGCATCCGCGTCGGTTACACCTGTTCCAAAAAGGTCGGCAATGCCGTGGCTCGCAACCGTGCCAAACGCCGCCTACGCGAAGTCGCCCGTATGACATTGCCGAAACTTGGCCGTAACGGATGGGATTATGTGCTGGTCGGGCGCAACACCACCACCGGATCAATACCCTTTGATGACTTGCTGCGCGACATGCGCCGCGCCATTGCCAAGGTCCACGCGTGACCCCGCTTGCCTACATCCTGTCCTTGCCCGTGCGCGCCTACCGCGTCGTTGGATCCCCTTGGGTCGGACAAGGCTGCCGGTTTCAACCAACCTGTTCGACCTATGCCATGGAAGCGCTTGAAAAACACGGCGGGATCAAAGGCGGCTATCTAACCGCGCATCGCATCTGCCGCTGCCACCCTTGGGGGGGATCAGGGATCGATAACGTCCCCGATTGATCACTTTTCAAACGTGATAATCACATCGCCAATATCGACACCGAACCGTTTGACATAGGCGCGGTTCAGCAACCGATCCTCGGTCAGCAACCACATCCAATCGTCAAACTGCACGCGCAAAGTCTCTACCGTGCCATCGGCAGAAGGGATCGGCAGGTCAATCTTGTACTTCCAGTTGAAACGGTTGTCCTGTTCCTGCCCCGTGGCCACACCAATCACGCCGGGCGCTGTGCCCTGCCAACTGTCCGGCCCCGTCTTGGTCAGCGTCCAGATACGCTGTTCTGTGGCGCCGTCTTCATAGACAAAATCCTCTTGCAGACGCAGGCGTTCGCCATCCCAGTCGCCCTTAATATTCACAACAAACGACCGACGCACAGTGCCCAGCACATCTTGGAACTGGCCATAGGCGACCATGTCACCGTCAAAAAACTCTTCAAGATTCAGTCTTTGATCCGACAGGGTGGCGTCATCAAACGATGGCTTGCCCGTGCAGGCGACCAAAAACGCGAAAGCGGTAAGAATAAGGATACGCATGGGAAATCTCCTTTTGCATCCAGCTAGCCCAAACACCTAGGCAGACCAGCCCCGATCTGGCATAGGGACGCCATGTTAGATGATCTTGATGATATCCACCCGCTGTTCCACGGCGCACCCGCCACGACCGAGTTCAAGAAGCTGCGCAAGCGCATCGTGCGATATACCCGCGAGGCGATTGAACAATACGGCATGATCGAACGTGACGCCCGTTGGCTTGTGTGTCTGTCAGGCGGCAAAGACAGCTATACGCTGCTGGCCGTTCTGCATGAATTGAAATGGCGCGGGCTGCTGCCTGTTGATATTCTGGCGTGCAATCTGGATCAGGGGCAGCCAAATTTCCCCGCCACCGTCCTGCCCGCGTTTCTGGAAAAAATGGGCGTGCCGCACCGGATCGAATATCAGGATACCTATTCCATTGTAATGGATAAGGTCCCCGCCGGTCGTACGTTCTGCGCGCTATGTTCGCGCCTGCGTCGCGGCAATCTATACCGGATTGCGCGTGAAGAAGGGTGTAGCGCCGTGGTCCTTGGCCACCACCGCGATGATATTCTTGAGACGTTCTTTATGAACCTGTTTCACGGCGGGCGATTGGCCACGATGCCGCCCAAACTGCTGAACGAAGAAGGTGACCTGTTCGTTTACCGCCCCCTTGCCCATGTGGCCGAGGTGGATTGTGAAAAATTCAGCACGGCGATGAATTATCCCATTATTCCCTGCGATTTATGCGGCAGCCAAGATGGGCTACAGCGCCAGCAGGTCAAGCAAATCCTTGATGGATGGGAGGCAAATAGCCCCGGTCGCCGTCAGGTTATGTTCCGGTCGTTGATGAATGCACGGCCATCGCATTTGCTCGATCCAAAGCTGTTTGATTTCGCTGGTCTGACCCGCGATATTCCCGATGACGTTAAGGGCAATTAACGGATTGGTTAGAAACGCAGCACTATTGTGACCAAGAATCGTGGCGATTGGGCGCTACGATCTAGGACGCAAAGGCCAACTTATCTCGCACATGGCAATTCTTCACCGCATTGGCGGTGTCGCAGTTGCCCTTTGGCACGCAGCAGAACGCGCAGTAAAAAGGGCTTTAGGCACAATACCAACCACGCCACACCTCGCTTAGAAAAAGCTGGGCGTGCGGCATTCGTCGATGCAATCGAACACGCGCTAAGCGGGAATAAACGTCTGCAGCAAGCGGCTGCAGCGATCGTGTTTGAACTCGAGGATTTCCGCAAGATTAAGGAGCTGCATGATTGCGACGCTGGGGAAACCCTGCTTGATGCGACCCGCGATCGTGTTTCGGAACTGCTTATTGAGGGTGATGAAATCCTGCGACTTGATGGCCCGCGTTTTGGCATCGCGCTATCGCCCCTGCGGCGGCTCGACCTCGAGGGGGCGATCCAATTGGCCACGCGCATCCAGCATACGATGGCCGATCCTGTCCAACTGCAAGGTTGCCACCTATACATCATCGTCTCAGTCAGTTTTGCCTTGGCGTCGCGGCTAGATTGCCCGACACCAGCCGACTTGGTACGTGCCGCCAGCGTCGCCCAATTTGAAGCTGTGCGCGACGGAGCAAACGCGATCCGCAGCTATTCCAACGCTATGCATCAGCGCATGGTCACCCACAACGGGCTATTTGATGAGGTACAAAAGGCGCTCGAATCTTAAGAAATACGTGCGTTTTTCCAGCCCCAGATTGACCTGGTGTCCGGGGCCATCAGCGGGGTTGAGGCGCTTGCGCGCTGGCACCACCCCCGTCACGGTGTGATTGCACCCTGCGATTTCCTGCCTTTGCTTGAAAGAAACGGGCTAATGGGAAGGCTCGGGCATTTGATGCTGTCGGACGCGTTGGCCGCGCTATCACAATGGGACAGTAAGGGCATGTTTGTGCCGACAGTGTCGATCAGCATGTCGAACACAGAACTGCGCAATCCATACCTCGTCGATCACATCATGATGGAGCTCGACAAATTCGGGCTCGCGCCGGAACGGCTAGTAATAGAGGTGCTAGAAACCGTTGTCGCCAACCAGGATGACAGCACGATCACAACAAATTTGCAAAGGCTCGCAGAACTGGGCTCTGGCATTGATCTGGACGATTTTGGCACTGGCTACGCATCCATCACGTCCATTCGCCAACTTGCCATTCAAAGAATAAAAATCGACCGTTCGTTCGTGACCCATATTGATCGGGACGAGGAACAGCAAAATATGGTGGATGCGATCCTGACGATGGCAAAACGGCTTGAGCTTGATACACTCGCAGAAGGTGTAGAAACCCCGCAAGAACAAGATCAACTTGCGGCAATGTGATGCCGTCATATGCAAGGTTTCGCGCTCGCGCGGCCTGTGAATTTTGACGATACAACCAATTGGATCATGGCGTTTTCGCCCATCAATATCCAAAAGGATAACCGCCGGATCGCACGATAGAGCACACGCAGGGTGCAAACCTGCAAACGACCCGCCCAAAACCCTTGTGATTCCATGCAAAATCACTGAAAACAGCTTGACGTTCACCCGTGACACGGGTTCAACAACCATCAGTTTTTCAGCGAATTGGGCGGCCTAAAATGGACGAGCAGAACAAGAACCTTATCCTTGCAACCGTATTGAGTTTCCTTGTGATTCTCACGTGGTTTTGGATCTTTCCGCCTGAGGACCCTGCGACATTGCCCGCAGGTGAAGTTGTCGCGGAACAAAACGACGACACATTGCCCATCGCAGATAGTGCCCCCGCATCCGCAATCGACGCACCCGCGTCGGATGTTGTCGCCGACGCGCCCCGCATTGCGATCGAAACACCTGAATTGTCTGGCACATTGTCGCTGCAAGGTGGCCGCCTTGATGATCTGGCCCTGACGCAATACCGCGAAACGCTTGATGACGATGCAGAAATTGTGCGCTTGATGCGCCCCGTCGGTGAAACGGATACATATTTTGCGACCTTCGGCTGGGCCGGCGCAAACGGCCTTGCCGCGGACGCGGTTCCCGGTCCCGAAACGATCTGGTCGCTGGAAAGCGGCGAAACACTGACGCCCGACACACCCGTCACGATCGCATGGGACAATGGCGCAGGCCTGATTTTCCGCACGGAAATCAGTGTCGATAACGAATTCATGTTCTCCTTTGCCCAAAGTGTTGAGAACACGACATCCACAGCGATCACTGCACGCCCCTACGGTTTGCTGCGGCGTCATGGTGAGCCAAGCGACCTTAAGAATTTCTTTATTCTGCACGAAGGTTTGGTGCGGATGTCCGACGGCGAGTTGGAGGAAACGAAGTACAACAAAATCGAAGACTACGACGTTGACGCACGCGAAGGCACACAGGCCGAACGCGTTGAGATCAGCGAAAACGGTTGGATCGGCTATACGGATCACTATTGGATGACGACGTTGATCCCGGATCAGGCGCAACCGTTCCGGTCTGTGAGCAAGTATTTTGCAAGCCGCAACCTGTTCCAAGCCGAAGCGGTCATGCCGTTGCAAAGCATTGAAGCAGGCGCAACCACAACGGTCACCACACGTTTGTTCGCTGGCGCGAAAGAATGGGAAGCCATCCGGACCTATGAAAACGACGAAAACGTACCCGGCTTTCTGGATAGCATCGACTGGGGCTGGTTCTTTTTCCTGACCAAGCCGATCTTCTGGCTGCTGCACACGTTGAACATTTACATCGGCAATATGGGTTGGTCGATCATCGCGTTGACTGTCATCATCAAGGCGCTTGTTCTGCCGCTTGCCTATAAATCCTATGTCTCAATGGCCAAAATGAAAGAGCTTCAGCCAGAGATGGAGAAGCTCAAGGAGCGGGCAGGCGACGATAAACAAGCCATGCAACAAGGCATGATGAAGCTTTATAAAGACAACAAGGTGAACCCTGCGTCTGGTTGTTTGCCGATCTTTATGCAGATCCCGATCTTCTTCTCCTTGTACAAGGTGATTTTCGTCACCATCGAACTGCGCCATGCGGAATGGATCGGTTGGATCAATGACCTTAGCGCGCCTGACCCGTCGTCGATCCTAAACCTGTTTGGTCTCTTGCCGTGGGGCGTGCCAGAGGCTGGTACCGCACTTGCGATCCTCAGCCTTGGTATCTTGCCAATTATCTTGGGTATTTCCATGTGGCTTCAGCAAAAGCTGAACCTGCAACCAACGGACCCAACCCAGCGCATGATCTTTGCGTGGATGCCGTGGGTATTCATGTTCATGCTCGGCTCTTTTGCCAGCGGCTTAGTCCTGTACTGGATCGCGAACAACACGATCACCTTCATCCAGCAATACGCAATCATGACCAGTCATGGCGCAAAGCCGGACGTCTTTGGCAACATTCGCGATAGCTTTAACAAAGCACAGAAGCCCGCCAACGACACCAAAGCACCGAAGGGCAAATAAATGGTTACCGTCGCATCCCTGTGGCGGTATCCGATCAAAAGCCATGGTCGAGAGACGATGGCCAGCACACCGCTGATCACTGGTAAGACAATCCCCTGGGACCGCCATTGGGCCGTCACCCACGGCGATACCAAATTCGACCACGATAACCCGACATGGATCGGGTGCCGTAACTTTATGATCGGGACGGCGACGCCCAGTCTTGCGGGTATGTCTGCGACCTTCGACCAGCAGTCTGAAACCATCACGCTGCGCCACGTGGATCTGGGCACGGTTACGTTCCGCCCTAGCGATCCGGCTGACGTGAATCGGTTCATCACTTGGGTGTCACCGATCTGCCCGCCTGATAAGCGGCAACCAACTGGCATCGTCAGCGCGCCAGATCGCGGTATGACTGATACGCCCACGGCTACAGTTTCAATCATGAACCTTGCCAGCCACGACGCAGTTGCGTTGCAGGCGGAAAATCCGCTTCAAATGGAACGATGGCGCGGCAATATTTGGGTGGATGGCGCGGACGCTTGGGCCGAATGGGATTGGATCGGCAAGACCGTGCAAATCGGCGATGCCAAGCTGCGCGTTATTGACCCTGTGCAGCGCTGCAAGCATACCGAGGCCAACACCACAACCGGCACACGGGACATCGACACGCTATCGATTTTGCGCGACGGTTGGGACCACCAGAATTTTGGCGTTTACGCCGAGGTTATCCAAGACGGCACCGTTCATCTTGGCGACACATTGAAAGTTGAATGATATGGAAATCCGGTTCCAAGAGGCTGAGACCCCTGATGCAGATGCGCTAGAACGCGGGCGCTTGTTGTTTGCAGGCGAAACTGACTTCGTCAAAGGCGTCGTTGCTATGGACGGCCTGCCAGAGGCTGACCGCACAGAAATCTGTTTTGCGGGGCGCTCGAACGTTGGCAAATCATCTTTGATCAACGCCCTCACGGGCCGCAAGGGGTTGGCGCGCGCGTCCAACACCCCCGGTCGCACACAAGAGATTAACTTTTTCACCGCAGGCGACATCTACGTCGTCGACTTGCCCGGCTATGGCTTTGCGAACGCCCCCCTGCCCGTCGTTGAAAAATGGCAGCGTCTGCTTAAGCAATACCTGTCCGGTCGCCCGACCCTACGGCGTGTCTTTGTTCTGATTGATGCCCGCCACGGTGCAAAAGCCGTTGACGAAGAGATTATGACCCTGCTCGACCGATCCGCCGTAACATTTCAGGTGGTCATGACCAAGGTCGACAAACTGCGCGGCGATGCGTTGGAACAATCGCTTGCAAAAACCCGCGCAGCACTGGCCAAACACCCCGCAGCCTATCCTGAATTGGTACTCACCAGCTCTGAAAAGGGTCAAGGGATCGAGACATTGCGCGCCATCATTGCTGGCATCGCATGAAGAAAAGGACGCCGCAGATGAACCAAGATTGGATCGCGACAGCCGCCACGCTGTCCCAGGCATTGCCCTATATGCAGCGGTATGCCGGTGCCACAGTTGTCATCAAACTTGGCGGTCACGCGATGGGCAGCGATGAAGCAATGATTAGTTTCGCCCGCGACGTCGTGCTGATGCAGCAGGTCGGCCTGAACCCTGTGGTGGTGCATGGCGGTGGCCCAATGATCAACGAGATGCTGGATCGGCTGGATATCACATCCGACTTTGTGAACGGCAAACGAGTGACCGATCAGGCAACGATGGACGTCGTTGAAATGGTCCTGTCCGGCAAGGTGAACAACCGGCTTGTCCAGGCGATCTGCGACGAAGGTGGTAAGGCCGTTGGCCTATCGGGCAAGGATGCCAACATGATCGTTTGCGATCAGGCGGACCCTGATCTGGGTCTCGTGGGGCAACCTGCCGACATCGACATCACAATCTTGCGCGACCTACATGCAGCCAAAGCGATCCCCGTGATTGCCCCCCTCGGCATGGGCCGTGCAGGCGAGACGTTTAACATTAACGGCGATACCGTCGCGGGCGCGATTGCGGGCGCTTTGCAAGCGGACCGGCTTTTGTTGCTGACCGATGTGGCTGGCGTCAAGGACAAGTCAGGCAATGTCCTGACAGAAATGCCCCCCGCCCAAATCGCCGATCTTATCGCCGATGGCACGATTGCTGGCGGCATGATCCCCAAGACGGAAACTGCGCTCGATGCGATGGATAAAGGCGTGCGCGCGGTGGTCATCCTTGACGGGCGCGCACCGAACGCCTGCTTGCTAGAGCTGTTTACCGACCATGGTGCGGGGTCTTTGATCCGCGAACCGAAATCTTGAACCTAACCGGTACCGGTCTGATGGAAATGGGACATTGTCCCGTGTCCGCAGATGACGGGCTGCCGCATAGCGATGGCACCTTGGTTCTACTTGGACCGGATGAGCCTGACTTCTGGCCCTTGTTTACCAATTCAGATGAATACGCAGACGGCGGGGCCGACCCGCTTGATCGCTGGTCGCGGCGCACCATTGATCAGCTTGCAACAGACGCAGGCGGTGTCGCCTACTACCCGTTTGGTGGCGCGCCGTTCCACCCGTTTTTCACGTGGGCGCAGCGGACCGGACGGTTCTGGGCATCGCCAATCGGGTTTCTGGTCCATGACGTTGCAGGGTTGTTTGCGTCGTTCCGAGGGGGCATTTGGCTGCCAGAGGACCGCGTGGCGGCAACCGCAAACTCCCCCTGTGAAGGTTGCGCAGCACCATGCAAAACGGCCTGTCCTGTTGATGCATTTTCACAAGGATATGATGTGGCTGCTTGCAAAGATTTCTTGCAATCGGACCCCAAGCAGACATGTTTATCCAAAGGGTGCCAGGCCCGCCGCGCGTGTCCTGTCGGTGCTGAACGCAGGTTAGACGCCCAAGCGGCTTTTCACATGGAGGTATTCATCTGATGCGTTTGATCTTAATCCGTCACGCTAAATCCAGCTGGGATGATTCGTTTCAGGACGACCATGCCCACATTCTGAACAAGCGTGGACGCGATGCCGCCCGTGCGATTGGCACGTGGTTACAGGCCAAAGGGTACGAGCCTGACCGCGTTCTGGTATCCGATGCCGCCCGCACGGTTGAGACCGCTGAACTGATCCTGCCGTGCCTGACACGTGATCCAGATGTGACCTACATGCCCGCGCTATATCACGCGGCGCCTGACACGATCCTCGATCTGCTGCAACAGCGGTCGGAACAGTGTATCGCCGTCATCGCCCATAATCCGGGTGTCGGCATGCTGGCCCGCGCTCTGACGATCACGGCGCCTGACCATCGCCGGTTTGATGACTATCCCACGTGCGCGACGACGGTCATCGACTTTAGCGGACCGATCGCAATTGGCACTGGGGCAGCGGTCGATTTCACAGTGCCCCGCGATCTGATCGGCGCGGCAGGTCGCGAAACGGACTAGCCCAAACGCAAAACGCCGAGGGCGCGAACCCCCGACGTTTCACAATATTCTCGATTGTGTTTAGTGACCCAAAATCTGGCTCAGGAACAACTGAGTCCGCTCGGACTGCGGGTTGTTGAAGAACTCTTCTGGTTCGTTCTGTTCCACGATCTGACCTTGGTCCATGAAAATCACGCGGTTGGCAACCTGACGGGCAAAGCCCATTTCGTGCGTCACGCAAAGCATGGTCATGCCTTCTTCGGCCAGCTCGATCATGGTGTCGAGCACCTCTTTGATCATCTCTGGGTCAAGCGCGGATGTCGGTTCATCAAACAGCATGATGCGCGGTTTCATACAAAGCGAACGGGCAATCGCCACACGCTGCTGCTGGCCACCGGACAACTGGCCCGGATATTTCATCGCCTGATCAGGAATTTTCACCTTTTCAAGGAAATGCATCGCAATCTCTTCGGCTTCCTTCTTCGGTGTCTTGCGAACCCAGATCGGTGCCAGCGTACAGTTTTCCAAAATGGTCAAATGCGGGAACAGGTTGAAGTGCTGAAAGCACATGCCAACCTCTGACCGGATTTTGTCGATGTTTTTCAGGTCAGATGACAACAACGTGCCGTCGACTTCGATGCTCCCCTTTTGGTGTTCCTCAAGGGCGTTGATGCAGCGGATCAACGTGGATTTACCGGACCCCGACGGGCCACAGATCACGATACGTTCCCCACGGTTCACCGTCAGGTTGATGTCGCGCAGCACATGGAACGTGCCGTACCATTTGTTCATATTATCGATGGTGATCGCGACTTCGTCGGATACCTGCATTGTAGCGGCTTCAGTCATGTGAATGCCTCCCCTTTAGCGGTGGTCGGTTGCGAGACGACGCTCCAACCATTGTGAGTATTGTGAGATGCCGTAGCACACGACGAAGAAAACAAGCGCGGCAAAGCCCAGCAGTTCCCAGTAAACGCCGTTCCAATCAGTGGACGCCAGAATGGGGCCACGGATCATGCCGACGATGTCGAACATCGAAATCACCGACACAAGAACGGTGTCTTTGAACAGGCCAACGGCGATGTTCACGATGCCCGGGATCGAGATTTTCAACGCTTGCGGCAGAATGATCAGGCGCATTGCTTGTGCGTAATCAAGCCCAAGGCTGTCGGCAGCTTCATACTGTCCCTTTGGCAAAGCGGCCAAACCGCCACGGATCACCTCGGCGATATACGCGGCAGAGAACATGGTGATCATGATCACAACGCGCAGGAACAAATCGACGGTCGATTCCGGCGGGAAAAAGTAGGCCAACATCACAGACGCCACGAACAGCAGTGTGATCAACGGCACGCCGCGGATGAATTCGATGAAGAGAACGCAGATCCATTTGATCAAAGGCATGGACGACTGACGGCCCAACGCCAGGACGATGCCGATTGGCACCGACAAGGATACGCAAGTCACGCCCAGCATCATGTTCAGCATATAACCGCCAAGGTCGCGGCTTGGCACGGCCTCTAGCATCACGTTGTCGCGTGCCCCTTCGGAGATCAGGAAACCGCCCAAATACCACACGACGGCCGCAGCGAGGATGCCACCAAAGAAACCACCGGCAAAGCTAGATTTCACCAAGCGACTGTAGGCAAAGTAACCAGCCACAAAGCCAGCCAATGCCAAAAGCGGCGTCAGGATGGTGCCACCCCAGATCAGCCAATAGGCAACGAACGGGAACAAGGCTGTCACAATCAGCATCTTGCGTGGCAGATCAAAGAACAACACAGGCGCAATCGCGACCAACATGATCACAAAAGCCAGGTTAGGGCGCCAGTATGCATCCGACGGATAGGCCAGACCATACATCAGCTGGGGCCAACGTTCCGCGATGACCGCAAAGCAGGCACCGCTTGTGCCGTTCAAAATCTCGCGGCATTCAGACAGGCTTCCTGCGTCCCAGACACCGTTGAAAATCCATGGCAGCACACCCGACAACACGACGTAGATCACAAAGATCGACGCCAGTGTCAGGACCGCGTTCGGGATTGTCGCAAACAGGTTGCGGCGAACCCAATCCACCATGCCGCGTGAATTTTCAGGTGGCGGCAACTGTGGCAGCGTTTCGGTGCGCACAAAAGCGTTGAGATGGGATTGTTTATCAGACATCCTAGCGCTCCTTCAGCTTAACAGAGTTGTTGTACAGGTTCATGAACATCGAAATCAGCAAGCTGATCGTGAGGTAGAACAGCATCAGCAGCAGGACGCATTCAATCGCACGCCCCGTCTGGTTCAACGTGATCCCGCCCAATGTCGCCGTCACATCCGCATACCCCACCGCAATCGCAAGCGAGGAGTTTTTGGTGATGTTCAGGAACTGAGAAATCAGCGGCGGGATAATGACGCGCAGCGCTTGCGGCAGAACCACCAGCGATGTGATGCGACGCGGGCGCAGGCCAAGGGCCGCTGCGGCCTCTGTCTGGCCTTCGGATACCGCTTGGATACCTGCACGCACGTTTTCCGCGATGAAGGCACCGGTATAGATCGACAGCGCAAACCACAGTGCGATCAGCGGACCACCCATCTTAATGCCGCCCTTAAAGTTAAAGCCTTTCAGCTCTGGAATATCCCACTGAAGGCCAAGGATGAAGCAAAGCACGACCAGTGGCAAAAGCCAGATGGCAAGGTTCGTCCACGTTGTGTTGGGGCGAACACCCGTGGCCTCTTGTGCGCGGTCCGCGCGGGCATTCATTGCGCGCGCCCCAAAGAAGGAAGCGACCAGAACACCCAGAACCAGCACCCAATTCAGGCCACCGTTGCCTTCTTCACCAAACCCGTTGGTAAAGAACGGACCGGGGATATAAACCCCGCGGTTGGTAAAGGCGAACAGATCAAACACCATCGAAGATGTGGCATCGTCACCACGGAATTCCCGCGGCCCCGGCATCACCTGCGTCATGATGGTAAAGATAATGATGATCCAGATCAGCACCGGAATGTTGCGAAAGATCTCGACGTAAAAGGCCATCAACTTGCTAACAAGCCAGTTATTGGACAGGCGCAGAACACCCGCCAGCACGCCAAAGATGGTCGCCATGATACAGGCAAGGAAAGCCACCAACAGCGTATTAAGAATACCGACAAACGCGGCACTTAGGTGCGTGGATTGGCTGGTGTAGGGGATCAACGTTTGGTTGATGTCATAACCCGATGGCGAACCAAGGAAGCTATAGGAAATCCGCAAACCCGCATCTGCAAGGTTCCGCGACAAGTTCCCACCCAGAAAAACAAAAGCGATGATCAAGCCCACAAGGGCGATCGCTTGGAATGTATATGACCGATAGCGTGTATCGTTTAGCAGCATGGATATGCGAAAGGATCCGGCTGGCGGATCGGTTATCGTACTCATTGCAGTATCCCCGTCTGTCAGTTGCTTGGTATGGCGTTCGACCCGGCCATCCAGCATTTTTTGAGTTCGTTTTGTATTGGAAAAAGGGCGCGGTTTCCACCGCGCCCTTTAAATTCATGCTAGGAACTTAGCGGAAAGGTGGGGAGTAGATCAGACCACCTTCGGTCCACATTGCGTTCAGGCCACGGGCCAGACCAATTGGTGTGGATTCGCCGATGTTGCCTTCGAACAGCTCACCGTAGTTACCGCCCGCCATGATGGCGTTCTTGGCCCAGTCAGCTTCCAGACCCAGCATCGCGCCCAGTTCACCTTCGGTGCCCAGCAGACGGTTAACTTCTGGGTTGTTTGTTGGTGCTGCGGACAGTTCTGCGATGTTTGCAGATGTTACACCCAGCTCTTCAGCTGTGATCAGTGCGTTCAGTGTCCAACGTGCGATATCACCCCAGTCGTTGTCGCCGTGGCGAACAAGCGGGCCGAGTGGCTCTTTGGAGACGATTTCTGGCAGCAGAACGTGGTCGTCTGGTGCTTCGAATGTTGCACGTGTCGCGGCCAGACCGGACGCGTCAGTTGTGTAAACGTCACATGCGCCAGCAAGGTACTGCTGCTGTGCTTCTGCGTTGGTTTCAATCGGCACAGGCTCATAAGAGATGCTGTTTGAACGGAAGAAGTCAGCAAGGTTCAGCTCTGTTGTTGTACCAGTCTGAATACATACAGTCGCGCCGTCCAGGTCCTTAGCGGAAGAAACGCCGAGGTCCTTTGGTACCATGAAGCCTTGGCCATCGTAGTAGTTTACGCCAACAAATTCGAACTTCAGGTCAACGTCACGGGACATTGTCCATGTCGTGTTACGTGCCAGCAGGTCGATTTCGCCAGATGCCAGAGCAGTAAAGCGTGTTTTGCCTGTTGTTGGAACAAACTCAACAGCTGTTGGATCGCCCAGAACAGCAGCAGCAACCGCGCGGCATACGCCTACGTCGAAACCTTCCCAAACGCCATTCGCGTCAGGTGCAGCAAAGCCTACCAGGCCAGTTGTTACGCCACAGTTCAAAACACCACGTGCTTTGACGTCGTCAAGTGTTGCGGCGGACGCAACGCCAGCGGCCAGACCTGCAACAGTCAGCGCGCCGAAAAATACGGTCTTTTTCATTTTTACCTCTTCCTGAATTTCCATCTGACCAGCGCCAGATAGATCGTTTTTTTCGCCCATAGGACGGATGAGTGACATAGAAGGTTGCCCTTCCAATCGGCAGATATTGTGCGAACTCAGACACAAAGGCAAGGCTCGCAATCACCTTTGAAGGGGTTGCAAAGCAACGAATCACTCCTTTCATGGCCGTTTCGGACACTTTTGCGAAATGACGCTAGGTCAAAGACAGTTGATAAAACCGATCCGCGTGCAAAAACGCCTCGCGTTTGAGCGCTTCATTCGCCGTCGCTTCGTCGTCTTCGCCCCATTGGGAAACTTGCCATTGCTCGTCGATCCGGCTTTTGGTCCAAGCGTCAGATGCGATGATCACCCCACGCGTCACCGCCAGCGCAAGGATCAGCGATCCGCTGATGCTGACCAGATCATGTACACCGACAAGCGCAAAGTTGTCGAATGCCGCGACCTCTGCGTGCAGATTTTCAAGCAGCGCCGCATCTTGGGCGACATGCATCACGCCCTCGCCAACGGACAGGCGCTCACCAAATTCATCGGCCGCCCAATCCAGCACGCTGTCCCACGCCGCGGCCTGTTGCGCGATCAATTCCTTGGGGCCTGCTGCGCGGTAACACAGCAGATCACTGTTCCCGTATTCAGCCAGCATCGCCACAACCTCGGCCTGCTGCGGGGCGACCTTATCAAGCGCCGAATTCGCGCTGCGGGTAACGGGCATCGACAAGGGGTCAATGTTTTCAGACTGCGCATCCCATTCGGCGGCGATCGCATCTGCCATCACAATCGTCGGCACGACCAGCGCGGTTTTATTGGGGGTGTTGACCGACCGACCGTCAAGCTCCACACCGAAACCACGGGTGCGCTCGACACTTGCCGCTTTTTTCCAAAACCGTTTTTGCTTTATGATGCTCATACGATTGATCCTGTTAGTTTGTCGATTGCGGGGGGAATGTCGGCAAAGCTGGTCACGATGGCATCGGCATTCAAGTCCGCCACATCGTGATAGCCCCAATTCACCCCAACGGTCCGCACCCCAGCAGCGCGGCCCATATCCATGTCATAGGTCGTGTCCCCGATCATCACAGCACGCTGCGCATCCACGCCCGTGTCCGACAATGCGGCCAACACCATGGCAGGATGCGGTTTGCTCGGATGAAAATCCGCGACCTGCTGGCTCACGAATAGTCCGTCAAGCCCATGCCGCGCGATCATCTTTTCCAACCCACGCCGGGATTTACCCGTCGCAACAGCCAGCAGCGTTTCATCCTGCGCATGCAATAGGCGAAGCGTATCGAGCGCCCCTGCGAACATCGGCGACAATTCTGCATTCCCATCTGGCCCGCGCAAGTCGTTGAACGCCCCCTTATAGGCGTAAACCATACGGGTGCGTTGCGCCGCGTCGCTGTCGGGGCAGAGCACGGCAAATGCCTCGGCCAACGACAAACCAACGATCGACAAAACCACGGGGCGATCCAGCATCGGCAAGCCTTCGCTGGCGAACGCCACCATCATCGCGGCCATAATCTCGGCCTGACTGTCGACAAGCGTGCCATCGACGTCCCAGATCACAAGGCGCAGATCACGCATCGGGCATATTGAACGGGTCAACAGGCGCATGGCCCACGACCCAGCCGACGTAATCCCACGTGGCCTGCATGTGATCGGGTAACGGTGCGGTGAAATGCATGTGCGCACCAGTAAACGGATGCTCGATCTGCAAGGACCGCGCGTGCAGGTGCATCTTGCGGCCAATCTCCTCGCCCATGCCAGCGCCCCAGCCGTCGCCCATGTTTTCCTGACCGGACCCGCCGTATTTGCCGTCACCGACAATCGGATGCCCAATCTCGGCCATATGCGCACGTAGCTGGTGGGTACGGCCCGTAATCGGTACCAGCGCACACCAAGATGCACGCTGCCCGATGGTATCCATCACGGCGTAATCTGTCGTGGCGCGCTTGGCGCCTTCGGTGCTGGCAACATCATTGGGATGCACGCAGCGCATTTTCTCGTTCTCGCCACTTTTGCCGTGACCGGGTGCCTTGAGCAGACCATATTTGATCGTCGCGGCACGAGGATGTGGCACACCCGCAATTGCAGCCCAGTAAATCTTGCGGGTATCGCGGTGCTTTAGGTTTTCGGTCAGCATTTTCGCGGCCATACGGGTGCGCGCCAGCAAAAGAACACCAGACGTGTCCTTGTCCAAACGATGCACAAGGCGTGGTTTTTCATCGTAATCAAACATCAACGCCTCGGCCATACCATCAACGTGGCGCGTGGTCTTAGACCCACCTTGGGTCGCCAAACCGGCTGGCTTGTTGATCGCGATGATGTGTTCATCCTTATAGATGACACAGGATTGGATCAGCTTGGCATCCGCCTTGGTCACACCGTGTTTGAGCAGCGATGCGGCCGCCTTCGCCTCTTCCTCGGTGGGCAGTGGCGGGATGCGGATCGTTTGACCAATCTCTAGACGCGTCGCTGTTTTCACACGACCACCGTTCACGCGGATTTCGCCCTTGCGGCACATCTTTTCGATGCGGCCTTGGGTCAGGTGCGGGAACAGGCGACGCATATAGCGATCCAGCCTTTGATCCCCGTCATCAGGGCCGATTTGGCGTGTCTGAACACCGCTCATAAACTTAATCCTTTGGTCAGCCAAAGGCCTAACGCGCAGGCCCCCAGCGATAGCAGCACCGACGCTGCAACATATGTTAATGCGGCGCCAACGCGTCCGCCCTCGATCAGGCGCATCGTGTCCAAGCTAAACGCGCTAAACGTCGTAAAGCCGCCTAAAAATCCGGTCAGCACCAGCGGCAACCAACCGTGCAATCCCTTGGCCGTGAAATGCGCCCAGACGAAGCCAATCGCAAGCGAGCCGAGCACATTCACCGTCAGCGTCCCCAATGGAAAGGCCACGGCCAAGCCAACCAGATGCCGCGCGACGGCGCCAAACGCGCCACCAAGCGCAACTGAGATGACCGGAAATATCATCCGCTTGCCTTGGCCCAATGTGGGCCGCTTGTCAATTCTTGGCCCGTTTTGCACGCAGTCCCGCAAAGAAATCGACACGCTTTTTCAAATCCCGCTCAAACCCGCGATCCACGGGCATGTAATAGACGGGGCGCTTCATTGTTTCAGGGAAGTAGTTTTGGCCCGAAAACCCATCCTCGGCGTCGTGGTCATAAGCATAGCCTGCCCCAAACCCTTGTTCCTTCATCATCGTGGTGGGCGCGTTCAGGATATGCGCGGGTGGGGGTTCTGATCCGGTCTGTTTCGCGGCATTCACCGCCGCCTTATAGGCCACGTAATTCGCGTTCGATTTCGGTGCCAGCGCAAGGTACACAACCGCCTGTGACAACGCCAACTCTCCCTCTGGGCTGCCCAGTCGTTCATAGGTTTCCCATGAGCGCAGGCAGACAGATTGGGCCTGCGGATCGGCCAAACCGATATCTTCCACCGCCATGCGGGTGATGCGACGGGCCAGAAAACGCGGGTCTTCGCCACCTTCCAACATCCGCGCAAACCAGTAGAGGGCCGCGTCAGGGTCAGATCCGCGCACGGATTTATGCAGCGCACTGATCAGGTTATAATGCTCGTCCCCAGACTTGTCGTATTTCGCAGCACGCTTCATCAGGCGGATGGACAGACCAACGCGGTCAATCTTGCCGTCCACCTTCCACGCCGTGACCTGTTCGATAAGATTGAGCAGCGCACGCCCGTCACCATCGGCCATTTCCAGCAACGCCTCGCGCGCGGGACCATCAAGCGGAAGCGGTTTATCCAATTCCCTCTCGGCTCGTTGGGCGAGCCGTTCAAGATCAGCCAGATCAAGGCGGGTCAGCATCAACACCTGCGACCGCGACAACACCGCGGCGTTCAACTCAAAACTCGGGTTCTCAGTTGTGGCCCCGACCAACAGGATCGTGCCATCTTCCATATACGGCAGAAACCCGTCCTGCTGTGCCTTGTTGAAACGGTGAATTTCGTCAACGAACAAGAGCGTGCCCTTGCCGTTCTGCCGCCGCATCTTGGCCGCCTCAAACACCTTGCGCAGGTCAGGCACGCCCGTAAAAATCGCACTGATCTGGACAAAATGCAAATCGGTTTCATCCGCCAAAAGCCGTGCGATTGTGGTTTTGCCGACACCGGGGGGACCCCAGAAAATCAGCGAGGATAGTGAGCCGGACGCAAGCATCACGCCCAACGGGGCGTCAGGGCCTAGCACCTGTTGTTGCCCAATCACCTCGGCCAGTGCTTGCGGACGCAATCGGTCAGCCAGCGGGCGGGGGCCAGCGGCGGATGTCGGATCAGCGGATGAGAAAAGGTCGGCCATTGGAGGATGATAAACCCGCCACGTTGGAGAAGAAAGCAGCGATCACACTAGGTGACAGTTTCGGGGTCTTGATACGTCGGCGGCCCCTTAAGCTCGATCAGATTGCCCCACGGATCACGGAAATACAGCGCAAGGCCAAAGCCGCGACTGCCGACCTGCCGCATCTTGCGCGTGACGGCGATGCCATGCGCTTGCAAATGATCCAAAACGGCATCCTCGTTACAGCCATGCCAAGCGAATGCGATATGATGGACGTTTTCGCCGCTGTTCGTGGTTGGCGCAGCATAGGCCGCCCGCGCATCGTCCGCATCCCAAAGGCCAATAAGGACCGGCCCAAACCACACATGGGTCATCGCGATTTCGGGGTAATCATAACCCGCACGGCAGCCCAGAATCGTCTGATACCAGTGCTTTGCCGCAGCCAAATCTTTGACCCAGATGACGATATGATCAATCCCTGACGGGACGAATGGAACGGTGGTGGTCATAGGCGTGCCTTTGGTGTGTCTGCAGTCAGACTTCAACAGTAGCCCTAAAAACCAAAAAGGCCCCGCGAAATTGCAAGGCCTTTTAGTTATTCGGTAAAGAGCAATTTACTCTTCTTCAGCGAACTCTTCCAAACGGGCGCGGTCAGCGGCACCTTTGGCGTCGACATCACGATCAACGAATTCGATGATCGCCATTGGCGCCATGTCGCCGTAGCGGAAGCCGGCCTTCATAACGCGGACGTAACCACCCTGACGCTCGGCATAACGTGGGCCGAGGATTTCAAAAAGTTTCGCGCAGTGCATGTCCTGCTTGAGCTGGGCGCGGGCCTGACGACGGGCGTGCAAATCGCCGCGCTTGCCAAGTGTCACGAGCTTTTCAATGACGCGCTTGAGTTCTTTTGCCTTAGGCAATGTTGTTTTGATCTGCTCATGTTCGATGAGCGAGCCTGCCATGTTCGCGAACAGTGCCTTGCGGTGTTCGTGTGTGCGATTTAGGCGGCGGTAACCACGTGCGTGACGCATGATGAAGTCTCCATTTTGTTTTATGATGGGCCTGCGCTGCGATGACGCCTGCTCCGTTTGTGGGGCTTTATTGCCCAAAATTCCCGACCAACGCCGGCATTTGCGGATGGGCCCGAAGGCCCACCCAATCTCTTAGAACTGGTCCTCGAACTTCTTCGCCAGATCTTCGATGTTGTCCGGTGGCCAATCCTCAACGTCCATTCCGAGGTGCAGACCCATGCCGGACAGGACTTCTTTGATTTCGTTCAAAGATTTCCGGCCAAAGTTTGGTGTGCGCAGCATTTCTGCTTCGGTTTTCTGTATCAGATCACCGATGTAAACGATGTTGTCGTTTTTCAGGCAGTTGGCGGAACGCACAGACAGTTCCAGCTCGTCCACTTTCTTCAGCAGAAGCGGGTTGAACTCGAGGCCATCATCGTCTGCGCCAGCTTGTGCTGATTCAGGCTCATCGAAGTTGACGAAGATTGACAGCTGGTCCTGCAAGATGCGTGCTGCGTAGGCAACCGCGTCATCTGGCGTGATGGAACCGTCTGTTTCGACCTTCATGGTCAGCTTGTCATAATCCAGAACCTGACCTTCGCGGGTCGGCTGCACATCATAGGACACTTTCTTCACCGGCGAGTAGATCGCATCGATGGAGATCATGCCAATGGGTGCATCTTCTGGCTTGTTCTTTTCCGCAGCGACATAGCCCTTACCGGTATTCACGGTCAGTTCCATGTACAGATCAGCGCCATCATCGAGGTGACAGATCACGTGATCCTTGTTCAGGATCTCAATGCCAGCTGTTTCAGAAATGTCAGCAGCTGTCACAACGCCTGGGCCTTTGGCCTGGACGGACAAACGCTTGGGGCCTTCGACTTCCATACGGATCGCGACGCCCTTGAGGTTCAGAACCATGTCGGTGACGTCTTCACGCACACCAGATACAGACGAAAACTCGTGCAGGACGTTGTCGATTTGTACGGCAGTGATGGCAGCACCCTGAAGGGAGCTCATCAAAATGCGGCGCAGCGCGTTGCCGAGCGTCAGGCCAAAGCCCCGCTCGAGCGGTTCTGCAACCACGGTTGCCTGACGCATCGGGTCATTGCCCGGCTTGACGTCAAGCTGTGTTGGCTTAATCAATTCAGCCCAATTCTTGTGGATCATGTGTCCCTCCATTCCTGTCTGCCTTCATGTCCAAAAGGCAAACGCCCGAGGTTTCAAAATGACGGAATGGGGCCATGGAAAACCATGACCCCAAACCGCTTCGTAATGTCTTAGACGCGGCGACGCTTTGGTGGGCGGCAGCCGTTGTGTGCCATTGGGGTCACGTCACGGATAGACGTGATGTTGAACCCGGCAGCGGCCAGCGCGCGCAATGCGCTTTCACGGCCCGAACCCGGACCCTGCACTTCAACTTCCAGTGTCTTCACACCGTGATCTTGTGCTTTTTTGCCCGCATCTTCAGCAGCCATCTGAGCCGCATAAGGTGTGGATTTCCGCGACCCCTTAAAGCCCATAGTGCCAGCAGACGACCAAGAGATCGCGTTGCCCTGCACGTCAGAGATCAGGATTTTTGTGTTGTTGAAAGAAGAGTTCACATGCGCAACGCCAGCGGCGATGTTCTTGGAGACCTTCTTTTTGGTGCGTTTCGTATCACGTGCCATTGATCAAGCCTCCCTTATTTCTTCTTACCAGCAATGGCCTTTGCAGGGCCCTTGCGTGTGCGTGCGTTTGTAGAAGTACGCTGCCCGCGGACAGGCAGGTTACGACGGTGGCGCAGACCACGGTAGCAACCAAGGTCCATCAGACGCTTGATGTTCATCTGTGTCTCGCGACGCAGGTCACCTTCTACGGTGAGATGCTCGTCGATGTATTCGCGAACCTTCAGGATTTCAGCATCCGACAGTTCGTTAACGCGACGTGCGCGGTCGATACCGATAGCCTCGCAGATTTCCTCTGCTTTGGTCGAACCGATACCAGCGATATATGTGAGGGCGATCAGAACACGTTTCCCAGTTGGGATGTTCACGCCAGCAATACGTGCCAAGGTGGTATTTCCTTTTCGTTGCGGGTCCGTCATTCCGGACCCTTTTTTCACAACGGAGGCCCGAACGATCAATCGTCGGGCCGCGTCATATCGAGGTGATCTGTAGTAGCAGGGTGCGACCCATTCACCACAAATTGATTCCCATTAGGGATGGCGCTGTTTATGGCTGTTCGAGGATACGGTCAAGCCCCCCCGAAACCACGGATAGCCATTGCTGCGTTAATCTAGCGCCTGCGCAATGTTGGCGGCCACATCATCCATGCTGGCAAGGCCGTCAATGGCCTTCAGATCGCCCTTGGCATGATAATAGCCAATCAGCGGGGAAGTCTGTTTGTAATAGGCCATCAGGCGGGTTTTCAGGCTTTCCTCATTGTCATCAGCTCGCGCTGTGCCACCAGCGGCAACAGCATCAGCTGCGCGGCCAAGGATACGCTCAACAAGGATTTCGTCATTCACCTGAAGCTCAATCGCGCAATGCAGTGTTTGACCCATTTCGGTCAGCAATTCACCAAGCGCGTCCGCCTGTGCCAATGTGCGCGGGAACCCGTCAAAGATAAATCCACCCTTAGCGCCACCAGCCTCAAGCTTTTCGCGGATCAGGCCGATCACGATTTCATCCGTCACAAGGTTTCCGGCGTCCATCACGGCGGCAACCTTCTTGCCCATGTCGGTGCCAGATGTGCGTGCCTCGCGCAGCATGTCCCCTGTCGAAAGCTGCATCATATCGCGGCTGTCAACCAGACGCTGCGCTTGTGTGCCTTTGCCGGCACCCGGTGGTCCAAGAAGGATAATATTCATTTGCGAATTGGCCCTTTGCGTTTCGCGCCACGGCCTTTGCCCCGCAGCTGCGATTTTTCAATCAGGCCTTCATACTGATGGGCCAACAAGTGGGACTGGATCTGCTGAATCGTGTCCATCCCGACTGACACAATAATCAGAACCGACGTCCCGCCAAAGTAAAAAGGAATGGCAAACTGGCTACGCAGGATTTCAGGCAACAGCGCAACAAGCGCGAGATAGCCCGAGCCCAGAACAAGGATACGCGTTACAACATAATCCAGATATTCAGCGGTCTTCTTACCAGGGCGAATACCCGGCACAAAACCGTTCTGGTTCTTAAGGTTTTCAGCCACGTCATCCGTTTTGAACGCAACTTCACGTGTGTAGAAATACGTGAAGAAAACGATCATCGCGGCAAAAAACAACAGATACAGCGGCTGGCCGGGACCAAAATACGCAAGGATCGTCGACATCACCGGGCCGGTTTGCCCGCCAGAGAATGTGCTGATCGTGGTTGGCAACAACAACAAAGCGGATGCAAAGATCGCGGGGATCACGCCGGCTGGGTTCACCTTAATCGGCAGGTGGCTGGTCGAGCCATCATACACCTTCATACCGCGCTGTTGACGCGGGTATTGAATATGGATTTTCCGCAAGGACCGCTCCATGAACACAACGAATGTCAGGATCGCGACAATCATCAGCAACACGCCCACGATCACCGCGGGGGAAATCGCGCCAGACCGCCCTTGCGACAGGAACTGCGCTGCAGCGGCTGGGATTTCGGCAATAATGCCAACGAAAATGATCAAAGAGATACCGTTGCCGATGCCACGTGCTGTAATCTGTTCGCCCAACCACATCAGGAACATGGTGCCGCCAACGATCGTAATCACACAAGCCGCTTGGAAATATAGGCCTGGGTTCGACGCCAGATCGCCCGCCTCTAGGCTGCGGGCAAGACCGTAGGCTTGGAACGTGGCCAGAACCACAGTGCCGTAACGGGTGTATTGGTTCAGCTTGCGCCGCCCCTGCTCACCTTCTTTCTTCATCTGCTTCATCGGCTCCCACATGGAACCCAAAAGCTGAACGATGATGGACGCAGAAATGTATGGCATTATCCCGAGGGCAAAAATGCCCATCCGCGATAGCGCACCACCAGTGAACATGGACAGGATACCGCCGATCCCAGCCGCCGCCTCATCCATGAAGCTGCGCAATGCCGCCGCATCAATGCCGGGCACCGGGATATATGTCCCGAGCCGATAAACGATCAAAAGACCGATTGTGAACAGGATGCGCTGGCGCAATTCAGTTGCTTTACCGAATGCGCTCCAGCTCATGTTGGCTGCCATTTGTTCTGCTGCGGATGCCATGCGTCTCTCTTTTCATGAAAACACCGCCAACGGGTCTCCCCGTGGCGGCGTTTGGGAATGCTTTAACGAATGTAGGCGACCGATGGGCCACCCACAAGGCGTTACTCGGCTGCCGCGGCCTTTGGTGTCGCTGTGACGGTCACTTTACCGCCAGCTTTTTCCACGGCTTCAACAGCACCAGCGGACGCGCCGGTGACGACGATGTTCGCCTTGGCGGAAAATTCGCCTTTGGCCAGAACGCGTACGCCGTCTTTCACACGACGCAGCGCGCCGGAAGCAACCAATGCCTCTTCTGTGATGTCGGATTTGATGTCGATCTTGCCCGCGTCGATGAATTTCTGGATCAGACCAAGGTTGATCACAGCAAATGTCTTGCGGTTCGGCTTGTTAAAGCCACGCTTCGGCAAACGTTGGTAGAGTGGCATCTGGCCGCCCTCGTAGCCTTTGATGGCTACACCGGAACGGGATTTCTGACCTTTGATACCACGGCCACCCATTTTACCCATGCCGGAACCTGGGCCGCGACCAATGCGTTTTTTGCCTTTGGTTGCACCTGGGTTGTCGGAAAGTTGATTCAGTTTCATTGTCGCTTCTCCTTTTGCCGGAATTGACCCCCAGCGACGGGAGCGGTCAAACACGGCGTTTCAATACATATGAGTCGGGCGAAAAGCTCCGACTAGGGGCGTATAGCCCCGCAATCCGCGCGGATCAAGTGGGAGTTGCGGATGGGGCCGTCCGCGGCTCCAACGCCGCCTTTGCCGTGCAACTGAAATACCATCCAGCCCGCCAGGTCCAAACTCTGTCCGTGCTGCGCCGTTCAAACCGTGCTCTGCCATGCGGCCCAAAACCACCGACCCGAATCCGCAATGATCCAGCGCCACAACTGTCGGGCCACCACTCTCGATCCAAGTGATGTTCAGCCGATCCTCGCCGTTCGCTCCCGGTAGGATTTGCCAGTTGATCGTGACCCGCCCCGTGTCATTGGACAGGGCGCCGTATTTACCAGCATTGGTTGCCAGTTCGTGAATCGCCATGCCAAGCGTTTGCGCCGCCGCCTGCATCTGAAACGTGGGACCATGCGCAAGAATACGTGTGCCAATCAAATCCTCAGGATGGGCAAGCTAGGATGACACTAGATCCCTGATCTGGGTCCCCTTCCACGCGCTGCGCGCAAGCAAGTCCTGACTGGCCGCCAACGCCTCAATCCGTTTGGAGAAATTCGCAAGAAATTCCTTAGGGTCCGATGTTGCGGTTAGACGGGCGATCGCGCGCACAACAATCAACAGGTTCTTGGACCGATGGTTCACCTCATGCATTAACGATTGCACATGCACATTGTTTTCTTGTGTTGCGGCCGCGGCGATCCGCCCCTCGCGTGCGCGCATCGACTGTGTCCACAAAAATGCAGAAATAAGAAGCGACAGCAAAATCCCTGAATTAAGAATAATCATCGGGCTAGAGGCGTTCACGGCCCCCGATTGCACACGCGCACCTGTGATCTGAAACGTCCAATCACGGCCATACAGCGATATCGAAGAGGTAAATTCCCTAGGCCCATCCACGACCGTATCGCTTGCAAATAATAACCGTTTGGGATGGGCGGTTTGTGCATCGAACAGGCGAACATCTAGCCCATTGTCCTGCACGATACTTTGACGCGCCAGAAAACTATCCATCAAATCGTCCATACGAAACGCGGCGACGAGAAGCACGTTAATAGCCCCTGCACGGGCGGCAGGTGTGCTTATATCTTGGGACAGATCGAATGTCGGCTGCACCAAAAGCACGCCAAATTGCGGCGAGATCTCTGCGTCGGCATCTTCTTGCACCAAGATGATCCGCGCGGTCATCGCGGCGGTGCCTGTTGCGACGGCCTTCTGCACGGCCGCACACCGATTTGGTTCGGAATAAATGTCATATCCAACGGCGCGACGGTTCATTTGCGTCACCGGTTCCAGAAAAACAACGGGGACATAGATATCACGGGCACTGGGCGGTTTGTCGGTAAATGACGTCGCCTCTGTACGTTAGATGTCCGCCTCGAACGCACGCAACTCCGCCTCACCACGGATATATTTGTTAAAACTCATCCCCTGAATGCCGGGGTAGTTTTGGGAAAAATCGAGGTCTTTGACGTATTGCGCCCATTCTGCGCCTGATACAGCCTCTGACGCGTGATACAGACCGGACCCGACGCGAAGCGCCTGTAAATGACGGCGCATCACCTCTGCCGCGTCATCGACAATTGCTTCGCTTGCTTTTTCGAACTGGATTGCGCCGATTTAGTCGATGCGCTTACGCTCAAACTGCCACGTGGAAAGTGTGATCGCCAACAATGCCGCCAAAATTAGCAGGACAGGGAAAACCCCTGTCAGGGACTTCCACTCATCAGGCACATCAAATTTTGTCATCATCATTGGGCCCCTGGAGCGAGTACGTTGGGAAAAATGCAACCAATTAGGAACGAAACCACCTCTACAGTAACAAGAGATTATTAACCAAAGAAAAACGCCCGCATGATCACATGCGGGCGTTTTCAATTAAACGATGCATTCGGCCCAAGCTGGCCAGCGCATGTTAACCTTTTTCTTCGATGATTTCGACCATGTGGCTGACAGAATTCACCATGCCACGCACGGAAGGTGTGTCTTCCAGTTCTTTGGTGCGGTTCATTTTGTTCAGGCCCAGACCGATCAGCGTTGCACGCTGTTTGGCGGGACGACGGATTGGAGAGCCAACCTGTTTTACAACAATTGTTTTAGCCATTGTATCGGTTCCTTACGCTTCTGCGGCTTCTGGGGCGGCGTCTGCAACAGGGGCGTCTTCCTTGCGGAGGATGTCTGCTACTTTCTTGCCACGACGCTGAGCGACGTTACGTGGGGACTGTTCTTTGGACAGACCGTTAATTGTGGCGCGGATCATGTTGTAAGGGTTCTGGGACCCCAAAGACTTGGATACAACATCCTGTACGCCGAGCATTTCGAAAACAGCACGCATTGGACCACCAGCAATAATACCGGTACCCTGTGGGGCTGTGCGCATGACAACTTTACCAGCACCGTGACGACCTTCGATGTCGTGGTGCAATGTGCGGCCGTCTTTCAACGCAACGCGGATCATCTGACGCTTAGCCTGCTCTGTGGCTTTGCGGATCGCTTCAGGAACTTCCTTCGCTTTACCTTTGCCAAAGCCGACGCGGCCTTTTTGGTCGCCAACAACGACGAGGGCTGCAAAACCAAAGCGCTTACCGCCTTTTACAGTTTTGGAAACACGGTTGATTGCGACCAGACGGTCAGCAAACTCTGGTGCTGCTTCTTCACGGTTACGGCCGCGGCCGCGATTTTCACGTTCTGCCATGTGTGGCGTCCTTATATAAATATGGGGTCGATCGCAGTGGCCAGATGGCCCTCGATCATCGAAGGCGCGGACATTGCTGCCCGCGCCCTACAATTTAGATTTTCAAACCACCTTCACGGGCAGCTTCGGCAAGTGCCTTAACCTTACCGTGGAACAAGAAGCCACCACGATCAAAGTAAGCAACTTCTACGCCGGCTTTCTTGGCCCGTTCTGCGATTGCAGACCCAACCTTGGAAGCGGCTTCGACGTTGTTCTTGCCAACAACGCCCAGTGCTTTTTCGAGCGAAGACGCGGATGCGATTGTCACACCGTTTGTATCGTCGATCAGCTGGACGCTGATGTTCTTGTTGGAACGGTGAACCGACAGACGTGGACGCCCGATGTTCGCTGTTACTTTCTTGAGCTTGTTCCGGACGCGCAGACGGCGCTTGAGGAACAATGTACGCTTGGAGTTTGCCATTACTTCTTCTTCCCTTCTTTGCGGAAGATATACTCGTCCTTGTACTTGATACCCTTGCCTTTATATGGCTCGGGCTTACGCCAGGCGCGGATGTTTGCCGCGACCTGACCAACAAGCTGCTGGTCGATACCTTCTACAGTGATTTCAGTTGGCTTAGCTGCGGTAACAGTCACACCTTCTGGAACCTCGAAGTTTACGTCGTGTGAGTAACCAAGTGACAGCTTCAGGGTGTTGCCCTGCATCTGTGCACGGTAACCAACACCGTTGATCTCAAGCTCTTTCTTGAAACCCTCGGTGACGCCAGTCGCGAGGTTTGCAACCATTGTGCGAGTCATACCCCACTGCTGGCGCGCGCGCTTGGATTTACCGCGTGGCTCAACGGAAACGGACTGGCCGTCAACGGTGATTGTCACGTCGTCTGTTGCTTTGAAGCTGCGGGTCCCTTTCGGGCCTTTCACTTCGATGGTCTGGCCGGACACAGAGGCAGATACGCCACTGGCCAGTTCAACCGCTTTTTTACCAATACGAGACATGTCTATGGCTCCTTAGAATACAGTGCAGAGCACTTCGCCACCAATGTTGGCGCTGCGTGCTTTTGCATCCGACATCACACCCTGAGAGGTGGAGACAATCGACACACCCAGGCCCTGACGGACCATTGGGATGTCATTAGGGCCCATGTAAACGCGGCGACCGGGCTTTGAGACCCGCTTCACTTCGCGAATGACTGGTGTACCTTCGTAGTACTTCAAGCTGATTTCCAAAGCAGGGTGGCCATCTTTGCCAGTAGTTGCTTCGTAGCCGCGGATGTAACCTTCATCTGCAAGCACATCCAGAACCCAACCGCGCAGCTTGGAAGCTGGAGTAGAGACTGTGGATTTGCCGCGCATCTGAGAGTTACGGATGCGTGTCAGCATATCACCGATAGGATCGTTCATAATATCTGCTCCTTACCAGCTGGACTTAACCATGCCAGGAATTTCGCCATTGGAACCAAGGTCCCGCAGCGCGATCCGGCTGATTTTCAGTTTACGGTAATAAGCGTGTGGACGCCCGGTGAGTTGGCAACGGTTGTGCAGACGCACAGCAGAAGAGTTACGTGGCAGCTTTGCAAGCTCCATCGTCGCCTTAAAGCGCTCCTCTACAGGCTTCTCTTTGTCGTTGATGATTGCCTTTAGCGCGGCACGCTTTTCAGCGAACTTTGCGACCAGCTTTTCACGCTTAACTTCGCGTGCGATCATGGATTTCTTAGCCATATCTAATTTTCTCCCTACCGCTTAGCTGTTGAAAGGCATGTTGAAGTTCTTCAACAGTGCTTTTGCTTCAGCGTCGGTTTCGGCGGTGGTGCAGATGACGATGTCCATGCCCCAGTTCTCATCGATTTTATCGAAGTCGATCTCGGGGAACACCAGGTGCTCTTTCAGGCCAGTGGCATAGTTGCCGCGACCATCAAAGGATTTGCCGGATACGCCGCGGAAATCGCGGATACGTGGCATTGCAACTGTGATCAGACGATCAAGGAATTCGTACATACGGTCGCCGCGCAGCGTGACCTTAGCACCCAAAGGCATGTCCTCACGAACGCGGAAACCAGCGATGGATTTCTTAGCGGTCGTCGTCATGGCCTTTTGACCAGCGATTGTGGACAGATCTTCCTGTGCGGATTTGGCCTTCTTGCTGTCACGGACAGCCTCAGAGCCGCAGCCGATGTTTAGAACAATTTTGTCCAAACGTGGAATCTGCATGTCGTTCTTGTAAGAAAACTCTTCCTTCATCGCAGCGCGAATTTTGGAAGCATATTCAGACTTCAAACGTGGGGTGTATTTTGCGTTATCAAGCATTAGATCGCATCCCCTGTTGTTTTGGCGAAACGCACCTTGTTGTCGCCATCCATGCGGAAACCGACGCGGGTTGCTTTACCGTTTGCATCAACAGCAGCCAGATTGGACAGCTGGATCGGCATCGCCTTTGGCGTGCGACCACCCTGTGTCGTCTGGGATTGCTTCACGTGGCGTACGGCCATGTTGACACCGTCAACGATAGCCTTGCCGGCTTTTGGATCAATTGACTTGATCTCGCCGGTTGTGCCTTTGTCTTTGCCTGCAAGAACGATGACCTTGTCACCTTTGCGGAGTTTAGCAGCCATAATTACAGCACCTCCGGAGCAAGAGAAATAATTTTCATGAAGTTCTTTGCACGAAGCTCGCGAACAACTGGGCCAAAGATACGTGTACCGACAGGCTCGTTGTTGTTGTTGAGGATCACAGCAGCGTTCTTATCAAAACGGATTGCTGTGCCGTCTTCGCGACGGACTTCTTTGGCTGTGCGAACGACGACGGCTTTACGCACGTCACCCTTTTTCACACGACCGCGTGGAATGGCTTCTTTCACCGATACAACGATAATGTCACCGACACTCGCGTAACGACGATGGGAACCACCCAACACCTTGATGCACTGAACTCGACGGGCGCCTGAGTTATCAGCAACATCCAGATTGGTCTGCATCTGGATCATTTGGTTTCCTTCCGACCTATAGGGTCAACCCCGATTACTGACCGGGCCCCTAGGGTTTCGATTAAGTTGATGGCAATCGCTTAAGAAGCGATCACTTCCCAACGCTTAGTTTTCGACTTTGGTGCACATTCGATGATGCGAACAGTTTCGCCCACGTTGAATGTGTTGTTCTCATCGTGAGCCCGGTATTTCTTGGACTTACGTACAGTTTTCTGAAGCAGCGGGTGCTTGAAACGACGTTCAACAGACACTGTGACGGTCTGTTCGTTCTGGTTGCTTGTCACAACCCCAGTCAGGATACGCTTAGGCATATGATCAAGCCTCCGAAGCAGCAGCAGCCGCTTTTTCGTTCAGAATTGTTTTTACCTTGGCGGCGTTGCGACGTGCAGCTCGGATGCCGGATGTGTTTTCAAGCTGGCCGGTGGCCTGCTGAAAGCGCAAGTTGAAGGATTCTTTTTTCAGGTTTACCAGCTCTTCACGGAGCTGATCGGGTGTTTTTTCCCGCAGTTCATTGGCGTTCATGCCATTTTCCTTTGTTTCAGACACTGGGAAGCCGCACGAAGGCGTGACCCCGAATCCAGTGGATGGAGTAGAAGTGTGCCGTATAGGAGGGAATCTGGGGTCTGGCAAGGGGTTCAACCAAGAAACGCCATACCATGATCACCCGCTGCAAATTACAGCTAATCGGTCAGTATTTTCGCCGAATAGAGTAAATTTTTGGCCATGAACCTTATGAAGTCTTCACCATCGCGTTGCAACTGATCAAGGTCACGATTGGCATGCTCAGATAGGCTCTGGCATTCGGAACGATTTTGGCGGTAGGTAACATGTCATGTCAGATATCAAATCGCTCTTTATGACCCCGCTTTACCGCGCCGCCCTATCCGATCACGGCGCCGTTGATCCGTCAGAACTGGAACAATCCTGCTTTGTCATCGCCCAAGACGACGAGGCGGGTCAGGACTGGTGCGAGGCCAATGATTTCCCCGGCTACACATCCTACGCATCCCTGACCGATTTGCCGTGGCGCTTCCCGATTTTTGCGGCTGTGGTCAAGGCGCTGGACGCCCATGTCGCAGATTTTGCAAAGGCGCTGCACCTTGATCTGGGGGACAAGGCGCTGCAACTCGAAGATATCTGGATCAACATATTGCCAGAGGGCGGCATCCACACCGGCCACATCCATCCGCATTCTGTCATCTCCGGCACCACCTATGTGACCATGCCAGCCGACACATCCGCCATCAAATTTGAGGATCCACGCCTGCCGATGATGATGGCATCCCCCGGCCGGACCAAGGACGCACCCGAAGGGCTACGGCAGTTCGTCTATGTGCAACCCACCGTTGGTGACGTCTTGCTATGGGAAAGCTGGCTGCGCCACGAGGTGCCGATGAACAACGCCGAAGACGACCGCGTATCCGTGTCGTTCAACTACAGCTGGGGATAACGCCTATTTCTTAGGCGTGCCCTTTTTCGCGGCTTTCTCCTCGCGGGACAGGGTTTGACCCCATACGTTGTTGGACAGGCCAAGATCATCGGCCATCGGCTTTGTCTTGCCTTTAGTGACCTTGCCGCCATTTTCCAAAAACTGCTTGATCAGGTCATCATCGGTCGTTGGCTTCTGGACGTGTTTCATCTGGACGGCCTCACTTTTTCGGTTTCCACACTAGAATAGCGCAATCCGGCAGAGGATGAAACACAGCAGGCAACCGCGATGTTTAGGGCTGGTGTTTTGCACGCGAGTGCGGACACAATTCGCGTGAGTGATGCAAATCAAAGGAACGATGCGATGGATAGGATCATCTTTTGTCATGGCATGCCGGGCAGCATGGCAGAGGCCGCACTTTTGCAGGGTGCCAATCCGACCGCCGACGTGACCGCATTAAACATGTTGGACGGGAATCTGCACCGCGATTTTGACGCTATAACGGCCAAATCAACGCGGCAACAACGCCATGTCGTCGGGTTTTCGATTGGTGCGATGTCGGCCATCCAGCTTGCGGCACAACGCCCCGCGAATGTATCGCGCCTTACATTGATATCACCAGCCGCACCGCTCAGCTTGGGCGACTTCCTTTCGGATATGGCAGGCAAGCCGGTATTCGAACTGGCGATGCGATCGCCCGCCCTGTTGATGCTACTAACCCGTTGCCAAGGATTGATGGCGCGGATCGCACCAAACGCATTGATCAAAATGCTATTCGCAAATTGCGGCGCGGCGGAAAGGGACCTTCTGACTGATCCCCAATTCCGAAAAGTCCTAACCCAAGGATTGCAAGAAAGTCTCGCCCACCATCCCCAAGGCTATGTTTCCCACATTACAAATTACGTGACCGATTGGAGAGGGCTGTTACCCCAAGTGACCTGCCCCGTCACCTTATGGCACGGGACCGAAGACACATGGGCCCGGCCTGAGATGTCGCGCCAACTGCAACGTGCCTTTGGCGCAAATGCGGTGCTTAATCTTGTCGAAGGGAAGGAACATTACTCAACAATAACCAAGGTCAGTCTGTAAGTTGCGAACAAAAGCAAAAAACCCCCGCCGATTTCTCGACGGGGGCTTTTGATGTCTTTGGAAAACCAGGTTTACCAGTCTTCGCGCTGAACGACGCGTGTTTTGATTGGCAGCTTCATCGCAGCAAGGCGCAGGGCCTCACGGGCGATGGGTTCTGCAACGCCGTCGATTTCAAACATCACGCGGCCAGGTTTAACCTTGCATGCCCAAAAATCGATGGAACCTTTACCCTTACCCATACGTACTTCGACGGGCTTGGAGGTCACTGGGGTGTCTGGGAAAATACGGATCCAGACGCGACCCTGACGTTTCATCTGACGTGTCATTGCACGACGGGCGGCTTCGATCTGGCGCGCAGTGATACGCTCAGGTTCGATCGCCTTAAGACCAAAGGAACCAAAGTTCAGGTCAGACCCGCCCTTTGCCAAACCTTTGATCCGGCCTTTGTGCAGCTTGCGGTGTTTTGTACGCTTTGGCTGAAGCATTGTTCAGATCTCCTTAGCGACGTGGGCCGCGAGGGACAGCGCCCTCTTGCAGCTCAGCGTGTTTACGGTCGTGCGCCTGCGGATCGTGCTCCATGATCTCACCTTTGAAGATGAAGACCTTGATGCCGATGATCCCATAAGGCGTCATCGCCTCATAAAGCGCATAGTCGATGTCAGCACGCAGGGTGTGAAGCGGCACGCGGCCCTCACGATACCATTCGGTACGCGCGATCTCTGCACCGCCAAGACGGCCAGCAAGGTTCACACGAATACCCAAGGCGCCCATGCGCATCGCGTTCTGAACCGAACGCTTCATAGCGCGACGGAAGGACACACGACGCTCAAGCTGCTGACCAATGGATTCAGCAACCAGGGCTGCGTCCAGTTCAGGCTTGCGCACTTCGACGATGTTCAGGTGCAGTTCGGATGCAGTCAGCTTGGCAAGCTTCTGACGCAGACCTTCGATGTCTGCACCTTTCTTACCAATGATCACACCCGGACGGGCAGCGTGGATTGTGACGCGGCACTTTTTGTGCGGACGCTCAATGATCACGCGGCTGATGCCGGACTGCGCGCATTCTTTCTTGATGAATGCTTTGATCTTCAGGTCTTCCAGCAGCATGTCACCATAGTCTTTGGTGTCAGCATACCAACGGCTATCCCAGGTGCGGTTGACCTGAAGACGCATCCCGATTGGGTTAACTTTATTACCCATTATGATTGCTCCTCAACTTGGCGAACCACGATTGTGATTTCCGAGAATGGCTTAATGATCTTGCCGAAACGGCCACGTGCCCGTGGACGACCACGCTTCATGATCAGGTTCTTGCCGCAATATGCTTCGGCAACAACAAGTTCATCAACGTCAAGCTGGTGGTTGTTTTCTGCGTTGGCGATCGCCGACTGAAGACATTTCTTCACGTCGTCCGAAATCCGCTTCTTGGAGAAAGTCAGGTCAGTCAGAGCCTGCTCAACTTTCTTGCCGCGGATCAGGCCAGCAACGAGGTTCAGTTTCTGTGGCGAAGTCCGCAACATGCGCAGTTTTGCACGTGCTTCGTTATCGGCCACGCGGCGGGGATTGTTATCCTTGCTCATGGCTTATTTCCGCTTCGCTTTTTTATCTGCGGCGTGACCGTAGTATGTCCGAGTTGGGGAATATTCACCAAACTTCTGACCGATCATTTCTTCAGATACGTTAACTGGGATATGCTTCTTGCCGTTGTAGACGCCGAACGTCAAGCCAACGAACTGAGGCAGAATTGTCGAACGACGGGACCAGATTTTGATCACTTCGTTGCGGCCGCTTTCTTTGGATGCTGCTGCCTTTTTCAAGACGTATGCATCCACAAAAGGACCTTTCCATACGGAACGAGCCATAATTAACGACCCTTCTTCTTGGCATGACGCGAACGCACGATAAGGCGCTGCGATGCTTTGTTCTTGTTACGTGTGCGCATACCCTTTGTCGGCTTACCCCAAGGAGTAACCGGGTGACGACCACCAGATGTGCGGCCTTCACCACCACCGTGTGGGTGATCGATCGGGTTCATCGCAACACCACGAACGGACGGACGCACGCCTTTGTGGCGCATACGACCGGCTTTACCGTAGTTCTGGTTGGAGTTGTCTGGGTTGGACACGGCACCAACGGTGGCCATGCATTCCTGACGCACCAGACGCAGTTCGCCCGAAGACAAACGGATTTGCGCATATCCACCATCACGACCAACGAATTGGGCGTATGTACCAGCTGCACGGGCGATCTGGCCGCCTTTGCCTGGCTTCATTTCGATGTTGTGGATGATTGTTCCGATGGGCATTCCAGAGAATGGCATCGCGTTGCCCGGCTTAATGTCGGCCTTGGCAGATGCGACAACCTTGTCACCAACAGCCAAACGCTGTGGGGCAAGGATATAGTTCTGTGTGCCATCTTCGTACTGAACGAGCGCAATAAACGCAGTCCGGTTCGGGTCATATTCAATGCGGGTCACAGTTGCTGGCATGTCCAGCTTGTTCCGCTTGAAGTCTACGATACGGTAAAGGCGCTTTGCACCCCCACCAATGCGACGCATTGTGATCCGTCCGGTATTGTTCCGGCCACCCGATTTCGTCAAACCCTGCGTAAGGGCCTTAACTGGGCGTCCTTTCCAAAGCTCCGAACGGTCGATCAGCACCAGCCCGCGCTGGCCTGGCGTCGTCGGCTTATACGACTTTAGTGCCATGTTAGCTTCTTCCGTTTGCTTGGCGGTCCCTAGTT
>JAQXEG010000011.1 GCA_029250945.1 Yoonia sp.
GGCGGGGCGATCTACGGCTCATCTATCGCTTGGTTCCTGTCGGGACACGCCGATTTTCAGGGTCGCATTTTGGTCGTTGAACGTGATCCGACCTATGAATTCGCCTCCACATCCCACACCAACAGTTGCATGCGCCAGCAGTTCACAGCCGCGATCAACGTGCAGATCAGCCAGTTCGCTGCTGATTTCGTGAAAAACATGCAGGGCTATTATGGCGGTGACGACCGTGTGCCTAACCTGCCGATCCAGTCCTATGGCTATATGTATCTGGCCGAGGATGACGCATTCGCCGCCAACCTCGCCGAGGCGCAAGGCATTCAAGCATCGCTTGGCGCTGGCACCCAGCACATGACCGCCGCCCAGATCAAAGACGCCTATCCGTTTTACAACATGGACGACATCGTTGCCGGTAATCATAACCTGATCGACGAGGGGTATTTTGACGGTGGCACGATGTTCGACTGGTGGAAAAAATCCGCCCGCGAACGCGGTGTCGAATATCTGTCTGGTGAGGTAGCGTCGATGAAGCTGAACGCAGCAGGTTCATCTGTGGACAGTGTGACGCTGGCGAATGGGGACGTAATTTCCTGCGGCACCGTCGTGAATGCATCCGGCCCACGTGCCAAGCTGACAGCGGCCATGGCGGGTATTGATCTGCCGGTTGAGCCGCGCAAACGTTATACGTTTATCTTTGACGCGGCTGAACCGCTCGACCGTGATTTGCCGCTGACGATTGACCCATCGGGCGTGCATATGCGCAGCGACGGGCACTATTATCTTGCCGGTTGCCCACCCGATGATGATGGCCCCGTAGGCTACGATGATTTTGCTGCCGATCATGCCATTTGGGAACAAAAGGTCTGGCCCGTGCTGGCTCACCGCGTGCCCGCGTTTGAGACGATCAAGCTGACGAACATGTGGGTCGGGCATTACGCCTATAACGCCTTTGATCAAAACGCGATTGTCGGGGCGCATAGCAAGGTGGCGAATTTTGTCTTTGCCAATGGGTTTTCCGGCCACGGGCTGCAACAATCCCCCGCGATTGGCCGCGGCGTGGCCGAGTTGATCGCGACAGGCGCCTACCAGACCCTTGACCTTTCGCCGTTCGGATACGACCGTATTGAGCGTGGCGAGAAGTTCGTCGAAAAAGCTGTTATCTAAACGTCAGGACACATTATGAAGAAACTTGTGCTTACAGGGGCTGCCGGTGCCCTTGGATCGAAATTGCGCGCGCCGCTGGCTGCGATGTGCGACCAGCTTGTATCGAATGATCTGGTTGACGGCTTGGATGATCTGGCTGCCAATGAAACCTACGTGCAGGCCGATGTGTCCGAACTGGCCGCGATGGAGGCATTGACCAAAGACGCCGACATGATCGTGCATTTCGGCGCCATCGCGGATGAGGCCCCGTGGGACGATATCCTGCAATCCAACATCATTGGCGCCTATAACATCTGGGAAGCCGCCTATCGCAATGGCGTGCGCCGCGTGGTCTATGCGTCGTCCGTGCATGCCGTGGGGATGCATTTGAAAACCGATACCATCGGGCTGGACGCGCCGCACCGCCCCGATACCTATTACGGGCTGGCCAAATGCTTTGCCGAGGATCTGGCATCGCTCTATTGGGATAAACGCGGGATCGAGGCGGTGTGCATGCGCATCTTCTCCGCCGCTCCACCGACCAATGCGCGTGCGATTGGTACGTGGCTGTCCACCGACGACCTGATTCAGATGGTCGAGAAATCGATCACCAGCCCCGTTGTCGGCCTGACCACGGTTTACGGCATTTCCAACAACGACCGCGCCGTGGTGGATAATTCCAAGGCGGGCCACCTTGGGTTCCATCCCAAGGATAACGCAGAGGATTTCGCCGCTGACGTGTTCGCCGCGACCCCGCCATTGGACAACAAAGACCCCGCCAACCTGTGCATCGGTGGCCCGTTCGCAACTGTTGAGCTGGGAAATTCCGGCGTTGCTGGCATCAAGGCGATGAACAATGGGGACGCATAATGTCCGCGCTTTTTGAACCGCTCAAGATCAAGGATATCACCATCCGCAACCGGATCGGCATGGGGCCGATGTGTCAGTATTCGTCTCATGATGGTGTGGCGACCGACTGGCATATGGCCCATATTGGTGCCCGTGCGATGGGCGGTACAGGCCTAATTATTGCCGAGGCCACGGCAGTGACGCCGGATGGGCGCATCACACCCGGATGTGCGGGTCTGTGGAATGACCAGCAAGCTGAGGCACTGGCCCCTATCAACGCATTTGCCAAATCCTGCGGTGCGGTCATTGGCGTGCAGATCGGCCACGCGGGTCGCAAGGCGTCGTCTGCGCGTCCGTGGGATGGTGGTGCACATCTGGCCGATGACGCGGGCGGTTGGCCTATTGTTGGCCCCAGCGGTGACGCATTTGACCAAGATGGAACACGCCTGAACAAGGTGCCATCGGCCATGTCCATCGATGATATCCACGCAATGACCGCGCATTTCGTTGCGGCGGCCGAGCGTAGCCTTGATGCGGGATATCAACTGCTCGAAATTCACGGGGCGCATGGGTATCTGCTGCACAGCTTTTTCACCCCACTCGTGAACACACGCAACGACGCCTATGGTGGCGATTTTGAGGGCCGGTCGCGCTTTATGCGCGAAACCGTGGCCGCCGTCCGTGAAGTTTGGCCCGAAAACCTGCCGCTGGCCGTGCGGCTATCCGTGACCGACTGGATCGACGGTGGCCTAACGATTGAAGATAACATTCAGATGGCCACTGCGCTCAAGGATCTGGGTGTTGATATGATTGATTGTTCGGGTGGTGGGGCGACGCCGGCAGCGCGGGCATCGGTTGGCACACGCACAGCGGATCAGGTCGCACTGGCGGGTGAACTACGTGCCGCGACGGGTATGATCACCGCAGGTGTCGGCTGTATCACGAACGCGAAACAAGCCGAAAATGTCATTACATCTGGCCGAGCGGATTTGGCATTCATGGCCCGCGAACATTTGCGCGATCCCCATGTGGCGGCGCGTATGGCGCGTGAATTGGGCGTGCCACCGAAAAATCACCTGCCGCTGCAATTGGGCTTTTTTGTCGGATAACAGCGCAGGAATAGCAAAAAGGGGGCGGCGCAATTCAATGCGTCGCCCCCTTTTCGAAAATAGAAACCGCTTAGGTCGATAGGCCTTAGGTTTTCCATGCATCGTTAACTTCTGTCGATGTCAGTGATGATTTCTCTTCTTTCAAGCAAGCGGTGATTTCCGCCAAATCAGGATGGACATCAACCTGAACTTGCAGCGGTGCTGGCATGCAAACTTGTGTATGTGCCTCTGTCACGCCAAGCGCCGCTGCCATGTCGGACAGATCAACCTGAAGATTCGAGCTTGTGCCGCGGCTTTCGGCGAGCATTGCTGTGGGCAGCAGCGTGCATAGTGTCGCCGCTATCAGGCGCGTTGTGAAATTTGTCATATTGATCTCGGCAATTTGTTTGGGGTGAATAGCCACCTCATCGCTGATGGTGTTGTCAGCGGAATGTGACCCAAATGGGGCAAAAGCGGGGCTGTTGCGTGACATTCAGCCCGATTTGGATTGGCGAGTCACCCAAATACCCGCAAGGATTAGTGCGACGCCCAAGATGCGGGCCCACGCGGCCCCCGGTATCCCCATCGCAAAATCGATCAGCACGCCAGAGATCATTTGGCCCGCGATTATCAGCATTGCGGTTTGTGCGGCCCCGATCCGGTTAATTGCCCATGATCCGGCCGCGATGAACAGCACCCCGATTGGGCCGCCCAGATAGGCCCACCATGGGGCGTCCAGCGGTGCGCCTGTAAACAACCCGCCACCGATCAGCGCAATCAGGCTGACAAAACCCAAGCCCACGATGTGATTCCAAAACGACGATTCCCACGCGTTCGTTGATAGGGCCAAGCGTCCGTTCAACTGGCGGCTTAGCCCGACCAGCAGGCCGGATGCGATCGCGAGCGCGATAAAGATAATCATGGTGTTGCCCCGAAAAAGATCAGCACAAGCGCGCCTGCGCTAATCAAGGTCAGTCCTGCAAAGTCCCGCCAGCCGGGCATCCGCTGGGGCAGTCCGAACAAGCCGCGCGCGTCAGCGAACAGGGAAAAGACGATCTGCCCCGCCAATCCCAACGCAATCGTACCCGAAAGTGCCAGCGCAGAGTTCATCGCCGCAGAGGTCGCAATCACTGTTAACCCGCCTGACACGCCACCCAGGTAGGCCCACAGCGGCGGGCGTTCGGGCGTTACACGTGCGGGTTTCAGCGCCAATAGGATCGCAATGGCCAGCACAGTGCCTGTCAGATGCGGCACCCAGCTGGAAAACAACAGCGTGCCGTATTGCGCCAACGTGCCATTGGTCAGCAACATCAGGCTGATCAGACCACCAGCGGCAAAGGCGCCGAGATAATGGATGAAACGGGGGGCAGGGGGGCTGGACATGGCCGACATCTGACGCGGGTTGCGGGCAATTGCAATCGGTGTGTTGACTCTGTCCGTGGCCCCTATATACGCCGCCTATTCATTGGTGTTGGTGGACCGAGCAATCGGAACCCTGTCAGGCTTCGGCCAAAGGACAACGCCCTTCGTAATCTTAAAGAAGGAGATCAGCGTATGACTAAACGTACCGCTGCCAAATACAAAATTGACCGCCGTATGGGCGAAAACATCTGGGGCCGTCCAAAATCCCCAGTTAACCGTCGTGAATATGGCCCCGGCCAGCACGGTCAGCGCCGCAAGGGCAAACTGTCCGACTTTGGTCTGCAGCTGCGCGCCAAGCAAAAGCTGAAGGGTTACTACGGCGACCTGACTGAAAAGCAGTTCCGCCGCATCTTTGGTGAAGCTGAGCGTGTAAAAGGCGATACAGGTGAAAACCTGATCGGTCTGCTGGAACGCCGCTTGGACGCTGTTGTGTACCGCGCCAAGTTTGTACCAACCGTATTTGCTGCACGTCAGTTCGTGAACCACGGCCACGTGGAAGTGAACGGCAAGAAGGTGAACATCCCATCCTACCGCGTGAAAGAAGGCGACGTGATCACAGTGCGCCAGAAATCCAAGCAGTTGGAACTGGTTCTGGTCGCTTCCCAGCTGCCCGAGCGTGATGTGCCTGACTACATGGACGTGGACCACAACAAAATGTCCGCCACATTCACACGCACACCGGGTCTGGGCGACGTGCCATACCCAGTGACCATGGAACCAAACCTGGTCGTGGAATTCTACGCCAAGAACTAATCGTTCTGGCCGATCCAAAATTGGAAGGGCTGCACGTGATGTGCAGCCCTTTTGCGTTGTGCAGGCGGGTTTTCTGTAAGGCTGGCGACATGGCGATATAGCCGACCTCTATCGTGCCGACATCGGGGGTGATGCATAGGTAGCTGGCAAAACCTTCGGCCAGTCCGGTGGCGGTGTTGATGATCGCGTAAAATAGCGGATCACGGCTATTTTCGCAGCTCTGCAAAAATGTGTCGAAGGTGGCGTGATCCGCAAATGAGCCGCTGGGCATATAGGTTTACATGGCGCCGTCTGTGTCCGCTTGGAACGCGGCAAACAGTGCGTCGCCGTGGATGCGCGCGTTCAACGGGACCAGTTGCGCGTAGTTCCCCGTCAGGGTTTGGCCGGATGGGGTGATGCTGCCGGTCCAGTCTGGCAGGCTGGTCCCGATGGGTTGCCCCAATGTGTTTGTTGTATCGGTCATAGCAGGCCTCCCCATGTGTTGCGCCAAGCCTAGACATTTTCACGGCCTGCGCCACCGGCAAGTTGGGACAAACCGCCACTGGTGTTGACGCAGGTCGCACGGTAGAAGCGGATGATAGCACAAAGAAAGCGGGCGCCATGGCCAGTCAGATCACACCCCAACCGGGAATTATGGACATCGACCTTTATGTCGGGGGTGCGTCGCATCTGGATGGCGTGGCCAATGTGCTTAAGCTGTCGTCCAACGAAAACCCACTGGGCCCGTCCCCCGCCGCGAAAGAGGCGTTTAGCCGCGCCGTACATGATCTGCACCGCTATCCAAGCACGGATCACGCCGCGCTGCGCACAGCCATCGGCGAGGTGTGGTCACTTGACCCCGCGCGCGTGATTTGCGGCGTTGGATCGGATGAGGTTTTGCACCTGATGTGTCAGGCATTTGCCGGTCCGGGTGATGAGGTGATCCATACCGAACACGGGTTCGCGCTCTACCGGATATCGACGCTGGCCGCTGGCGCGACACCTGTTGAGGTGCCAGAGACCGACCGCATGGTCGATGTCGATGCGATCCTTGCTGCCGCGAATGAAAAGACTAAGCTGGTGTTTATCGCTAACCCCGCCAATCCAACAGGTACGTTCCTTGGCGCGGATGAGGTGCAGCGCCTTGCCGATGGCTTGCCCGCGCATTGCATCCTCGTGCTGGACGGTGCCTATGCCGAATATGTGGATGGATATGACGGTGGGCTATCGTTGATTGAGGCGCGTGAAAACGTGGTGATGACCCGCACGTTTTCCAAGATTTACGGGCTGGGCGGGATGCGCGTTGGCTGGGGCTATGGCCCGCAGTTTGTGATTGATGTGCTTACCCGCATTCGGGGACCATTCAACATGTCATCAGCGGCGCTTGCCGCGGCCGAAGCTGCCGTGCGCGACGCGGATTATTTTGCGAAATGCCAATCGGAAAACGCCCGCTGGCGCGAATGGCTGTCGTCGGCCTTGGCCGCGTTGGGCGTGCCGTCGGACACATCGACCGCCAACTTCATCCTTGCGCGTTTCGGATCAGAGGCCGAGGCCGTGGCCTGTAACGACGCGCTAAAAGCCGCCGGAATTATTGTGCGCCACCCTGCCAATTATGGCTTCCCGCAGTGTTTGCGGATTACCGTGGGCGACGAAAGCGCGTGCCGCCGGATCGCGCATACAGTGGGCCAGTTTAAGGGACAGACCACATGACCCAGATTTATGATCGCGTCACCCTGATCGGGCTGGGGCATATCGCGTCTTCGATGTTTCACGCCATCAAGCGCGCCGGTTTGGCCGGCGAGGTCGTAGGCTATGCACGCTCTGCCGAGACCCGCCAGATAGCCCGCGAAATCGGTCTGTGTGACCGGGTTTGCGATAGCGCGGCAGAGGCCGCCAAAGATGCCGATCTGATCGTTCTATGTGTGCCTGTCGGCGCCATGTCGAGCGTGGCACAAGAGATTGCACCGTCGCTAAAGGTCGGCGCGACCGTCAGCGATGTGGGTTCTGTCAAACGCGCGGTGATTGACGCGGTGATGCCGCATCTGCCCGAAGGCGTGCATTTTGTGCCAGCGCACCCGCTGGCGGGGACCGAACATTCGGGGCCGGCATCCGGTTTTGCCGAGCTGTATGATAATCGTTGGTGCATCGTTGTGCCTGACCTGTGCGATGATCCGGCTGAGGTCGCGAAACTGGCTGCGCTTTGGCGTGGCATGGGGTCGAACGTCGATAAGATGGACGCAGACCACCACGATCTTGTGCTTGCAGTCACCAGCCACACGCCGCACCTGATCGCCTACACGATGGTGGGCGTCGCCGAGGACCTCGGGCGCGTGACAGATAGCGAAGTGATCAAATATTCTGCCACGGGTTTTCGTGATTTTACACGGATTGCCGCGTCCGATCCGACGATGTGGCGCGATGTTTTCTTGAACAACAAGGACGCGACGCTGGAAATTCTGGGCCGCTTCACCGAGGAATTATTTGTGCTGCAACGCGCCATCCGAAGCGGGGACGGCGATTATCTGCATGACTATTTCACGCGCACCCGCGCTGTCCGTCGGTCTATCATTGAGGCTGGACAGGATACAGCTGCCCCGAACTTTGGCCGGACGCCAGCCGCAAAATCTTGATCCGCAAGTTGCTGATTTGCGCCTTTGTGTTTTGGGCGCAAGGCGCTTTGGCCGAAGGTCCAACCGAGCCGACGGTGCGCCCGCTTGGACGCGGAGAGGTGATCCCGCTACGCGCCCACGGCGCGCCCCTACCTGCGGCCAGATCTAGCGCGTGGCGTGCAAACTCAGCCGATATACCGCGCTGAACGGGGGCTATTTGCGTTCAGCCCCAACGCGATCCGCCTGTCACTGTGCCCAACCCGCAGGCCAAGCGCGATTGAACAAGCCGCAGAGGCCCGCCGCGTGGCCCGTGCGCGCGGTCAGGTCCGTGGTGACCCCAATATTCAGGGCGAGGAAATTGGCCGGATCAACGGGCGTGGGGCCTGTGGTGTCGAAAGTGCGGTGCGGATCAAATCCGTGGCTGACGTGCGCATGATCCCACAACCGACCGTGGGCTGTCGGACGGCGTCCGCGCTGTGGCCCTGGGTAGTAAATGGTGCAAAACCTGCTGTGGGGTCCGCGGGTGGCGGCATCGCGTCCATGGGAGTTGTGTCGCATTATGCCGACCGCAACTGGAATTCAGCTGCGTCAGGGTGGCTGTTCGAACACGCCTTTGGCCGCGCGATCGATATTGCGGGGATCAAGCTGAAGTCGGGTCGTGAAATCACGGTGCTGCGGGGCTGGAATACGGCGGGGGATGGTGCGCGTCTGCGCAAGATGTGGCGTGCGGCTTGCGGTCTGTTTGGGACCGTTCTGGGGCCAGAGGCGAACCGGTTTCACGCAGATCACTTTCATTTCGACACGGCAAGGTATCGCAGCGGATCCTACTGTCGGTGACGCGCTGTCGCGCGGCCTCCGGCGGGCATATTTAGGCTCCGAAGATGCGCGACGTCGTGGCTTGTTTCCATGGACAGCGGTGGCTATAACGCGGGAATGATGATCTGGGCGCATATACGAATTATGTCCCCGGCGCGCTGAAACCAGCGCCGCCGGGCTAATGGCGCTGACGATGATCGCGCCGCCCTTTCCTGATTTTACCAGACATAAAGGACGCCGCATATGTGCGCCGAGACCCCCGATTATAAAGAAACGTTGAACCTGCCGCGCACGGATTTTCCGATGCGTGCCGGATTGCCCAAGCGCGAGCCTGAATGGCTGACCCGCTGGGCCGATATGGATGTGTACGGCCAGTTGCGCGCCAAAGAAGGCCGCCAGCAGTTTACCCTGCACGATGGACCGCCCTATGCCAACGGTCACCTGCACATTGGTCATGCGTTGAATAAAATCCTGAAAGACATGGTTGTCCGGTCCCAGCAGATGATGGGCAAGGATGCGCGTTATATCCCGGGTTGGGATTGCCACGGCCTGCCGATTGAGTGGAAAATCGAAGAGAAATACCGCGAAAAGGGCAAGGACAAAGACGACGTTGATGTTGTTGAATTCCGTCAGGAATGCCGCGATTTTGCCGCTGGCTGGGTCGACATTCAGCGTGAGGAATTCAAGCGCTTAGGCGTGCAGGGTAACTGGGCTGAGCCCTACCTGACGATGAACTTCCACGCCGAACGCGTGATTGCCGAGGAATTCCAGAAATTCCTGATGAACGGTACGTTGTATCAAGGCTCCAAGCCGGTGATGTGGTCGCCTGTAGAACAAACCGCGCTGGCCGAGGCCGAAGTTGAATATCACGACAAGGAAAGCTTCACCATTTGGGTGCGCTTCCCCGTGTTGGGCGATGGTCCTCTGGCCGGTGCTGATGTGGTGATCTGGACGACGACCCCGTGGACGATCCCGTCCAACAAGGGCGTTGTGTATCACCCTGACATTTCCTATGGCGTTTATCAAATCACCGAGGCTGCGGCCGACAACTGGGTCAAGACCGGTGATAAACTGCTGCTGGCCGACAAGCTGGCCGAGGGCTGTTTGGCCAAGGCCAATGTCGCTGCCTATACCCGTATCGCTGATGCGGGCGATCTGTCGGGGCTGAAGCTGGCCCACCCGTTTGCGGGCATCGAAGGCGGCAACAGCGAATGGGACGCACCGCGCGATTTCCGCGCCGCCCCGTTTGTCACCGATGAGGACGGCACCGGCTTTGTGCACTGCGCGCCGTCGCATGGTATGGACGAGTTTGAGCTGTACCGGGATCTGGGCATGCTGGAAGAGGTGATCACCTATAACGTCACCCCCGACGGGTCGTTCCGCGCCGATCTGCCGTTGTTTGGTGGCATGCGTATCCTGCGTGACAAGCCCAACAAAAAAAACAAGGCAAACCCGTGGGAAGGTGATGCAAACACCGCCATCATGTCCGCGCTTGCTGCCACCGGCAAACTGTTTGCCCGTGGCAAGATCAAGCATAGCTATCCCCATTCATGGCGGTCTAAGGCGCCTGTCATTTTCCGCAACACGCCGCAGTGGTTTGCTGCGATCGACAAGGCCGTGGGCGACGGACAGGACACCTATGGCACGACGATCCGCGAACGTGCGCTGCGCTCAATTGACGAGCTGGTCACTTGGACCCCGCAAAAGGGGCGTAACCGCCTGCACGCGATGATCGAACAGCGCCCTGATTGGGTGTTGTCGCGCCAACGCGCGTGGGGTGTGCCGCTGACGTGTTTCACCAAAAAGGGTGCGCTGCCCACAGATGATGATTTCCTGCTGCGGAACGCAGACGTTAATGCCCGCATCACCGCCGCGTTCGAGGATGAAGGCGCCGATGCATGGTACAAGGACGGGGCCAAGGCGCGGTTCCTTGACGGGATCGTGAACGCCGATGATTATGATCAGGTCGTGGATATTCTGGATGTCTGGTTCGACAGTGGCTCGACCCACGCATTTACCCTGCGCGACCGTGCGGACGGGTCGGATGACGGGCTTGCCGATCTATATCTGGAAGGCACTGATCAGCACCGTGGCTGGTTCCATTCGTCGCTGTTGCAGTCATGCGGCACCCAAGGACGCGCGCCCTATCGCGGCGTGCTGACCCACGGGTTCACGCTGGATGAAAAGGGCATGAAGATGTCCAAATCCATCGGCAATACGATCGTGCCAGAAGAAATTGTGCGCCAATATGGTGCCGATATCCTGCGCCTTTGGGTGGCCCAAACCGATTACACTAACGACCAACGGATCGGGCCGGAAATCCTGAAAGGGACCGCCGACAGCTACCGCCGTTTGCGCAACACGCTGCGATTTATGCTAGGGTCATTGGCTGATTTTGATCCCGCCAAGGCGGTCGCGGCTGAGGATATGCCAGAGCTGGAACGCCTGATCCTGCACAAGCTGGCTGTTCTAGATGGTGTCGTGCGCGAGGGCTATGCGAAATACGATTTCCAAGGGGTGTTCCGCGCCCTGTTTGAATTCGCGACGCTGGACCTGTCGGCGTTCTACTTCGATATCCGCAAGGACGCGCTGTATTGCGACGATGACACGAACCGCCGTTTGTCAGCGCTGACCGTGCTGGACCACCTGTATGCGCGCATGACCACGTGGCTCGCCCCGATCCTGACCTTCACCATGGAAGAGGTCTGGCTGGAACGTAACGCGGATGACACATCTGTGCACTTGGTCGACTTCCCTGACACGCCCGCCGCTTGGCGCGATGATGCGCTGGCCGCGCGGTCCGAGACGGTGCGCGCGATCCGCCGCGTCGTCACCGGCGCGCTCGAGGAACAGCGCACGGCCAAGGTCATCGGCTCATCACTGGAAGCGGGACCAACGGTCTATCTGTCCGCCGCATTGGCAGAGGTGATCACGGATTCGGATACATTCGCTGATCTGTGTATCGCCAGCCAGATCACCTTGGTGACCGGTAATGCACCTGCGGATGCGTTTACCTTGGGTGACGTCGACGGTGTCGGCGTGACATTCGCTAAGGCGGATGGCGACAAATGCGGGCGCTGCTGGAAAACCCTGCCTGATGTGGGCCAGCATACCCATGCAGGTGTCTGTGGCCGCTGTGATAGCGCGCTGACCACGTAGGATGGGTTTTAACCCATCTGTCGCGTCGCTTGCTGACACGCCCGTCGGGCCGGTGTCGGTGACGGTGGTGGATGGGGCCATTACAAAACTGGACTGGGCCGTTATTGATGGCCCGTCCGATCCTGTGGCTAGTGCGGCGATTGCGCAGCTTGCTGAGTATTTTGGCGGCACGCGGCAGGATTTTAATCTGCCGCTCGCCCCTGATGTATCCGATTTTCAGCGCAAATTTGGCGCTGCACTTTGCGCCATTCCGTTTGGCGAAACCCGCACCTATGGCGATCTGGCCCGTGATCTTGGCGTGCCAGCCCAAGCGATTGGGCAGGCTTGTGGCGCCAATCCGATCCCGATCATCATCCCGTGTCACCGTGTCTTAGGGGCCAATGGCTTGGGCGGATTTTCCGGCGCTGGCGGGGTCGAGGGAAAAGTGCAATTGTTGCGCCACGAGGGGGCAGCGTCCCTTTTGATCTAAGGGACCGTCACGATGACATTTCCGATCTTTCTGGCCGTCATGGGCGCTGCCTTGCTGCACGCCATATGGAATGCGCTGGTCAAAACGGGCCAGAACAAACAAACGGCCATGGCGATCCTGACCGTGATGCAAAGCGTCATGGGCCTCGCCATTGTCGGGTTCCGCCCGTGGCCCGCGGCAGAGGTATGGCCGTGGCTGCTCGCCTCCGGATTGATCCACATGTTTTACCAGCTGTTCCTTGCCTATGCTTATGAGTTAGGGGACCTAAGCCGCGTCTATCCGATTGCGCGTGGGGCGGCGCCGTTGATGGTGCTGGTATTCAGCTTGATCGCCCTGTCCGATCCCATCGCCACGATGGATTATGTCGGTATCATCGTGCTGGGCTGTGGCATCGCGCTGATGGCGCGGGGCGTATTTGCCCATAGCGAAAGCCGCAGATTGCTACTCTTTGCGTTTGGATCGGCCTGTGCGACGGCGGGCTACACCATCGTGGACGGGTTGGGCGCGCGGGTGTCGGGCGATCCGGTCGGCTATACCGCGTGGCTGCTGATTATGGCGGCGATGTTCTATGTGCCTAGCGTTGTCGTGATCAAAGGGCTGTCCGTCTTGCGCGCCCCTTTGCGTGATTGGGCCAAGATCGGGATTGCAGGGATCATATCTTACTGCGCCTATGCGATGGCGGTTTGGGCGATGACGCAGGCCCCGATCGCGCTGGTTGCGGCCTTGCGCGAAACGTCGATCCTGTTCGCGGTGCTGATCGGTTGGCTGGTGTTTGGCGAACGCATGGACCGCGGCAAGGCGATTGCCGCAATCTTGATCGTCGCTGGCGTTGTTCTGACGCGGCTTTAGCCGTTTTTGCCAAAGATGACCTGTTGTGCGGCACCTGCGCCAAGCAGGTAAACGGATGTGATCAAAAGCCCGTAATGCGCCCAGCTTGCGGGATCAAAATCAACCCATGCGGCCCAACCCGCGAAGGCAGTCCATGCGATGGCCATGGGCAATGTAATCATGCGCCAACGTGCTGTGCGCACGGGATGCACAAAGCGCACGGGCAGGAACATCGCCGCTGATAGGACAGCAACCAGTGCCACGATGACCCAGAAATCCGGCTTGAGCGCGAATAGAACCAACACCAGCATATTCCAGCATCCCGGAAAGCCCGAGAATGAATAATCCTTGGTCTTCATCCGGCTATCGGCGAAATATATCGCGGATGTGAACGTGATTACGATGATGGCAAACCACCCCGTCCAACCCGGCAACAAACCAGATTTGAACAGCGCGAATGCGGGCACAAACACATAGGTCAAATAGTCGATGATCAGGTCCAGCAGTACCCCGTCAAAGATGGGCGCATTGGTCTTGGTGTCGTATTTGCGCGCCAACGGCCCGTCTATCCCGTCCACAAAGAATGCAACGACCAACCAGACAAACATCATCGACCAGTTTTCATCAACGGCCGCCAGCATGGCCAGCATCGCGAACACCGCGCCAGTGGCGGTCAGCAGATGCACAAGAAGGGCTTTGGTTTGGAGTGTCATACGGGCCTTCTATCTGATTTTGCCGTAAGGGCAATCATGCTTTGGGATGGGTCCGGTTATAGACATCCATCAGGTGTGCGGTGTCCACGGCGGTGTAGGCTTGGGTGGTCGACAGGCTGGCATGACCAAGCAACTCTTGGATCGCCCTTAGGTCACCACCTGCTGTCAGCAGATGTGTCGCAAAACTATGGCGCATTGCATGGGGAGTCGCCGTCGCCGGAAGGCCCAGCTGCATCCGTGCTTTTTCCATCACCTTTTGCACCATCCGCGGGTTTAACGGGCCACCACGTGCGCCGCGAAACAGCGGGGCCGCCGGGTCGGGCAAATGCGGCGCGAGGTCGAGGTATGCATCAACAGCTGCACGGGCCGCGTCCATCACAGGCACGATCCGTTCCTTGCCGCCTTTCCCCATAATGCGCATGACCGGGGGCAGGGGGGCATCCGCTTGGGTCAGGCCCAGCGCCTCTGATATCCGCAAGCCGCAGCCATATAGCAGGGTCACGACCGCCTGATCGCGTGCAGCGATCCACCCTTCGGTCGATTGCAATTCCACCGTTTCGATCATCGCGGTGGCGGCACCTTCGGCCAACGGGCGGGGCAGCTTTTTGGTGAATTTGGGGCTGCGGGTGGATAGGACAGCGGTTGGTTCGAACCCCTCACGCTCTGACAGCCAGCGATAGAATGTCTTTACGGCTGACAACTGGCGGGCCAGTGATCGCGCGCCAACACCGCGCGCCCGCTCGGACGCCATCCATGATCGCATATCGCTGACTGTGATGGTCGCAAGCGGGCCAAGCCCCTGCTGTCCGCCGTGGTGCAGCGACATAAAGCTTAGGAACCCCAAAACATCGGCCTGATACGCCTTAAGCGTATTTTCAGCCGCGCCGCCCAAGGCACGACAATGGTCCAGCCATTTGGCTGATGCATCTGTCAACGCAGGGGAAATCATCGGATTTACGACAACCAGCGGCGCATGGCGCGTTCAAACACACCTGCAAAGAACGTCAACAGATCGGTGCCTTGCTGTGGTGTGAACTGGTGCGGGTCTTCGGCCCCCATCACAAGCATGCCGGGCAAGCGACCCGCGCCGAAATCAAGCTTCAAACAAGCCTCGGAGCGGATGAAATCCGCCTTGTCGCCATAAAGGGCCGCATTTTCGGGCTGGATCTGGCGCAAAGTCACCTGACGCACGGGGTTGGACCGCCCGCGGTTAACATAGTCGTCGGTAAAGCCGGGTTTCACGACACCCAGCACCGCGCCCATTTGCTTGACTGCCGGATCGTCGTCGTTGGCCTCGGTTTCCAGCACCAGCTTCATGCTGTCGACGCGCAATGTGTCGGCGACATCGGTCGACATGTCATGCAGAAAATTCTCAAACTTGGTCGCATCCATCATGCGCAGCACAGCGCGATGCACTTGGTTCGTTCCCGCCAGGTTTTCATAGGCTGCCGCGATCACAGAGCGGTGCGTATCCTCAAGCCGGTCAAGCCGGGCCTCAAGGCGTTCCATGGCGATGCCGCGCAAATCAACGATATTGCCGCCCATTGATTGTTCATTCGCAGCCACAAGGGCGCGCATGATATCGGCGTCTTCAAGTAGAACTTCGGGGTCCGCAATAATCTTATCACGGACGTGGGTTTCCATCAGGGGCTTACTGGTCATGTCCTGCTCAATACTTTGTATTTTTTTCCAACCATAACAGAAGTGGCCCACCCTCGCATAGAAAAATCTAGGCGCTTGGGCGGAACGGTGCGTTTGGGTGACAGCTTACAAGGTCCAAAACGTATCGAGATAGGCGGTGTAGGGCGCGGGCAGCGCGATGGCAAAGACACCGCCTGCAAGGGTGACGATCAGCGCAATGGCAAAGATGGTTCCAGCGGCCCCGATGGTGGTGGCCCGTGTGTGGCGGACAGGATGGCGGGCCACGGTCGCGGCGACATGCCAGAACAACGCGGCGATCCCAAGCGTACAATAGGGCGCAAAATACATCCCGAATTCCCATCGGCTCACGACAGAAGCCGCCCAATAGATCGTCGTATCAATCTCTGGCTTTGCCCAGCGGGTGAACAGGGTCGCGGAAATGTGCTGCATCAGGAAAAATGCCAAAATTCCCCCGCTAAAAATCTGAATGCGTGGCCAAGTACGGGTGGGCCAACCGCGTTGCCAGATCAGGCTTAGGCCAAGGCCAATCTGAAACGCGAAGGCCGCTATCAAGAGCGGTTCAACAGCTGGATTGCGGTAAATCGGACGCAGCAGGGATTGCACAGCCAGATGCGCCTCTGGTCCCCAGAACAACGCGATGTGATTAGCGAGGTGGAGTGCAATGAACACGGCCACAGGATAGGCCGTGATCCGGTGTAGGCGGCGTGCGGTCATCTTCGTGGGGCCAGCAACAACGCCGTGGTTCCGGCAAAGGCGATCCACTGCGGCAGGTTCAGGATGTCGCCGAAATCGCTAAGCCCATAGCCGATGAACAACGTGGCTGACCCCAGCGACATGACAAAGACGCCCCCCCCGATGACTATGGTGGCGGGCGGATTGAAACGGCGATGCGGGCGTGGGCTTTGTCGGATGGGGATGTAGCGGATGCCTTGGCGCGTCTGGATCAGATGCGCTTTGGGTTTATCACAGAGCTGTTGAATGATTTTGGGGGTGGGCGCGTCGCGTTTCGCGCCACTCGTCTATGCGGCCTACATCGGGCTGGACGATCTGGCGTCCCGCGGGCACGTTGATGCGCCCGCAGGGTTTGCTGTGTTGCACGACATGATCCTGTCGGCAGTGGATCCCGATTAGAGGATTTTGATACCCGCTTTTTCGACGTCGGCCATGAACCCTGCAAGGCCCTTGTCGGTCAGCACGTGGCTCGCCATCGCCTTGATTACGGCGGGTGGGGCTGTTGCCACATCGGCGCCGATCTTTGCACATTCGGACATGTGGTTCGCGCTGCGGATAGACGCCGCAAGGATTTGCGTGTCGTAACCGTAGTTGTCGTAAATCGTGCGGATGTCTTCGATCAGTTCCAGCCCATCAAGATTGATATCGTCCAGACGACCGATGAAGGGGCTGATGAACGTCGCGCCCGCTTTGGCGGCCAGCAATGCTTGGTTGGCAGAGAAACACAGCGTGACGTTGACCATCGTGCCTTCATCCGACAGCGCTTTACACGTCTGAAGGCCAGCCCATGTCAGCGGCACCTTCACGGCGATATTGTCGGCGATTTTCGCCAGCTTACGGCCCTCGGCCAGCATGGTTTCAAAGTCCAAGGCGACCACTTCGGCGGATACAGGACCATCGGTGATCTTGCAGATTTCTTCGGTCACTTCGAAAATATCGCGGCCGGATTTGGCGATAATCGACGGGTTGGTTGTGACTCCGTCAACCATTCCGTAAGAATGCAGTTCCTTAATCTGGTCGATATCAGCGGTATCTACGAAAAATTTCATGGGTCTCTCCAGTCTGGCATTGGGTTTTGTTAAGGCAGCGTTTACCTCATACTGTGATCAGCGGAAAGCCATAAGGTGGAAGGGCAGCCATGACAGCATCGTTCTTTGACCAAGGTGATCTGCTGGCCGTGCTGACGGCACAGCCGATTGGCCGCTTTCTGGATTACAAAGCGCCCGAAGGTGGCTGTCATCTTGGCGCCTTTGTCGAGGTGCCGCTTGGCCCGCGCAAGGTTTTGGGCGTGGTCTGGGGACCGGGGGCGGGTGATTTCGACTATGCCAAGGTGCGGTCTGTCATGCGCGTGCTGGACGTCGCCCCGATGCGCGAAGAGATGCAGCAGTTCCTGACCCGCGCTGCCGATTACACGCTGACCCCGATGTCGGCGATGTTGCGGCTGGCGACCCGCGCGCCGGGGCTGGGTGATGCGCCATCCATGCGCAAAGTGTACCGCTTGGGGTCAGCCGACCCCACCCGCGTGACCGACGCCCGCACCAAGGTGCTGGATGTGCTGCGCGACTATGGCGGGCTATCGTTCACCATGGGTGAGCTTGCCGAAATGGCCGGTGTCGGCAATTCTGTGGTCAAAGGGTTGGTTAAGCAAGGGGCCGTGTCCGAAGAAGACGCGCCGCGCGAAACGCCATACCCCATGCTTGACCCCGATTACGGCGGCAAGGAATTATCAGCGGATCAGGCCGCAGGGGCCGAGGTGCTGCGCGCTGGGCTGCGGTCCGACACCTATGGCACCACGTTGCTGAAGGGCGTGACCGGATCGGGCAAAACCGAGGTCTACCTAGAGGCCGTGGCCGAATGCCTGTGCATGGGGCGTCAGGCGCTTGTGCTTTTGCCCGAAATTGCGCTGTCGGGCGAATTTATCAATCGGGTTGAGGCGCGGTTTGGGTTCAAGCCCGCCGAATGGCATTCAGGTGTGACGATGACCGAACGCCGCCGCTGTTGGAAAATGGTCGGGCAGGGGGGCGCACAGATGGTTGTGGGCGCGCGGTCCGCGCTATTCCTACCCTATCAGAACCTTGGCCTGATCGTTGTCGATGAAGAACACGACACGTCGTATAAGCAAGAGGATGGCGTGCTGTATAACGCCCGTGATCTGGCCGTGCTGCGTGCCGCGATCAATGGGGCGCAGGTGGTACTGGCGTCCGCCACGCCGAGCCTTGAAACCTGGGCGAATGTCGAGGCGGGCAAATACAAACGCCTCACGCTTAATTCCCGTTTTGGCCCCGCCGTCATGCCGCAAATGTCCGCAATTGATATGCGGGCCGAGGAATTGCATGGCGGCAAATGGGTGTCACCAACCCTTAAGGCCGCGATTACCGGCCGGTTGGAAAAGGGCGAGCAGTCGCTGATTTTCCTCAACCGCCGTGGCTATGCGCCCATCACTTTGTGCCGCGCCTGCGGGCATCAGATCGGCTGCGACGATTGCGATGCGCGGATGGTTGAACACCGGTTTCTAAAACGTCTGATGTGCCACCAATGCGGTGAGACAAAACCGATGCCAACCGTCTGTCCCCATTGCGAGGCGGAGGATCGGTTGTCTGCTGTCGGTCCCGGTGTGGAGCGGATGGGCGAAGAGGTAACGGCCCTGTTCCCCGAGGCCCGTATCGTAATCTTGTCGTCCGACCTATACGGATCGGCCCGTGCGATGAAGGCCCATATTGAGGAAATCGCTGATGGTGGCGCGGACATTATCATTGGTACGCAATTGGTGGCCAAGGGGCATAATTTTCCGCAACTCACGCTTGTCGGGGTGATTGATGCCGACCTTGGATTGCAGGGGTCGGATCTACGCGCCGCTGAGCGGACGTTTCAATTAATGCGGCAGGTGGCGGGGCGTGCGGGGCGTGCGGAAAAGCAGGGTGTCGCGATGCTGCAAACCTTTCAGCCGGAACATGCCGTGATCCGGTCCATTCTGGCTGGCGATGAGGAGGCGTTTTGGGCCGCTGAAGCCGCCGAGCGTAAGGCCGCTGGTGTGCCCCCCTATGGCCGCATGGCGGGTATCATTTTAAGCAGCCCGAATGTTGAAGAGGTGTTTGACCTTGGCGCGGATATGGCCCGCCGTGACGGGCCGCTGCGTGCGATCGGGGCGCAAGTGTTCGGCCCCGCACCAGCCCCGATTGCGCGTGTGCGCGGGCGGCACCGCGTGCGGTTGCTGGTCAAGGCTGATAAGGCCGCGCCGTTGCAGCGGGCCTTGACACAATGGGCGGGTCAGTTTCGCCTGAAGGGTGATTTGCGCATGGCAATCGATATTGATCCGCAGAGTTTTTACTAAGTGATGATGGGTTAAAACCCATCCTACGCAGTCGCGCATCAGGCATATGTTGTGCCGTGAGTATTTTGAAAAAAGCGAAGCGGGTGGTGGCGAAATGCGATCTGTTGTTTCGGCCCTGATGGGCGTAAGCCTGACCCCATGAGAATTGTACGTCTAGAAGATACCCCGTTGCTGCCAGTCTGGCGCAGACCCATCACGTTGTTGTTCATGATGGCGCTCGCCATGCCGATTGCGTTTAATACGTGGTCGGCGCTGCTGAATAATTTCGTGATTGAGGTCGCGGGGTTTGATGGCTCAGATATCGGTTGGCTGCACACCGTGCGCGAAATTCCGGGGTTTCTGGCGGTTGGGGTGATCGCGCTGATCATCTTTATTCGTGAACAGGTCCTTGGGCTGGTCGCGTTGATCATGCTGGGCGCTGCAACCGCGATTACCGCGTATTTTCCGTCGATGGGCGGGATTTTGACCCTGACGATGCTGTCATCCATCGGGTTCCATTATTATGAGACGGTTAATCAGTCGCTGCAATTGCAGTGGATTGAAACAGCGCGTGCGCCACAGATGATCGGCTGGTTGATGGCCGCCGGATCGGCTGTGACATTCGTGGCCTATGTGCTGATCGTTATGACATGGGAGGCGCTGGGCCTGTCCTATGCGTTCGTCTATATGGTGTCGGGCGGGATTACGGTGGCCATCGCGGTGTTCTGTCTGTTCGCCTATCCACAATTTGAGGCCCCTCATCCGCAGTTGAAGACATTTGTGCTACGCCGTCGGTACTGGCTGTATTACGCGCTGCAATTCATGGCCGGTGCGCGGCGTCAGATTTTTGTGGTGTTCGCGGGCTTTATGATGGTCGAAAAATTCGGTTTTCAGGTGCATGAGGTTACGTCGTTGTATCTGTTGACGCTGATGACCAACGTCGTGGTGGCCCCGATGATGGGGCGGCTTGTGTCGGTGTTTGGGGAACGGCGGGCGCTTTTGTTCGAATACCTTGGGCTGATCCTTGTGTTTCTGGCCTATGGGGGCGTCTATTTCTTTGGCTGGGGCGTGGCGATTGCGGCGACGCTATATGTCATTGACCACATCTTTTTCGCGCTGGCGCTGGCGCTAAAGACGTATTTCCAAAAGATTGCTGATCCCGGTGATATTGCGCCAACAGCGGCGGTGGCGTTCACAATCAACCATATTGCGGCGGTGTTTCTGCCCGCGCTATTGGGGTATCTGTGGCTGGCTAGCCCCGGTGCGGTGTTCATGCTGGCGGGGGGGATGGCATCGGTGTCGTTCATGCTGGCGCTGTTGATCCCGCGGCATCCGGCCAAAGGTCACGAAACCGTGTTTCAGGCCCGATTGCTGACCGCCGCAGAGTAGAAATTTCGCGGCCGCGTCCCATATCATGTGGGACACATCCCAAAAAAGGAGCCTTCCCCATGCTATCCATGTTCCGGTCCAAATCTGAAATGGTCAGCCCTGATGCGGCCTTGCCCGGGCGCGCGACGGCGATCCCCACGGCGCAGACCCATTTTGTGCTTGGCACGCCGCTGGCCGATCTGCCTGACGGAATGCAGGTCGCGATTTTCGGGATGGGGTGTTTCTGGGGCGTGGAACGTATGTTCTGGAAGCTGGACGGGATCTATTCCACCTCTGTCGGTTATCTGGGCGGTTACACGCCAAACGTCACCTATGAAGAGGTTTGCACAGGTAAGACCGGTCATAATGAGGTGGTGCGCGTGGTGTTTGACCCAGCTAAGATCACCTATGACCGCCTGCTTCAGGTATTTTGGGAGGGGCACGATCCGACCCAAGGGATGCGGCAGGGCAATGATGCAGGCACGCAGTATCGTTCCGGTATCTACACCACATCCGATGCGCAGGCCCTTGCTGCGGCGGCCAGCAAAGATGCCTTTGCGCCGCGCCTGACATCTGCGGGCTACGGGATGATCACCACGGAAATTGTCCCCGCGACCGACTATTACTATGCCGAAGAGTATCACCAGCAGTATCTGGCTAAGAACCCCAACGGCTATTGCGGGATCGGCGGCACAGGCGTGACCTGTCCGGTTGGCGTTGGCGTCTAGCCATTGACCACGGCGGGCGGATTGCCTTAGGCGGATGCAACCCCATCCAACAAAGGCACCCCGCCCATGCTGTCCTATTCCGCCCTGACCGTTGCCCCCGACGAAGATGCCGCTGCCGCCCTGTGCGAAGACCTAGAGGCGCTTATGCCGGAACCCACCGGCACAGGGATTTTCGAGATCGAGGACGGGTCTGGCCTATGGGAGGTTGGTGCCTATTTCACCGATGCCCCAGATGCGGCGGGCCTTGCCGTGCTGGCCACGTTGCACAGCGTCAAAGATTTCATCATTTCCGAAATTCCTGATCAGGATTGGGTCAGCAAGGTGCGCCGCGAATTGGCGCCCGTCGAGGCGGGCCGCTTTTTCGTGTATGGCAGCCATGATGCGGATAAGGTCCCGTCAGATGGTGTGCCATTGTTGATCGAGGCCGCGATGGCATTCGGCACTGGGCATCACGGCACAACGCTGGGCTGTTTGCGTGCGTTTGACCGGCTGCTGGTCGACGGGTTTGCGGGTGATACGATCATCGACGTGGGCTGTGGCACGGCGGTTCTGGCGATGGCGGCTGCGGCGGTTTTGCCGGGCAAGGTGCTGGCATCCGATATCGACCCCGTCGCGGTGGATGTGGCTGCGGCCAATGTGGCAGCCAATAACCTGACTGGGCGTGTGCAATGCGTGGTCGCCGCCGGTTTTGATGCGCCTGCCTTGCGTGATGAAGGGCCATATGACCTGATCTTTGCCAATATCCTCAAGGGGCCGTTAATTGGCTTGGCACCTGACATGGCGACGGCGGCAAATGACGGCGGCTTTGTGATTCTATCGGGCATTTTGAACGAACAGGCCGACGAGGTTGTGGATGTTTTTTGCGCAAACGGGTTCAATCTGATCCACCGCGATAGCATTGTTGACTGGACGACGCTGACCCTGCGTCAGAGAGGCTGAAAAAGCATAAAATTAGCCTGATTTTGGCGTATCGTCTTATTTCAGATACATTTTAGCGCGATTTTTGTCACCGATCGTGGGGGCGCTTGTCTGGAAGATCAACGATGTCTGCTGATAATGCCTATTTTGAAAAACGGCTGAAACGCATTGCACGCACCCATGGCCGCCTTGAACGACGGGCGACCCGCAAGGTCGTGCGCAACGGCCTGATCGAGGTTCGCCCGCGCATTTTTGTCCCGAAACTCCCGATAAAGGGGGTGTTGATGATGCTTGTCGCTGGTTTTGCGTTCAAGGCCTATGTCTATGCTGATCTGGGGCGTGCTGGATATGCGGAGCGTGTTGAGCTGCTCGCGAATGCATCCCGCGTACAGAAAGTTGGCGCTTGGATCCTTCAGGCTGATCCGGCGACGGTATTGGTTGGCAATTTCTTCAACCAGATGGGTGTTTAACGCACCACTGCCCGTAAAATGAAAAAGGCCGCGTCCCGTATATCGGGCGCGGCCTTTGGCGTTGTGTCGTAGACGACGCTATTAGCGTGTCTTGCGTGTCGCGATCATGTCGATGCAGGCGTATGTCAGGCCGATGTCTTCCAGCTCACGCGATGTCAGCTTGGACAGGGAATTGCGTGTTGTGCGCGCGTCATTCCATGCAGCAACAGTGCCAAATGTGTTTGCAACAAAGTTTGCGATGCGCCCTGCAGAGAGGACAGCGACGGGACGTGTGGTGTCAAAAGCAGCCATTGGCTCATTCCTTTTTGGGTGTGCTGCAGGCGCAGCGTGTTATTCGATAAGGCGCATGTAGACCTGCCCTATTGCTTCTGCCACTGCTGTTTTTGCATGGCCCATATGCGTTTTCAGAATGCCTTAAAATTAAGCAAAAATACCCCAATAACCAGCTAAATAAGGGGCGCTATACGTCGTATTTTTGACATGGCCTGACGCATTTTGGCATGTTTGCAGGTGCAGCATTTTTATCACGACATCATCTGTGCTTGGCTTATGTTCGCGTTTTGTGCTAAATCGGCGGAAAGCCTGCGAAAAATGGCGATTAAAAAGGGATGGCAGATGCGCGTTTTGGGAATCGATCCCGGGTTGCAGAACATGGGTTGGGGCGTGATCGAGGTGAACGGATCAAGGCTGACCCATGTGGCGAACGGTGTGTGCCGGTCCACTGGCAAGGATCTGGGCCTGCGCCTATGTGAACTGCACCGACAGTTGACGGCTGTGATCATCGCCCATGCCCCCGATACCGCCGCCGTGGAACAGACATTTGTGAACAAGGATGGCGTCGGCACGTTGAAACTGGGTCAAGCCCGCGGGATCGCCATGCTGGTGCCTGCGCAGGCGGGGCTGCCGATTGGCGAATATTACCCCAACGCGATCAAAAAAGCCGTGGTTGGTGTCGGTCACGCTGATAAGAAACAGATCGACCATATGGTCCGGTTGCAATTACCGGGCGTGGACCTTGCGGGCCCGGATGCGGCTGATGCGCTGGCGATTGCGATTTGTCATGCCCATCACATGCAATCGGCAGACACCCTTGCCGCAGCATTGGCAAAGGCCAGCGCATGATCGGGAAAATCGCAGGCATTCTGGAATATCGCAGCACCGATCACATTCTGATCGATGTGCGCGGCGTGGGCTATATCGTCTATGTTAGCAATCGCGTGCTGGCCGGTTTGCCCAGCAACGGAGAGCCGGTCGCACTTTATACCGACCTTTTGGTGCGCGAGGACAATCTGCAATTATTCGGCTTCACCACCTTGGTGGAAAAGGAATGGCACCGCCTGTTGATGTCCGTGCAAGGGATCGGGGCCAAGGCGTCAATGGCGATCCTTGGCACGTTGGGCGCCGAGGGTGTCAGCCGCGGCATTGCGCTGGGCGACTGGAACGCGCTAGCCAAGGCCAAGGGCGTCGGCCCCAAAACCGCGCAACGCGTCGCGATTGAGCTGAAGGATAAGGCCCCCAGCGTTATGGCGATGGGTGGTACAATGGCTGAGGCAACAGGCGACGAGGTGATCGAGGACGCGCCCAAACGCCGCGCACCCGCCACACCAAAAGGAAACCCCGCACAGGCCGAGGCGCTGTCGGCCCTAACCAACCTTGGCTACGCCCCCGGCGACGCGGCAGGTGCCGTGGCCGAGGCGCTAGGCGCACAACCCGATCTTGATACATCCGCCCTGATCCGTGCGGGCTTGAAGCTGCTGGCCCCAAAGGGGTAGGGGTGACGCGTGACTGAACCTGATCCCAACCTGCGTCCCGCGCCCCAGCCCGAAGATGCCGACCGCGCCCTGCGGCCGCAGACGCTTGATGAATTCATCGGGCAACGGGATGCGCGTGCCAACCTTAAGGTGTTTATCGAAAGCGCGAAGATGCGCGGCGAAGCGATGGACCACGCGCTGTTTCACGGCCCGCCCGGTTTGGGGAAAACCACGCTTGCACAAATTATGGCGCGTGAATTGGGCGTGAATTTCCGCATGACGTCTGGCCCTGTGCTGGCCAAGGCCGGTGATCTGGCTGCAATCCTGACCAATCTTGAGGCGCGCGATGTCTTGTTCATCGACGAAATCCATCGGCTTAATCCGGCGGTGGAAGAGGTGTTATACCCCGCGCTTGAGGATTTTGAGCTGGATTTGGTCATCGGCGAAGGCCCCGCCGCGCGCACAGTGCGGATTGAGCTTCAGCCATTCACGCTTGTGGGGGCGACCACCCGCATGGGTCTGCTGACCACGCCGTTACGCGACCGGTTTGGCATCCCCACGCGACTTGAATTCTATACCGAGGATGAGCTGAACGAGATTGTGACCCGTGGCGCCCGCCTGATGGGTGCCCCCGCCGACGAGGCAGGCGCGCGCGAGATCGCCAAACGCGCCCGTGGCACGCCGCGTATCGCGGGACGTTTGTTGCGCCGCGTCGTTGATTTTGCCGTGGTCGAGGGGGCGGGCCGCGTGACCCAGGCCATCGCGGATAACGCGCTGACCCGTTTGGGCGTAGATCATCTGGGCCTTGATAGTGCTGACCGCCGTTACTTGCGTCTGATCGCCGAAAGCTATGGCGGCGGCCCCGTCGGGGTCGAGACAATGTCAGCCGCCCTATCCGAAAGCCGCGATAGCTTAGAGGATGTGATCGAACCTTATCTGCTGCAAATGGGTCTGATCCAGCGCACCCCGCGTGGACGGATGCTCGCGCAGGCCGCGTGGACCCATTTGGGATTGAACGCGCCCAAAACCGACCGCGATTTGTTTGGTTGAAGTCGACCCGCCGCGGGGGGTATTCATCGCCTGAAGATAGGAGGCATCCCATGGACGCAAATGCTGTAGAGGCGCTGTTTACCCGCCGCGACGAAAGCTATTTCTTTGCCCGCTGGGGCCGCCCGATTGTGCCTGTGGTGTTTGGCGTGGATGACGCGACCTTGGCCGTGTTCAAGGGCGCGATCGAGGTCATGGTTGGCCTCGCCCAGCATAAAATGGCAGAAACCGACCCCGAACTTGGCGCAAACCTGATGATGTTTTTCTGTCAGGACTGGTCTGAGCTGGGCGAGGTGCCGCACATGGACCAGCTTGTGCCCGACATCGGCCCGCTTATGGCCAAGCTGAAGGCGGCAGATGCCAATCAATACCGCATTTTCCGGTTCGATAAGGATGGCGCGATCCGTGCGTGTTTCGTGTTCTTGCGGATGGATAACCATTTGGCGGCAGTGTCCGCCGACACGCTTGCGCTGTCCCAAGCAGCCCAGACGATCCTGTTGTGGTCGGACATGGCATTCCGCGAACAATCGCCGCTGGCGTTGATCAATGACACAACCGTGCTGCGCCCTGAAATCGCGGGCGTGATCCGCGCGGCCTATGATCCGGTCATGCCCGCCATGGCGCGTGATGCGTCCCATGCCATGCGCCTTGCCGCCCGCGTAGAGCCGCCGCAATGACCCATCAGTTCCCCCTGCGCGTCTATTATGAGGACACCGACCTTGCTGGGATCGTCTATTACGCCAACTACCTGAAATTTATCGAACGCGCGCGCAGCGAATGGGTGCGAGGCCTTGGCGTGGATCAGGTCGCGATGAAGGTAGACGGTATCGTCTTTGCCGTCCGCCGGGTCGAGGCGGATTATATCGCGCCTGCCCATTACGATGATGAACTGGTGGTGGACACGTCGGTGGACAAGCTGACGGGTGCGCGATTGGTCGTGCGACAGGTTGTGCGTCGCGCAGATCAGGTGCTGTTTGATGCGCTTGTCACCATCGTGGCGATCGGTGCGGCGGGCAAACCTGCACGACTTCCAGCGGCGATCCGCCGAAATTAGGCGCAATTTGCCCCGTTGTGCCCTGCGGTTGCGTTGGATTTCTGCACACGGCTTGTATATAGTGTCCGCAATCAGAGCCCAAACAGGGCCGCAAAAACTAGAGCAGGCACATGGAAGCAACAACAGATTTCACGATGTGGGCCCTTTTCGCCCGCGCGACTATTACCGTAAAACTCGTCATGATCATGTTGATGGCCGCATCCGTGTGGTGCTGGGCCGTGATCATCGACAAAATCATCCAATATCGCCGCGCCCGCGCTGAGGCAGAGGTGTTTGACCGCTCCTTCTGGTCGGGTGAGCCGCTGGACACGCTATTTGATCAGATCGGCACCAGCCCCACAGGGCAAAGCCAGACAATTTTCGCCGCAGGCATGATGGAATGGCGGCGGTCGCATCGTCAGGATGGCGGGTTGATTGCCGGTGCGCAGGCGCGGATTGACCGGTCCATGGATGTCGCCATCGCCAAAGAGGCGGGCAAATTGCAAAAGGGTTTGCCTGTTTTGGCGACGGTCGGGTCAACCGCACCTTTTGTGGGGCTGTTCGGCACCGTTTGGGGCATCATGAACGCCTTTATCGAGATTGCAGAGGCGCAGAATACCAACCTTGCCGTCGTCGCGCCGGGGATTGCAGAGGCGTTGCTGGCCACCGGTCTTGGCCTGTTGGCGGCGATCCCTGCGGTTATTTTCTATAACAAACTGTCGGCTGATAGTGACCGTCTGGTCGCGGGGTACGAGGCCTTTGCCGATGAGTTTGCAACCATCCTTAGCCGTCAGTTGGACAGCTAAATGGGCGCTGGTGTTATGAAATCCGACGGGGACGGCGGACGTCGCCGTCGCGGCCGCCGCAAAACCGCGCCGATGGCTGAAATCAACGTCACACCCTTTGTGGATGTGATGCTGGTGCTGCTGATCATCTTTATGGTCGCGGCCCCGTTGCTGACTGTTGGCGTGCCAGTGGAATTGCCACAGACAGCCGCCAATGCATTGCCCACAGATGAAGAAGAGCCGTTGACCGTGACCATCACGGGCGCGGGTGAAATCCTGATCCAGAATACGCCAACGGCGGCCAATGAATTGGTCGGCAAGCTGACCGCGATTGCGGCAGAGCGGTCATCGGATCGGATTTTCTTGCGCGCTGACGGGGCCAATGACTGGACCACCGTCGCCGAGATTATGGGCGCGTTGAATGCAGGTGGGTTTTCCAACATCGGCCTTGTGACTGACGTTGGCGGCCCCGCGCTTGACGGGTCGGACGGCTAGGTCGATGCGCAGCTACGGCACCTATATATCGGGGATCGGCCATGTCGGGCTGGTTGGCTGGTTGATCCTTGGGTGGGGATTCAACGCTGAGCCGCTGCCCTTTGAGGTGTCCGAAGTGTCCGTTGTCTCGTCCGAGGAATTCGCGGCCATTGTCGCGGCCACGACCCCGCAACCGGATGTGGCGGAACCGACAGCACCGGTGGTGCCTGTCATCGACGACACACCACCGCCCGCCAGGCTGGACACGCCGCCCGCCGCCGTTGAACCGCCACCCGCCGTGCCCGCGCCTGATCAGGAAACGCCGCCGCCCGCGCCGCCAGAACCACCCACATCACCTGCCGATGTCGCCGACACCGCCCCCGTAGAGCCGACCCCGCCCGCCGTGGAACCGACCCCTGCCTTGACCCAATCCACCCGTCCACGTCCGCGACCCGCCCCCCGCATCGCACCCGAGGCCGTGGCGCCCCCGCCGCCGGACGCGGATATCGCAGATGTGTTGCAGGACGCTGTTGTGCCTGACGAAAGCGCGGTTGCCGACATGGTGGAGCCCGCACAAGAAGCCACTGCGCCCGAGGAAGCCGCGACAGAAATCGTGACCGAGGCAGAAGAACCATCAGGCGCTGTCGCCAGTTCCGTGCGCCCTGCGGCCCGCCCCAATCGCCCCGCACCCGCACAGCAAACCGCGCAAGAGGATGACAATGCCGTGGCAGAGGCGCTGGCCGCCGCCCTTGCGGGAGAGGCGGTTGAGCCTGATCTTCCGGCTGGGCCGCCGCTAACCGGATCGGAACGCGAAGGGTTCCGTGTGGCGGTGAACCGCTGTTGGAATGTGGACCCCGGATCACAGGCGGCGCGGGTGACCGTGACGGTTGCGTTTGAATTGGACCAGTCCGGCCGCGTGCAAGGTGACGTGCGCCAAGTCGCCGCGACGGGTGGTGACGCTAGTGCGACGGGCATTGCATTTCAGGCCGCACGCCGCGCGATCTTGCGTTGCGGTGCGTCGGGCTATGACCTGCCGGTTGACAAATATGACCAGTGGCGCGCGGTCGAGATTACGTTTGACCCGTCAGGGATGCGTATGCGGTAGGCGGATAGGCGCGCAGGGGGCGTGATTTTTTAAACGCCCTGTGTCATGAATAACAAAAGCGGGCCAAGACCCGCGGGCAGAGTTTGAGGCGAAGTATGTTGAAACGATTTCTAATGGCTTTGGTGGCGCTGGTGTTGGCGGGTCCTGTGATGGCCCAAAGCGGCCCGTTGCGGTTGACGATCACCGATGGTGTGATTGAACCGCTGCCCTTTGCCGTGCCCGGTTTTCAGGCCGAAAACACTGAAGCCGCGCAAGTAGCCAGCGATATCACCCGCCTTGTGGCGGCTGATCTGTCGGGGACGGGGCTTTTTCGCGAAATTCCTGCGTCTGTGTTCATCAGCGCGCACAGCAGCTTTACCCAGACGGTCGCCTATGCCGATTGGCGTGCGATCAATGCGCAGGCGCTGATCACAGGTGCCGTGATGGTAGCGGGAAATCAGCTGGTCGTGAAATTCCGCTTGTATGACGTATTTTCCGGCAGCGAGATGGGCGGCGGGTTGCAGTTTGCTGGCACTGTCGATGGTTGGCGCCGCATGGCCCATAAGGTTGCCGACGCCGCCTATAGCCGGATCACGGGCGAAGGTGGTTATTTCGACAGCCGCGTCGTCTTCGTGTCAGAAACAGGCCCCAAGAACGAGCGGCAAAAGCGGCTTGCGATCATGGATTACGACGGCGCGAATGTGCAGTTTTTGACCGATAGCACCGCGCTTGTGCTGGCCCCTCGGTTTTCGCCCACGGGTGACCGCGTGCTTTATACCAGCTTCGTGTCCGGCTTTCCGCGGATCAATCTGCTGGATGTGGCGACGGTTGGCACACGCCAGCTTCAAACCGCGGACGGCGAAATGGCGTTCAGCCCGCGGTTTTCGCGTGATGGCAGTCAGGTCATTTACAGTGTGTCCAACGGAGGCAACACCGATATCTATCGTGGCGATATTGCCAGTGGTGCCAGCACCCGCCTGACATCTGCCCCATCGATTGAGACCGCGCCCAGCCTGTCGCCTGACGGCACACAGATCGTGTTTGAAAGCGATCGGTCGGGCACACAGCAGCTATATATTATGTCCGCCAATGGCGGCGACGCGCGGCGCATTTCGTTTGGTGACGGGCGCTATGGCACCCCCGTTTGGTCGCCCCGTGGCGATCTGGTGGCATTCACCAAGCAAAACGCGGGCCGGTTCCACATCGGCGTGATGCGCACCGACGGGTCCGAAGAGCGGCTTTTGACGGCGTCGTTTCTGGACGAAAGCCCGACATGGTCGCCCAATGGTCGTGTCATCATGTTCATGCGCGAAACTCAAGGGGCGGGCGGCACGTCGTCGCTGTATTCGGTTGATATCTCGGGTCGGAACCTGAAACCTGTGACGTTGCCCAATGGCGCGTCTGATCCGTCTTGGGGCCCTCTCCAGCCGTAACATCGTGTTATTTCCACGCCGGACCTGGATGTGATAGGATCAGGCAAAAGAGCAGAAGAATGATAGGACAGACAATGACATTTTTGACCAAAGCGGCCTTGATCGGCCTGATCGTCGCCACCGCTGGCTGTACCCGTCCCGACCGTTTCGGCGCAGGTGGTGGTGCGGCGCCCACAACCACAGCCCCGTCCAGCACAGAGTTGACAGGTGTCAACGATCCCAACAGCCCGCTGTATTTCAACCAGACCATCGGTGACCGCGTGTTGTTCGCCGTTGATACGTCGACATTGACGGCGCAGGGCAAAATGATCCTTGATGGGCAAGCCCGCTGGCTGCAAACCAACGCCGACTACCTTGCCATCATCGAAGGTCACGCGGATGAACAGGGCACACGCGAATACAACCTCGGCCTTGGGTCCCGCCGCGCCAATGCCGTGCGCGAATACCTTGTGTCCAAAGGGGTGCCAGCATCCCGCATGCGCGTGACAAGCTATGGCAAGGAACGGCCGATTCAGGTGTGTTCACAGGAATCCTGTTATGCACAGAACCGTCGTGCCATGACCGTGATTTCCATCGCATCGCTGAGCTAGACCCATGTTGCACCGGATCGCTCTCATCGTAGCCTTGGGGTTCAGCGCCCCTTCTGTGATGGCGCAGGATCAAACGCTGGCGGATATTCGTCAGCAGTTGACCAGCCTTTATGTTGACGTGCAAAAACTGCGCACGGAATTGTCCACGACGGGTGGCCTGACGGCGGGTGTTGCTGGCAATACACCGCTGGATCGCCTGAACGCGATCGAGGCCGAGTTGCAGCGCCTGACCGCCAAAACCGAAGAGGTGGAGTTCCGCGTCAATCGCATTACCGTGGACGGGACCAACCGGATCGGTGATCTTGAATTCCGCCTGTGTGAGCTTGATGCCGTCTGCGATATCGCATCGCTTGGCGAAACGCCCAGCCTTGGCGGTGTTGACAATGGCACAACGGTCCCGACGGCCCAGATACCACCGCCGTCCAATGGCCCCGCGCTGGCCGTCGCCGAGGCAGAAGATTTTGAGCGGGCGCAGGAGGCGCTCGTAGCCGGTGACTTTCGTGGCGCTGCTGATAAGCTTGCGTCCTTTGGCACGTCCTATCCGGGCAGCCCAGTAGCGGATCAAGCATCTTATCTGCGCGGTGAGGCGCTTGAGGGGCTGGGCGAAATGACCAACGCCGCCCGCGCATACCTCGAGGCGTTTTCTACTAATCCAACGGGTGGCAAAGCCCCTGATGCCTTGTTCAAGCTTGGCTTTTCATTGGGTGCGATTGGGCAGATGCAGGACGCCTGTGTGACCTTGGCAGAGGTCGGCGTGCGCTTTCCTGCGGCCACTGCGGCGGCGGATGCCACCCAAGCAATGGCCGAACTGGGATGCAGCTAGCACCACCTGCGGGCGATGATCTGCGCCTTGTGCATTGGGTCGGGCGCGCATTTGCGCAACGCCCTGCCAAAATCGGAATCGCCGTGTCTGGCGGCGGCGACAGCATGGCGCTGTTGCATCTGTTTGCTCGCTGGTCGGCGCAAACGGGTCATCCGATTGCCGCCGTCACAGTCGATCACGGCCTGCGCGCTGGTTCGGACAAAGAGGCCGCAGATGTCGCCGCGTTTTGCGCAGATCTGGGCGTCCCGCATGATACGCTGGTTTGGAACACATGGGATGGGCACGGCAACCTACAGGCCGCCGCTCGGAATGCCCGTTACAGCCTGATGGCGGATTGGGCGCGCAGCCATGGGGTCGGGGGCATCGCCCTTGGTCACACGATGGACGACGGGGCAGAGACGTTTTTGATGCGCCTGTCGCGCAAGGCGGGCGTTGACGGTCTGGCCGCAATGGACCGTGTGTTTGACCGCGATGGCCTGACCTATGCGCGTCCGCTTTGGATGTGCAGCCGTGCGGAACTGCGTGCATATCTGACCCGCAACGCGGTGAATTGGGTCGATGACCCCAGCAATGAGGACGTGGATTTTGAACGGGTCCGTGTGCGCAAGGCATTGACGCAATTGGATGAATTGGGCCTCCGTGCCGATGGTCTGACCCACGCGGCCACCGCGCTGCGCCAAGCACGTGACGCGCTGGACCACTATACAAGGGTCGAAGCCGCGACACATGTCCGCGCCCAAGGCGGTGATCTGATCATAGCGCAGCACCCCGATGTCCCTGATGACATTGCCCGCCGTTTGCGCAGTAAAATTATCCAATGGATGGGCCAGCTGCCTTATCCGCCCCGTGCTAGCGCGATGCAGCATTTGATGGACGGGCTGTCATTGGAAGGGAAACACACGCTTGGCGGGGCGATTGTGACCGTGACCGGCGGCACCATGCGGATCATGCGCGAATTAAACGCGGTGAAATCCATGACCTGTCCGACGACGGACATTTGGGACGGACGCTGGGCCTTGGACGGCCCACATGCGGATGATTTGCGGATCGCAGCGCTTGCTGAAGGGATCGCGGATTGCCCTGATTGGCGCGGGGCCGGCCTGTCGCGTGCGTCCCTGATGGCGAGCCCTGCGGTCTGGCAGGGCGCCACGTTGATTGCGGCACCAGTTGCGGGTCAACAAAACGGCTGGACGGCGCGGATTGTCGCGGATTTTCATTCTTCGCTGGTTGCGCATTGAAGATTAGGGTTTTGCCTCTATTTTAAGATCAACACGTGGTGCGACTCTGTCGTTCTGCAATACCCATTTCAAAGGAGTGTCCCCTTGGGCAACACACGTAATCTCGTCTTTTGGGTCGTCTTGTTCTTGCTTGTCTTGGCGCTGTTCAACCTGTTCAGCGGCACTGGCAACAACACCATGAGCAACGCCAAAAGCTATTCGGAATTCGTTTCCTCTGTGGAAAACAGCGGCGTTGCTAAGGTGACGCTGGATGGTGAACAGGTCCGCTATACTGGCACCGATGGCCGTGAATACGTGACCATCATGCCCCGCGATGCGGCGGTGACCGACCTTTTGCTGGCCAATGATGTGCCTGTTGCGGCGCAAAGTCAGGAACAATCGGGTCTGACCACATTCCTCGTCGGGCTACTGCCGTTTGTGTTGTTGATCGGTGTTTGGATCTTTTTCATGAACCGGATGCAGGGCGGCGGTAAGGGCGGCGCAATGGGCTTTGGCAAGTCCAAGGCCAAGCTTCTGACCGAGAAGCATGGTCGTGTGACGTTTGACGACGTCGCGGGCATTGATGAAGCCAAGGAAGAGCTGGAAGAAATCGTTGAATTCCTGCGCAACCCGCAGAAATTCAGCCGTCTGGGCGGTAAAATCCCCAAAGGTGCGTTGCTAGAGGGCCCTCCCGGTACGGGTAAAACGCTGTTGGCGCGTGCGATTGCGGGCGAGGCTGGCGTGCCGTTTTTCACCATCTCTGGTTCCGATTTTGTTGAGATGTTTGTTGGTGTGGGTGCATCCCGTGTCCGCGATATGTTTGAGCAGGCCAAGAAAAACGCACCATGCATCGTGTTTATCGACGAAATCGACGCTGTGGGCCGTGCCCGTGGTGTTGGTATGGGCGGTGGCAACGACGAGCGTGAGCAGACGTTGAATCAACTGCTTGTGGAAATGGACGGCTTTGAAGCCAACGAAGGCGTGATCATCATCGCTGCGACCAACCGTAAGGATGTGTTGGACCCTGCGTTGCTGCGTCCGGGTCGCTTTGACCGTCAGGTCACGGTGGGCAACCCAGACATCAAAGGCCGGGAAAAGATTTTGCAGGTGCACGCCCGCAAATCCCCGCTTGGCCCCGATGTTGATCTGCGCATAATTGCCCGCGGCACACCCGGTTTTTCCGGTGCTGATCTGGCGAACCTTGTGAACGAGGCTGCGTTGACTGCGGCCCGTGTCGGTCGCCGCTTTGTCGCGATGTTGGATTTTGAGCAGGCCAAGGACAAGATTTTGATGGGGGCAGAACGCCGTTCAATGGTGCTGACCCAAGATCAAAAGGAAAAGACGGCCTATCACGAGGCTGGCCACGCGATTGTGGGCATCAGCCTTGAGAAATGCGATCCGGTCTATAAGGCCACGATCATTCCGCGTGGTGGTGCATTGGGTATGGTGATGAGCCTGCCTGAAATGGACAAATTGCAGATGTTCAAGGATGAAGCCGAGCAGCGTATCGCCATGACAATGGCGGGCAAAGCGGCGGAAATACTCAAATACGGCGCGGACGAGGTATCATCCGGTCCGGTGGGTGACATCATGCAGGCGTCACAGCTCGCCCGTGCGATGGTCATGCGTTACGGCATGTCCGACAAGGTCGGCAATGTCGATTACCAAGAGGCTGCGGCTGGCTATCAGGCCAATGGCGGCGCGGGTGGTTTTTCAATCTCTGCGGCGACCAAAGAGCTGATCGAGAGCGAAGTGAAGCGCATCATCGACGAAGGGTATGACACAGCTTACCGCATCCTGACTGAGAAAAACGCGGAGTTTGAACGCCTCGCCCAAGGTCTGTTGGAATATGAGACGCTGACCGGTGCCGAGATTGAGCGTGTGATCCGTGGGGAACCGCCGCATGTCGACCCAGATGAGGAAGACAAGCCAACGGGCGGAAGCTCGATCACGGCGATCCCCAAGACGAAGCCGAAAAAGCCCAAGGCCCCCGATAGCGGGATGGAGCCGGAACCGTCCTAAACACATAAAACGCCGCCCTGAATGTTGGGGCGGCTTTTTTCTTTTGGTGACATGGCCTGTCACAAAATGGCATTTGATCCGCAGGGACCGGATGGCTACCACTGGCACATCACACAGGAGAGACATCATGCCCGCATTGACCCCCACCCAACAGATTGGCGAAATTGTCTGGATTGGCACGGTCGCCGAAGGTGCGGGCTTGCGCAGCACGGCGGCTGATATGTTGGACATGTCCTATGCCGGCCCGAAGGGGGAGGCGCATAGTGGCCTGACGCGCCCGTCCTGCGTTCGGGTAAAGGCGCAGTGGCCCACAGGCACCGAAATCCGCAATGTGCGCCAGCTGTCTGTCATGTCCCAAGACGAGATTGACGAGATCGCAGCGGATTGCGGCCTTGATCATCTGGACCCCGCGCTGTTGGGGTGCACGCTGGTGGTCAAAGGTATTTCTGATTTCAGCCATGTGCCGCCGTCGTCGCGGCTGCAATCGCCGGACGGCACAACGATTGTGGTGGATATGCAAAACCGCCCCTGCAATCTGCCCGCGCGCGAGATTGAAATTGACCATCCGGGCAATGGCAAACCTTTCAAAGCTGCGGCCAAGGGCAAGCGCGGCGTGACCGCCTGGGTCGAGCGCGAGGGCGTGTTTCGGATCGGTGATCCGCTGACGTTGCACGTGCCCGACCAGCGCGCATGGCGTCCTTAGGTTTCTGATCAGAAACAGCATTCGCTGCCGCCGACGATTCCGGCGGCAGAAATGTCGTAATCGCGGTGCATTGTCGCAGTTTGCGTCGCTACATACGTGCCAGAACACCCGCGCCCGACCGGCGCCGCATTTCAGGGAAGACAGCACATGGGTTACAAAACAGACATCGAGATCGCGCGCGAAGCGAAAAAGCGCCCGATCCAAGAGATCGGCGCGAAATTGGACATCGGGTCCGATGACCTGCTGCCATATGGCCACGACAAAGCAAAGCTGAGCCAGCGCTTTATCGATTCTGTGCAGGACCGCCCGAACGGTAAACTGGTTCTGGTGACCGCGATCAACCCGACACCTGCTGGTGAAGGCAAGACAACAACAACTGTTGGCCTTGGCGATGGTCTGAACCGTATCGGCAAAAAAGCTGCTGTTTGTATCCGCGAGGCGTCCCTTGGGCCGAACTTCGGTATGAAGGGTGGTGCTGCTGGTGGTGGCATGGCGCAAGTTGTGCCGATGGAAGACATGAACCTGCACTTTACAGGTGATTTCCACGCAATCACATCCGCGCACAACCTGCTGGCTGCGATGTTGGACAATCACGTGTACTGGGGTAACGCGCTCGAGATTGATATCCGTCGTGTGGCTTGGCGTCGTGTGCTGGACATGAACGACCGCGCCCTGCGTCAGATCAACGTGAACCTTGGCGGCGTTGCCAACGGCTTCCCACGTGAGGGCGGTTTTGACATCACTGTTGCGTCCGAAGTTATGGCGATCCTGTGTCTCGCAAAGAACCTTGAAGACCTTCAGACCCGTCTGGGTGACATGATCGTGGCGTATCGCCGCGACCGTTCCCCTGTGTTCTGCCGTGATATCAAGGCAGACGGCGCGATGACTGTGTTGCTGAAAGACGCGATGCAGCCGAACCTTGTGCAGACATTGGAAAACAACCCCGCGTTTGTACACGGCGGCCCGTTTGCCAACATCGCGCACGGATGTAACTCTGTCACGGCGACGACAACTGCGTTGAAGATTGCGGATTACGTTGTGACTGAGGCTGGTTTTGGCGCTGATCTGGGTGCTGAGAAGTTCCTGAACATCAAATGCCGCAAGGCGGGCCTGTCCCCCGATTGTGTTGTTTTGGTCGCCACAGTGCGCGCCATGAAGATGAACGGCGGCGTGGCAAAGGCCGATCTTGGGTCCGAGAACGTTGAGGCGGTGCAATCTGGTTGTGCAAACCTTGGCCGTCACATTGGCAACCTGAAATCGTTTGGCGTGCCTGTTGTCGTAGCGATCAACCACTTTGTCACCGACACCGACGCCGAAGTGCAAGCGGTGAAGGACTATGTCGCGACCCAAGGGTCCGAAGCGGTTCTGTCCCAGCACTGGGAATTCGGGTCCAAAGGGTCCGAAGAGCTGGCAAAGAAGGTAGCAGAAGTGGCTGAAAGCGGCATGTCCGCATTTGCCCCGATCTATCCTGATGACATGAGCCTGTTCGACAAGATCGACACGATTGCCAAGCGTATCTACCACGCTGACGAAGTGCTGATGGATCAAAAACTGCGCGACCAGTTGAAAGACTGGGAAGAGCAGGGCTATGGCATCTTGCCGATCTGCATGGCGAAAACACAGTATTCGTTCTCGACTGATCCGACGTTGCGCGGTGCGCCAACAGGCCATTCGGTGCCAGTGCGTGAATTACGCCTGTCCGCGGGCGCTGGTTTCATCGTCGCGATCTGCGGTGAGATCATGACAATGCCGGGCCTGCCGCGCGTGCCATCCGCAGAAGCCATTCACCTGAATGCAGACGGCCAGATCGAAGGCTTGTTCTAAAACCAACGCGGGCGCGGCGGAGTTTGACCCCAGCGCGCCCGCATCACGCCGTTGGCGCGATTGCCTCCGGCGGGCATATTTTTACTCGGAAGAAGACCTATGACAGCGACAGTGATTGACGGAAAAGCATTTGCGGCGACGGTGCGTGAAAAGGTGGGGACACATGTGTCGCGCCTGAAGGACGAGCACGGTATCACGCCGGGCTTGGCAGTTGTGCTGGTGGGCGAAGATCCCGCGTCACAGGTTTACGTCCGTTCGAAGGGTAAGATGACCGTTGAGGTTGGCATGAATTCGATGGAGCACAAGCTGGATGTGGATACGTCCGAGGCTGATTTGCTGGCGTTGATTGCACAATTGAATGCCGATCCAAGCGTGCATGGCATTCTGGTGCAGCTGCCGTTGCCGGATCATCTGGATAGCGATTTGGTGATCAATTCCATTGACCCTGCCAAGGATGTGGACGGGTTCCATATCTCAAACGTGGGTCTGTTGGGCACGGGGCAAAAGTCGATGGTGCCCTGCACGCCACTTGGGTGTCTGATGATGCTGCGCGATCACCACGGAAGCCTGTCTGGCCTGAATGCTGTTGTTATTGGTCGGTCCAACATTGTGGGCAAGCCAATGGCGAACCTGTTGCTGGGCGATAGCTGTACCGTCACGATTGCCCATAGCCGAACCAAAGACTTGCAAGGCGTCGTGAGCCAAGCGGATATTGTTGTGGCTGCGGTTGGTCGCCCCGAAATGGTGCTGGGTGACTGGATCAAAAAGGGAGCGACCGTCATTGATGTGGGTATCAACCGGATTGAACGCGACGGCAAAAACAAGCTGGTTGGCGATGTCGATTACGACAGCTGTGTCGCTGTTGCCGGGGCGATTACGCCCGTTCCGGGTGGTGTTGGGCCAATGACGATTGCGTGTTTGCTTGCCAATACAATCACCGCGTGTTGCCGCGCAAATGGCCTGCCAGAGCCGGACGGCTTAACCGCGTAAATCATTGGTTTTAAATTATATTCAGTGGGAAAAAATTCTATTTTTGCCCCTATCGCCAAGACCTGAAAAAGCTACCAATATCAAAGTGGTATTTATTTCGGGTTTTGGTGATTTTCTGTGGTTGCGTTTTTTCAGCAGTATTTTGCAACAATTTTTGAGCGCCGTACGGCGTTGATCACCGGCTTGGTGATTTTGGGGTTTGTCGTGCTTGGCCTCTTTGGCACGTTCGGCAAGCTCAGCGTGATTGAACGGGTTTGGTTCTGGACCCCGCTTTGTTTGATTGCCGTCGCGACTAGTGCGCTTGTGCATCAGATCACAACACAGTTCTTTGCGGCAGTCGGGCCTCGGGTTAAGTTGTGCTTATTCGGGCTTGGTTTTGTGTTGCTGTATTCGCCGATCATTTTCCTTATCAGTGAAAACCAAATCCTGACAGACGAGATGCCGACAATGCCGTTTTGGCAGATCATCCTGACTATCGCGGGCTTTGCGTTTACGTTTGGTTCGTTGCTGCCTTTGTTGACGCCGCCAGCGGTGACGCAGTCAGCCGAAAACTTGCCAAGGATTTATGCGCGCTTGCAAGATATTGGTGGTGCGCGCGTGGCGCGATTGTCGGTCAGCGATCACTATACCAATGTGTACCTGTCGGACGGGCGCACGCAGCGGTTGTTGATGCGGTTTGTGGACGCTGTGCGCGAGATGGACGATACCCCAGGATTTTGCACGTATAGGTCGCATTAGGTTGCCGCAGCCGAAATCGTCGAAGGGCACAAAGTCGGGCAAAAGGAATGGCTATCGCTTAGCTGTGGCGCCCTTATTCCTGTTAGTAAAACCTACCGCCAGAGCGCCGTTGACGCGGGCTATCTTGGACAGGAACAGGGATCGCGCGCGGTCCGGTAAGCACCGCAATGGGGCGCGCGCCAAACAGTGTGCGCACGGCCGGATCGGTCGCAGAAAGCCCGCCGGTATAGGTGCCAAACGCGGGCATGATCAGCCGTGTGTCATCATAGACAAAGCAGGCGCGCGCGGCCCCGCCACCGGGAATGCCGTATTTCGGGTGGTAATGTCCCGAAACCTCTTGCGGGTCTGCGGTGGCGATATGCCGGAACATCAGGTTATCGGTTCTGTATTCCCACAGATGGCTGCCGCTGATCGCCACGGGGCCTGCGTCGTGGTTACCCTCGATCCAAATCCATTCGCGACCTGCTTGCATTTGGGCAAGTTGGCGGGTGGCGGGTTCGCTTAGCTCTTCGGCGGCGCGCAGGTCGTCAAAACTGTCACCAAGGCAGATGACACGTGCTGGGTACGTCGCCGCAATCTCTTGGGCCAATCGTGCCAATGTGTCTGTGGTTTCATAGGGTGGTAAAAAGTAACCTGATCGCCGTGCAATCCGCCCCGATTTGCCAAGGTGTAGGTCGGACACGCACAAGGTCCGCGATGGTGCGATCCACAAACAGCCGCTGGGGCGGGCGACGACATCAGAGCCGCAAAAGGTGAACGCATGTCCGGTCATAGTGTTGTCGTGGCGGGAAATTGGGCGCGGATCAAGGGCCAATATCGCGCAGGCCCGAATCGTGCATCAGCGTTTCGGCAGCATCGGCAAGCAACCGTTCGCGCCCTTCGCCAGCAATAGGGACCCGTCCCATTTCCAGCATCATAGGCGCTGCAAGGGGGGACACGCGGGTCAGCTGCACGTGGTCAACGCGGCCCTTGGTGCGCTCGATCATTGCCTCGATCCGGCCAAAATCGACAAGGCCGCGCATCGCTTCTTCGTGGGTGATCTGCATGATCAGGTGGTCGGGGTCATATTTCTGCAATGTATCGTAAAGGATATCGCTGGAAAATGTCGCCTGACGGCCCGATTTACGCGCTTGCGGGGAGTTGCGTTCGATCAGCCCCGCGATCGTGGCGGATGCCCGAAAGGTGCGTTTCATTACTGCATTTCCAGCAAGCCATTGGGTCAGGCCGTCGCGCAACGCGCCCCCTTGTAGCAATGTGGCGGGATCGGTCACAGGCTCTAGCCCCCAGATCAACGTGGCGTAATCGGTCGCTACGAACCCAAGTGCCGCAAGCCCCGATTGTTCCATGCGTTGTGTCAGCAAAAGGCCAAGCGTCTGCTGCGCGTTGCGCCCCGCGAACCCGTAAAAACAGGCGTAATGCCGGTCACGGTATTCATAGCTTTCGACAAGGATCCGGTCCGCCTCGGGCAGTTTTGACACCTCTGTCTGCAGCGTCAGCCAATCGGCGGTGTGGTCGGGCAGGGCGGGCCAGCTATCTTGGCGGAACATGTCCAACACCCGTGCCGACAGCTGTGTGGATGTCGCAAATTTTTTGCCCATGAAGGTCGCGATTTTAGGTGGTTTATCGGCGCGGCGGGTGACCTGCACGGTCAGTTCGCGCAGCCCCTCGTACCGGACGATTTCACCGCCGATCAGGAATGTATCGCCTGCGGTCAGGGTCGCGGCGAACCCTTCCTCAATCTCGCCAAGGGGTTTGAAATTCCCCTTCAGCCGCACCTTCAGCGTGTCGGTGTCCTGGATCGTTCCGATATTCATGCGGATACGTTGGGCGCTACGTGGGTCGCGCAGTTGCCAGTCGCCGTCGGGGCGTTGCAGCAGCCGTTGCCATTTGTCGTAGGCGCGCAGCGAATAGCCACCTGTGGCGCAAAAATCCAGACAATCATCAAACGCGGCGCGGGTTAGATCGCTATAGGCGCCTACGGATGTGACCTGTGCGAACAGATCATCGGCGTTGAATGGTCCCGCGCAAGCCGCGATCAGGATATGTTGACACAGCACATCGCGCGGTCCTGCGCCCCGTGGATCACCGTCAAGATCGTGGGCTTTCGCGGCCTCAAGTGCGGCGACACATTCCACCACCTCAAACCGGTTTGCAGGTACCAAAAGCGCCTTGGACGGGGCGTTATAGCGGTGATTGGCGCGGCCGATCCGCTGCACCAGACGTTTCACGTTTTTGGGCGCACCGATCTGGATGACCAAATCAACATCCCCCCAGTCGATCCCCAAATCCAGTGTGCCTGTGCAAACAATCGCACGCAGATCGCCACGCACCATCGCGGCCTCCACCTTTTCGCGTTGGGCGCGGTCAAGGCTGCCGTGGTGGATGCCGATGGGCAGGCTGTCCTCATTTGCCAGCCAAAGGTTGTGAAAATATAGCTCGGCCTGCGCGCGCGTGTTGTGGAAAATCAGCGTGGTTTTATGATTCTTCACCTGCTCAAGCACGGCGGGGATACTGTATTTCGCGCCGCCGCCGGACCATGGCGGTGCCTCGGCCGTGGTGAGCATTTGGATGTCAGGGTCAGGGCCGGGATCAGCGTGCAGGATCGGACAGGGGTCGGGATGTCGCGCCAACAAATGGGCAATCGCAGCGGGATCTTCGACCGTTGCGGACAGGCCAACGCGGCGCATGTCGGGGGCAATCGCCTGCAACCGGCTGAGCGCAAGCATGAGTTGATCGCCACGTTTGCTTTCGGACAGGGCGTGGATTTCGTCAATGATTACGCGTTGCAATCCCGCGAACATACGCGGCGCGTCCTCGTAACTGGTTAATAGTGCGAGGCTTTCTGGTGTCGTCAGCAGGATATGCGGCGGGTCGGCGCGTTGGCGGCGTTTCTTGGTATAGCTGGTGTCACCTGTGCGATCCTCGATCCGGATGGGCAACCGGATATCGTCAACGGGGGTGCGCAAGTTGCGTTTGATATCCGTCGCCAGCGCCTTGAGCGGAGACACATAAAGCGTGTGCAGTCCCTGATGAGTGCCGTCGGCAAGCTCTGCCAGACTGGGCAAAAATCCGGCCAGTGTTTTGCCACCACCCGTGGGCGCGATCAGCAAAAGCGCGGGCGCATCTGCACGGTCGAGCATATCGGCCTGATGGGGGTGCACGGACCAGCCGCGCCTCGTGAACCAATCGGTGAACGTATCAGGCAGCACCGTCACTTGCGCGGTGACATCTGGCGTAGCATCGCCTGCACGGCGACGGGCAGCGAAGTATCAGCGCCTGCTGGCGCAAGATCAAGACCGGCGGCCACGTCCTTGACCAAGATGCCGATGGAATTGTCATCGGCGTATCCGTCGCGGGAAAATTCAATGTCGTCAAACCCCGAGGCAAGCCAGTTTTGCCCCGAAGAGGTGTGGATCAGCGCGCGTAGTTTATCCTCTGGAATGCCAGCGTGATCGGCCCAATCAAGGACCATACGCGTCATTGCGGTTGACGATGCGGCGAGCAGGTTATTGAGAACCTTGGCCGCCATGCCATCGCCGAATTGCCCCATGATATAAATGTCTTGGCCCATGGTATCGAAGATATGTCGATGTGCATCAATGTCGACCATTGCGCCACCAAGCATGAAAGAAAGGGTGCCCGCCTCGGCACGAATTTGTGCGCCTGACATCGGCGCGTCGATCAAGGTGATGTGGGCTGGTACGCGGGCGCGCAGGTCGCGCACATAGCTGGGGGGCAGGGTGGACGCGATGATGATGGTGCGCAGGTCGGCTGCGTCGATCATGGCCTGATCGGTGAACAAAAGCGCGTCGGTTTCGGCGGTATCACGCACCACGGTGATCATGGTGGTCAGCGATTGTTTGAACGCGGTGATCGTGATGTCGTCACCGCGCCCAGCGATCACGTCGAACCCTTTTACGTCGATATTTGCGCGGCGCAAGGCGGCCAACATGGGCGCACCCATCCGCCCGCACCCTGCGATTCCGACGATCATAGACATGCAAAACCCCCCAACCTGAATGCCAAGTTTGGGGGTAATTCAGAACAGGTGCAAGGTGGCGTGCCCAGCGCACGATGTCCTCGTCCTGTACAAACATGTTGGCCCACGCGCGGTCGATCAGTTTGGGGGTCATCTGGTAGGGGATGCCTTCGAATTCGCAAATTGCGATCATCTGGTCGATCAGGAAAACCGGCTGGTAGTTGGCATAGACGTTGTCGATTTCAGGATATCGGTTGTTGAGCAAATGCACCAATGTCGCCTCGTCGAGCGGCATCTTTTTCTTGCGGGCGACCATGGCAATAATCTTGAGGAAATCAGATTGGGACGGCCCATCAATTTTGATCTTGTAGAAAATCCGGCGCAAGGCCGCCTTATCGAAGATCTTGTTGGGATGAAAGTTGGTGGAAAAGAACACGAGGGTGTCAAACGGGACCTCAAATTTCTCACTTGATTGCATTGCAAGGATATCTTTGTTTTCTTCCAGCGGGACAATCCAGCAGTTCACAAGCGTTTGGGACGGATCAATCTGGCGACCAAGGTCATCCACGATGAAGATACCACCCGTGAATTTCAGCTGAAGCGGCGCCTGATAGATGCGCGCGGTTTTTTTGTAGACAAGGTCCAACATATCCAGCGTCAGCTCGCCGCCGGTGATCACAGTTGGGCGTTCGCAGCGCACGTAACGCGTATCAAAACGCCCCGCCGTCCGGCGCAGGCTGGTGGGGTCGTCGACGTCCGCCTCTGCCGTGGAATGCACAATCGGGTCATAAACGGTGATGACACCTGGCCGGAATATTCGATGGCCCGTGGGACATAGATTTTATCCCCCAAGGCGTCACGAATACCGTTGGAGATGAATGATTTCTCGTTCCCCGGAGGGCCGTACATCAGGATTGAGCGCCCTGCATCGACCGCAGGCCCCAAGTTTCCAAGCAGGGCGGGTGGCAAAATCAGGTGGCCCATGGCACGACTAAGCTGGTCGTGGGTCATGGCGATATTGCGGATCGACTGGCGTTTGATCTGTTCGCGGTACATGTCCAGCGGAACTGGCATCGCGCCGAAATATTCGGATTGGGCGAGAGCATCCAATGCACTGGATTTGCCGGAATCTGTTAGCTGATACCCCATTTCATTGCCGGATGTCGCGCTAAGGGTGCCGGTTGCCTCAAGCAGCAGTTGCCTGCGGGTGATGTCCACCAGTTCTTGCGTGACGGGAATGGGCAGGCAAATCACCTTGGCGATTTCCGACACCATATTCACGTTCATGCGAAAGATTGTTTTGATCAAAATATCGCGCATCATGGCGATCGGCAGTTGCATCTAGCCCACGGTTTTCGGCGTCGGCGGGGCCATCACGGTGGTGGTTTGCATGTTCATTTGGCTCTGCCCTTTTGTCTTGGGCGTCTGAAAAGGGGAGGCCGTTAGGGTCCCGTATCCAACAGGTTTGTGGCTAAATGATGGATAAACCGGCCATGATTTATGGCATTGTTGCTGATTATTGCGTCGCTGCCAGCAGCAGATAAAAGACGAATGTCATGCCCCGCGGCAGGCCCATTGGGAACCGGCGGCCTGAATTCCAGCTTTCCCAATGGGGACAAGGCGGCGTAAGGGGCTGTGTTTGGCAATCCGGTGGGTGACAAATCCTGCAAAAATGCAGGCTGCAAATACCCACATGAGCAGCTGCCAATCACCCAAGGCCACAAATGGCGCGGCGGCGGCGGCAAATTTTGCGTCACCCGCCCCCATAACGCCCGCGGCATTCAGCACAAAACCAACGATCAGCACGACAACCAGATGGGACCATTGCCACATGTATTGCGGGAACCCAAAGGCGAATAGCCCAAGCACCGCGAACCCTAAAAACAAGGCCATGACAGTCACGTTCGGGATCTTCATCTCGCGCATGTCATTCCACGCGCAAAACACAGAAATCGGCAATGCGGCGGGCAAAAGCCACATGGCGGTGGTCGGGCTGAGGTCCATCATGGTTTAGTTGGTCACGTTGTCTTCGAGCGCGCGCAACGAACGGACGGCCTCTTCGAAATGCTGTGGGTGGGTGTCGATTGCTTCGCGCAAAAGGCCCTTGCCCGTTGTCACATCGTTTTGCTTGATCGCAGCCAGCGCCAGTGTGTGCAGCAATTGCGCACGCTCAATCTGCGTCATCGGCACCACGGGAAGGTTGTAATTGCGCTGTGCACTACGCGCCAGAACAAGGTTATTTTTGGCGGTGAACAGGCCCGTATTGTGCCGCAAGGCATCGTTGAACAGGCGCTCGGCCTCGGAATATTTACCGCGGGTCAGCTTGGAATAGCCCCAGTTGTTCAGCACGCTTGCGGGTGTCGTCGTCAGGCCAACGGCGGTCTGATAGAAGCTATCTGCTTTTTCCCACTGTTTTTTGCTGTCCGCGACCATCGCCTCTAGGCGGTAGCGTTTGAATGTCTCATGCGTTGGCGGAATGGTGTTCAGCGTGGTGGCGGCGGATTCCCAGTTGTTGGTCCGGATGAATGCATCGGCCAGCTCAACGGTATCATCATGGGTTGCGTCGGCATGTGCGATTACGGCCTGCCATGCGGGTACGGCTTCGTTCGCGCGGCCTGCACGGATCAATGATTTGGCAAGTCCACGCTGGAGATCAACCCGACCGGGGTAATTTTTGTTCGCACCGGCGAAATAGTTGACCGCTTCGTCGGGGTCACCGATCGTCAGCATCACATCGTTCAGATTTGTTTCGTCCACAACATTCAGATCTTGCAACGCGCGTTCAACCTGTTGTTCGCCTGATTTTTCACAAGCCGATAGCCCGATTGTCGCGGTCGCGACCAGCGTTAGAATAATAGGGTGGCGCATTTTTTTGCGTCCTTTGCTGCTTTTGCCTCTAAAGTGCGGTCAGTAGGACAAAGTCGCCCGTTCCCCGACGCACCAATCTTACGTTCTCGTTTTGATTAGGAAAATAGGACGGATCGGACAATTGGGCGAGAGATAAGCGCAAGTTCTCTCTAATCTGGTCGGAATTGCCGTTATCCGTTGCAAAGGCGTTACGGAAAATGGCTGCGGCTTCGGCGGTTTTGCCCTGTTCTATCAAAATGACGCCAAGGTTGTTCCATGCGGCAGGAAAGTCGGGCGCCTCTTTCGTGGCGCGTCGCAACAGTTTCTCTGCCTGCCCCAAACGCCCCAACCGCAAGTTGGCGGACCCCAATGCGGAAAGCGTGTCGACGTTCAGCCCCTGTTGTGATGCAGCGCGGGTATATGCCTTGAGCGCGAGTTCAAATTCACCCGCGGCCATCAAGCGGTGACCGACCAATAACCCGTCAAGGTCAGATGCCCCCGCCACGCCGGGCGCGAAAACCTGATCGTCTGAACGCCCAAAGCCGCCTGACGTGCAGGCTGCGAGCGTCATAAGGGCAACCAAGATTAGACCCCAAATTTTGCGCATCTAACGGTATCCTTTGGCCGTCAGAGGTTTTGTGAGATCGAATAGACCGACGGCCCGATCAAAATGATCAGAAGCGGCGGGACCGTCAACATTATCGTGGCCAAAGTCATCTTTGTTGGCAGTTTGTTGGCTGCTTCTTCGGCGCGCATGATCCTTTTGTCGCGCATTTCCGGGCCACACACCCGTAGCGCATCGGCGATTGAGGTGCCGAACTGTTGTGATTGCACCAAAACAGTCACGAAGCTGCTGATGTCTTGCACGCCCGCGCGTTCGGCCATGTCCTTGAGAACGGAGGCTTTGTCTTTGCCAGCCTTCATTTCGTGGCTGAGACCTCAAACTCATACGACAGATCAGGGAAACCTGATTTCAGCTCCTTGGTAACGCGCAGGATGAATTGGTCCAGCGATTGACCAGCCTCCACGCAAACCAACATCATGTCCAAGCTATCGGGGAACCCGTTTGTGATTGCCTCTTGGCGGGATGCCTGACGCCGTGTGACCCAGTATTTCGGCCCCAAATAACCTGCAACCGCGGGGATCAGGATCATCATCAGGCCCTTGCTGGACACGTCGCCCTGCTGCATTTTCAACAATGCATAGGCGCCGCCCAAGACAGCCCAAGAATGCCCAATGTGAACTGGGCCAGATAATACATGCGCACAGCGTTCTTGGAATGATAGCCGGCTTGCACAAGCTTTAGCTTGATCGTGGAGTATTCTTCAACGTTTTGCGGTTCAAGGAAGTTGGCGTATTTGTCCAGCTTTTCACTACGCTGCGCGGCACGCAAACGCTGGCCTTTGGCATTGCCGTCCTTTTCCTTGCGCGGGGCTGCCTTGAGCTTATCAAGCGGATCGTACTGCTTCCTTATCAATCGTCGAGCACGTAGCCGTAAGACCCGCTAAAGTCTTGGCGTGCAACTTCGCCTGCGCCACCGGTTTTCGGGGCTGTTTCGGCTGCAACGCGGCCAAACAGGAACAAATCACGTTCGCTTGGCGGCTGCACACGGTCGGTTGGCAGGGCCAGAACCTCTCCGCGGGTGGGGGTGACAAGATGCGGTGTGACAATAATCACCAGCTCGGTCTGGCTGCGGGCATATTCGGCGGACCGGAACAGCGAGCCAAGGATCGGAATATCGCCAACCCACGGCACCTGACCGTTCAGGTCAACAAAATCGTCCTGCAAAAGCCCCGCAATCGCAAAGCTTTCGCCGTCACGCATTTCAACTGTTGTGGATGTTTCACGGCGCTTGAACGCGTCAATCGTAAAGCCGTTGGTCGTAATCCCGTTCGTCGTATCAAGCGAGGATACAGCCGCCGACAGTTCCAGATTAATAATGTCGGTGTCAATCACGCGCGGGGTAAAGTTCAGTTCAACACCAAAAGGTTTATACTGAACGGAAATTGATCCGCCGTCTTGGGACACGGGAATTGGGTATTCGCCACCGGCAAGGAACTTTGCCTCTTGGCCGCTAAGCGCGGTCAGGTTCGGTTCCGCCAATGTGCGCACAACGCCGCGGGATTCCAGTGCCTCGAGCAGGATGCCAACCTCAACACCGCCAGCGTTAAAGCCGAACAGGAAGGCGCCGTTGCTTTCGTTGGTCGCGGGCAGTGATCCGTTGATCGTTGTCGACAATGCGCTAGAGTTGGCCGCACCATTGGTCCCGCCCACGATGCTAAGCCTGTTATTAAGTGCGGCACCTTGCAGCGCGATTGACGATGACAGTGATTTGCTGACCGACCGCTGCATTTCTGCAAACCGCACCTTAAGCATGACCTGCTGGGTGCCACCGACGGACATCAGATTGGACACGCGGTCCGGCGCGTAACGCTGTGCAAGCTCCATGGCGCGATCAAGCCGCGAGATGGAGCTGACAGTGCCAGACAAAACGATGCCGTTGTTGGCTGTCCGCACTTCGATATTTTCACCGGGAAGGATCTGGCCAAGCCGTTCCTTAAATTCCGCGATGTCAGGGGTCACGTGGACTTCAACATTGGTGATCAAACGCCCATCAGCACCCAAAAGCGTGAGGGTGGTGCGACCTGGTTCCTTGCCAAGGACATAGATTGTCCGGTCAGACAGGGATGAAATATCCGCGATGCCAGGGTTGGCGATCGACAATTCGGTGAAGGGGCTTTCGCTTTCGACGACAACCGCGCGGTTCATCGGCACGTTTAGGGCGCTGGATGGTGCGCCACGCATCACGCGCAAGGTTTCCGCATGTGAAACGGATGGGACCGTTACAACAGCCAACGCAAAGCTGGCCACTGCCGCTTTGATAAAATTCTTATATGTCAATGTGACCTGCCTCTCCGATCACGCCTCATTTATCGGGTCTTTTTGCCCGTGTTTCGTAGAAATTTGCCCCGAAAACAGAATTATTGCAAGAATCAATGCATTGAGCTGCGGAATTGCTGTGGATAACTTGCATCACTTGCCCGAAATGATGCCAAAAGGGCGCCCGTTTCAAACGAAAGGGCGCCCCTTGGTGATCCTCGTAATGGCTTAGTTCGTGCAGGGGATCGAGATTTCAACCACATCCGCGCCGCTACGGGTCCGAATGGTGCAGATCTCTTCTGCAGGTTTGATTTCGACCTATGCAACGACCGGCTCTGGTTCTGAGATGCCGAGCAGTTGACGCTGATCAACCTGAATTTCGCCAGACACTGTATCGTCACCTTCGCCGACCAGCGACAACGACAGTTTGCCGGTTGTCTGGGCCTGCGCCAAAAGTGCGACGTCCTGCGGCGTGATCTGAACGGTCACTGTACGTGCAACTGATGCGCCCGTGATTTCGCCGGTGGCAGATTGGTCAATCGCGATAATCTCAACACCTGGCTGGATCAACTGGGTAAAGCCGCGGTTGATCTGGTCACCGGTGCTGGTCCAACAGATGTCGACAAGGTCGTTTGGGCGCAAAAAGCCCGAAACGTCACTGGCTACATCAGCCTTGATCGTACAGGCACGCATCCCGCGCTTGAGCCGGCTGATGATGCCTGCGCTACGGCCGGGTTCGGTCACTTTCACGGCCAAAATGGGTTCGTTCACCTCCATCTGGCGCAGCACCACACGTGCTACATCAACGCCGTCTGGGAACACCATCTTCGATGGTGGCAAATGACCCTTCGGGTACAAATTCGACTGCATAGTCGATCAATGCGATGTCTTCCTCGGTCAGGGGCTCGCCATAGGCGAGCATCCGTGTCGGGGCGTAAATTTTTGTGGTCGCAACAGATTTCGCATCGCCTTCTGGATTGTTCCCGCGTTGTTGCCAATCAGCCCCAAATATAAAGGATTGTTTTGCTTTGGCTCGTCTCAGGGGCGTGTTTCTGCGATAGTTGCGTCCATAAAAACAAAACATGAGCAGGCAAAATGTATAAATCACAGCGAATGATCGCGGCTATCGCCGCTTGTATGCTTGTGACGGGGCCGCTTGGGGCGGAAACATCGCGGTTTCAGCCTGATTTCTCGTTTAAACGTGTCACCGTTCCCAAAACCAATTCGTCGCGCTAGCGGATCACGGTCCAAATCGCACCTGCCGCACCACAAGCCCCCAGCGCGCCAGCAACCGCCAGATCAGCAGGGACGGGGGCCGAGACGCCCGCCGCGCCGCGTGTCAGCGGTCTGGAATGGTTCTGGGCAGGTGTGCGCCCGATATCTCTGACACAGAGCCAGGGCGGTTAGAGCTTGCGCTGCGTGAGATCGCCAATGCGCCAGAGGGTAAGGCCGTGCCGATCCCGCGTTTGCAGGATCTACAGGCTGTGGCTAACTAACACGGGCTCGATATTTTGCGCGCCACTGTGGGGACGGATGTATCGCCCGCGCTGGTTCTTGCGCTGATTTCAGTCGAAAGCGCGGGACAAATCACCGCCGAGAGCCATGCTGGCGCACAGGGGTTGATGCAGCTGATGCCCGCCACTGCGGCCCGCTTTGGTGTCACAGACCGTTTGAACCCTGCAGAGAATATCAAAGCAGGCGTCGCCTATCTTGCGTGGTTGATGGATCACTTTGGCAATGACCCGATTTTGGTATTGGCGGGTTATAATGTGGGCGAGCGGGCCGCGAGAAGCAACGCTGGTGTCCCGCCCTATGCCGAAACCCGCTTCTATGTGCCCAAAGTGTTGGCCGCTTGGACGATTGCCAAGGGGCTGTGCCAGACGCCGCCGCAGTTGATGACGGACGGGTGCGTGTTCCATAACAACGGCGCCTGATATGTCTTAGACGATTGTTGCCTCGGTCGCGTCGCGCAATTCCTGCTCGGTCACGCCCTCTGCGGTCTCAACAATCTGTAGGCCGCCTGCGACAACATCCAGCACACCAAGGTTGGTGATTATGCGGTGCACGACGCCTTGACCGGTCAAAGGTAGGGTGCAGGATTTCAGCACCTTGCTGTCGCCGTGTTTGTTGGTGTGGTCCATCACAACGATCACGCGGCCAACACCGGCGACCAGATCCATCGCGCCGCCCATGCCCTTGACCAGCTTGCCGGGGATCATCCAGTTCGCCAGATCGCCATTTTCGGCCACTTCCATCGCGCCAAGGATCGCCGCGGCAATCTTGCCGCCACGGATCATGCCAAAGGATGTGGCGCTATCGAAATAGGCGGTGCGGTCGAGCTCTGTAATTGTCTGTTTGCCTGCGTTGATCAGATCAGCGTCTTCGTCACCTGCGATCGGGAAGGGGCCCATGCCCAGCATGCCGTTTTCCGATTGCAGGGTGATATCCTTGTCGCCCACATAATTAGCGACAAGCGTGGGGATGCCGATGCCAAGGTTCACATAAGTCCCGTCTTCGAGTTCCTGCGCGGCCCGTTCGGCCATTTGATTGCGATCCCACATGGTTACGCCTCCCGGACTGTGCGCTGTTCAATGCGCTTTTCGTGGTCGCCTTGGATCAGGCGGTGGACGTAGATGCCTGGCAGATGAATGTGATCGGGGTCAAGCGAACCTGTCGGCACGATTTCCTCAACTTCGACCACGCAGACCTTGCCACACATGGCGGCGGGCGGGTTAAAGTTGCGGGCGGTTCTGCGGAAAATCAGGTTCCCTGTCTCGTCCGCTTTCCAAGCCTTCACAATGGCCAGATCGGCAAAGATGCCTTCTTCCATAATGTAAGTCTCGCCTTTGAAATCTTTATGCTCTTTGCCCTCGGCAATCACGGTGCCAACGCCGGTTTTGGTGTAGAAGCCCGGAATGCCACAGCCGCCAGCGCGCATGCGTTCGGCCAATGTGCCTTGTGGGTTGAATTCAAGTTCCAACTCTCCGGACAGGTATTGGCGCATGAATTCCGCGTTCTCACCCACGTAAGAGCTGATCATTTTCTTGACTTGCTTGGTCTGCAATAAGATGCCGATGCCAAAATCATCAACGCCTGCGTTGTTGGACGCGAATGTCAGGTCCTTGGTGCCTGCGTCCTTGATCGCGGACAGCAGCAATTCGGGGATACCGCACAGGCCAAAGCCGCCGGATGCGATAAACATGCCATCGTGCAAAAGCCCATCAAGGGCCGCAGCGGCATTTGGATAAATCTTTTTCATGGGGTTCTCCGGTTCGATGGGGCGACGTTGCCGCGCCGCCGAACGGGAGTCAAACAAAATGCTGCGACGCGGCGGGTATTTTGCAACCGGTTGCAAAATACCCGCGAAAGATCACTCTTTCTTGGCCGCAGGTTTCTTTTTCGGCGCTGCTTTCTTCTTTGCAGCAGGCTTTTTCTTGGCCGGCGCTTTCTTCTTGGTGACCTTCTTGCCTGTCTTGGCGGCGCGTTCATCAATCAGATGCACCGCTTGGGCCAGCGTCAGATCAGCAGGTTCAACGGTGTCGGGGATCGTCGCGTTGATCTTTTCCCATTTCACATAGGGGCCGTATTTACCGTCATATACATTGACCGGCCCGCCCGCCTCTGGGTGTTCGCCCAGTTCGTAAATGGGGGTTGCAGCCTTGCCACGGTTGCTACGGCTTGCCTTTTTCTCGGCCAGTAGCTGCACGGCGTGGTTCATGCCGACGGTCCAGACGTCTTCGATCCCGGGCAGGTTAGCGTTGGTGCCACCCTTGAACGACGTGTTTTCCGCGTGTTTCAGATACGGACCATAGCGCCCGAGGTTCGCCCAGACGTTCACGCCGTCCTCTGGGTGTTCGCCGATCAGGCGGGGCAGTTCGAGAAGCTTTAACGCGTCTTCAATCCCGATTTCTTCGGGGTTCCAACCCTCTGGCACACCAGTGCGGGGTGGCTTTTTGTTGTCTTCGGTCACTTCGCCACGCTGGACGTAGGGGCCAAAGCGGCCTTTGAACACGCGGATGTTGTCGCCTGCATCCTCGCCCAGCAGCTTCCCCTCTGGCGGAATGGCGGATGCCTCTGCCTCTGGATTGGGCGGGCCAAAGGCGCGGGTGTAACGGCATTCGGGATAGTTGGAGCAGCCGATAAACGCACCGCCGGACCGTGCTGTGCGCATCGACAAACGGCCCACGCCGCAGTTCTGGCACTGACGCGGATCGCCGCCATCCTCGAGCGGTGGGAACAGGTGTGGTTCAAGCACCTCGTTGATTTTTTCGAGAACTTCAGTGATGCGCAGCTCGGATGTCTCACCAATCGCGGCAGAGAAGTCGCGCCAGAAGTTCCCCAGCACCTTCTTATAGTCCGCGTCGCCTGCGGACACTTCATCCAGCTGGTTTTCCAGATCCGCGGTGAAATCATAGCCGATGTATTTGCGGAAATAGTTGGTCAGGAATGCCGTTACCAAACGCCCCTTATCTTGTGGGATCAGGCGGTTTTTGTCTTTTTCCACATAGCCGCGATCCTGAATGGTGGTCACGATCGACGCGTAGGTGGATGGACGGCCGATGCCCAGCTCTTCCATGCGTTTAACCAGTGTGGCCTCTGTATAGCGGGGCGGGGGCTGGGTGAAATGCTGGGATGCAAGCACGGCTTTTTGTTCGGCCAAAATCGCACGCTCAGAAGTCAGTGATAGCGCCTTGCTGTCCTCAACCACATCATCGCCGCCCGTGTCGGACAGCTTGCGGAATTCGGCCATAAGGGCGGAATTGGCGGCAACGCTGGCCTTTTCGCCTTCGGCGATTTGCGGCAGGCGCTTGTCGTCCTCATCGCCGGACGTGTCATCCCTGCCTTCTTCATAGACAGCAAGGAAGCCGTCAAACAACATCACCTGACCATTGGCGCGCAGCATGACCTGCCCATCGGCTGACCCGATTTCAACCGTGGTGCGTTCCAGACGGGCCGCAGCCATCTGGCTGGCAAGTGTACGTTTGTAGATCAGATCGTAAAGCTTACGCTGATCGCCATCCATGATTTTGGCGTCTTCTGTAGCCACCATCATATCGGTCGGGCGCACACATTCGTGGGCCTCTTGGGCGTTCTTGGCCTTGTTTTTGTAAACGCGGGCGTCCTTGGGGACGTATTTATCGCCAAACTTTTTGCCGATTGCGTCACGCGCGGCGGTCACGGCCTCGGGGGCCATGTCGATGCCGTCGGTCCGCATATAGGTGATCAAGCCGGCCTCATACAGGCGCTGGGCGACAGACATGGTTTGCCGCGCGCCAAAGCCGAACTTGCGGCTCGCCTCTTGTTGCAGTGTCGATGTCATGAACGGCGGGGACGGGTTCCGGCTGGCGGGTTTCGCCTCGACCGTTTGGACGGACAAATCGCGGCTGTTGACCGCCTGCACGGCCATCTCGGCTTGGGTTGCGTCAGCGATGTCGAATTTATCAAGCTTGTTACCCGCCAGATGGGTTAGCCGCGCCTCATACGTGGCACCCCGCGCGTTTTCGAGCACGGCTTTAACGGACCAGTATTCGCGGTTTTTGAACGCCTCGATCTCCATTTCGCGTTCGCAGATGATCCGCAGGGTGACGGATTGGACCCTCCCCGCAGACCGCGACCCCGGCAGTTTGCGCCACAGCACTGGGGACAGGTTGAACCCCACAAGGTAATCAAGTGCACGGCGTGCCAGATAGGCATCGACCAGCGGCACGTCGACCTGACGGGGATTTTTCATCGCCTCGGTCACGGCGGTCTTGGTGATCGCGTTGAAAACGACGCGGGATACGGGCGTGTCTTTCTTGATCGCCTTCTTGGCGGTCAGCGCCTCTTGCAGGTGCCAACTGATCGCTTCGCCCTCGCGGTCGGGGTCGGTCGCGAGGATCAGTTCGTTGTCGTTTTTAAGCGCATCAATAATCGCCTTGATGTGCTTTTTGCTGTCTGTCGCGATCTCCCATTTCATTTGGAAATCTTCGTCGGGCAGCACAGAACCATCCTTGGGCAGCAGGTCACGCACGTGGCCATAAGACGCTAGGACCGTATAGTCAGATCCCAAATATTTATTGATTGTCTTGGCTTTAGCTGGGGATTCGACGACGACAACTGGCATGAAAAACCTTTGAATACGGGCACGAGGGCAAGGAATTTGCTACATGTGGTTGGTCGCAACTGAATGTCAATGCATGCAAATGTCAAAGGGGAAAGTGCGCGGGGTACGCATCTTTCCTGATGTGCGGGGTCAGTCTGAAAGCGACAAAAGCTCGCCGCGCTGCCGTCTGATCCGCCCATCGGGTTCGAGCGAAACAAGCGCGGGCGCGACCGTCGTGGGGGCTGCACCAAGGTCGCGGATCAGCTGGTCCTCGGCCACTGGTGATGGGCCAAGCCGTTGTAGGATTTTGCTGTGCAGGTCGGCAGTTTGCCGCAGGTTTTGTTTCGGTGCGGGCGTGGGTAGCGCCAATTCTGGGAACTGTGGCGGGTGGATATGGCCAAGCGCCTCAATCACGTCATCGGCGCTGCTCACCAATGTGGCTCCATCACGGATCAACATAGTGCAGCCTGCGGTGCGCCCGTCGAACGGATGCCCTGGCACGGCCAACACGTCGCGCGATTGGTCAAGCGCGTTGCGTGCGGTGATCAGGCTGCCGGACTTGGCCGCCGCCTCTATCACGACAACGCCCATCGACAGGCCGGATATGATCCGGTTGCGCGCAGGGAAATGGCGGGCTTGGGGCTGCATCCCCATGGCCATCTCCGATAGGCGCAGGCCGGATTTCGCAATATCTTGGGTAAGTGCAGTATTCTCGGTGGGGTAGATCACATCCACACCGCCAGCCTGCACCGCGATGGTGCCGGTCGTCAGGCTGGCCAAATGTGCGGCGGTGTCCACGCCGCGGGCAAGGCCCGACACGATGACATAGCCAGCGTCACCCAGATCGGCGGCCAGTTTCTTGGCCATGCGCGTCCCGAGCGATGATGCGTTGCGCGCACCAACCATCGCGATCACCGGCCGCGCCAAAAGCGACGTGTCACCGATGGACCATAACAAGGGTGGCGCATCGTCAAGGTCATCAAGGGCCGCGGTGAAATCTGGTGTGCCCTGCACAAGCAGGCGGGCATCGTTGGTACGTGCTGTTTTTAGTTCGGCCATCACGACCCCGGTCAGGCAAATCTGGTAATCCGTGACCCCTGCGCTGGCCGCGACATCGGGCAGGGTGGCCAGTGCCGCGCTGGCAGAACCGTGTTCACGTATCATGCGCCGGTAGGTGGCCGGTCCCACGCGCCGGGATCGCAACAGGCGGAGACAGGTGACAATATCTTCTTCCGACGGGAATGGGTGTGGAGGGTGAGTGGAAGACAGTTGTGCTCCGGCCATCCCGTGCTCCGCCTTGTTGCTGCAAACAGTTAATTTCATGAAGCTTAACGAGGTGTGAACAATCCCAGCTCAATGTGAATTAACGTGGGGATAAATCAGGCAAGTCATTGTTAGTCATTATAAAAATACGTATCGACCATGCTGATAGGCAATGCATTGGTCTGGTCGATGTTGGCGGCGGTCCCCTCATAAATAGTGGGGATCGTCACTATTACCCACGAATCGCGCGCTGCATTCCGATCCAGCATAACAGGCTGTAGATCAGGCCGACGCCCGCGAATATTGCAACGCCCCTAAGGTCGGCGTTCGCGGCCAAGCTGCTCCAGATCAAAAGCCCGATCAGCCCACCTGTTGCACCACCCACCGCCAAAGTGGGCATCAGTCCAGACAGGCCTCGCCGCAACGCGAATTTGATAATCGGCCAAATCAGCGCAAGCGCTGGCAGTACGATCAGCAGACTGATCAACCAATAGAACACGGCGCAAACCGCATAGGCCAACATTGCGTTAACTTGCGTGTCAGCAAGCACAACGGCCAGAATGATCATGCCAATTAGCGACCCACCCAGCATAGCGACAGCCCCTAATTTAGCAGCTTGGCGCATTCTGCTAGGGTCGGTCACCGGCGCGTCGTAGATCAGAATGGTCAACCGGCGGCGCCACCGATTGTCAGCCCACCGATTTTCAGGCTGGGTTGGCCCACGCCGACCGGCACCCATTGCCCTGATTTGCCACAGTTCCCGATGCCGGGGTCAAGCTCTAGGTCGTTGCCGATACCTTGGATGTTGGTCAATGATGTGGCCCCGTCGCCGATCAGCGTCGCCCCTTTGACTGGTGCGCCGACCTTGCCGTTTTTGACGCGGTAGGCCTCTGTGCAGGAAAACACGAATTTACCGTTTGTGATGTCGACCTGGCCGCCACCAAATCCCACCGCGTAGATCCCGTCCTTAAGGTCCGCGACTAGCGATGCGGGGTCTGCGTCGCCTGCCAGCATATAGGTGTTGGTCATGCGCGGCATTGGTGCGTGTTGATAGCTTTCGCGCCGCCCGTTGCCTGTGGGGTCCACGCCCATTAGACGCGCGTTCTGGCGGTCTTGCATATAGCCGACCAGCACGCCGTCCTCGATCAATGTGTTTTTGGCGGATGGCGTGCCTTCGTCGTCCACGGTGATGGACCCGCGCCGGTCAGGGATGGTGCCGTCGTCCAGCACGGTCACGCCTTTGGCGGCAATCTGTTGGCCCATAAGACCTGCGAATGCGGATGATCCCTTGCGGTTGAAATCGCCCTCTAACCCGTGGCCAATCGCCTCGTGCAGCAGGATGCCGGGCCAGCCGGGGCCAAGCACGACGTCCATCACGCCCGCTGGTGCCGGTTCGGCGTCAAGGTTGACGGTCGCAATGCGCAGCGCCTCGCGCACGGCAGGTTTCCAATGATCATGGGAAATAAGCCCGATCACACCAGCCCGCCCACCGGCACCTGACGTGCCGGATTCGCGTTTGCCGTTGTCTTCGATGATGACGGATACGTTCAGCCGGCTCATGGGGCGCGTGTCGGTCACCAGAACGCCGTCTGGGCGCAGGATCAGCACCTCTTGGTGGGATGCGGCCAGCGTGGCCGAAACCTGCACCACACGTTTGTCGAGGTCGCGGGCAAACTGGTCAATTTCGCGCAGGATGTCGATTTTGGCAGGAAACGTCGCCTGCAACATCGGGTCTTCGTCTGAATACAGTTTTTTATTGGTGCCTATGGGACCTGCGGCCAAGTTGCCGCCGCCATCACCAATGGCCAGCCGCGTGGTCGCCACGGCGCGGCGCAGGGCATGTTCGTCGATTGTGCTGGAATGGGCGTAGCCCGTCGTCTCTCCGCGCACGGCGCGCAGACCGAACCCTTCGGAAGCATCAAAGCTCGCGGTTTTGACACGGCCATCATCAAATGAAAGCACCTCTGATTTGCACCGCTCAAGGAAAAGTTCGCCATCATCGGCCCCAAGGGTCGCGTCCTGCACGATCTTAAGCGTGGTATCATGGTCGAGATTCGTATCGAATGGGGCAAATAGGTCAGCTGACATAAGGTTTCCCTGCAAAAGAATGATTTTTTCGGCTTCGCGGCTGTTTGCCGCAACACCGGTTCTTGAGTTGTTCATCAAGATATGGGACTAGAGCCACTAGATACAACGGGATTCCGTCTGACGACTGGACGAAACCCCTTACACGACGCGGCCCGCGGGCCATGATAGACAGGTTTTGATATGCGTTTGAACACCATTGCGACTTCTCTTTGGGCCTCGGCTGGTCTGATCCTTGCGGGCGCATCCGCGTCTGCCCAAGACGTCAACCAAGAGCTAGAGATCATCGGCGCACCGACATTGGGTGAAATCGGGTTTCAGCCTGCTGCAACCGAATTGGCCCGCGATGTGCAGTGGCTTGACGGTATGCTGCTGGTGCTGATCACCGCGATTACACTGTTCGTGACGGCCCTGATGATTTGGGTTTTTGTGCGCTACAACGCCAAGGCAAACCCGACACCACAGACATTCACACACCACTCCCTGTTGGAAGTGGCCTGGACGATCATTCCGATCGTCATTCTGGTCGTCATTGGTGCGTTCTCCTTGCCCGTTTTGTTCAAACAGCAGGAAATTCCGCAGGGTGACATCACGATTAAGGTCACGGGCTACCAGTGGTACTGGGGCTATGAATATGTTGACGATGGCGTGGCATTCGACAGCTTCATGCTGGCCCGCGACGAGCTGGAAGAATTTGGTTATTCGCAAAACGAATACCGCCTTGCGACAGACACCGCTGTTGTCGTGCCAGTTGGCGCAACAATCGTTATGCAGTTGACTGGCGCCGACGTGATCCACTCTTGGACGATCCCGGCCTTCGGTGTGAAGCAGGATGCAGTGCCCGGTCGTCTGGCACAACTTTGGTTCGCAGCCGAGAAAGAAGGCATCTTCTTTGGTCAGTGTTCCGAACTTTGCGGCAAGGACCACGCCTATATGCCGATCACTGTTAAGGTCGTCAGCCAAGAAACGTACGATGCGTGGCTGACCGAAGCCAAAGAAATCAACGGCGTCTAAACTAACATCTGTCACAACGGGCCAAGGCCTGTTGTGACTTACGGCTGCGTAGGATGGGTTTTAACCCATCTTTCTCCTTTTTTGGGACCGAAGATGACTGACATGAGCGTGCAAGACCAACCATATGAAGCCGGCATGGGCGACTATTTCGCCCTGATGAAACCCCGCGTAATGTCGCTTGTGATTTTCACAGCGCTCGTCGGGTTGCTGGTCGCCCCGACGCCTGGACATCCGTTCATCGGCTTTCTGGCCATTTTGTGCATCGCTGTAGGGGCAGGGGCCTCTGGCGCGCTGAACATGTGGTGGGACGCGGATATCGACGCGAAAATGCGCCGCACTGCCAAACGTCCAATTCCGTCGGGCCGCGTGCAACCCGGTGAGGCGCTGGGCATCGGGCTCGCGCTTTCTGGCTTCTCTATCGTCCTGCTGTGGCTGGCAACCAATGCGCTGTCTGCTGGTTTGCTTGCCTTCACCATTTTCTTTTACGCGGTGATCTATTCGATGTGGCTCAAACGGGCGACACCACAGAACATCGTGATCGGTGGTGCCGCAGGTGCATTCCCCCCAATGATCGGCTGGGCTGTTGCAACGGGCAGCGTGTCTATTGAATCTGTGTTGATGTTTGCGTTGATCTTCATGTGGACACCGCCGCATTTCTGGGCGCTCGCGCTTTTCGTGAAAACGGATTACGGCGACGCGGATGTGCCTATGCTGACCGAAACACACGGCCGCGATAGCACGCGCCGTCATGTGATCGCCTACGCGGTCCTGCTCGCGCCTGTGGCGCTTGGCATCGGGTTCACGTCTATCGGTGGTTACGTCTATCTTGGCGTTGCGGCTGTGATGAACGCTTGGTTCCTCAAGGGCTGTTATGGCATCTGGCGCCGCGATGATGCGGCGGCTGAGGCTGACAACTATCTCGTCGAACGCAAGGTGTTCAAAGTTTCGCTATACTACCTATTCCTGCATTTTGGCGCCTTGCTGGTCGAAGCCGCACTGCGCACAACCGGAGTGTAATCCATGGCAATTAAGGTAGAACACGAAGTCCACGAACGCCGTAAAGGCCGCAACTTTGGTGTCGGCGCGTTGTTGATCGGCTTTATCGGGCTGGTCTTTGCTCTGACGGTCGTCAAGGTTTTGCAATTGGGCGATGCGCGACAATTCGAAAACTTTGATCATGTGGCTCGTCCTGCGATTATCCCGCAGGAAGGAGATACCGAATGAAGATTTTCCCAAACTTACAAGGCCCGCAGCGCACATTGGCGCAAACGGTCAGTGTTGTGATTGTGATGGGCGCGCTCGCTTGGGCGTCGGTGCCATTCTATGATTGGTTTTGCCGCGTGACCGGTTTTGGCGGCGCAACAAACGTGGCCGAATCCGGGTCCGATGTGATTTTGGACGAAACGATCATCGTCCGTTTTGACGCCTCGCTTGATCGCGACATGCCGTGGACGTTCAAACCGGCCCAACGCGAAATGGAACTGCGGATCGGAGAGACGGGTCTGGCTTTCTACGAGGCTCACAACCCAGCCGATGTGCCCGTCGCCGGTTCTGCCGCCTATAATGTGACCCCTTATGAGGCTGGTGCATTCTTTGATAAAATCGCGTGTTTCTGCTTTGAAGAGCAGATTTTGCAACCGGGCGAAACGGTGATGATGCCCGTGTCCTTCTTTGTTGATCCGGCGATCGTCGACGACCGCGAAGGGCAATACGTCCACACAATCACACTTGGTTATACATTCTATGAGATTGATCTGCCCGAAGAGGAAATGCAGGCCGCTTTGGATGTGCCAGAGACTTTGACAACGGCGTCCGAAATCGCCATAGACACAAATTAAGACGACAAGCCCAAAGGGAAGACACGCCATGGCGCATGAGAAAAATCACGACTATCACATTTTGCCGCCTTCTATCTGGCCGCTGATCGCGTCCCTTGGCGCGTTTATCATGCTGTTTGGCTCCGTTATCTGGATGCACGGGTCCGGCCCGTATATGTTCCTGATCGGTCTCGCGGCTGTTCTCTACGTCATGTACGCATGGTGGGCCGAGGTTGTGGCCGAAAGCCACGTTGGCGACCACACACCGGTTGTACGCATCGGCCTGCGCTATGGCTTCATCATGTTCATCATGTCTGAGGTTATGTTCTTTGCAGCATGGTTCTGGTCGTTCTTTAAGCATGCGATGTACCCGATGAACCCTGACGGGACCTCCCCGATGGTTGATGGCGTTTGGCCTCCTGCGGGAATCGAAACATTTGACCCATGGCACCTGCCGCTGATCAACACGCTGATCCTGCTGTGTTCGGGTATGGCCGCGACATGGGCGCACCACGCGCTGGTTCACGAAAACAACCGTCAGGACATGAAGTGGGGTCTGATCCTTGCCGTGGCACTGGGCGCATTGTTCACCGTGTTCCAGGTTTATGAATACTCACATGCGGCGTTTGGCTTCTCCGGCAACATCTATGGCGCGAACTTCTTTATGGCGACAGGCTTTCACGGTTTCCACGTCTTTATCGGCACAATCTTTTTGCTGGTGTGCTTGGTGCGTTTGAACCGCGGTCACTTTACCCCAGAAAAGCACGTCGGCTTTGAAGCCGCAGCTTGGTACTGGCACTTTGTGGATGTGGTTTGGTTGTTCTTGTTCGCAGCTGTCTACATCTGGGGCGGCTGATAACCGACAGATGCGTTGAAACGCATCCTACGCAGGATGGGATTTGACCCACTGCTTGACAAACACAAGGCGCGCGTGGATTTCTGCGGGCGCCTTTTTCCATAAAACGGCTCTTTGAATTCTCGTGCGTAAACTCATCTTTCCTATCGTTCTTGGCCTAAGCGGGGTCATCGTTCTGACGTGGTTGGGGCTATGGCAGCTGGACCGCTTAGCGTGGAAAGAAGGCGTGCTTGCCGATATCAATTCCCGCATCAGCGCCTCTGCCGTCCCGATTCCAGATACGCCGACCGAAGCAGCAGATGAATATCGCGCCGTCCTGCTAAGCGGCACGCCCGGTCAGGATGAATTGCACGTGCTTGTTTCCGGCACCGCGGCGGGGACAGGATACCGTGTCATTCGTGCGTTCGACACTGGCACGCGCCGGATTTTGATCGACCTTGGGTTGCTTCCGTTGGACGCGAAATCGCAAACTGCGACGCTTGGTCCAACCGATGTGATCGGCAATTTGATTTGGCCGGACGACGTCAATTCATCCACACCTGATCCTGATCTGCCCAAGAACATTTGGTTCGGGCGTGATCTGTCGGCCATGTCGGCAGCTTTGGGGACAGAGCCACTGATGGTGGTTGCGGCACAAATGTCCGCGGCCGATCCCCGCACAACGCTTTTGCCGGTCGACACCAGCACGATCAAGAACGATCATCTCAGCTATGCGGTGACCTGGTTCGGGCTGGCGCTGGTCTGGGCGGCCATGACATTTTTTCTGATCTCCCGCATTTTGCGGAGCAAGGACACTTAGACGATGCGTTATATCTCGACCCGCGGCCAAGCGCCTGCACTAACATTTGAACAGGCGATGATGACCGGCCTCGCGACCGACGGCGGGCTCTATGTGCCAGAAACCGTGCCGACGCTGACGGCCGATCAGATCGCTGAAATGGCCGGTCAAAGTTATGAAGACATAGCCTTCACGGTCATGCGCCCGTTCATCGGGGATACGTTCACCGATCAGGAATTCCGCGACATGATTGCGCGTGCTTATGCGGGCTTTGGCCATGTCGCGCGCGCACCCTTGGTCCAAATCGCGCCAAATCATTTTCTGCTAGAACTTTTTCACGGCCCGACGCTTGCGTTCAAAGATTTTGCCATGCAGCTGATCGGGCAGATGTTTCAGGCATCGCTCACCCGTTCGGGGAACCGCATCACCATCGTGGGGGCCACATCCGGTGATACCGGCTCTGCTGCGATTGAGGCCTTTCGCGGGCTCGACAATGTCGATGTCTTTATCCTGTTCCCCCATGGTCGGGTGTCCGAGGTCCAGCGCCGTCAGATGACAACGCCGATTGAAGCCAACGTGCATGCGCTGGCGATGGACGGCGATTTTGATGACTGTCAGGCGATGCTTAAGGATATGTTCAACAACACCGATTTTCGCGAAGGTGTGCGGCTGGCAGGTGTGAACAGCATCAATTGGGGCCGCGTTCTGGCGCAGGTCGTCTATTATTTCAGCAGCGCGGTCAGCCTTGGTGCGCCGCATCGCGAGGTGTCGTTCACCGTGCCGACGGGTAATTTTGGTGACATCTTCGCCGGTTACATCGCCAAGCAAATGGGTCTGCCGATCAAGGATTTGGTTGTCGCAACGAACCAGAATGACATCCTGCACCGCACCTTGGAAACCGGCGCCTACACCAAAGAGGGTGTGACCCCATCCATCAGCCCGTCGATGGATATTCAGGTATCGTCCAATTTTGAACGGGCCTTGTTCGATGCCTATGGGCGTGATGGCGAAACGGTTGCCGCCCAGATGGACGATTTGAAATCGGGTGGGTTCAAAATTTCTCAAGGGGCCTATCAGTATCTGCGCGATACGTTCCTGTCAGGCCGCGCGTCAGAGGATGAGACATCCGCCGCGATCACCCGCTATTTGGCGGAACATGGTGAACTGCTTTGCCCGCATTCCGCCGTGGGTGTGGATGTGGCCGAGGATCATTTGGGCGATACGCCGATGATCACTTTGGCTACCGCGCACCCGGCCAAATTCCCCGACGCGGTGAACGCTGCCACGAGCATATCACCGCCCCTGCCTGCGCGCATGGCCGACCTATATGATCGGGATGAACGGGTGACACGTGTGGTCCGCGACTTTGACGCGGTGTCGACATTGATCAAAGATCGGATCGCCCAGTGACCATTCAGACCCACACGCTGTCCAACGGTTTCCAGATCGTGACCGAACATATGCCCGGCCTGAAATCGGCCAGCGTGGGCATTTGGGTCGACGTTGGTGGGCGGCATGAACGCCTGTCACAAAACGGCATCGCGCATTTCCTTGAACATATGGCTTTCAAGGGCACGCCGACGCGCACCGCGCTTCAGATTGCTGAGGCGATCGAGGATGTTGGCGGCTTTATCAATGCCTATACGTCCCGCGAAAACACTGCCTACTACGCACGCGTGCTTGAGGATGACGTGCCGCTCGCGACCGAGGTGATCGCCGACATCCTGATGAACCCTGTGTTTGATCAGGCCGACGTTGATATTGAACGCGGTGTGATCTTGCAAGAAATCGGCATGACCAACGACACACCGGACGACATTGTTTTCGATTGGCTGCAAGAGGTCGCCTATCCCGATCAGGCGTTGGGCCGCACGATCCTTGGCCCATCTGAAAAGGTGTCCGGCTTTCAACCTGATGATTTGCGCGGCTTTGTGGCGGAACACTATGGCCCCGGTCAAATGGTGCTGGCTGCCGCAGGTGCGGTGGATCACGATGCGATTTGCCGCCAGGCCGAGGCGTTGTTTGGCGGCATGTCGCCAATCGTTCGTCCCGATAGTCTGATTGAACCGGCGGCGTTCAAGGGCGGTGAATTCCGCCGTGATAAGGACCTTGAACAGGTGCATTTCGCCCTCGCGTTTGAGGGGCCGAACTACCGCGATCCGGAAATTTATACCGCACAAATCTATGCGTCGGTGATGGGCGGCGGTGTGTCGTCGCGTCTGTTTCAAGAGGTCCGCGAGAAACGCGGCCTGTGCTATTCCATTTTCGCCCAAGCGGGTGCCTATGAGGATACGGGTCTGACGACATTCTACGCTGGCACCAGCGCCGAAGAAATCGCGCAGCTTGCCACCGTCACCATCGACGAGATGAAGCGCGCCGCTGACGATATGTCAGATGTTGAGGTCGCCCGCGCCCGCGCCCAGATGAAGGCAGGATTGCTGATGGGGCTCGAATCCCCGTCCAACCGCGCCGAACGGCTGGCCCGTCTGTGGTCCATGTGGGGGCGTATCCCGCCACTTGAAGAAACGATTGCCAACGTCGAGGCGGTTGATACCGCGCGGGTCCGCGCATTTGCGAGCAAGATGGCAGGGCAGGCGGGATCTGCGCTTGCGCTGTATGGTCCGGCGGATGCGGCACCGTCACTTGATGACCTTCGGGCGCGTTTGGTGGCCTGATGTTTGGGGCGCGTAAAAAGGTTCAGCTGGAGACAGAGCGCATGACATTGCGCCCGCCCGCCCATGCGGATTTTCGGGCGTGGGCCGCATTGCGTCAGGACAGCCGTGATTTTCTGACCCAGTGGGAACCCACATGGGCCCGCGAACATCTGACGCGCAAGGCGTTCACCAATCGGGTCTATTGGGCGCAACGATCTATCGCGAACCAAACTGCCGTGCCGCTGTTTTTGGTTCGCAGGTCCGACGACATGCTCTTGGGCGCGATCACCTTGGACAACATTCGCCGTGGTCCGGCCCAAGCGGGCACAACGGGCTATTGGATCGGTCAGCCATTCGCCCGCCAAGGGTTCATGAAAGAAGCGATTGATGCCGTTGTGCATTACGCGTTTCGCACCTTAGACCTGAGCCGGATCGAAGCAGGGTGTCTTCCTGAAAACACGCCGTCACGCCGCCTGCTCGAACAATGTGGCTATAAATACGAAGGCGTCGCGCAGTCCTATCTGCAGATCGACGGACGCTGGCGCAATCACGTGCTTTACGCCAATTTGCGCGCTGACCGCCGTGGCCGCACCGACGTCGGCTAGCGGTCAAAAAATCCCCCCGAATCCCGTTGACACCTATCGGCCTGATACATAAGGTCCGTGCGTTGTCACTCGACAGCCTCGAGTGCTAACACGAGATAAACACCAACTGGAGACGTTCCAAAGATGGCATTTCAACCACTTCACGACCGCGTTCTCGTCCGTCGCATCGAAAGCGATGACGTAACTAAGGGCGGCCTGATCATTCCAGACGCCGCAAAAGAAAAGCCTGCCGAGGGCGAAATCGTATCCTGCGGCGCGGGCGCACGCAAAGACAGCGGCGAGTTGATCGCAATGGATGTCAAAGCTGGCGACAAGGTTCTGTTCGGTAAATGGTCCGGCACAGAAGTTAAGATCGACGGCGAAGACCTGCTGATCATGAAAGAAAGCGACATTCTGGGCATCCTCTAAGCGGACCCAAGACTGATCCTATCTGAAATCTAAAATTTAAGGAGCTAACAATGGCTGCTAAAGACGTAAAATTCGGCACAGACGCCCGCAACCGCATGCTCAGCGGTGTGAATGTTCTGGCAGACGCCGTGAAGGTTACACTTGGTCCAAAAGGCCGGAACGTTGTTCTGGACAAATCCTTTGGCGCCCCGCGCATCACCAAAGATGGTGTATCTGTTGCCAAAGAGATCGAGCTGGAAGACAAGTTCGAAAACATGGGTGCGCAGATGGTCAAAGAAGTGGCATCGCGCACCAACGACGAAGCTGGCGATGGTACAACAACCGCCACAGTTCTGGCTCAAGCCATCGTCAAAGAAGGCATGAAATCTGTTGCTGCTGGCATGAACCCAATGGACCTGAAGCGCGGTATCGACCTCGCGACAGCCAAAGTGGTTGAGGCCATCATCGGCGCTGCACGTCCTGTATCCGACAGCGACGAAGTTGCGCAGGTCGGCACAATTTCCGCCAACGGCGAAGCTGAAATCGGCAACCAGATCGCAGACGCGATGCAGCGTGTTGGCAACGAAGGCGTCATCACTGTTGAAGAAAACAAAGGCCTGGAAACAGAAACAGATGTTGTTGAAGGCATGCAGTTCGACCGCGGCTACCTGTCCCCATACTTTGTGACTAACACAGAGAAAATGACAACAGAGCTGGAAGATCCGATCATCCTGCTGCACGAAAAGAAACTTTCGTCCTTGCAGCCAATGGTTCCCCTGTTGGAATCTGTGATCCAGTCCGGCAAGCCGCTTTTGATCATCGCTGAAGACGTCGAAGGCGAAGCACTGGCCACATTGGTTGTGAACAAGCTGCGCGGTGGCCTGAAAATCGCAGCCGTTAAGGCCCCTGGTTTCGGCGATCGCCGCAAAGCCATGCTGCAGGACATCGCTGTTCTGACAGGCGGTAGCGTCATCTCCGAAGAACTGGGCATGAAGCTTGAGAACGTCACAATCGACATGCTGGGTTCCGCAAAGCGTGTGAACATCACCAAGGACGAAACAACAATCGTTGACGGTTCCGGTGACAAGGCCGAGATCGAAGCACGTGTCACACAGATCCGCGGGCAGATCGAAGAAACAACATCCGATTACGATCGTGAAAAACTGCAAGAACGTGTGGCCAAGCTGGCCGGCGGTGTTGCTGTGATCCGCGTCGGTGGCATGTCCGAAATCGAAGTCAAAGAGCGTAAAGATCGCGTTGACGATGCCCTGAACGCGACCCGTGCGGCCGTGCAAGAAGGTATCGTTGTCGGTGGCGGTGTTGCCCTCGTGCAGGCTGGCAAGGTGCTCGAAGGTTTGGAAGGTGAAAACACTGACCAGAACGTCGGTATCTCCATCGTGCGCAAGGCGCTCGAGGCACCACTGCGTCAGATCGCTGAAAACTCCGGTGTCGACGGCTCCGTAGTTGCGGGCAAAATCCGTGAAAGCGACGACAAGGCGTTTGGTTTCAACGCACAGTCCGAAGAATATGGCGACATGTTCAAATTCGGCGTGATTGACCCAGCCAAAGTGACACGCACAGCGTTGCAAGACGCGGCATCTGTTGCTGGCCTTCTGATCACAACAGAAGCCATGGTTGCTGATCGTCCGTCCAAAGACGGCGGCGCACCAGCAGGCATGCCCGACATGGGCGGCATGGGCGGCATGATGTAAGCCAGTCCAACTGGACCATAATTTTAGGGCGGCTCCTTCGCGGGGGCCGCCCTTTTTCTTTGGCTTCGCTTTTTCCAAAATACTTCTTGGTCTGGGGCAGCGCCCCGGCGGATCACCGTGTGCCAGCACGGTGATCCCATCACTTAGTGAATACCTTCTGCAATTTGATTGGCAAAATCGTGGTTCTTGTCACGGTGCTCTGCCTCGTCGGCGCGAATGACAATCACAACCTCGCGCAGACGCGCATCATCCGGCAATTCCCAATAGTCTTTGGCAATCTGCGGCGCTGGCACATTCTCGACGATACCCGCATCAATCTGCTCCAAAAACTGGGTGTAGCTTGTGACAGCCTCTTCTTCGAGGTAGCCGACAATCCGGTGCGCAACCCGCGGCGCCAACAGATACAAGAAGAAATAGCAGTTGTAGAAAATCAGCTACGTCGCCGCGATCAGGAACCGCTCAAACTTTGATGGCTGCGCGATCTGAATGAATGTTATCAAATGCATCCGCTCGTTATCGGCTTCTTCGATCAACTCCTTGATCCAGCCTTGGTCGTCACGAATGTGGCGCAGGGCCTTCAGGTGCTGCAACAATTCACCCACCATACCGGGTACGGCAGCCACGGTCTCAAGCACCACGGCCCGGTGGCTATAGCGGCCCGCAAAGAACTTATCGGCGAAAATACGCTTGAATTTCACGATGCGCAGCGCAAGCCGATCACGCCAATCTTGTGACGTATGGTGAACAACGGGCGCTATCCCGACAACGGCTAAAACGGCGGTGGATTTCATTTAGAACACTCCTTCTTGCGATATCCCATTTATGGGGTCGCTCGGTTTTATTTCCGTATGTTGACCCTGCGACAAATCCGCCTGTTTTTGTCATGATTAGCCTTGTTGTTGGGCGGCGTCATCGTAGGATGGGTTTTAACCCATCATAGAGGAATCTTTGATCAATGATCGCCACCCCACAATTTGCCCGCGATATGAAACGCGCGGATGAGGCCGCTGTCGATGCACTTCTACAGGCGGCATTTGGTGGCACGGATGAGGTGAAGCTGGTGCAACGTTTGCGGCGCAGTGGCCGTATTGCGGGTGAACAGGTGATGCCGATGGGCGACCGGATCGTCGGCTACTACGCTCTGTCACACCTTGTGGCGCCCACAGGATGGCTGGCCCTTGCGCCGGTTGCGATTGCACCTGACGTGCAAGGGCGCGGATATGGGAAGCGTATGATCGGTATGTTGAGCGAATGGGCGCGGCTGACCCAAACGCCTGTTGTGGTGGTTGGTGATCCCAAATTCTACACGCGGGCCGGATTTGACGCGAGTAACGCCCAACAATTCGAAAGTCCCTATCCGGTTGCGGTCACCGCCGTTGCTGGCATCGCTGAACCAAAGCCTGCCGTTTTGAAATACGGCCGTGAATTCGACGGGGTATGATGGGTCGAGACCCATCATACTTGGATAGGACCTAAAACAGATGAAGCTATTTGTGCTTGTGGCGTTGACCATGGTGGCCTTTGCGGCAAATTCGGTCCTGAACCGTATCGGCGTTGCGCAATTCGGTATGGACCCGTTTGTGTTTGCCGTTCTGCGTGTTGCGGCAGGGGCGGCGATGCTGGCTGGCCTTGTTGCGTTGCGTGGTAACCGCCCATGGCTGGGCCTTGCCCAACATGGGCCAGCAGCATTTGCGCTTACGACCTATATGATCGGCTTTTCATGGGCCTACCTTAGCCTTGGTGCAGGGTTGGGCGCATTGATCCTATTCGGGGCTTTGCAAATTATGCTGTTTGGCTGGGCCTTGGTCCAAGGCCAATCTATCTCGCCACAACGCTGGGCAGGTGTTGCCTTGGCGTTGGCGGGGCTGGTGGTTTTACTGTGGCCGGGTGCCGCGGCGACGGTGCCATTCTGGGGGACCATCGCGATGTTGGTGGCAACAGCGGGTTGGGCTGGCTACACGGTTCTGGGTCAGGGCGCACAGGATCCCTTACGCGCGTCGTCGGGCAATTTCATCTTATGCTTGCCTATGGCGCTGCCCGTCCTGATGGTCGTTGGACCAACGTCACTGAATACTGGGGGCGTCGTGACTGCCGTTGTCGCAGGGGCTGTGACGTCCGGACTGGGCTATGCGTTATGGTACCGCGTGCTGCCACAGCTAGCGACCACAACAGCGGCAACCGCGCAGCTCAGCGTGCCGGTGATCGCTGTTGTCGGCGGCGCGATTTTCTTGGGCGAGCCGGTCACATTGCGCATGGTGTCCGCTGCGGTACTGGTGCTGGGAGGTATTGCGCTGTCTAACGCACGATGGGTTCGAGCGGGTCATAGCTGATCGCATCGGCGTCGCTCCAAGCCAGGGCGGCAAGGCTGTCAGGCTTCACCTTGATCTGCGCGAGTTCGGCGCGTGTGACCCATTTGCGGTGACTGACGATACCCTCTGGGTCAGCCCAATCTGCAGCGATTTCACCACCAATAATCTGCGCACGAAAGTAGATGTCGGTCTGATGAAAATCGCCATTCGGATCGTGAAATTCATTGATCAAACACACAGGGCCGACATCAATCTGCAATCCGGTTTCCTCGTGCACTTCACGGATCAGGTTTTCGGGCAGGCTGCTGTGGGGTTCTGCGCCGCCGCCGGGCGCGCACCAGAGGCCAGTGCGCCCTTTCCAAGCGTTCACCAGCAACAGCCGGTTTTCGTGTAAAATGATGGCGCGGGTCGCAAGGCGAATGGGGCGTGTCATGCGGGGCAGAGTGGATCGGAACGGTCAAAAGACGCAAGGTCAGTTTTCCGCGCCTCTACAGAATAGGGTGCCACATGTTATGTCGGTGGCATGAAACGTATCCTGACCACCCTAGTGCTTGTTGTGGCGCCCATGATGGCTACAGCACAAGAGCAATGTGTTGTCCTGCTGCACGGGCTGGCGCGGACCGAGATTTCGTTCGCCCCCATGGCGCTTGTGCTGGAAAGCAACGGGTACAAAGTGGTCAACAGTGGCTATCCATCGACCGAGGATACGATCCAGCGGCTGGTGGATGAAAACCTGCCGTTTGATGTGGCGGCTTGTGGTGATGCGCAGGTGAATTTCGTGACGCATTCCATGGGCGGTATCCTTGCGCGCGCGTGGCTGCAAAATAACCGGCCTGCGGACATGGGCCGCGTGGTGATGTTGGGGCCACCCAACAACGGGTCGGAATTGGTTGATATCTTCGGTGATTTTGAGCCGTTCCAATGGGTGAACGGTCCGGCTGGGCTTCAGCTTGGGACAGAAGCGGACAGCCTTCCTAATTCGCTGGGCTTGGCCGAAGTTGAGGTTGGTATCATTGCTGGCACCCGCAGCTTGAACCCCGTCTATTCATCGCTGATCGACGGGCCGGATGACGGCAAGGTTTCGGTCGAAAGCACCCATTTGTTGGGCGAAGTCGACCACATCGAGATGCCGGTCACGCACACGTTCATGATGAACAATCCGCTTGTTATGGCGCAGGTCATGGCGTTCCTTGAACGCGGACGTTTTGATCGCGGAATCACGTGGGGCGGTGTGGTTTTCGGCTCGGACTAGGTCCGCTTATTTCACAAAATTGACGTGGCCCATTTTGCGGCCCGGCTTGGTGTCCGTCTTGCCATAAAGGTGAATAGCCGCGTTTGATTTCGCAAGTTCCGGCAGGCGGTCCATATCGTCACCGATCAGGTTTTCCATCACCACATCGCTATGGCGCGATCCATCGCCAAGGGGCCAACCGGCGACAGCACGGATGTGCTGTTCAAACTGATCAACGGCACAGCCATTTTGCGTCCAGTGGCCAGAATTGTGCACGCGTGGTGCAATCTCGTTCACGATCAGGCCCTGCGGCGTGACGAACAATTCAACCCCCATGACGCCCACATAATCCAATGCGTTCAAGATTTTCGCCGCGATCAATACGGCATCGGTGCGCTGGCCTGGGGTCATTTTTGCGGGCACGGTTGTCGTGCGCAAAATACCGTCTTCATGCACGTTTTCACCCGGATCATAACAGGCAACGGACCCGTCCGCGCCGCGTGCGCCGATGATCGACACCTCGTGGCTGAAATTGACGAATCCTTCGAGGATCGCGGGTGCGCCGTTCATATCCGCGATGGCTTGGGGCGCATCGTCTGGCGACATGATGCGGGCCTGCCCCTTGCCATCATAGCCCATTGTGCGGGTTTTCAGGATTGCGGGGGTGCCGATATCTGCAATTGCTGCGTCAAGGTCAGCGGCGGCGTCGACGGTGGCAAACGGGGCCGTCATCAGGCCATGCGATTGCAGGAATGTCTTTTCGGTCAGGCGGTCTTGGGATGTGGCTAGGGCCTGCCGTCCGGGATGGATAGGGCGCAGTGTTTCCAGCAGATCAAGCGCGGATGTGGGGATGTTTTCAAATTCATAAGTGATCACATCGACGGAGGCCGCAAAGCTGCGCAGCGCAGCCTCATCATCGTAAGGTGCGGTGGTCAGGTGGTTAGCCACATGGGCCGCCGGCGGGTTGGCACCGGGTTCAAAGATGTGCGTTTTTAGGCCAAGGCGGCTTGCCGCGACAGACAACATGCGCCCCAACTGGCCACCACCCAAAATACCGATCGTTTTGACGTTACTCATCGCGTGGTTCATCCGGGATTGAGGCCGACAAATCGGCGCGCCATTGGTCCAGTCGTGCAGCCAGATCAGCATCTTGCAGCGCCAGAATACCTGCGGCCATCAGGCCCGCATTTGCAGCACCAGCCGCGCCAATGGCCATCGTCGCCACGGGAAAGCCACGCGGCATTTGTAGGATGGAATACAGGCTATCGACGCCTGACAGCGCCTTGGTTTGCACTGGCACGCCGACGACCGGCACACGGGTTTTGGACGCCATCATGCCGGGCAAATGCGCGGCACCACCGGCACCTGCGATAATCACCTGCAACCCACGGTCAGCGGCGGTTTTGCCATAGTCCCACAAACGATCAGGGGTGCGGTGGGCCGAGACGATTTTCGCCTCATAGCTGATCTCGAGCGCATCTAGCATATCTGCCGCTTCGCGCATGGTGGGCCAGTCAGATTGGCTTCCCATAATGATGCCGACCAATGGTTGGGTCATTGTGATCCCCTGCAGTTTAAAAAAACAGCACTATACCCATGCAAGCGGTCCGCGCAACGCCAATCAGGCGATGATATCGGGGGTAACTTTATCCTCAAGCGCGACGATCTTGTCCTTAAGCGCGAGTTTCTGTTTCTTGAGCCGTTTGATGGCCAAAACATCCGCAGCTTGCCTGTCTTGCAGGGCCGTAATCGCATCGTCTAGATCGCGGTGTTCCTGACGCAGCACTGCAAGCTCGATCCGGAGCACCTCAATCTGGTCCATTTTCGCAGAACTGTTCATAAAATCGGTGCCTTACACGTCGGATAACTTCTGATTGATACGCGCATTCGGGTGATTCCTCCTAATGGTTCCTCTTGTAGGATGGGCGATTGCCCCCCATATTCTATGAATGGTCGCCAAAACGGGGCCGCAACGACATGTCGCTTTGATAAAGGACGCGTGCGATGACAAAATTGGCTTTGGGAACCCATCCGTTCCTATTGGGGTTTGAACAGCTGGAACGCTTGGTTGAGCGGACCGCGAAAACCGGCAACGACGGTTATCCCCCCTATAATATCGAACAAACGTCAGAAAATTCTTACCGGATCACACTGGCCGTTGCGGGGTTCGCGATGGCGGATTTGTCGATCACGGTTGAGGACAATGCATTGGTGATCCGTGGCCGTCAGGTCGACGATAGCGAAGGGCGCGTATTCCTGCATCGCGGGATTGCAGCGCGCCAGTTCCAGCGATCATTCGTGCTGGCCGATGGCGTCGATGCGGGCGAGGCGGTGATGGAAAACGGGTTGCTGCACGTTGATCTGAACCGAAGCGTGCCTGAGCGCGTTGTACAAACAATCAATATCCGAAAGGGGTAAGCGATGAATGTGAAATTTGACTTTGCCAAGACGGTTTATGTGAAACCGATTGATGTGGCGGACCTGCCTGTGGAATTGCGCGATCAGGCGGGTGATCTGGACCATCTTTTTGCGGTGCATAATGCGGATGGCGAACAGTTGGCGCTGGCGGCGACGAATGCACTTGCGGTGCATCTGGCGCTGGAAAACGATTTGCAACCTGTGTCGTTGCACTAGCCTGCGTAGGATGGGTTTTAACCCATCATGGTAAAACGCCCGCGGCCATATCGGTCGCGGGCGTTTGTCGTTTTAGCCTGTGATCAGACCCATTGAGTCCAGCTTTAGCAGGATCTGGTGGGCGCAGTTATCAACGTCGACGTTTTCCGTCTCAAGGCTCAGCTCTGGATTTTCAGGAACATCGTAGGGGTCTGAAATCCCTGTGAATCCCTTGATTTTGCCTTCGCGGGCCAGCTTGTACAGACCCTTGCGGTCACGGCGTTCACATTCCTCGATGGATGTGGCGACGTGCACTTCGATAAAGGCACCAAACTGTTCGATATCCTCACGCACCGCGCGGCGGGTTGTGGCATATGGTGCGATGGGCGCACAGATCGCGATCCCGCCGTTCTTGGTAATCTCGGACGCGACATAGCCGATGCGGCGAATGTTCAGATCGCGGTGTTCCTTGGAAAACCCAAGCTCAGACGACAGGTTTTTGCGCACGATGTCACCATCGAGCAATGTTGTTGGACGCCCGCCCATTTCCATCAGCTTGACCATCAACGCATTCGCGATGGTGGATTTGCCAGAACCGGAAAAACCGGTCAGGAAGACGGTGAAACCCTGCTTGTTACGGGCGGGTTTCGTGCGGCGCAATTGCTCCACAACCTGCGGGAAGCTGAACCATTCTGGAATTTCCAGACCTTCGGCCAAACGGCGGCGCAATTCGGTGCCAGAGATGTTCAGGATGGTTACCTTATCCTTGTCGGTGATTTCATCGGCAGGCTCGTACTGGGCGCGTTCTTGCACATAAACCATGTGCTTAAAGTCGACCATTTCGATGCCCATTTCCTCTTGATGCTCACGGAACAGGTCCTGCGCGTCATAGGGGCCATAGAAATCCTCACCCTGGCTGTTTGAACCCGGACCGGCGTGGTCGCGACCAACGATAAAGTGGGTGCAGCCGTGGTTTTTACGGATCAGACCGTGCCAAACAGCCTCGCGCGGGCCAGCCATACGCATGGCAAGGTTCAACAAGGACATGGATGTGGTCGCGGCAGGATATTGATCCAGCACCGCCTCGTAACAACGCACGCGGGTAAAGTGATCCACATCGCCCGGCTTGGTCAGACCCACAACAGGGTGGATCAGCAGGTTGGCTTGGGCTTCTTTCGCGGCGCGGAATGTCAGTTCTTGGTGCGCGCGGTGCAGCGGGTTGCGGGTTTGGAACGCAACAACCTTGCGCCAGCCCATCTTGCGGAAATAGGCGCGCAGTTCGTTGGGCGTGTCACGGCGACCGCGGAAATCATAGTGCACAGGCTGCTGAATACCTGTGACGGGGCCGCCCAGATACACGTCACCAGCGGTGTTGTGCAGATAGTTCACGGCAGGGTGCGCGCTATCGTCGGCGCCGAATACCTTTTCGGCTTCTTTCGCTTTGTTGGGTGTCCATTTGTCGGTCACGGTCATCGTGCCAAGGATCACACCTTCTTGGTCGCGCAGGGCGATGTCTTGGCCAATTTCAACGCCTTCGGCATAGTCTTTGGACACGTCCAGCGTGATCGGCATTGGCCACAATGTGCCGTCTGCAAGGCGCATGTTATCGACAACGCCGTTGTAATCTTCTTCTGTCAGGAACCCCTTAAGTGGGTTGAACCCGCCGTTCATCAGCAATTCCAGATCGCAAATCTGACGCAGTGTCAGATCGTGGGACGTCAGATCAGCCGCGTCTATTTTCATTTTCCGGGAGCTGTCAAAAGAGACGTAAAGCTCTGGGATCGGTGCGAGGTTATTCTGCATCAGTTTGGTCCTATGCCTAAACGGGGAAAGCCCCGATGTGGTGCCGGTCAATTCCGCATGAAGTGCGTCATACTCGGCGAACTTGCGCTTTAAAAAGGCGTTGGTAAGGCGATTTTTCGTAGATCCGCCGCGCAGCGTCAGCGCATATGCAACGCGCTTGCGCTTGTCGGCGCTGTCGTGGTCGGTAACTTCGATGAACCTGGCGTCCGTGGCGGCCCGTAGCAGCCCGTTCAGACGGCCCAGCGACATGCCAACAGCCGCCGCCAAGGCCCGCTGCGACGCGGCAGGGGTCAGGTCAAGCTGACGCAAAAGACGAAAAAGGTGATCCTCGTCTTCGGTCGACATGCTGGTGGGTTCGGTTTGCATTGCGCGCGACTTGGGGTTTGTTCACGAATGAACGTATGTCCCGAAGTGTATGTTCATGCTAGAATAAACTTTGTGCTGGTCCGAAGGCGGCGTATTTTTGCAACGTTCGCCTCCGGTAGAGGTATTCATAGCAAGTGGAAGAGGGGTGCTTATCCGTCGTCGTCTTGCTCTGCGATGAATTTTTCGGCGTCGAGCGCGGCCATACAGCCCATGCCCGCCGATGTCACAGCCTGACGATAGGTATGATCGGTCAGATCGCCGGCAGCAAAGACGCCGGGAATGGCGGTGCGGGTCGAGCCAGCCTCGACCTGCACATAGCCGCCGGAATGTGTTTCAAGCTGGTCTTTGACCAATTCGGACGCGGGCGCGTGACCGATGGCAACGAACACGCCCTTGGCGGGCAGGTCGGTAATTTCGCCGGTTTTGGTGTGCTTGACCTTCACCCCTTCAACGCCGAGCGGCGCATCGGTGCCATACACTTCCTCGATCTCGTGGAACCACAGGGGTTCGATCTTGGGGTTTTTCATCAGGCGCTGTTCAAGGATTTTTTCGCAGCGCAATTCATCGCGGCGGTGCACAAGTGTGACCTTGGACGCAAAGTTGGTGAGGAATAGCGCCTCTTCCACGGCTGTGTTGCCGCCGCCGACGACAACGATTTCCTGACCGCGGTAAAAGAACCCGTCGCAGGTCGCGCAGGCCGATACACCAAAGCCCTTGAATTTCTCTTCGGACGGCAGGTTCAGCCATTTGGCGCGGGCACCGGTGCAAAGGATCACGGCGTCAGCGGTGTAAGTGGTGCCGCTGTCGGATGTGGCCGTGAACGGACGCTTGGACAGGTCCAACGATGTGATGATGTCGCCGATGATTTCGCAGCCCATGGCACGCGCATGTGCCTCCATCCGGATCATCAGATCGGGGCCTTGCACCTCGGTATCGCCGGGCCAGTTTTCAACCTCGGTCGTTGTTGTCAGCTGGCCGCCAGGTTCAATTCCCTGCACCAAAACCGGTTCGAGCATGGCGCGGCTGGCATAGACGCCAGCGGTATAACCCGCAGGGCCGGAGCCGATGATCAGAACTTTGGTGTGGCGTGTATCGGTCATGGGGCATCTCGTGATTTGCGTGGCAGTCGATTTGATATAGCGGGCAGGGCCGTGTGTTGAAACCCCACGCACGCTTGCGTAATGCAATCATTTTATTGCGCATGTGTGAAACATTATTGCGTGTCCGATCTGTGTAGCGTAGTCTTTGCAAAGCTAATTAAGGGACACGACCATGCCAGGCACAAAGCTTGATGAAATTGACCGTATGATTCTGGCCGAATTGCAGGCGGATGGTCGTATGACCAATGTAGAGCTTGCCAAACGTGTGGGGATTTCCGCACCGCCATGTTTGCGCCGCGTGCGCGCATTGGAAGAACAGGGTTTTGTGCGTGGCTATCACGCCGATGTGGACGCGCGCGAGCTGGGGTTCGAGGTGCAGGTGTTCGCCATGGTTGGGCTTGTCAGTCAGGCCGAGGTGGATTTGTCCGCGTTCGAGGCGAAGTGCCAAGACTGGCCACTTGTGCGCGAATGCCACATGCTGAACGGCGAGGTGGATTTCATCCTCAAATGTGTGGCCCCTGATTTGCGGTCATTCCAGCGGTTCCTGACCGAAGATTTGACGAGTGCCGACAATGTGGCAAGCGTCAAAACCTCGCTTGTGATCCGTGGCGCCAAGGATGAACCGGGCGTACCGTTCGATGTGCTTGAGGCACGTCTGGCGCAAGACGCATAGGAATTTCTCGCCCCAGGGCTGCGCGTCGCGCCCACTGGACCTAGGCTCGCGAGATAAACAGCGGCAAAGAAAAAGGGTAATCGGTGGGAGAAGAGTTAAGTGGCGCAAAGGTGTTTGTCGTTGAAGACGATTTCCTGATCCAAATGGACATCACATTGACGTTGGAAGCCGCTGGTGCCTAGGTGGTGGCCGCAGGTTCTGTTACGGATGGTATGGCAAAAGTCACCGATGATTTTGACGCAGCCGTCCTTGACATCCGTCTCCTCGATGGGGAGGTCTACCCTGTCGCAGACGCGCTGGCGGCCCACGCGACACCGCTGATTTTTTATTCGGGAAATGTGGATGGGGCTGCCCAGATTACAGGTGGATCGCCGCAATCAGACGTCCGTAGTCGACATCTTCGTCATGCAAGCTGCGCCGGTAGGAATAGAATCGGCTTGGGTCGGCATAGGTACAGTGGCGCGTCCACGCTGCGTCCTTGATCCCCGCGCCCCGCAGCCGCGCAAGGCCAAAGGCGGGCAGGTCAAACTGCATCCGGTCGCCATCGCCTTGTGCAAAAAACCGCGCGTTGTCGCGGTCCATGTCGATAAAACGCTCTGCAAACTCTGGTCCGACCTCATAGGCGCGCTGGCTGATACAAGGGCCGATCACGGCGACGATATTGTCGCGCTGCGCCCCAAGGGTGACCATCGCGTCGATTGTGTTTTCCAGCACACCGTCCAATGCGCCCTGCCATCCGGCATGGGCCGCCCCAATGACCCCTGCCGATGTGTCGTCAAACAGCACAGGCTGACAATCGGCGGTCAGCACGGACAGGGTGATGCCAGCGGTCGCGGTGACCATCGCGTCTGCTTTGGGCTTATCAGATGTCGGGGAGGTCACGGTGACCACATCCGCCGAATGGATTTGATGGACGCCGACCATATCCGTGGACGCGCCGCCCATCGCCTCGGCCACGCGGGACCGGTTGATCGCCACGATGTCATGCTGGTCGCTGCTGCCGAAACCACAGTTCAACCCTGCGAAAACGCCCGATGACGCGCCGCCCTTGCGGGTGAAAAATCCGTGGGTCACATTGGCCAATAGATCGTCTTTGATGATGTCGAGCGTCATGTAGTCAATCCTGCTGGCGGGGTGCCCCCCGTTGGGAATAGCCCGATCACCTTGAACAGATTACCCATCTCCTCGGGGTGGGTCAGGCGCCTATGGGCGGCAATGTGGCTTGTCAGCGCGTCATCGGTCAAGCCCTTGACCAGCGCTTGTGCGCGTGCGGTAATACCCAACCGTTCCAGAAACACACCTTGTGGGGTGACGCGGCTGTGGTTGGACGCGGCACTCGCGATAGCAGCGAAATCCACATGCGCGGTCAGATCGGCATCACCAGGGGTGGCAAGCGGGTCCACGGGTTTATGGGCGGCCAGCGCCTGCAATGTGTCGCCTTGGGATTGCCAGTCGCCATAGTCGATGATCAGTGCAGCCCCGCCATGTACATCAATCAATCCCGCGATATGGCTGACAATACCGGGAAGGGCGGGACACACCTCAACCACGTCGCCCGGTTGCGTGTCGGCCAAGCGATGATCGAGCATCTCAATCGGCGTGGGCTCTGACAGGCCCATGGCCAGCGTGCCATCCGTCAGTCCGACCATATGTTCGACCCAACCCGTAGCTGCACGAGTAAATTGGCGAATGGGGAGCGCGTCGAAAAATTCGTTTGCAATCAGGTAAAGCGGGGCATCGGGCAGGGTGCTGGCATCATCGTGCCACATGGCGTCGGGCACCAAGGTGGCCTGCTTGGCCCGCAGCGCGGGTGATGTTTCGACGAAATGCACCGATGCCGCGGCATGAAAACCGGTGACACTGGCAGTGGCTCGCATCACGTCCGCCATCAATGTCCCGCGCCCCGGCCCTAGCTCGGCCAAGGTGAACTTGGCGGGGCGTCTCTGATCAATCCACGCCTGCGCCAGCGACAGGCCAATCAGTTCGCCGAACATCTGGCTGATCTCTGGCGCGGTGGTGAAATCGCCGGCTTGGCCAAACGGATCACGCGTCGCGTAATAGCCGTGGTCAGGATGCATCAGGCAGGTCGCCATATAATCGGCCACCGTGATCGGCCCCGTCGCGACAATGCGCTGGGCGATCAATTCAGCTAGAGCGGTCATCGCCGCGCCGCCCGCCAGACCACGAAACCACCGATCAGGATCATCGGCAGGGTCAGCGTCTGCCCCATGGTCAGCCCGACCCCATTTATATGAAACGCCAATCCCAGCGGGTTGCCTGCCGTCACAAATTGCGCGTCCGGCTGGCGGACAAATTCCACCATGAACCGCGCTAGCCCGTAGCCGGTGAAGAACACGCCAGACAAAAGCCAAGACTTCTTTAGCCCACCAAACCGGAACGCCAGCAGGATCAGAATGCTGCCAAGCAACAATCCCTCCAGCCCGGCCTCATATAATTGCGATGGGTGGCGGGCGCAGAGCCCTGCAGCAGTGGCACAGCTCTGCGCGGCTTCCGTTGGGAACACGACGCCCCAATGTACATCCGTCTGGCGGCCCCAAAGTTCGGCGTTGATGAAATTCGCAATCCGCACCAACAAGATCGCAGGCGTTGCGGCCAGCGCGATCCCGTCGGCCAGCGCGGGCAGGGCGACCTTATGGCGCAGGCTGAACAGCCATACGGCAAACACCACCCCAAGGAACCCGCCGTGAAACGACATGCCACCGGTCCAGATCATCGGAATCTCGATCGGGTTGGCCGCGTAATAGGCAGGTTTGTAAAACAGAACATACCCGAGCCGCCCGCCGCCGATCACACCGGCGACGATATATGTAAGCAAATCCTCAAGCTTTTCTGGGCCAAACGGCGCACCGTCACGCCACAGTGCAGGACGCGTAATCGCAGCCTTTAGCAGGAACCAGCCTATGATAATTCCGATGATATACCCCATCGCGTACCAGCGCAGGGCGATGTTGATCCCAAACAGCTCAACGCTGAAAATCTCGGGCCCGATGTCGGGAAATGGCAATACAGCAATCATGCAGGCTACTTTTGCCAGTCGACCAAAGATGTCAACCGCTTGCAGGCGGCCCCATCCGCCCCCATATATACCGCAGACAAAATTGGAGACTGCCATGCAGACCAGAAACAAGATCCTTGATGATTTTTCCCAGCTGATGACCAACGCAATGGGCGTGGCTCAAGGTGCCAAGGACGAGGCAGGCACAGCCATGAACGGCATGATGGACCGTTGGCTCGCTGATCGGGATTTCGTCACACGCGAAGAATTCGATGCCGTGCGCACAATGGCGCAAAAGGCCCGCGAAGAAAACGCAAGCCTTCTGGCACGTATCGAAGCGCTTGAAGCCAAGACCTAACCGCTTCTTTTGAGGTGAAATATGCCGGGGTGAGGGCCATTGGCCCGAGGGGCAGCGCCCCTTCACGCTCCGGCTATTTAAACGTGGACAGGTAGGCGACCAGAATATCCTTGGCCGCCGCCAGATCCGTCTTTTCCACCATTTCCGTGACCGTATGAATATAGCGGGTGCCAACCACGATGCCTACGGCGCGGGCACCGGCGGCAGCTTGCTGTGCTGCGGCCCCGTCTTGGCCACCGGCCGCTAGCATCGTGCGCTGATAGGGGATATCGCTTGCAATCGCGATGCCTTCGATTTCCTTCACCAGATCGCGGTCGGCAATGAATGACGAATCCCGCACATGCAGGCCAAAGCCTTTGCCTTGCACCGTCGTCGCATCCTTTTCAGGAATGCCGGGAGTGTCGCAGGCCAGTGTCGTATCAATCCCGATGCCAATATCAGGGCGGACCGCAAACGCCGCCGTGCGTGCGCCGCGCAAGCCAACCTCTTCTTGTGTTGTGAACACGACGTGAATCTCGGCACCGCGGCCTTCGTCGGCCAAGGCGCGGATCGCCTCGATCCCCAGCCAGCAAGCCACGCGGTTATCGAGCGCCTTGGACACGAATTTGTCGCCCATCTCTAGAAACGGTTCCTCCATCACCACGAAATCGCCGACCTTGATATGGTCGTGGGATTTTGCGCCCATGCCCAGATCGACAAAAAATTCACCCACGGGCGGGATTTTCTTGCGGTCTTCGGGGGATGAGATGTGGATGGGCTTGCCGCCGGGGTTCATGACGCCTTGAAAATCGCCGTCGTCGGTACACACCCGCACCCGCCGTGAAAACAGGTTGCGCGGATCAAAACCGCCGACAGGTTGCAGATACAAATAGCCGTCCTTGCTGATATGGCTGACAAGAAACCCGATCTCATCCATATGACACAGCAACATAACCTTGGGTGCATCAGCCACATTGGCGCGGCGCACACACATCAGGGACCCCATCGGATCAGTCGTGACCTCATCAAACAGCCCGCCGATTTCTGAAATGATCAGATCACGCACGCGGTGTTCATGGCCGGGCACGCCGGGGGTTTCGCACAACTGACGCAAAAGGGCGGTGTTCATGATCTTTGGGCTCCTGTGTTTTGTTGGGGCTAGTGTGATTGGCCCCAATCGGATTGGCAATGGGCGCTTATCCACATGAATTTTGTCTTAAGACAGAGTTATCCCCAAGAAATTGCTTTACACAAAGGGGGGCTAGCGGCCACCATATGCAGTAGGAATGAAACAAGAACCATACCGTTCCTAGAGCAGGCACATAGCCCTAACGCCGATCTGCACCGGTGCGTGGGCCAAGAAAACCGAGGCCGAGCATATGGCGCTAACAGAAGAATTTTACGACACGGATGAGCTGCACCCGATCGATCTGGTGGAGCATATTGCCGAAAATCATGCGTGGGAATTTGACCGTATCCACGACGATCAAATCGCAATGTCTGTCGCCGGACAGTGGCGCAATTACGCGATCACGCTGGCATGGTCCGGTTATGATGAAACGCTGCGCCTGATTTGCACGTTCGAGATGGAGCCGCCCGCGCACCGCATGGGCGCACTGTATGAGACGTTGAACACCATCAATGACCGTTGCTGGGCGGGGTCGTTCACGTGGTGGGAAGAACAGAAAATGATGGTCTATCGCTATGGTCTTGTGCTGGCGGGTGATCAGGTGGCTGGCCCCGAACAGGTCGACACAATGATCAACGCCGCGGTCGCAAGTTGCGAACAATACTACCCTGCGATCCAGTTGGTGACATGGGCCGACCGCACACCAAAAGACGCGGTAGAGGTGGCCATCGGCGGGGCCTACGGGCGCGCCTAAAACCCTGTTGAACCTCGATGCGTGCTTGCGTAGCGTGAACCCAACACATTGGGGGATACGTGCATGGCTATGCAAAACGTCGCGGATCGCGGCCTTGTCTTATTAGGATGCGGAAAGATGGGCTCTGCCATGCTGGCGGGCTGGCTGGATGACGGTTTGCCTGCCACATCCGTGACCGTGCTGGACCCGAACCCATCCGATTGGCTGCGCGGCACCGGTGTGCATATCAATGTTGATTTACCGTCCAATCCGGCTGTGGCCTTGGTCGCGGTGAAACCGCAAATGATGGGCGACGCACTGCCCGCCATGCAGGGGCTGGGCAACGGGCAAACACTGTTCATCTCGGTCGCGGCAGGCACCCCGATTGCGCGGTTTGAGGCCGAATTGGGCGCGGACACCCCCATCGTGCGCGCGATGCCCAACACCCCCGCCGCCATCGGTCAGGGGATCACGGCAATAGCTGGCAATGGCAAAACGGACGCAGACCAGATGACTACGGCGCAGGCGCTTTTGTCGGCTGTCGGTGACGTTGTGCGGCTGGATGACGAAGGGCAGATGGACGCGGTCACGGGCGTGTCCGGTTCCGGTCCAGCCTATGTTTTTCATATGATCGAAACGCTGGCGGCGGCTGGCGTGGCCCAAGGGCTTGCGCCTGAATTGGCAATGCAACTGGCCAAGGCCACGGTGGCTGGGGCAGGCGCATTGGCGGCAACATCAGACGATGACCCTGCCCAATTACGCGTCAACGTGACATCGCCCAATGGCACCACGCAAGCAGCTTTAGAGGTGTTGATGGACGTAGAGTCAGGCTTTCCGAATTTGGTGCCTCGCGCGGTTGCTGCGGCAACCAACCGATCCAAGGAGCTTGCCAATGGCTGAGATTTCGTTCGACGACTTTATGGCCGTTGACGTGCGTGTTGGCACGGTGGTCAAGGCAGAACCCTATCCAGAGGCGCGCAAACCGGCGATCAAAATCTGGGTTGATTTTGGCGATGAACTGGGAGTGAAAAAGACATCCGCCCAAGTCACGGTGCATTACACGCCCGAGGGGTTGATCGGCAGGCAAGTCATGGCCGTCGTGAATTTCCCACCCCGCCAGATTGGCAAGTTCATGTCAGAGGTGCTTGTGCTGGGCTATCCTGATGCGGATGGCGCCATCGTTCTGGCAACCCCTGATAAAGACGTACCAAACGGACGGCGGATGCATTGAAAACGCTACTGATCACACGACAAATCCCCGAAGCGATCATTGAAAATGCGCGCACGCAGTTTGACGTTACCGTCCGCGAAAGCACCGAAGGGCTGATGCCCGATGAGGCGGCAGAGGCGCTGGCATCCTATGACGCGATCCTGCCCACCTTGGGCGACCGGTTCACTGCTGAGGCATTCGGCGGTGATATCCGGTGTAAGGTTCTGGCGAACTTTGGGGTCGGGTATAATCATATTGACGTGGATGCGGCCAAGGCGGCGGGCGTCGCGGTGTCGAATACACCCGATGTCGTGACCGATGCGACAGCTGATCTGGCGATGACGCTGATCTTGTCCGCCTGCCGCCGCGCGGGCGAGGGCGAACGTCTGGTGCGATCAGGCCAGTGGCTCGGCTGGTTGCCGACGCAAATGCTGGGCACGCATGTGACAGGTAAACGGGTTGGGATTGTCGGCATGGGGCGGATCGGACAAGCGATTGCGCGACGCTGTCATTACGGGTTCGACATGCCGGTGATTTACTTCAACCGTTCGCAAAAAGAGGTCGAGGTGCCATCCCGCCAAGTTGACGATCTGGCCTTATTAATGAGCCAAGCTGACATCATCGTCGTGACTGTTCCCGGTGGCGCCGATACCCGCGCCCTGATCGACGCAGAGGCGATTGCACAGATGGACCCGTCGGCGGTGTTTATCAACGTGGCGCGGGGCGATGTGGTGGACGAACCCGCATTGATCGCGGCCCTGTCCGAGGGGCGGATTGCCGCCGCAGGGCTGGACGTTTACGCACGCGAACCCCTTGTGCCGCAAGAGCTACGCCAGATGGAGAATGTCGTGCTGTTGCCGCATCTGGGCACTGCCGCATTGGAAGTGCGCGAGGCGATGGGCCAGATGGCGTTGGACAACATTATCGCGTGGGCGGCGGGTGATTCGCTGCCACAGCGAGTGGTGTAGGGGGCGCTGCCCCTGATGCTTGCGCATCTTCCCCGAGGTATTTTGGCAAATAGAAGTTAGGGGGTCTGGTCACCAATGGCTGCGCGCCAGTGACGTCGGCACAGTGAGACGTATTTTTCGTTGCCACCCACCGCGATTTGGGCGCCGTCGGTCAGCACGTTTCCGTCACCGTCTTGACGGATCACCATCGTCGCCTTTTTCCCGCAATGGCAAATTGTGCGAACCTCGCGCATTTCGTCGGCCAGCGCCAAAAGGGCAGCGGATCCGGGGAAAAGCTTGCCTTGAAAATCGACCCGCAGGCCAAAGCACATGATCGGCACACCCAGATCGTCGACGGCACGGGCCAGTTGCCAAACTTGGGATTCGGTCAGGAATTGTGCCTCGTCGATGAATACACACGCGCAGGGGGTTTTTAGACGTGCGCGGATTTTATCGAACAGATCGTCGGTTTGATCAAATGTATCCGCGTCCGCGCCAATGCCAATCCGGCTTCCGATGCGGCCTTGTCCGGCGCGGTCATCAAACCCTGCGGTGATCAGATAGGTTTGCATTCCACGCTCAATATAATTGTGCGATGCCTGAAGCAGAACGGTCGATTTGCCGGCGTTCATCGTGGAGTAATTGAAATAGAGCTTGGCCATGTTGCAAACTACCGTTCCCCACCCGTGATTTGCAAGGCACGCAGCCGCGTGTTTGTGTGGTTTTGCGATGACAATCTGCGCGATGCGCGCTAATGACGTCTAAGAGTTTTTTCTCCTCTCGCAGAGAGGGGAGGTATGAGGACGAATTATGGCGGGTTACGGAAGCTATTTGAAAAAGTGTACAGAATCGCTGGTCAAAGATATTGGCATCGAAGCGGCGTGTGAATTGACAGGAAAGTCGAAGGTGACGCTTGGCCGTTAGTTACTATTCAGATTCAGCGGAACACGCCGATCGCTTCATGCCTGTTGATGCTGTCGCCGCACTTGAGGCCGCGTCATCCTATCCGCATATCACGTTGGCCTTGGCGGAAATGCGTGGGATCACTTTGTCCGATGATGAATCACGCGAAAATTCCGAAAGCGGCGGGATCAACGCCGATGTCATCAAGCTAAGCCAGCGGTTTGCGATGCTGATGGGGGAATATAACCAATCCATAGAGGATGGGGTGATTTCCGTAAACGAAGCCAAGCGATTGCTGCTTGAAACGACCGCACTGCAAAAGGTGCTGCTGGATATGAAGCTGCACCTCGAAGAAGGCAGTTAAGCTAGTTCGATGGACGTTTCCGATCTGCCAAATGTGACCGCTGACTGTCTGACCCCGATCGACTTTGTCGACTATATCAGCGCCAATGATGACGGGCACCCGCCGCGTATCTTGCTGCTATACGGATCGTTGCGCGACGTGAGCTATTCACGCCTTGCCGCAATGGAGGCCGCGCGCATTCTGCGCGCCTTGGGGTGCGAGACGCGGATGTTCGATCCCTCTGGCCTGCCGTTGCCAGATGATGCCGATGAAACCCATGACAAGGTGGCCGAGCTGCGTGATCTTGTGATGTGGTCGGAAGGGATGGTCTGGTCCAGCCCCGAACGGCATGGCGCGATGACCGGGATAATGAAGACCCAAGTCGATTGGATCCCGCTCTCGCCCATCGGTGGTATCCGCCCGACCCAAGGCAAAACGCTGGCCGTTATGCAGGTGTGCGGTGGGTCGCAGTCGTTTAACGCGGTCAACCAGATGCGCATTCTGGGCCGCTGGATGCGTATGGTCACGATCCCGAACCAATCATCTGTGCCAAAGGCGTGGGGCGAATTTGAAAAGGGGCGGATGAAGCCCGGCCCGCTTTACAACCGGATCGTCGATGTGATGGAAGAGTTGGTCAAATTCACCCTCATGACACGCGGGCGCGTGGCATTGACGGACCGCTATTCAGAACGGGTTGAAACCGTGCAAGCCGTGCATGCGCGTGTGACAAAAACCGACTAAGGTAGGATGCGTTTTAACGCATCTATGCCCGCTCAACGATGACCGATCCAACCGAATAGCCTGCGCCAAAGGAACAAATCAGCCCCGTTTCACCCACGGCCAGATCGTCCGAGTTTTGCGAAAACGCGATAATGCTACCGGCACTGGATGTGTTGGCGTAATCTTGCAGGATGTTGGGCTGCTCACCGGCCTCCGGCACACGGCCCAGCACCTTTTTCCCGATGTAGTCGTTCATCGTTTTATTCGCCTGATGCAGCCATAGCCGTTTCAGATCATCGGCCTGCACGCCGCTGTCGCCCATATGGTCGGCGATGTGCTTGCTGACCATTGGCAGCACCTCTTTGAACACCTTGCGCCCGTTTTGCATGAACTGCATATCGCGGCGGTCTTCCATCTGATCATGGGTGCGGCGCAAATAGCCGTTGTTGTTGCGGATGTTGTTGGAAAACTGGGTGGCACAGCGTGTGGATTTCACGAGGAACCGAGGCCTGTCCAAGTCCTCATCCCGCTCAATCACCGTGGCCGTCGCCACATCGCCAAAGATGAAATGGCAATCGCGGTCACGCCATTCGAGGTGGGCACTGCAAATTTCCGGATTGATGACAAGCGCGCGGCGGATGGACCCTGCCTTGATCATATCAACCGCTGTTTGGATACCGAATGTCGCGGATGAACAGGCCACGTTCATGTCAAACGCAAAGCCGCCTGCGCCCAAAAGCTGTTGGATTTCAATGCCAACGGCGGGATAGGCGCGTTCCATATTGGACGCGGCACAGATCACCAGATCAATGTCGGATGCGTCCAGACGGGCCTGCGCCAACGCCTTATGCGCGGCATCAACGCCAATTTCCGCCATATAGCCGGGCGCATCGTCGGGGCGTGCGGGCAGGCTGGGATACATGCGGGCGGGGTCCAGTACACCGTCGCGGTCTAGCACATAGCGGCGTTCAATGCCGCTGGCGGCAAGGATGAAATCGGCAGATGACTGCGACTTTGCCTCAACCGTACCTGCGGCGATGGCGTCTGCGTTTTCAGCGTTGAACAAATCGGCGTGCGCGTTGAAGGCGACGACCAATTGATCATTGGTGATCACCGCCTCTGGTGTGAAAACGCCCGTACCTGTGATTGCCGCGGTGAACATGCCCAAAATCCCTTTGAAAACTCGCCCGACCCTAGCGTTAACGTAGGGTCGGGGTCTAGGATGACGGGGCGTTACATTTTAGCCCTGCAACGCGCGGACCTTGATCTCGCTGTCGGTGCGGTCGACCATTGCCATCACGGCGGCTTGGGCGGCGGCGGCGGTGGTGTAATAAGGGATTTTGTCGTTCAAGGTCACCGCCCGCATAGAGCGTGAATCCTCGACTGCGGCGGCCCCTTCGGTGGTGTTAAACACCAGCGCGATATGCCCGTCCTTCAGGCGGTCAACGATTGTGAGCCCGCCTTCATACCCTTTGTTCACCACCTCGGTCGTCAGGCCAGCATCTGTCAGGAATTTGGCCGTGCCGCGGGTGGCGATGATCTCAAAACCCATACCTTTCAAGGACTTGGCAGCATCCAGCATCGCGTCAGTTTTATCCGCATCGCGGATCGACATGAACACAAGGCCAGATGTCGGCAGGTCAGTGCCCGCACCCAATTGCGCCTTCATGAACGCACGCGGGAACGACCGTGCCCAGCCCATCACCTCACCAGTGGAGCGCATTTCCGGCCCAAGGATCGTGTCCACACCGGGGAAACGGTTGAAGGGCAGAACGGCCTCTTTCACGCTGAACCACGGGGTGTTCGGATCGGCCAATGTGAACGGGTCGCCCAGCGGCATGACGTCCATCGGGTCGGCGGCTGGCGCATACGCAGGGCGCAGCGGGAAGTTCGACAGCGGCTCACCTGCCATCAGGCGGGCGGCGATGGATGCAATCGCCGAATCTGTGGCCTTGGCCACAAATGGTACGGTGCGGGACGCACGCGGGTTGACCTCGATCAGGTAAACCACCTCGTCTTTGACGGCAAATTGGATGTTCATCAGACCCACAACGTTCAGCGCCTTTGCCAGCGCCTCTGTCTGTTTGCGGATCTCGGCGATCATCGCGTCGGACAGCGAATGGGGCGGCAGGGAACAGGCGCTATCGCCCGAATGCACGCCAGCTTCTTCGATGTGCTGCATGATGCCCGCAACGTGGGTCGCCTTACCGTCGGACAGGCAATCGACGTCCACTTCAACAGCACCAGATAGGTAGCTGTCGAGCAGCACAGGGCTGTCACCGGATACAACAACCGCCTCGGCGATATAGCGTTCCAGTTGCGCCTGATCGCGTACGATTTCCATCGCGCGGCCGCCCAGCACATAAGAAGGGCGGATCACGAGGGGGAAGCCGATGTCAGCTGCGATTTTGAACGCTTCTTCGTCCGTGGATGCGATGCCGTTGACAGGCTGCTTTAGGCCCAGGTCGTTGACAAGCGCTTGAAAACGCTCGCGATCTTCGGCCAGATCAATCGCGTCTGGCGTGGTGCCAAGGATCGGAATGTCCGCTTCTTCTAGTGCATTGGCCAGCTTCAGCGGCGTTTGCCCACCGAACTGCACGATCACGCCGTGCAGCGTGCCATTGTCTTGCTCAACCCGCAGGATTTCCATGACGTGTTCATAGGTCAGCGGCTCAAAATACAAACGGTCCGAGGTGTCATAGTCGGTCGATACCGTCTCGGGGTTGCAGTTGATCATGATCGTCTCGTACCCCTGATCGGTCAGGGCGAAACAGGCGTGGCAGCAGCAGTAATCAAATTCGATCCCTTGGCCGATCCGGTTCGGACCGCCACCCAAAATCACAACCTTTTTGCGGTCAGACGGGCGCGCCTCGCATTCCACGTCACCCATGACGGGGGCCTCATAGGTGGAATACATATAGGGTGTTTGCGCCTCAAACTCGGCCGCGCAGGTGTCGATACGTTTGAACGACGCTGTCACGCCAAGCGTATGGCGGATGTTGCGCACTTCCGCTTCGCTGTGCTCAATCAATTTGGCCAAACGCGCATCGGTAAAGCCCAACATTTTCAGCTGGCGCATACCGTGCTCGGACGTGGGCAAGCCGTTGGCGATGACCTCGGCCTCGGCATCCACAATCTCGCGGATACGGTCGAGGAACCACGGGTCAAACTTGGTGACGGCGTGGATGTCATCGTTGGACAAGCCGTGGCGCATCGCTTGAGCAATCACACGGATACGGTCCGGCGTTTGCTTGGCCAATTCCTTGGTGATGGCCGATACCTCTGGCGCGCCAGGGATGGCGATATCGTCAAAGCCGGTCAAGCCGGTTTCCATCGATGCCAACGCCTTTTGCATAGATTCGTGGAAGGTGCGGCCAATGGCCATCGCCTCGCCCACGGATTTCATGGCCGTGGTCAGGTAGGGCTCTGAACCTGCGAATTTTTCAAAGGCAAAACGCGGGATTTTCGTGACGACATAGTCGATCGTCGGCTCGAACGACGCGGGCGTGACGCCTGTGATGTCATTGTCCAATTCGTCCAATGTATAACCCACGGCCAGTTTCGCTGCGATTTTCGCAATCGGGAAACCTGTTGCCTTGGACGCCAGCGCTGATGAACGTGACACGCGCGGGTTCATTTCAATCACGACCATGCGGCCGTCGGCTGGGTTCACGGCCCATTGCACGTTTGATCCGCCGGTTTCGACGCCAATTTCACGCAGGACGTTGATCGAATGCGTGCGCATGATCTGGTATTCTTTGTCCGTCAGGGTCAGGGCAGGGGCGACAGTAATACTGTCGCCTGTGTGCACGCCCATGGGGTCCACGTTTTCGATGGCGCAGACGATGATCGCATTGTCGGCACGGTCGCGCACGACCTCCATCTCAAACTCTTTCCAGCCCAGAAGGGATTCATCGACAAGGATCTGACCCACGGGGGATGCATCCATGCCGGTCCGGCAGAAATGTTCGTAATCTTCGCGGTTATACGCCACGCCGCCGCCCGTCCCACCAAGGGTGAACGCAGGACGGATGATTGCTGGCAGGCCAATTTCCTCAAGGTCGCCAAGGGCGATTTTCACGCCGGCATCCAGATCAAATTTGCCGTCGTCACCTTTGGGCGCGGTGACGATTGTCGCCTTGGGATTTTCGATGCCCAGACGGTCCATCGCTTCGCGGAACAATTTGCGATCCTCGGCCATCTCAATGGCTTCGCGGTTGGCGCCGATCAGTTGGACGTTGAATTCTTCAAGCACGCCCATGTCTGCCAACGCGAGTGATGTGTTCAGACCCGTCTGGCCGCCCATTGTGGGTAGTAGCGCATCGGGGCGTTCCTTGGCGATGATCTTGGCCACGACCTCTGGTGTGATCGGCTCAATATAGGTGGCATCGGCAAGGCCCGGATCCGTCATGATCGTCGCAGGGTTCGAGTTGACGAGGATAACGCGGTATCCTTCTTCGCGCAGCGCCTTGCAGGCCTGAGCACCGGAATAGTCGAATTCACAGGCCTGCCCAATAATAATGGGGCCTGCACCGATAATCATGATCGATTTGATATCATCACGTTTTGGCATGGCAGTGCCCCCTATCCGGTTATGTGCAAATTGTCCTGCGTTATAGGGATGGGGCGGCAAGGTGCAAGCGGGGGAGGATAATTTTTCAACAAAAATCATCGCCTCCGGCGGGCATATTTAGGCTCGGAAGAAGGTGGGCGGCGGCGCATGTTCCTCAACTTTTTCGTGACATGGATGGAATAAATGCGAATTGATCAACGTTAACAATAGGATGGCTGGCACAGATGTGGGGTTGGACCGTATGGTTTAACATCGAGTTTGGCGGGAGTGCCCAGTTATTGACGAGTAGCACCAAATCAACAGCGGGATTATCCCGCTGTTCCCGCCACCCTTCGATATCAAATCAGGTCAAACGCTTGACTTTTGTGCTCAGACGCGATGTAGGGAGGGCTGATTTTCCCTTACTTCCAAGGACGCCGTTATGCATGCCTTTCGTTCCCATTCCTGTGCTGATCTGACCGCCGCCAATGTGGGCGAAACCGTGCGCCTATCGGGCTGGGTCAATCGGGTGCGTGACCACGGTGGGATCTTGTTCATCGATTTGCGCGACCATTACGGCATCACGCAGGTTCTGTGCGACCCGGATTCGGCAGCATTTTCCGACGTTGAAAAGGTCCGTTCCGAATGGTGTATCCGCATCGATGGCGAGGTAAAGGCCCGCGATCCAGAACTGGTGAACCCCAAGCTGCCAACTGGTGAGGTCGAGGTTTTCATCCGCGAGATCGAAGTTTTGGGGTCGGCCAAAGAGCTTCCTTTGCAGGTGTTCGGCGATCAGGAATACCCCGAAGAAACCCGTCTTCAGTATCGTTACCTCGATCTGCGCCGTGAAAAGATGCAAGATAACATGCGTCTGCGGTCCGATGTCGTGGCTTCCATGCGCAAGCGGATGTGGGACAAAGGGTTCCGCGAATATCAGACACCAATCATCACGGCATCATCGCCTGAAGGCGCGCGCGATTTCCTCGTGCCGTCCCGTCTGCACCCCGGCAAATTCTACGCGCTGCCACAGGCGCCGCAGCAGTTCAAACAGCTGATCATGGTGTCGGGTTTCGACAAATATTTCCAAATCGCCCCGTGTTTCCGCGACGAAGACCCGCGTGCCGACCGCTCGCCCACCGATTTCTACCAACTTGATCTGGAAATGTCGTTTGTCGAACAGCAGGACGTGTTTGACACGATCCAGCCTGTGATTGGCGGCATTTTTGAAGAATTCGGCAAAGGCCGCAAAGTTGATCAAACGTGGGAGCAGATCAGCTACCGCGATGCGGCGAAATGGTACGGCTCTGACAAGCCCGACCTGCGTAACCCGATCAAGATGCAGGACGTGTCCGAACATTTCGCAGGTTCCGGCTTTGCCATCTTTGCCAAACTGCTGGAACAAGACGGTACAGAGGTCCGCGCGATCCCGGCACCAACTGGTGGTGGCCGCAAATTCTGTGACCGCATGAACGTGTTTGCGCAAAAAGAAGGGCTGCCCGGCATGGGCTATATATTCTGGCGCGAAAAAACCGCTGATTCCGTGGCCCAAGAGCTGGGCATCACCGTGAAAGAAGCCCAAGCCAAGCTGAAAGTGGGCGAGGTTGAGGGCGGCATGGAAGCGGCGGGTCCCTTGGCCAAAAACATCGGACCAGAGCGTACAGAGGCGATCCGCCAACAGCTCGGCCTGACGGTGGGCGATGCGGCGTTCTTCCTTGGCGGCAAGCCAAAAGCGTTTGAGAGCGTGGCGGGCAAGGCGCGTGATGTCATCGGCAAGGAACTTGGCTTGACCGACCTCAACCGGTTTGCATTTGCATGGATCGTTGATTTCCCGATCTACGAGCGTGACGAAGAAACCGGCAAAATTGATTTTGAACACAACCCTTTCTCCATGCCGCAGGGCGGGATGGCCGCGCTAGACGGCAATCCAGAGGACGTGTTGGGCTATCAATATGACCTCGCGTGCAACGGCTATGAGCTGGTGTCGGGCGCGATCCGGAACCACCGCCCAGAGATTATGTTCAAGGCATTTGAAATCGCGGGCTACGGCGCGGATGAGGTTGAAAAGCGCTTTGGCGGTATGGTTAACGCGTTCCAATACGGTGCCCCACCCCACGGTGGCTGTGCTGCTGGCGTTGACCGGATTGTGATGCTTTTGGCGGATGCGGACAACCTGCGCGACGTCATGATGTTCCCGATGAACCAGCGGGCTGAGGATCTGATGATGGGCGCGCCAAGCCTGCCACAGAACGAACAGCTACGTGAATTGTCGTTGCGGGTTATCCCACAGGACAATTGATCGGCAAAAAGCGGCGCGGGGGTGTGTTTCCCCGCGCATGCGGCGCGGAATGCGCGTAAGATAGCGGCATGATGTTTGACCTAACACTGGCTGCGATCCGATTTGGCAGGGGGCTTTCACTGCTGATTGCCCCGCCGCGCAGTGTCAATGATCTGATCGTGGACGTCAGACAGCCCCCCCATTTCCATTGCCAGGCTTTGATGCCGTCACGCCATCGGTAAGGGATTTCCACCAGGCGGGCCAAACCCGTAATAAGGCGCGCGGCACAGCTGAGGCGGAGGCGACAGAAGAGGCGTTTCGCGCGGTCCGCCAAGCCACAAACGCCGTCTACGATCAGGCAATGCGGTCATCGCTTGCACGGCAAGTCGGCGCAAATGTGGGGTTTCGCACACGGCTGACCATGTTTTTCGCTGACCATTTCACCGTAAAATCACGCAACACCGCGCAAAGACACGTTTTCGTCGCCTATGCCGAGGACGCAATCGGGCCCCATGTGAACGGGTATTTTCGCGATATGCTGCGGGCCGTGGCGACCCATCCGATGATGCTTTTGTATCTTGAACAATATCGTTCAATGGGGCCGCTTAGCAGGGCGGGGCAGCGGTTGGGGCGCGACACGCGTGCCGTGAGCTTTTCGCTCAATGGGTAGGACACGCATTTGAACCAACAGATCGGGTTACGGCGCGCCTTGGGGCGGTTGAGCGACACCATTTTGACGCTGCGGGCTGGGCTTGGCCCCGTATGGGATAAAACGGCCGTGTTGTGCTTGACCGAATTCGGGCGCACGGCGGCGGAAAACGGGACGAAAGGCACCGATCATGGGACAGGCGGCGCGATGATCTATGCCGGTGGTGCGCTGCGTGGCAAACGCATTCTGGGTGATTGGCCGGGCTTGGCCGAGGCGGATTTGTATAACCGACGTGATCTGTTGCCGACCCGCGATATCCGCGCCTATCCCGCTTGGGTCATGCACGACCTGCTCGGCATTCAAAAGCGGGCGATCGAGACGGCGATTTTCCCAGGCCTTGATATGGGTGCCAATCCCGGAATGGTCGTTTAGAGCGCGCCTGTTGTCACCAGCCGTGATTGCACCATCGCGCCCAATACGACCAGATCAGCCGATGTGTTGGTGCTGATTGCGTGCTTTTCAGCAAGGGCGCTGACCGCTTGATTGAGATCATCATCAGCAACAGATCGGGCAACGCCACCCAAAAATTGGGTGATATAAGCAAGCGTTTCGGCACCATCATCCCCGTCAATAACAGACGCCACATGGCTTAGGTCATCGCGGTAGGCAATCAGATCAGGTTCGACGATTTCATCATTGATCGCACGCGGACTGGGCGGTTGGCGATCAGCGGGCAGATGCGACAGAATTGCGGTTTGGAATGCGGCAAGGCTGGCAATCGGTTTGGCGATAAATCCATCGGCCCCCGCAGCCATCACACCTGATTGCGCATCGGCGTCACCGCTGGTGCCAAGGATGACATCAATGCGGGGGCTGGCGCTGGACAGATCGTTGATCAGGTCGAGGCCCGACCCATCCGGCAGCCCGACATCAACAATTAGCGCCGTGGGTCGATAAACGGTCAAGTGTTTGCGCGCATGTTCTAGGCTATCGGCGCGGCGAATACGCGCGCCGGATCGCAGGCACAAAAGACGCACCGCCTCGCAAGCAAATCGGCTGTCTTCGAGCACAAGCACGGTCAGCCCCAACAGTGGGCGCCGCGCGGTTGGCGGTCGTGTCATCATAAATTCCTCGGCATTATCCATCGTCTTTGCTCCCCAAAAACAAACGCTACCTGTGTAACAAAACAGCGCAGAGTGAAATTTCGGTTAACACGGCCCGTTGCGCAGGGGGCGATCCCGCGACATAACCGCAGCACGCTGCGCAAACCAAAGGATACCATCATGATCGGTCGTCTTAATCACGTTGCCATCGCGGTCCCTGATCTGGAGGCCGCCGCTGCCCAATATCGCGATACGCTGGGGGCTGATGTCGGGCAGCCACAGGATGAACCTGATCACGGCGTCACCGTCGTATTCATCAATCTGCCGAACACCAAGATTGAGCTGCTGTACCCGCTTGGCGACGCGTCCCCGATCCAAGGGTTCTTGGACAAAAATCCAGCCGGTGGCATTCATCATATCTGTTACGAGGTTGACGATATCCTGATCGCGCGGGACCGGATGATCGCACAGGGCGCACGTGTTCTGGGCAATGGCGAGCCGAAGATAGGCGCGCACGGCAAACCGGTTCTGTTTTTGCACCCCAAGGACTTTAACGGCTGCCTGGTCGAGCTAGAACAAGTCTAATCAAATCTCAAAAGGGGGTCCGTTATGGGGATCACGTCCGCCATCGTTTTGTTCGCCGTCATCTGGTTTATGACGTTCCTTGTTGTGTTGCCGCTCGGGCTTCAGACCCAAGCGGAGGCGGGCGAGATTGTGCCTGGCACCCATGGGTCATCGCCTGCGAACCTGCAAATGCGGCGCAAGGTCCGCCTGACCAGCCTTTGGGCCGCAGGTATCTGGGTTGTCGTTGCAGGCACGATCCTATCGGGGCTAATCACCGTGCGGGACCTTGATTGGTTCAACCGCATGGCCACGCCAGAGGTCAGTTTAACCGATGAAACAGATGGGTAAACGTAGCCGCCCCTAGGATCGGGATCACAACGTTTACCAGCGGGATCGACAGCGGCAGCGCCATCAGACAACCGGCCAGCCAAATCTTGCCACTGTGGGTTTTGCGTAGGGTCTTGGCGTTCGCCCGCCCAATCCGGCGCGTCGCCGCGATCTGAAAATACTCGCGCCCCAGTAAATAGCCGTTCAGTGCAAAGAAAATCGGCAGGGCAAAAAGCGGCAGCATCGCATAAAGGATGAACGCTGCGATATTCGCCCCGATCAGCGCGCCCAAGAAATTGACCGTATCGCGCAGCCCTTCCCAAAAATCAGACGGTGGGACGGCGGGCAGATGCGGGTAATGCACATCCTCAACCGCTTGGGCCACGTCGTTCAGGAATAGTGACGTGATCGCTGACGCGACGGGCACCATTAGGAACATCGACAACAAGATCATTACGCCCAGCGACCCCCAGCTGAGCAGATCACCGATCCAGCTGACTTGTCCGACCCACGGTAATGTCACGCCGTCTGCCGTGGTGGCTTGGATCACCCACAACAATCCGGCATAGGCGGCGACCAGCAAGGCGATGGTCAGGCCAATCCCCAAAAGCAACACGCGCCGGAACCGTGGGTCAGGCAGCTGTGTAAGGGCTTTAAAGAATGCCGTCAGGATCATGTGCGCACCCACGTCGTGATCGCAGATAGATCAGGGCGGGGGCGTTCGGGCGGGGCGCTGGTTTCCGTGCCGATATGGATGATGCCCGCGACAGATTCGTCTGGTGTGAGCGCCAGTTCGGTTTCCACAAACGTGCGGTCATGACTGGCCCAGCCGGATAACCAGTTGGCGCCCCATCCAGCGGCCAATGCGGCGTTGACCAACGACAGGCATACAGCCCCTGCGGAATACACCTGTTCGATCAGCGGGATTTTTTCGGATTTGACGGGGGCGGACACAACGACCACCGCCAGATCGGCGTTCCCATATTGGGCGCATGCCTTGGTGATCTGATCCTCGGTCAGTCCAAGGGCGGCACCACGGGCGGGGATCGCCTGTGCCAGACGGTCCAGCGCGGGTTTCTCAAGCACGATGAACCGCCACGGTTCCAGCTTGCCATGATCGGGCGTGCGTGCGGCGGCGGTCAGGATCACGTCCAAATCGGCGGCATCCGGTACTGGCGTTGTCAGCGTTTTGGCAGGGCGCGACCGACGGGTCAGCAGGAAATCAAGGGCGGCGTCATTCTTGGGTGGCATGGGGTGTCCTTTGGTCTGTTGGGATTGACCTAAGGACCGATCACCCTTGGGACAAGAGGGTTGCGGCCATCTCATCCACCAGACCGGCCACATAGGCGTCAAAACTGGGTCGTGGTTGGCGGGCTTGGAAAATCGCGGCAGACGGATCTGGGGCGCTGATCGCGCTTGCTGCCATGGTTTGCAGCACCGCGTGACCACAGAATGGGACGTAATTCTCGGCATAGCCGCCCTCATGCACCATCACCAGCTTGCCGTCGCAAACATCATCAGCGACAGCCATCACGCGGGCGGTCATCGCAGCAAATGTTTCTGCAGTGGCCAGCATCCGCCCTAGCGGATCAACCACGCTGGCATCAAACCCGCAGGCGATAATCAGAACATCAGGCGCAAAATCGCGGATTGCGGGCAGGGCGATCCGGTCCATCGCATCCAGATACCCAACATGGCCTGTGCCCGCTGGCAACGGGATGTTCAGGTTCGCACCGAGACCTGCGCCGCGCCCACGATCTGCAAAATCGCCTGTGTCAGTGGGGTAATTGCGGTCTTGGTGGATCGACAGGGTCAGCACTTCGGGGTCTTCGTAAAACACAGCCTCTGTGCCATTGCCGTGATGCACGTCCCAATCAAGCACGGCAAAACGCTTGGCGGCACCTGCGGCGCGGGCGGCCTCAATCGCGATGCCGATGTTATTGAGCAGACAAAACCCATTGGGGAAATCAGGCAAACAGTGATGGCCGGGCGGGCGGGACAGGGCATAGGCGTTGTTCAGATCACCCGACAACACATCCATCAGCGCGGCCTTGGCCAATCCTGCCGACAAGGCCGCAATCTCGTATCCGCCGGGGCCAAAGGGGGTGCGCATCCCCAACTCTCCGCCGGCCTTGGCAGATAGGGCCGCGAATTCATCAAGGTAGTGATCGGGATGCACGCGCGCCAGATCATCGCTGGTCGCAGGGGTGGCACCGCGCATCTGCAATTTATCCGACAATCCGGTCACGTGGATCAGGTTCTTCAGGCGGCGCTTTGTCTCGGGATTTTCGGGCAATCCGCCGACCATGGGTTGCACCAACCCGCCCACAGGCAACAGCCCCGCATAGTTTCCGCCACCATGCCAAAAACAACTCTCATGCCAGTAAAATCCCGTGCGCATCTGAAACCTCCCGTTTCGGGGTAGCCTAGCGAAGCGGCGGGCCGCTGCCAATCGCGCGAATGTGCGCTGGCACAGGCTGGCAAGATCGCTTTCATGGCACTAGTTTAGCGAAAACAAATGGACGCCAGAATGAATTTGCGGATTGCAGCCCTTTTGATGATGACCGGATTGGCCGGATGCGCGACGCCGCCGCAGCCTTTGCCTGTCACCGCGTCCGGTATCCCCGAATTTGCGATTCCGACGCTTAGCGGGCGGACCGCCGTGCGCAATTTCATCAAGGTTATCGAAACGGTTGAACCCGTCGCCGAGGATTTCTGTCGCGCCGAACGCCCCGATCTGAACTGTGATTTCCAGATTGTCGTGGATGACACACCGGGCGAGGGGCCAAATGCGTTCCAGACCCTTGATGATAACGGGCGGCCCGTCATTGCATTTACGATCCCACTGATTGCCCTGGCGCGCAATATTGATGAGCTGGCGTTCATCATGGCCCATGAGGCGGCGCATCACATCGCGGGCCACATCCCCCGACAAAGGCAAAGCGCGCTTGCAGGGGCGCGGCTGTTGGGCGGGATCGCGGCTGTGGTGTCTGGCGGGCGCGAAGACAGCATTAAGGCAGGCGTTGAACTGGGCGCCAAGATCGGTGCACGTACCTATTCCAAAGCGTTCGAGCTTGAGGCCGACGCGCTGGGTACACGCATCGCGGCGCGTGCCGGCTATGATCCGGTGCGCGGGGCAGCGTTCTTTTTGCGTATCCCTGATCCGGGGGATGAATTCCTTGGGTCGCATCCGGCAAACGGGGACCGGCTGTCCACGATACGCGCCGTCGCGTCACAACTGTAACGGGTCGGAAACGGGGCTTGTTGCGCGCAAATCAATGGTGCATCAATTGGGCGTTCTCGGGGCGGGGTGCGATTCCCCACCGGCGGTAATTGGGATGCGTTCCATCAGCCCGCGAGCGCCTTGTGCCTTCACCGGCAAAAGGGTCAGCAGATCAGGTGCCATTCCTGAGCCGACGGTATAGTCCGGATGCAAGAGAACACAGATTTCGGTGCCTGATGTCAGGGGCCGGGCTTTGTGTGCTGCGCCTTTGAGGACTGTGTTAAACCTGAAGGAGCAAACCAATGACACCCACCCGTTACGCATTCATCAAAGCGGCTTGGCATAGTCATATCGTCGATCGTGCGCTTGATGGCTTTTGCGCGGTGATTGATCCCGAACTGGTCGACGTCTTTGATGTGCCCGGCGCGTTCGAGATGCCGCTTCTGGCGCGTGACCTTGCCAATACCGGCAAATACGGTGCGGTTGCAGCGGCGGCATTGGTTGTGGACGGGGGCATCTACCGGCACGACTTTGTGGCCAGCGCTGTTGTTGACGGGCTGATGCGGGCGGGCATGGACAGTGGTGTGCCTGTGCTGTCGGTATCGCTCACGCCGCATCATTTCCAAGAAACCGATCACCACAATGCGATCTATACGGCGCATTTCGTGGAAAAGGGGCGCGAGGCGGCCAATGCCGCGCTGAAGATCGTGGCAACGCGGGCTGCCATTACACCGGCCTAGGCTGTAAACGGATCAGGATCAGCGCCGCCGCAAGGTTGAAGGCGCTGAACAGTCTGATCTTAGGTCAGTGCCGCAGTGCCAACAGCAATCGTGGCAAAGAAACACGCAGAGGCCACAACAACAAACTCGTGCCAGATTGCGGTCGAAAATGGCATAGATTTGGCCGCGTAAATGGGCATGCCCGCCGTGTAGATCAGACCACCTGCGGCGATCAGCCAGATGCCTTGCGTGGGCACAATCGGCACCAGTGCCCAGATCAAAAATACGCTCAGCTATCCTATGACAAGATACAGCGCAGGCCCATACCGCCCTGGTTTTTGCCAGAAAACAGCTTCAAGGTGATGCCGATCGCGGCCAAGACCCAGACGATTGCAAGGATGGAATAGGCAAACCAGCCGCCGATCATCATCACAAGCGGCGTTATCAATACGGCGCAACATTGGGCGCGGCCCGTCAAAGGGCATCATGTTATTGGTGGTCGAGGCCGCGAAGGTCGCAATCAATGCGATGCCATAGATGGCGAGCGCGATCATGACACCGACGCTGACCATGCCTGACGCCCACATCAGCAACATGATGGCACCGGTCAACGCGCCTAGCACGCCAATCGTGTGCACAGTGCTGTCGGCGATACGTTCGGGGATGGTGGCGTTGGGAAACATGCGGTCGCTCCTTTGGGCCTTCAGTTTAGATGCGCAGCGGTTTTGGTCAAATGTGACCAAGGTTCAGTCGCTTGGGCTTGGCAAAGGGGTGCCGATCTTGGACAATGGTACAAAGCGGAAGGGTGGCAATGGAACGTACGATTTTAAAGCGGGGTGATGGGTTAAACCCATCCTACGTTGATGCGCATTATTGATGACGTCCTGACCGATCGCGGATCGAAATACGCGGTATCAGGCGGACCAGCCGCGTCATCCGCTGACGCCAAGGCGTTTATCAAAACGCTGTGCCGGACCAAGAAATTCGCCAAGGCCACCCATAACACATGGGCGCTGATCCTGCCCGATGGCACGCCCATCAAGAACGATGACGGCGAAAGCGGCGCGGGTATGGTGATCTTGCGGATGCTGGAACGCGAAGGCCGCGTGGGCGAGATCGTGGTGGTCACCCGCTGGTTTGGTGGCAAGCACCTTGGCGGGGATCGTTTCCGGCGGGTGCAAGACTGTGTCCGCGTGTGGTTTGATCAGGTCGCAGCGCGCTGACGTCGCAGGTGCCAGCGGTAGATTAATGGGGCCAGCACGCGGTCATAGGCCAACGATGCAATCCAATGAATGCCCGGCAAATTGACTACCCGCGCCAGCCAACGGTAGCGTGGCATCTGGTTCCACAAAATGATGAAAGCCGGAATGCCAGATGTCAGCTCACCATCATGGGCAACATAAAGCCGCCGCGCCGCTGCATCCGCCGTCAGGTCCCACTGTGCAAGCGCATCGGAATTGAGGTCATCAAACCGGATCGGCAACGCGTTCTGCGCCGCATAGGTCGCATAATGGCTGATCTCGAAATTACAGACGGGGCATTGGGCGTTGTAAAGAACGGAAGTTTTATCGGTCATGGGGGGGAGATAGCGTTGCGGGGTAAGTGAGGGAGGTGACGCGGTGTCGCAGGTGTAGCGCTTGGGCGGGCTGTTGGGAATGAGTATTTTTGGGAAAAAGCGAGGTGGGGGTGTGTGGTGTCATTTCTACTGGTCGGCGTTTGGATTGAGGGGTTGAAGCCCGTCTTGGAAACTGTCGAGCACAGGTTCAGGGCTGAACGCGCTTAGCGCAGGGGGGAGGATACAGTGTTTTCCCTTGCTATTTGCCACCAGCGTTCGGGCCTCGGGGTGGGTGCGAAGCGCCCTCCCCGCGGGGGAGGGTATGAAGCGTCTTGAAAACTGTCGAGGACAGTTTCAGCCGAAAACGGGCGGAGCCCCGAATGGTTGCTCTTTAGCAAAGTGGCGCAGTTACTTTTGCTTTTTGCCGACCAAAACCTTAGTGATCGAATTTCAGCTTTTGATGAATCCGTAGATACCGCAAATTTAGTGTATGGGCCTGTATCGATTGGGATCGTTCTCGCGATTGCACTTCCGTGGATTAGGCTGGCAGGCGCCTTTATCGCGGAGAGGCCGACGGCATTGCTCCGTCAAAAGCAGCAATTGAATGCGCAGAAGGAACGAATTTCGCGAATTGAACTTGATACTGAAGAGGCGCTTGCGAAACCTTCGCTTCTCGAAGCTGAGGAGCAAGCGAAGATTGACGCTGCGTCTCGGTTTGAAGAAGCAAAACAGGTAGGCCCCGAAATTGCGGATGAATTACAAACTAACCGCGCTGCAAGCGAGGATTTTTCTGATCATCCGAAAGTAACGGTAGATAGTATCGCGCTGAACACAATGTAACGAAAATTACTGGGTTTTGCTGCGGAGTCTTCTATCGGTCGTTTCTACCTTCGCGGTGTGGGAGAACTCATGATAATGAATCACAACAACGAGGAGCACCGAGTTATTCGATTAGTCGAAAGTCATCGCCAAACCATTGAATTGGATGCTGCACTTTCTCGACTGGTAAATATTAATGCTCTCAAGTTGCTTCCAATGGAAAATGGTGTTGAGCATGAAATAACTAAGTTTGGCTATGACTTAATTGACGATTACGAAATTCCATTTTAGGTCACTTGGAGTGGATCAGGTGTTAGCCGCAACCTTTGAGTGTTTTATTTTCTTCATTCCACCCAAATCCCCCACAAATCATACTCACCCGCTTCATCCACAGTCACCTTTACCACGTCGCCGACGTTGAGCGTGTCCGTCCCCTCATCAATAAACAGGTTCCCGTCGATCTCTGGCGCGTCCGCCCATGTGCGGCAGGTGGCGATGCCGTCTTCGTCGATGTCGTCGATGATGACCTCTAGGGTTTTGCCGACTTTCGCGGCGAGCTTGGCCTCGGAGATGGCTTGGGCTTTTTCCATAAACTGGTCCCAGCGGTCTTGTTTGACCTCGGCCGGTACATGGTCGGGCAGGGCGTTTGATCGCGCGCCTTCGACGTTCTCATATTGAAAGCAGCCGACGCGGTCGAGCTGGGCCTCATCTAGCCAGTCGAGCAGGTGTTGGAACTCTTCCTCGGTCTCGCCAGGATAGCCCACGATGAAGGTCGAGCGCAGGGTGATGTCGGGACAGATTTCGCGCCACGCGCGGATTTCATCGAGTGTTTTGGCACCAGCGGCGGGGCGGGCCATGCGGCGCAGCACGTCAGGGTGGCTGTGTTGGAATGGGATGTCGAGGTAGGGCAGAATGCCGTTGGCAGGATCGGCCATGAGCGGGATCAGGTCGCGCACATGGGGGTAGGGGTATATGTAGTGCAGGCGCACCCACGCGCCCAATTTGCCCAGCTCGCGCGTCAGGTCGAGGATATGGGACCGCACCTCGCCGTCGTTCCAAGGGTTCACGTCGTATTTGCGGTCCAGCCCATAGGCGGAGGTGTCTTGGGAAATGACGAGCAGTTCTTTGACGCCCGCGTCGACCAGTTTTTGCGCCTCGCGCAGGACAGCGTGGGCAGGGCGGGACGCAAGGCGGCCGCGCATGTCGGGGATGATGCAGAACTTGCACTTGTGGTTACAGCCCTCGGAGATTTTGAGATAGCTGTAGTGGCGCGGGGTCAGGGAGACGCCTGTCGCGGGCAGCAGGTCGATAAACGGGTCAGGTGCGGGGGGCACGGCGGTGTGCACGGCATCCAGCACCTGTTCGTATTGGTGTGGACCCGTCACGGCGAGGATCTGCGGATGGTGTTCGCGGATGTAATCTGGTTCTGCGCCGAGGCAGCCTGTGACGATGACCTTGCCGTTTTCTTGCAAAGCCTCTCCGATGGCATCGAGACTTTCGGCCTTGGCGGAATCCAGAAACCCGCAGGTGTTCACGATCACCGCTTCTGCGCCCGTGTAATTGGGGGAAATCGCGTACCCTTCGGCGCGCAGACGGGTCAGGATGCGTTCACTGTCGACCAATGCCTTGGGGCAGCCAAGCGACACCATGCCGATGGTCGGCTGGCCTGCGCGGGCGGTGTCGGTGATCTTGGCCGCTGGGGCCAAGTCGGGGCGGAGGGACGGTGGGTTCTGGGTCATGCGGATCGCTATACCCTGCGGGCAGCACTTGGGGAAGTGGCCGCGCCTCCGGCGGAGGTATTTGTGGCAAGAGGAAAGGGGCGTGTTTTCCCAAGCGGGTTGATGCCTGCTTGGGGGATCGGGTTAGGCCTGTTTTTCTTGCATCGCGCGGACCATTTTCAGTTTCCGTGCGCGGGACATGAACGGTATGATCCAATTGATCATAAAGCTGAGGCCACGTTCGTTGATCACGTTCAGCTTGCCGTCCAGCATCGCTTCATAGCCGATTTTGGCGAAGTCGGCGGCTTTGGCTTTGGTGCCGCCCAGTTTGGTGCCAGTCAGGTCAGCCTTGTCAAAGAATTCGGTTGCGACGCCGCCGGGTTCCAGCGCTGTGACGGTCACGCCGGTGCCGCGTAGTTCCTCGGCGAGGGCTTGGGAAAAGCTGGAGACGTAGGCCTTGGTCGCGAAATATGTCGCCTGTAGCGGGCCGGGCATATAGCTAGCAGTGGAGGAGACGTTCAGGATTTTGCCGCCGCCGCGCGCGACCATATCGTTACCGATAAGGTGGCAAAGGGTGATTAGCGCGTTGACGTTCAGGTCGATCATATCAAGATCGGCATCCAAATCCCGTTCGATGAATTTGCCATGCCCGCCAAATCCGGCGTTGTTGATCAGCACGTCGATCTGCGCACCGTTCGTGGCGGTATAAAGCGCCTTGGCGTGGTCGGCAGATGACAGATCTTGGGGAAACGTGGTAACGGTGATGCCATGGGTGGCCTCCAGCTCGGCCTTGAGCGCATCAAGCTCTTCAGCCCGGCGGGCAGTGATGATCAGGTCGCCGCCAAGAGATGCATGATATCGGGCAAATTCGCGGCCAATCCCGGCGGACGCGCCAGTGATAAGAGCAAGATTCGGCATGATGAGGTTTCTTTTGGGCGTTGGGGGGTTCTTATTTCTAACAAAAATGGGGGCGTGCAGCAGATGTGCAAGCCCCCAATCCTGTAGGATGCGTATTAACGCATCGTGACCTAGCGTCGGCGGTCGCGCCGTGATGACATGGGCTGGAACGCAACGCCAACATGGGCCTCGCAATAGGGTTTGCCTTGCTGGACATTCAGACCGCAGAACCAGAAATCATCCGTCGCCGGATCGCCCACGGGCCATTTGCAGGTCTTTTCTGTCAATTCCATCAGGCTGATACGTTTGGCAGATTTTTCGACCTCGGACACCTTTGCCAATGCCTCTGGCGAGATTTCATTCGCAGATGGCTGCGGCGGCAGGGGCTGACCTGCGGGGATAATCGCACGTCGCGCAGCAGAGATCGGGATGCCGTTCTCGTCCAGCTCTTGCACCTCAGGCTCTGCCTTTTTGGATGATGCAGGGGCGGCCTTGGTGGCGGGGGCCGCCTTGGGTTTGGCTGGTGCCTTGGCCTTGGGTGCCGGCTTTTCCTTAGGCGCGGCTTTGGCGGCGTTGCCACCGGAACCGGCACGGTTCGACAGGCCCAAGCGGTGCACCTTGCCGATCACGGCATTGCGGGTCACACCGCCCAATTCCTTGGCGATCTGGCTTGCGGACTGGCCTTCGCCCCACATCTTTTTAAGCGTCTCAACGCGCTCATCTGTCCAGGACATCGATATTCCTTTGATTTGGCTGGCGGGATGCGGATGATGCCACATCAGGCCTTGTCTATTCTTCTAATCCTCTATTCTAAGCATTGCAGGCGGGGATGTGAAGTATGATCCCCCCAAACAGTTAGGAAAGCCGCAATGGAACAACAATCAGACATGGGTGTGCGTCGTTTTGGGCGCGTAAATTGGCTGGGCACGCGCACATTGATGGGCCGCGAGGTCAAGCGGTTTATGAATGTCTGGTCGCAAACCGTCATCGCGCCGTTGATCAACGCAGGGCTATTCTTGATGATTTTCACCATCGCGATTGGCCCGCAGCGTGGCGATGTGATGGGCGTGCCGTTCATGACGTTTCTTGCGCCGGGTATTCTGACGATGACCGTGATCCAGAACGCATTTGCCAACACGTCATCTAGCCTTGCGTCGGCTAAGGTGCAGGGCAATATCGTGGACACCCTCATGCCGCCTCTATCCGCGGCGGAGATTGTCACAGGCTATCTGTTTGGCGCTGTCGCGCGCGGGTTTCTGGTGGCTGTCGTCATTGGGTTGGGGTGTATGGTGTTTCTCAACATAATCCCACAAAACCTGATCTGGGTGGTGACATTCGTGTTTCTCGGTTCGGTCCTGATGGGTGGTCTGGGCCTGATCGCAGGGATATTTGCCAATAAATTCGATCAGTTATCCGCAATCTCGAACTTTCTGATTACCCCGCTCGCGTTCCTGTCTGGCACGTTTTATTCCATCGACGCATTGCCCGCATTCTTGCAAAAGCTGTCCCACGCGAACCCGTTTTTCTACATCATCGACGGGGTGCGCCACGGGATGATCGGGGTCAGCGACAGCAGCCCTTGGATCGGGTTGGAGGTCGTATCTGTCGCCTGCATCATTGTGGTGGGGATCAACTGGCGCTGGATCAAGACGGGTTATCGGCTCAAGGCCTAATGCGCCCCTCGCGCCACGCCAGCAACGCCGCGCCCGCGAGGATCACACCCGCGCCGGTCCAACTGACCCAATCGGGCCAGACGTCGAACACGATCAGGTCGTAGATGGCCGCAAAGAACAGCGTGACATAGCTGAACGGCGTCACAAAGCTGGCGTCAGCCCGCGCCATCGCGTTGATAAAACAGGTCTGTGCTGCGGCCATTAGCACGCCAATCCCGATCAATGCGGCCCATTGCGGCCCTGTGGGCATCCCCCAAACGGGCAGCACCGCGAGTGATGAAATGCCCAGCCCCAGCGCGTTATTGATCAACAATATCTGCAACGGTGCCTCGCGATCCGCGAGCTTTTTGATGAAAATCAGCTCCATCCCCATCAACAGGGCAGCAGCCAGCGCAATCAGCGTGGCGACCTGAAACGTGTCCGGCCCCGGACGTAGCAGGATCAGCGCACCGATCAGCGCCATGGCCGCAGCCAACCAGCGCCACGGGCCAACACGTTCCCCCAACAGCGGTATCGCCAGCAGCATCCCAAACACAGGGTTCAGAAAACTTATCGCGGTGGCGTCCGACATGGGGATAAACGCAACAGCAGCGAACATGCAGGTCACGCCGCCCCAGCCGAACAACGTACGCCCCACATGGATGCGCAGATCGGGCCGCGTGACGCGGGGACGCAAGATCAACGCGGCTGTCCCGATGGTCATGAACGCGAACATAAACCGCCCATGGCTGATCTGTAGCGGATGCAGCGGATCACCCAAGGCGCCCGTCCCAATCAGCTTGGCCAACAGCATCGTGCCCGCGATGAACGCGGTGGCTGTCAGGATCAGGATCACGGCAAGCGGTGGGTTCGGTTTGGTCATGGCCTAGGTGTCGCGCCCGCGCCCTTGAAACACAAGGGGGGTTTTCATCGGCAAACCCTTAGGCTACCCGTACGGGATGATGACACGCAGAACATATGTGATCCGACGCCGACGCTAATTTCCCTGCGTCCGCTTCCGCTTGTCTTCATCCCACCAAAACCATTGACATGACGCTCTGCCATTGGCACCAATCGAGCTTCTTTTTATTGCAAAGGCTTCACCATGATCCCTTCGGTTCTTCCCACCTATTCCCGCGCGCCGCTGACATTCACGTCTGGCGCAGGCTCTTGGCTGGAAGAGGCAGATGGCCGACGTTTTCTGGACCTTGGCGCAGGCATCGCGGTGAACGCGCTGGGCCATGCGCATCCCGCACTGGTCGCGGCCCTGTTGGATCAGGCGAACGCGCTGTGGCATGTGTCGAACCTTTATAACATCCCCGCGCAGCAAAAGCTGGCCGATCAACTGGTCGACCTGACATTCGCGGATACGGTGTTCTTTACGAACTCTGGCACCGAAAGTTGTGAATTGGCCGTAAAAATGGCCCGTAAATACTGGTTTGATAAGGGCCAGCCTGACCGCACCGATATCATCACATTCGCCGGATCATTTCACGGGCGGTCATCCGCAGGCATCGCAGCGGCTGGGTCCGAGAAAATGACCAAAGGGTTTGGCCCCATGCTGCCCGGCTTTATCCACCTCGATTTCGGCGACCACGACGCCCTAGCGCA
>JAQXEG010000033.1 GCA_029250945.1 Yoonia sp.
CCGATTCACATGCAGAACGCGCTTTTTGCTGAGTTTATGCAGCGCATCGCGGACCAAACAGAACGTGCGCGGGACGCAGGGACGCTTGATCTCGGGGTGGAAACGCTGCGGGGTGAGACGATCAAAGAGGTCTCGGCGGAGGATATCTGGACCTGCCCGCAATCGGGTGCAGTGACGCGCATCATCGGGCTGGAGGTAACAGATCCAGTTCATATCGTGAGCGCCGATGATGCCCTTCGCAACAACTTCGACAAAGTCCCGATGGTCAATCGCGCGTCGGGGCGGGCAGGGCTCATCTCAAAACGCCCGATGCAGATGTATGACGACGACATTGTCACTCTTATGCGCAAGGTGGAGCGGCCAACTGGCAAATCCTATCTCGAAGAGGCCAAGTTCGAAGCCTCGGCCTGGGAGGCGGTCGAACAATCAGAGTTTACCCGGCTTTGGGATGAAGAGGCCGACAGCTTGGCCAAAACCACCACAACAAAACTCTACCTGCTCACGGGCCTGTTGCTGCCGATCTGGAAGACCATCCAGACAAGCAACGAGCGCATCTACCGCGTCACGCCTGAAGGCCGTGCCAGCATGATAGGCCGTACGCTCAGCGAGGAGGGCGCCGCGGCACTTCGGGCGCGGTTCATGACAGGGACACCCGAAACACCTGGTGAAATGCTGACAGCTGCCCTTGGTACAACTGCACCCGTCGATCTAGGCCGCGGCCTGACTCTGACGCGCCGCCGTGTTGCAGGCGATGTGCGCTTGGAAATTGGTGGGGCGGACAAGGGCATGATTGATGGTCTCAAAACCCTCGGGTGTTTTACTGAAATCATCGCCTTCCAGCTGCGGGTCTTTGTCCCGCACGGGGCAGGGGTCGATGCGGAAGCGATTCTGACCCGGATCGTGGGGAACGGGGTCGAGAGGCCGAGCGAGCAGGCGGCCTAAAGAGAAAGTCAGCCTTTGGTCGGGTGTGCGGGATGGGGACCAATCAGGCGCTGTTTCACAGCGGTGCCAAGTGCCTTGATCCCGTTCTCTTCCCAACAACGAGCCAGATGATGCCTGTCCTATCTAGGGGACAGGCATCGTCAAACACCCTCCAATAAAAGGAACAGACCATGACAGATACAAACACAGACTTCGCCAGCACAATGGAAAAATGGGCCGCCGAACGCGACGCTGAAAACGCCAAAACCCGCGCCATGATGCTCGTGCAGTTACGCGCACTCGGGGTCACTGAGGTGACCGCAGAATACGAAGGCTACGGCGATTCAGGCAATGTTGAGGACATCACGCTGCAGCCGAGTGCCACTGTGCTGCCGTCTGAACTCTCCAGCCAGCTAGACGAGTTTGCTTGGGCATTTGCCTATCAGCAGCATCCGGGTTTTGAGAACAACGATGGTGGCTATGGTACGCTGACCTGGGATCTCACCAAGGACAGCATCGACCTCGATCATGCCGACCGCTACGTCGAAAGCACCCACAGCTATCACGAGGGGCTTTGATATGGCTCATCCCCTGCATCACGCTGAAAGTTCGGCGCGGAAATTCGGCGGCAAACCCACCGACTATCAAGTCATTCACGATTGGTTTGATGCCTCCAAGGCGCATATGGCGTTCTTCACGCATCGCGCCTTGCGGCATCACACGCAGGGCATCTTTGAGGCGGAGCGGGTCTTCGGTCTAACCATCACGAATTCTGCAGGGCGTTCAATTCCCGTCCGTTGGATCGGGGAACAGCACGTGAAAGAAGACTGTCAGGGCCGCATTCCGAGCATGGCGGATTGGTTTCGGCATATCCAACCTGAAGGCTGGATGGCCAATGGGCATATTGACTTGGCGCAAGCCGAACTTGGCAGCGATCCGCGTGCGGATTGGATTGCCGAGGTTACCACCGGCAAAACTGTTCTCGACTTCAACGATTGGCTGAATGCGCGTACGGCCCACTGCTGAAACACCATCCTACCTGCGCCTAATTCCGAATTTCACCGCCTCCAAGACTTCGCTGTCTCGGAGGCTTTTTTGTGCCACCCGAGGAGAATCTGATGAACATCAACGACATTAAAACCGCAGTAGATGCAGGCAAGACCATGCATTGGGTCAACACGGGCTACGTCGTGCGTAAAGATTGCCTTGGACAATATCTGATTGTCTATTTGCCCAACGGTAGCGCGATCGGACTGACCAATCGCGCGGGAACACAGCTCAATGGAGCGGAAGGTGAGTTCTTCATCGCTGAGTGTGAAGCCTCCGTGCAGGGCATCACCGCGACGATCAGTCAGAAGGAATTTTAGGGTGATCTATGCGGCACTGCCTCAACCCACAAATAGAGTGCGTTCCCGGCGGAAAGGTCGGGAGAAAGTTGAAAGCAGGCTTTCTGTTTTGTGATCCCACAAGGGGTCGAAAAGCAATCTCGGATGGTCTGGCAAGATGTCGGGCCCCGATAACCCAAAAAGGATAATACCCATGTTCGCAGGAACCCTCACGAAAAACGCCGACACCTCAGCCGCTGTCTTCACCGGCATGATCCACAACACCAAGTTTGACATCGCGATCCAGCTGGAGACGCGCCCGAAGATGTCCGAGCGCAGCCCGGACTTCGATGTTACCGCCGTCAATAAATCCGGTCGCAAGGTGCGCATCGGCACGGCTTGGAATGAAACCGGAAATACCAGCGGCAATCCCTACATCTCGATGCAGATCGATGTTGGACTTGGCCCGTTCCGCGTTAATGCGGTGCAAACGCAGGAAGCCCGCAAAGCCAAGAGTGAAGACTTCGAGATCATCCCGCTGGTCTCGAACGGAACGATGAAGTCTGGCTCAATCTCGGGCGAATTGACTGCGATGGATGCTGACAACGCTTTTGCGGGCTACATCGCCAACATGATGTTCGATTTGGACTTCATGCTCATCGAGAACGACTACAAAACCGAGGAAACCCATCCCGACTACCGGATCGAGGTCAGCTCGCCGAAGGGCAAAGCGATCCGTGTGGGTTCAGCCTGGATAGCGAAAAGCACCCGGACCGGTAATGAATACCTCTCGTTGCTGATCAACACCCCTGACGGTGATCTGCGGGTCAATGCCGTGCAGAACGAAGAGCAACGGGGTGGCCAGACGTTCTCGATCATTCCGTTTGTGCAGAGCGGGGATGAGCAGCCGGACGCCAGCGGTGGATTGTCACTGGTTGCCTGATCAGAGCGTGACCATCGACAGACAGGGCAGGGGGAGCCGCGGCAACGCGGTTCCCCTTTTTTGTGTGAGTGTGCTTGAAAGACACCCGTGCCTAACCCGGTGCTTTGATTGGCACCCGCAACACCATCGTTTGATATGTGCGGCCTTGTCGAACCATCCAATTATGCTACAAGGATATACTATTGTAGCGCGGTTTTTGAGAGGGCGGATGGCTAGAAAACCGAAAACAGACCGGGTTTGGTTCGAAAACTTTGACCTCGAAGCGGAAATCAATGCGCTAATCACCCGTATCGAGACATGTACCAAATTCACGCTTCCGGACCAAAAACGCGATCTGGCATTTTCTTACGCAGCGACGAAGCTGGGCAAAACGAAAGAGGCCTACGCCGACGCGAAAAACAAGGGCAAACCGGTTTCCACATCCCGTCGCGACTTTTTAGAAACGATTCAGGATACGATTTTCTTGGCGATTCCGGCCGAGAATGTCGCGTTGATGCCGTTGAGCGAATATGTCCTGAACGATCCCTCTTATTATCAAGACGCGATGTGTCGGGCGGCATCCCTCACCGAGGACGAGCTCTTTATGGCCCTCTCTCCTATGCTCAAAGATATGACAGTGCAGGATGCCCGCGACTTTGTATCGAAGCTTTGGCATGACGGGATCGACGGCAATGCCAGAAAGTATGCGCAAGCACTGAAGCGGATTTTGCTATGACGGAGATTGAGAATCGCAACGAGATATGCAGCCGCGTTTCGTCGTAATGCAATGCGCATCGCAACGGCCAGCCAGCTGATACGACCCCAGGCGGCGGCTGATCTGGGGGTTGGGCTTGCGGCGCTCCCGGTCCTTGAAGGGTGCGCAAATGGGGGAGGTTTTCAGTAAAATCGATTACGCGAACCACTTTCTCCAAGAGGTTAGTAATCCTGATCTCTGGCAGGTGGCTGTGAAGATTAAGCACCTTTGAATCTTTGTCCTGGGGGAGAGCCGCAAACATCCAGCGCCGAAACTGGCGGTAAACGCTTGGTCAATCGTCAAAAGGGTTTCGACTGAATCATCTATATGTCGGGTGGCAGGCCACTAGGGGAATATCGGTTGCAGCGCTTCCCATGCAGTGGCACCATTACTTAATGACCCAAGTTGACCATCCACAACACGTCATTGATATCGTTAACGCCTATGGAAAAGGTGACCTCGCGCTTGGGGATGGGCTTTTCGATGCGGCGGGCGGGGATCAATTCGCGTTTCGTAGTGGATTTGATGCACTTGGACTTGTCCTTGGTGCGATGCCTGAAGACCATTGGCGCCAGAGCGAGACCGCCTTTTGCAGCTGGGTCGTATATCTGTGTAAGTTTGGGCAGGCCGCCCGTGCATTTGCCCATATAAAAGACACCGGACTGGTCTTTGAAAAGACGGTGCGGTTCACAATCGTCGAATTACTGGTCACGATCCATTTGGGTGATCCGGTTCGGGCCGACGACATTGAACGCTGGACCTATCTGGAACGCCGTCTGCCAATTTCGGATCCGCTGGCAAGCGGGCTTTACTGTAATGGGATGCTGGTCACTCTGGTGCGGGTTGGGCGGTTGCGCGAGGCTCGCTCGTACGGGCTGCGGGCCCTTGCCGCGTTTCGCGCGGCCAACCATGGCCATCTTGAGCATTTCATTCATCTTCACCTTGCCGATCTGGCCATCAACGAAGGCAACCTGCGCGAGGGGCGCCGGCATCTGCAATCCGCCAAGTCCTGTATGAAGGCATGGGGCAAAACCTATGGGAATGAAACGCAACTTAGTGAGGTGATTGCGCTGGTTCTTGATTACGAAACCGGGAACATCTCCCATATCCCTGGGCTGGGTGCCGCGCTGCGGGACGCGCTTGTAGCTGGTGACAGTTGGGCTGAGATCTTTAATCAGCTGGGTCGGGTTACGGTTTTGTCCTTATACTATCAGGAAGGGCGTGATGCGGCGCTGCAGGAACTTGCCGCCTTTCAGGTCGGCTATGCGCAGCGCCACGGGCGGCACTCCGATGTTTTGGCCCTGCTCGAGATCGAGATAGACCGCCTTGATCACAGCCTTGGCGGTGCGGAACACGCGTTGGTGCATCTGGATATGGGCAATTTGCGCGGGCCGATCGGGTCGATTCTTTTGGGCGGGATTGTCGCCGCCCTTGGGCGCGATGACACGGGCGCTACCCATGTGCCAGGGCCGCGGGCGGGTTTGAACGAAACCCTGCGACAGGCGGCCCAGGCGACCGGCCAAGCGAGACGCCGTCTTGTGCAGCAGGCGTTTCTTCTCGCAATCCGCGAAAGTCACGCCGCACCCTTTGTCGAAAACCGCGATGCCCTATCGGGGCTTGGAGACCACCTAACATCAAGCGGTTTTGCGCGGGGGCATGTGCAGGTCGGGCGCATGGCGCGCAAGGTTTTGCGCGCAGTCGAGCAAAGTTACTGGGTGCCCGTTCCCCTACGCAAACTTGGTATTACTCATCGCCAATTGCGGGTTTTAACTGCCCTTAGATCGGGCGGGTCCAACAAGGAAATTGCCCGATTGCTGGGGCTGAGCGAGGCCACGGTCAAGTTTCACCTGACCAATCTTTATCGTGCGACAGGCACTCAACGCAGGGGCGAACTAATTGAGTTTACAATACAAATGTAGATAAATTTCAAATACTAGACTTTTAACAACTAAACTATCCTTATTCTGTATTTGTTTTGCGTCAGGTCGCGGTTTAGGCTGCATGCAAAGGGGATTTTTTGCCTATGCTGCTATACTTGATCCGTCGGGGCGCGTCGTTGTTTATCGTCCTGTTCGGCTTGGCAATCCTGATTTTTGTCATCGCCCGCATCGTGCCGGGTGATCCTGCGCGTATCGCGCTGGGACCTCTGGCTACGGCGGAGCAGGTTACCGATCTGCGTGCTGAAATGGGGTTGGACGAGCCGTTTTTCATTCAGCTAGGCACTTACCTGTCCGGTCTTGCGCAAGGTGATTTGGGCAAATCGCTTTTGACTTCGCGGCCGGTGATGGATGATATCCTTGGCGCGCTTCCGGCAACGTTTGAACTGGTTGTTTTCACACTGGTTATTCAGATCGTCATTTCGATTCCGCTTGGGATTCTTGCCGCCGTTTATCGTAATACTTGGGTCGACAACGTCATCAGGGTTGTATCGCTGGTTGGCATTGTCACGCCCGGTTTTGTTCTGGCGATCCTGCTGCAGCTCAGTGCGGCGATGTATTTCGGGTTTTTCCCAATTACAGGCCGGATCGACCCGTCGATTATGTTTGATGCCGATATCACCGGGCTGTTGTTGGTGGACGGGCTGATCAAGGGCCGTCCGGACGTGGTGGGCGATGCCCTGCGCCATCTGTTCCTGCCCGCGATTGCACTGGCCGCAGGTGGCATCGGGCAGGTCGTCCGCATCACCCGTTCCGCGATGATCGAAGTTGCCAGCCGCGATTTCATCGAAGCCTCGCGCGCATACGGTATCCCCGAACGGGTCGTGCGGTTTCGCTACATGCTGCGGGTCGCCGCGGTCGCACCGCTGACGATTTTGGGTCTCGAATTTGCCTCGCTGATCGGCAACGCCTTTATCGTTGAATTTGTCTTTTCGTGGCCCGGTATCGCCAGCTACGGCGTGCGTACGATCCTGCAGAAAGACTTGAACGCTGTGATCGGCGTGGTGCTGGTGTCAGGCGTGTTCTTTGTCGTCGCCAACCTGACCATCGACATCATCCTAGGCCTGCTTGATCCCCGTCACCGCCTGCGCGAAGGGAAAAGCAAATGAGCGCACCCGAGATGATTGATGCGCAGCGCGTCCTGACATCGCGCCAGATGGCGATTTACCGCTTTACCCGCAACCCTGCGGCATTGGTCGGGGCGGTTATTGTGGTCAGCGTGGTGATCGCCGCGATCTTTGCGCCCTTGCTGGCCCCATCGCCCGAAAGCGCCGGATCATTCGTTGATTTCCGCAATCGCCACGCGGCCCCGTCATGGGAACACTGGATGGGCACCGATAACGTCGGGCGCGATGTGTTCAGCCGCGTTCTCTATGGCTTTCGCGTGTCGTTGGGTCTGGTTGTTGGTGTGCTGGGCGTCGCGGTACCGTTTGGCGTGATCCTTGGGCTGGTCGCGGGGTATTTCGGCGGCTGGACCGAAACCATCATCATGCGGTTCACCGATATCATGCTGGCCCTGCCACCACTGGCGATGGCGCTGGCGATCACAGCCGTCTTGTCGCCCAATCTTGTGAACGCGATGATCGCGATCACTTTGCTATGGTGGACATGGCACACGCGCCTGATTTACCGCATCGTCAAGGCCCAGATGAACGAAGACTACGTCGAGGCCGCCCAGGTCGCAGGTGCCTCGCATTTCCACATTCTGTTCCGCGAATTGCTGCCCAACTGCATTTCGGCGATTGCGGTGAAAATCTCGCTTGATGCGGGCTTTGTGATCCTGTTCGGCGCCTCGCTGTCATTCCTTGGTCTGGGCATCCAGCCGCCGACGCCGGACCTTGGCACAATGGTTGCCACTGGGGCGGAATACATGCCGGAAATGTGGTGGCAGGCGGTGATGCCGGGCCTTGCAATCCTTTATGCGATCCTTGGTTTTAACCTGCTGGGTGACGGGTTGCGGGATATGTTGGATGTCGAGTTATGACCAACCGTCCGATCCTTGAAATTGAAAACCTGTCGATCGGGTTTCGCGCCTACGGGCAGTATCGCCGCGTGCTGCGCGATGTATCGATTACCGTGGGCGAGGGCGAGCGGGTCTCGCTGATCGGCCAGTCGGGATCGGGCAAGACCGTGACCATGCGCACAATCATCGGCACGCTGCCAATGCCCCCCGGCGTGGTCGAGACGGGGTCGATCCGTTATGACGGGCGCTCCCTGCTAGAGCTGAGCAAGATCGAGCGCAACAAGCTGAAGGGCACCGGCATTTCCATCGTGCTGCAAGACCCGATGCTATCGTTCAATCCGGTGCTGACGATCGGTCGCCAGATGGATGATATCGTGCGCTACGCCGACAGCCGACTTGGCCAGAACCGCAGCGCCGCGCAACGGCGCGACCACATCGTGCAAACCCTTGCCAAGGTGCAACTGTCCGAAGGCGCGCGCATTCTGGACAGCTATCCGATCATGCTGTCGGGGGGAATGCGCCAGCGTGTGCTGATCGGCATGGCGTTGCTCAATAGACCCCGTTTGCTGATCGCCGATGAACCGGGCACGGCGTTGGATGTGACCACACAGGATGAAATTCTGGCGCTGCTGAACACGCTGGTCGCCGAGGAAGGATTGTCACTGCTGCTGATCACCCACAACCTTGGGGTCGTGCGGGAAATGGCGGATCGGGTCTATGTCATGGACAAGGGCCGCATCGTCGAGGAAGGCACGCGCGATGCGATTTTCACCGCCCCGCAGAACGCTTACACGAAACGCCTGATGGCCGCTGTTCCGCCGCTCTATGGCCCTGACGTGGTGACAATTGAAAACCACCACACCGATCCAAACCCCGCGATTTCCATCGACAGTGTATCCAAGGATTTTGTCGGACGTAGTGGGCTGTTTCACCAGCACCGCACCCTGCATCGCGCGGTCGACAAGGTATCAATCGACGTGATGCCCGGTGATATTTTCGGGCTGGCGGGGGAAAGTGGATCAGGCAAGACGACACTGGCAAAAATGACGCTTGGGCTGATTGATCCGACCGAAGGCACGATCCGCGTTGAAGGGCAGGACATCTCGCAAATCGCGGGCACGGCCGACTTCCGCAAGATGATCCAGATCGTCTATCAGAACCCTGGATCGTCGTTGAACCCGCGCCGCACAATCACCGACCAGATCGCGGTGCCGCTGAAATTCACAGGTCACGAAACCTCGCGGATCAAGACCCGCGTGGGCGAGTTGCTTGAAATGGTCGATTTACCTGCGGATATGGCGAATATGTATCCGCACGAACTCTCTGGCGGGCAAAAACAGCGGGTGGCGATTGCCCGCGCGCTGTCGGTGAACCCGCGTATTCTGGTGCTGGATGAACCGACCTCGGCGCTGGATGTGCTGGTGCAATCGACGGTCATCGACCTGTTGCACCGGCTGCGCGAGGAGTTTGATCTGACCTATCTTTTCATCAGCCACGACCTGTCGTTGATGCGCAATTTTTGCAACCGCGTCGGCGTGATGCTGCGCGGCCAGATCGTCGAAGAAGGGCCGGTGGCCGAAGTTTTCGGCAAGCCCAGCCACGCCTATACCCGCGCGCTTTTGTCGGCCATTCCGGTCACGACAGACGAAGCGGACGCGATGAAACCCATTGTAACTAAAGAAGAACGTGCGGCGGTGTTGAACCCGTCGACCGCAATCGGAGGATAATACATGATACGAATTGGCGTTGATGTCGGCGGCACTAATACCGACGCGGTGATGATGGACGGTGACAAGATATTGGCCGGTGTGAAATCCCCCACAACCGAAGACGTGATGGGCGGCGTTGCCGAAAGCATCACCAAAGTGCTGGATCAATCAGGTGTGCCCGCCGCTCAGGTCGCGGCGGTGATGATCGGCACGACCCATTTCGTGAATGCCGTGGTGGAACGCCAGCACATGGTGCGCACCGCCGCTGTGCGGCTGTGCCTGCCCGCCGCGCAATGCCTGCCGCCGATGGTCGATTGGCCCGATGACATCCGCGAGGCCGTGGGTGGCAAATTCTGGCTTGCCAAGGGCGGGCACGAATTTGACGGACGCGAGATTAACGCGCTGGATATGACCGAGCTTGATGGCATTGCCGCTGAAATCGGTGCCGCAGGCATCAACACAATTGCCATCTCGTCGATCTTTTCACCCGTCAATGACGCGATGGAACGTCAGGCGATGGCGCAATTCAAGAAGCGCCTGCCAGATGCGAATTTCACGCTGTCGTCGGAAATTGGCCGCCTTGGAATTCTGGAACGCGAAAACGCCGCGATCATGAATGCGTCTCTGCGCGCCCTGTCGGCCAAGACCGTGCAGGCGTTTACCAAGGCGTTGGCGCAGGTCGGGCTGACCTGTCCTTATTACATCACGCAGAACGACGGCACTTTGATGAACCGCGATTTTGTGCAGGCCTATCCGGTGCTGACATTCGCCAGTGGGCCAACCAACTCTATGCGCGGTGCGTCCTTTCTGTCGGGTGAATCGGACGCGATTGTCGTCGATATCGGCGGCACGACCACCGATGTGGGCGCTTTGGTCAAAGGGTTCCCGCGCCAGGCCAGCACCACCGTCGATGTGGGCGGCGTGCGCACCAACTTCCGCATGCCTGATGTCTATTCCATCGCCCTCGGCGGCGGCACGATCGTTGCAGGCGAGGGCGACTCGATGACCGTGGGTCCAAGATCGGTCGGCTATCGCATCTTGCAGGACGCGCTCGTGTTTGGCGGCGACACGCTGACCACCACCGACGTTGTCTCGGCACTGGGCCTCGCAGACGTTGGCGATACGTCCAAACTCGCGGGGCTGGACAAGGCGCACCTTGAGAACGCCAAGGCGCGCATTGACGAAATGGTGCATAACGCGGTTGAGCGGATGCGCGTTTCGCCTGACCCGATCCCAATTCTGGCGGTTGGCGGCGGCTCCATTCTGATGCCCGACACCATGGGCGACCTGAACGTGATCCGGCCAGAATACTATTCCGTTGCCAATGCCGTCGGGGCCGCGATTGGCCAGATTTCAGGCGAAGTCGACCGCATCTTCTCGCTTGAAAAAACCACCCGCGAAGAGGCCCTTGCCGAGGCCCGAACGGAAGCCACGCAAAAGGCGATCACCGCCGGGGCGCACCCCGACAGCATTGAATTGCTGGATCAGGAAGATGTGCCGCTGGCCTATCTGCCCGGTGGTGCGACGCGCATTCGCCTCAAGGTCGTGGGGTCGATGAATGGCTGATAGCATGCGCGAAGTGACGCTTGAGGATCTGGACGCGCTCGAAATCGGCGCCGCGATCCTTGGTACGGGCGGTGGCGGCAACCCCTACATCGGAAAACTGCGCGTCCGCGAGGAACTGCGCAAGGGACGGCGTATTCCGGTTATTCCACTGGATGAGTTGCCCGACGATGCGCTGGTCGTGTCGCTGGGCGGGATCGGCGCACCTGTGGTTGGCGTCGAGAAAATCGAACAGGGCGAAGAATGCCTGCGCGCGCTGCGCGCCGTGGAGCAAGAGGTCGGCCGAAAGGTCGATGCGCTGATCTCGGCCGAAATTGGTGGCGCCAATGCGATGGAACCCATGTTGACGGCGGCACAGGCCGGCCTGCCGGTGGTTGACGGCGACGGCATGGGCCGCGCCTTTCCCGAAATGCAGATGATCACGTGGTCGATCTACGGCCAACGATCCGCGCCAGCCGCCATGGCCGATGAAAAAGGCAACGTCGTGGTGTTTCGCGAAACAGCCAGCGACAAATGGCTGGAAGATCTGGCGCGGGCCACGGTGGTGGCCATGGGGGCGGCCGCAGGTCTGGCACAAGCCCCGATGCGCGGTGATTTCATCAAACGCGCCGCCATTCCGGGCACCGTGACACAAGCCCGCAATCTGGGACGCGTCGTGCTGGATGCCAACCGCAACCACACCGACCCCGTGCAGGCCGTCATCGACCACGAAGGCGGGCGGCTTCTGATGACAGCCAAAATCACCGATCTTGAACGTCACCTGAAAGGCGGTTTCGCCGTCGGGCATCTGGCGCTGGACGGGTTCGGCAACTTTCAGGGCGACAGCGGTCGGATTGATCTGCAAAACGAATTCCTGATTTTCACCCGCAACGACGTCGTCGAAGTCTGCGTGCCTGATCTGATCGTCGTGCTGGATGCCGATACGGGCCACCCGATCACCACGGAAATGCTGCGCTACGGCCAGCGCATCGCCGTTCTCGGCCTGCCGTGCCACGCCTTGCTGCGCACGCCCGAAGCTTTGGCCGTCGTGGGGCCGGCTGCCTTCGGCTACCCCGACGTCACATTTGAACCGATGGTCGCCAAGAAAGGATCATGATGAAACCGATCAAACAGATAGAACTGGGTGACATGGGGCATATCGCTCTTGGCGGCGCCTTTCTGGGCACCGGCGGCGGGGGTGACCCCTACATCGGTAAATTGATGGCAGAACAGGCGATCCGCGCCACGGGCCCCGTGCCCGTGATCGACGTCGACGATCTGGACGATGACGCGCTTGTCGTGCCCGTAGCGATGATGGGCGCGCCGACTGTGATGCTCGAAAAGCTGCCCCGCGGCGACGAGGCAATCTCGGCCCTGCGCGCGCTTGAAGCTGTGCTGGGCCGCAAAGCCGACGCAATCTTCACGATCGAGGCGGGCGGGCTGAATTCCACGATCCCGATCGCCGTCGCCGCCGCCACCGGCCTGCCCATCGTCGATGGCGACGGCATGGGCCGCGCATTTCCCGAATTGCAAATGGTCTCAATGACGATGGCGGGCGTTTCGGCCTGCCCGATGACCATGGCCGATGAAAAGGGCAACGCGATCACCCTGAACACGGTCGACAACCTCTCGACCGAAAAATTCGCGCGTTCCATCACCGTTGAAATGGGTGGGGCCGGCCTGATTGCGCTTTACCCCATGACAGGGGCTGAGGCGAAAAAGGCCACCCTGCGCGGCTCCATGTCGTTGATCCACAACATCGGCAAGATCGTCGAGGAAGAACAGGCCGCCAACCGCAACTGCGCGGATCGCCTCGCGCGCGAACTAAACGGTATCCGCCTGTTTGAAGGGCGCGTGATGGACGTGGACAGGCGCACAACGGGCGGCTTTGCGCGCGGCACGGCGATTATCCAAGGCCTGGACAGTTTCGAGGGCCGTGAAATCCGCCTGCATTTCCAGAACGAATTTCTGGTCGCCGAAACCGAGGACGGCACCGCACTGGCGACAACGCCAGATCTGATTTGCCTGCTGGACCTTGAAACCGGTGTGCCGATCACGACCGAAACAATGGGCTATGGCTTTCGTGTTATCGTCTTTGGGCTGCCCTGCGATCCCGCATGGCGATCCGATCACGGCCTGCAACTCGTGGGCCCGCGGTATTTTGGCTACGAGCATGATTATGTTCCAATAGAAGACCTTTGAAGGTCCGCAAAATGATGAAACCAACAAGGAGAACTACCATGAAACCCCTTCGTTCCTTACTGCTTGCCGCAACGGCCACGGGTGCGCTGCTGACCGCAGCACCCGCCATTGCCCAGAACGTTGTGACCGTGAACACGGTCCAGATTTTCGGCACAATCGACCCGGCCAAGATCAACGACTACACCGAATACATGGCTGGCGTAAACATGTACGAGGCGCTGACCACGCTTGATGGCGATGGCGCGATCCAACCGCTTTTGGCCGAAAGCTGGGAAGTGTCTGACGACACGCTCACGTGGACATTCACCCTGAAAGAGGACGCGCTGTTCCAGGACGGCACACCCGTTGAGGCCAAGGATGTTGTCTGGTCCATCGAACGCCTGATGGCGATCAACGAAGGCCCGTCATATCTCTTTAGCCCGATCCTTTCCGGAGGCGCGGTCACGGAAATTGACAACCGCACCGTGCAGATCGTGCTGGACGATGTTTATACACCCTTCCTGACGACCACGCCGATCCTGTTCGTCGTGAACTCTGATCTGGTCAGCGAAAATGCGACGGATGCCGATCCGTGGGGGCAGGACTACCTGGCGAACAATTCCGCCGGTGCGGGTGCGTTCATGCTTGATAGCTGGAACCGCGGCGCCTCCATGACCATGAAAAGGTTTGCCGACTATCACCTTGGCTGGGATGATCAGGCAATTGACGAGGTCCGCTTTATCGTGACCAACGAGGAAGCAACCGTCAAAGCGCTGGCGCAGGCCGGTGAACTGTCGCTGTCGTCGGATGGGCAGGCGCAGGAAACTTATGCGGCGATTGACGCGCTGGATGACTATCGGATCGTTGAATACCCGACTGCGACGAACTTTTACTTCAAGCTGAACAACCAGCGTCCGCCAACCGATGATCTTGATATTCGCCGCGCGCTTGCCTTGGCCACCGATTACGACACGATCCGCGAATTCCTGCTGCCCGGTGAACCGCTTGCCGGGCCGATGCCGCCGGTGTTCGCCGATGCTTTCCCCGATGATGTGCTCCCGGCCGAATTTGACCTCGACGCCGCGCGCGCCTTGGTCGAAGGGTCGTCCTACGGCGGGCAGGGGTCGATCGACATCGAGATGATGTATGTGGCCGGCCTTGCGTTCGAAGAAGAAATTGCACTGCTGCAAAAGTCGATTCTTGATACGATCGGGTTCAACACGATCCTGAAACCCGAACCGTGGAACCGGATGACTGAACTGGCCAGTTCGATGGAAACCACACCGCATATGACGCAAGTGTTTTACGGCGCGACATACCCATCGCCTGACAGCTATTTCTTTAACCAGTTCCATTCCAGCGCGGCCGGCACATGGCAGTCGATGGACTGGCTGCTGGATGAAGAAGTGGACGCGATGATCGACGAAGCGCGCGCGACAGTCGACGTGGATGCACAAAACGCGATCTACGCCGATTTGCAGCGCAAGCTGGTTGACGAACAGGTCGCCGTCTTCGTGCTGACGCAGCTGTCACAGCAAGCGCAACACAATTGCCTTGACGGATTTACCTGGGTGCCAATGCAAAGCTTCGAGTTCAACTTCCACACCATGAAATGGATATGCGATTAAGTAAGTCCGAAACGATTGTCGGCGCCGGATCAGTCCGGCGCCGGTGCCGCGCCTAGAAGTTGCTGAGGCATTGCCAAATTGTTTGATTGTTCTGACTTGGTGACAGGTTTACGTAACACCCACGCATTAGATGCATTGAAAGAGGTCTGTCGGCATAGGACTTTGTGACAAGTCCCAGTTTAGATGTGGAAAAAATCAGAGCACGTTCCAATTGCAATCGAACCCTTCGAAGGGCAGTTCCCTTAGTTGATTGTGCTTTCTCTGATAGGGCTTAAACACTTTCTTGAACGGCGTCTTCGTCCCCACTACCGACGTTGATGAAGACACTTGCGAGCATCCGCTATCGGACAATCGTAGTGAATCGAGCGGATCTAAGTCCGCAATTTGGCCTAACGGCCTCCCCCGCTCGGCTGCGCGTGTCGCAGGTGAGAACGGCCCTGCAGTCCGTCGCGCATGCGGCCATGCGGCCTTACCGCGGCGGCGCACTTGGCGTCCCGGTTTGCCCGTCTCGCGAGCACGTCGTGATCCGGTCACGCCTGCGGTCTTCGCTCTGGTCTGTTTTGCCGAGGCAAAACGATCCCGGCGCTGCGTCCGCCTGCGTGTCCGGCCCCACCGCTTGCCTGCTCGCGTCGTGCAAACCTGGCGTCAAAACACACACACATGAGTATGGAAGCATATCCTCCGGATGGCCCCCAAATCAGCCCGCCTCAAGGATCGCAAAACTTTTCGGCGAGGGTGGCGCGAGTGGAGAGGTCAATCGCGCGCGTGAGGGTGCGCTTGTTGTGAGCACAGCGCTTGGAAAACTTTTGCGCCCAGCAAGCTGGCGGCTACGCCGTCCCTGACCCGAACAGATTCGGTGAACCAGAAATCGGCCATGCCCCCACACTCACGTGGTGGCCCTCAAACTCAAACATCTGGAGATGAACACATGGCCTACGATCAAGCGACAACATACGAGACAATCGAACTCTTCGGCCTGACGGAGAAAGATGCACACCTGCCAATCCCGCAGGACGATATCCTGAAAGACAGCATCAT
>JAQXEG010000034.1 GCA_029250945.1 Yoonia sp.
ATATTACGTATTTATTTTTAGAGTTCGACGGATCCCCAGTCCGCCATTTAACTTATATTGATTAATACGTCGCGGGTCGGTGGCTTGTTTAACCGCGCATGTGCCTTCGGCTACGACAGGCAGCTGTTGTTGCCGCCTGCCTTTGTGTTTTGTGATCAGGCGTGTTGCGGTGTGCGCAGAAGGGGGGCTAACCCACCTGCATTATGCAGCGCCTCTAGGTCGGTTTAGCCGCCGACGTGAAAATCCCCGATGAAGATTTGCGGCACGGTGCTGCGTCCGTTTGCCTTTTGGATCATCTCGCGCCGTTTTGCGGGATCATCGCTGATTTCGTGGTTGGTAAACTTCACGCGTTTCGACGAAAGCAGCGCCTTGGCCGCCTTGCAAAACGGGCAGTAGTCTTTGGTGTATATCGTGACGGTGGGTTGCATTGTGTCATGCTCCTGAATGTTTGGGGAGGGTTAGGCGGTGGCGGGTGTTTCTTCGGGGGCGTTCAGCCTGACGACGACCACGACGGTTGCGCCAAGCAACCAGTAATATGTGGCCTCTAGCCCGCTGAACCCGAATACGAACGGGGCGGCAAGAAAGGTAAGGCCAGCAAGCAGATCAACCGCCAAGTGCACTTTGAACGGCAGCACGCGGAACAGCCCAAACTGGTGATCGGTCAGCAATGTGACGATCAACGGGCCAAAGCCGACAACGACTAACATCCGGAATGCCATCGGGTTTGTCGCCCCAAGGCCCAGCACGGTTGGCATGGCGATAAGCCCAAACGCCACTGGATAGTCGAGGTATGCGTGGACGGATTTTGTCGTGAATTTGAATATTTGAAGTCTCCTTTATTGACCGTATGGTCTTTAATTGGGTATGCGTTATGCGTTCCGGTGTTGGTATGTCCTTACTGCGGAATAGAGACCGATTGGTCAATAATATGATAATCACAGATTTGTGAGGCGTATTTCAGATGCAGCAACCCGGACGTCCGCGGGAATTTGATCCCGACGAAGTGCAAGCCAAGATCATGCAGTTGTTTTGGGAAAACGGATATGAGGGCACTGGCCTGAGCGATATCATCACAGCGACCGGTCTGGGTAAGGCCAGTCTGTATAAGGCGTTTGGCAATAAGCAGGCGATGTATATCGGTGCGCTTGGGCATTATGAAAAGCTGATGGTTGATGCAGCGGTTGTCGTGCTGGGGTCTGACAAATTGGACCCGCTTGCGCGGATTGATGCGTTCCTGTCGTCGCCCATCATCGCACTGCGCGACCACAACGACAAACGCGGCTGCTTTCTATGTAATGCCGCGGCAGATCGCGCATCGCTGGATGATGAAACGGGCGCAATGGTGCGGCGTGGCTATGAAAAGATGCGTGTGGCGACCCGGAAATCCTTAGCTCAGGCGTTTCCTGACCGATCCGCCGAGGTGGTCAGCGCGCAGGCCGAATTGGTCCTGACGATCTACGCAGGATTGCGCGTGATGGCGCGGTCCGGAACGTCTACGGCACTGATGCAGTCCACCAAGGCAGAGGTCATACGGTCCCTCTCAGCCTTGGCAGGGCATTGTTGAACGCGGCACCCTGATATAGCTAAGTTGCAAAGGGGCAATAGCATGACAGCACAGGTTCTAAGGTTCGAGATTGACGGCATGTCCTGCGCATCTTGCGTGGGACGGGTTGAGCGCCTGTTGGGTGAGGTGGATGGTGTTGTGTCCGCGCATGTGAACCTTGCGACAAAGACGGCGGATGTCGCTGTGTCAGGTGGCGGCGTGGCAGCGGATGGTTTGGCAACGCTCGCGACGCAGGCTGGCTATCCCGCCACACTGATGACCACCCCGACAGATCGGGCGGATAAGGCTGCCGCTGCAATCCGCAACATCCGCCGTAAATTCTGGATCGCGACCATCCTGACCATTCCCGTGACAGCGTTGGCGATGGGGGGACATATCTTTCCTGCCCTGCGCGACTTTGCCGACGGTGCAACTGGCTGGACAATTCAGTTCGTTCTGACAACGCTCGTGTTGCTCTGGCCGGGCGCAGATTTTTATCGCAAGGGGATTCCAGGCCTGTTCCGTGGGGCGCTCGATATGAACACGCTGGTTGCCATCGGCACGTTTGCCGCGTGGCTGTTTTCCACGATCGCATTATTCATACCGCAGGTTCTGCCGCCCGCCGCTGTGGGCGTTTATTTTGAGGCCGCTGCCGTCATCGTCACCCTGATCCTGCTGGGCCGCTACATGGAAGAACGCGCCAAGGGCCGGACAGGTGACGCGGTGCGCAAGCTGATCGGACTACGCCCCAAGACGGCGATTGTGATGCGTGACGGGCAAGATGTGTCGCTGCCGATTGGTCAGATCGTCGTTGGCGACCAGATCATCGTGAAACCGGGCGGTCAGTTTGCCGTCGACGGTGTGGTGCAATCAGGCAGCTCCGCTGTGGATGAGGCGATGCTGACGGGTGAGCCGCTGCCAGTGGCCAAGGCAAAAGGCGCACAAGTGTCCGCTGGCACAATCAACGGAAACGGGGCCTTGGTGATTGCAGCGACCCATGTGGGTGCTGATACTGCGCTCGCGCAGATCATCCAGATGGTACAGGACGCCCAAGGTGCGCGGCTGCCGATCCAGGACCTTGTGAACCGTGTCACAGGGCTGTTTGCGCCTGTGGTATTGTTGCTTGCGGTGCTGACTGTGTTGGTCTGGCTGGTGTTGGGCCCCGATCCGGCGCTGGGCCTCGCGCTTGTGGCGGGGGTGTCGGTTCTGATCGTGGCGTGCCCTTGCGCGATGGGGCTGGCGACGCCGATGTCCATCATGGTCGGCACGGGGCGCGCAGCAGAGCAGGGGATTTTGTTTCGCGGTGGTGATGCGTTGCAAAATCTGCAAGCGGTTGATGCCATCGCATTCGATAAGACCGGCACCCTGACCGAAGGCCGCCCGACGTTAACGGGGCTGCAAACCGCCGATGGATTTGATGCGGACACAGTCCTCACCCTTGCTGCCAGCCTAGAGGCGCAGTCAGAACACCCCATCGCACAGGCTGTTGTCATGGCGGCGGCGGATAAAGGCATAGACCCTCTCGCTGTATCCGACTTTGCAGCCGTCACGGGCATGGGGATCACGGGGCAGGTTGGCGGGCAATCGGTGCGGATTGGTGCGGAACGGTTTATGCCAGAGGGGGCCGCGCTGACGCTGGATGCGGCATTTGATGCAGGCGGTCGGTCGGTGTTCTACATTGCCATTGATGGCGTTCTTGCGGGCGCGCTCGCAGTAAGCGATCCGGTGCGAGCCGATGCTGCTGGTATGGTGTCAGCCTTGAAATCCATGGGGTTGCGCGTTGCACTGATCACTGGCGACACACAATCGGCGGCGGATGCGCTGGCCGAAAAGGTTGGGATCAATGATGTTGTTGCGGGCGTTCTACCTGCGGGGAAATCCGACGCGCTGGGTCGGTTGGCGGCGGGGGGCAAGGTTGCCTTTGTCGGGGACGGGATCAATGACGCGCCAGCGCTTGCCAAAGCTGACGTGGGGATCGCCATTGGCACGGGCACAGATGTGGCGATTGAGGCGGCGGATGTCGTGTTGATGGCGCATGACCTGATGGCGGTCACACGTGCCGTGCAAATCAGCCGCGCGACCCTGCGCAATATCAAACAAAACCTGTTTTGGGCGTTCGCCTATAACGCGGCGCTGATCCCTGTTGCCGCCGGTCTTTTACATCCGGTGTGGGGCGTTTTGCTGTCGCCGATGCTCGCCGCTGGTGCCATGGCGCTGTCGAGCGTTTTTGTCGTGACCAACGCGCTGCGCTTACGGCGGGCATGAACCCGTTGATATTGAGCGACAAACCGCGTGATATCGCTTAACAACTGGCCGTTGTGCAGATTGATACCTATCTGTCAGGGTAACAAACGACCCTGCGCAACGAAGGTAGAGGATTTATGATGAAACGACGTTCCTTTATGGCATTTGCCACCGCCGCGATTGTGGCTGGATCACCAGCAGCCGCGCAGCAGCTATCGCTGGAGCAAGTGTCGCAGTATTTGAACCAGCTTCAGACCGCGCAAGGCGGGTTCACCCAGATCAATGCGGATAGCACATTGTCGACTGGCCAGATCTATATCAAACGTCCTGGCCGCATCCGGTTCGAATATAACGCGCCTGATAATTCGCTGGTGATGGCAGGCGGCGGGTCCGTCGCGATCTTTGATCCGCGGTCCAACAACGGGCCGGATCGTTATCCGCTGAACCAGACACCGCTAAAGATTATTCTGGAACGCAATGTCGATCTGGGGCGGGCGCGGATGGTCACGGGCCACACGTCCGACGGGGCCACCACAACGATCACCGTCCAAGACCCCGACAACCCGCAATACGGCAACATCCAGATGGTATTCACCGGAAGTCCGGTTGAACTGCGCCAATGGATTGTCACCGATGATGTGGGCAGCCAGACAACTGTGATCCTGAACGACATGACCGCTGGCACGCGGATCAGCGATAATAAGTTCAGCATCGTCAGCGAGATCAACAAGCGCGAAAACTAAACCGCGTAGAATTGAAAAAGGCGCCCGATTGAGGCGCCTTTTTTGTGTCTAGATTTTGCGGCAACCGCGCAGCTGCGTGTCATACATGACGGCGCGTGCGTCGACTTCTCCTGCGATGCGGGCGAGCCAGCTTTTGCGTTTCCACGTGCCGCGCACAAAACCGGTGCGCCCGTCGTGATAGGCAAGGTATTGATCGCGGGTGTTGGACATGGAAATCCCGATTTCATCCTTGGTCTGATTCATATACCAGCCCATGAAATCGGAGGCGTCGCGGATATTGTCGCGCCGCGCGCCGCGGCCACCTTCACGCTGTTGGTATTCGCGCCATGTCGCATCTAGGGCTTGGGAATAGCCGAATGCGGATGACTGGCGGCCAACCGGGATCACGCCCAGCGCATATTGATGCGGGGTGCGGTTGTTGCCGATAAATTTGCTTTCTTGATAGATAATGGCCATTAGCACGGGAACAGGAACGCCCCATTTGCGTTCGGTCGCTTTGAAAGCACGTAAATATGCCGGGCGCTCGGATACGATTGAACAGGCGTTATCAAGGTTGCGCGGCGCCGAGAAATTCTTGGACCCGCAGCTTCCTAAAGCCACTAAAAGTATCATCGCGCGAAAGATTTTGCTCATCTGCCTCTCGCTTATATTATTATTATGTTTTTTTGCAATCTTAGCGGAAAACCCGTCCGCTGTGAACCGTTTTGCAGCGCAGATTAGATCACAAACGCGAGGATGAGCGGTAAACTGATCACCGACAAAAGCGTGGAGGCAACGACAAGGCCCGCAACAGGCTGTGCCTCATGCCCGTATTTTTCGGCCAACAGGTAGGATGTGACGGCCACAGGTGTCGCGACTTGCATGATCAGAACGGCGCTGGGCACAGGGGCAAGGCCAAATGCTTGTGCGGCAATCCAAGCGGACCCTGCGCAGATCACGATCTTTAGGGCCGACAGCCACACGGCCCGCCCTATATCGCGGGTTTCCAGCCGCGCGATGGCGACGCCAAGTGTGATCAACATCATGGGAATCGCCATTTGTCCGATCAGGTCCAGCGCGTTGGTCAGGAAGGCTGGTGTCTGCCATCCGCGCCACAAAAACAGCGCGCCGAGGAATGTTGCCGCAACGACAGGTTCGCGCACAACCCGCGTCAGCGACCCGCCGCCAGACACAATCCACACACCGATTGTGAACGATAAAATGGCCATCACAGCAAAAACGACGATGGCGTAGCTTAGCCCCGCCTCACCAAATGCGAACAACGCTAGCGGCAGGCCTAGGTTGCCGGTATTGCCAAAAACGAGGGGTGCCAAATAGGTTGAGATATCCAACCGCATCAATTTTGCGACGATGAAAAACCCTATCGTCACAAGGGCATAAGCCGCAAAACTGGCAAGCGTGAGCGCGCCCAGCGCCTCTGGCGTCAGGTTGGCGTTCATCAGGACCACAAAGATCAGGCACGGCACGGAAAGTGTCATGGCCAGTCGGGTGACAAACTCAACCCGGTATTCAAAGCCCAGTTTGACCCAGCAAAACCCGACGGCGGCAAGAATGAAGGCAGGCGCGGTGATGTTCAGGGCTGTTAGTGCAAGGTTCACAGACTGTTTCCTTCAAATTTGGTCGCTTCCCATAGACAGCCCGCGGGCTAGGGGGATACAAGGCGCATAGGGGTAAAATACGTATGTTCAAAAAACGCGCCAAATATCATCTGGGCCAAGTTGTTTGTCACCGCAAGCATCCTTTCCGGGGTGTGGTGTTTGATGTCGACGCGATGTTTTCCAATACGGATGCTTGGTATGAGGCAATCCCCGAGGATAGCCGTCCTGAAAAGGATCAGCCGTTTTACCACCTTCTTGCAGAGAATGACCAAAGCTATTACGTGGCTTACGTATCCGAGCAGAACCTTGTGGCCGACTATTCCGGCCAACCGGTTGAGCACCCTGATCTGGACGATTTGTTTGGTCCGTTCGAGGACGGCCAATATCCGTTGCAGGTGCAGCTGAACTGATCACCGTTGATGGGTTAAAACCCATCCTACGCTGTCCCACTTTTGTACAGATGGGGTTAATACCCCAAGGCGCAGCCGTCTTTGCGCGGGTCTGATCCACCAATCAGCACGCCATCATCGCTGATGCCAATCGCCTGCGCCCCACCGATCGGACCAGGTGGAATATTGACGTTATGACCAAGGTCGCTGAGCTGCTGGCGCACATCCGCGCTATAGCCGGTTTCAATGCTCAGCTTGTCCCCATCGGCAAAGCACCGTGGCCCGTCGATAGCGGTCTGCACGTCCATGCCAAAATCGGTCATGTTTGTGATAAACCGCGCATGGCCGGTGGATTGATACGCCCCGCCCATGACACCAAACGGCATATAGGGCGCGCCGTCTTTCTTCAGCAGACCGGGGATGATCGTATGCATCGGGCGCTTGCCGCCGCCAGCCTCGTTCGGGTGGCCTGCTTCAAGCGTGAAGCCCGCGCCGCGGTTCTGGAACAGGACCCCGAATTTGTCGGACGCAATGCCAGAACCAAAGGAATGGAACACGGAATAGATCAGGGACACGCACATCCGGTCCTTATCCACGACGGTGATAAAGATGGTGTCCTTATGCACGGCCTCGGCGCCCGGTACGGATGCTGGCATCGCCTTGGTCGGGTCAATCAACGCGGCAAGCTTGGCGGCCGTTTCAGGGGTCGCCATATAACCGGCTTTGGTCGTGTGGTCAGGATCCGCGATAAAGCGGTTGCGCGCGTCATAGGCCAGCTTGGTCGCCTCGGCCTCAATATGTGCTCGCTCAGCGCCAAACGGGTCCATGCCCGCGATGTCAAAATGTTTGAGCATATTCAGGATCAGGATCGCGGTTGCACCTTGACCGTTTGGCGGGTGCTCCCACAGGTCGAGCCCGCCATAGCCGCCCGTAATCGGTGCGGTATATTCGCTTTCGCAGTTGGCGAAATCATCCAACGTTTGCACCCCGCCCATCGCGTTGAGCGATGCAACCATATCCTCGGCCACCTCGCCCTCATAGAACGCATCGCGCCCGTCCATGGCGATCCGGCGCAGGACCTCGGCCTGTTGTGGGGCGCGGAACATCTGGCCTGCGGTCGGGGCCTGACCGTTCAGCAGGAACCCGTCGCGCGCGACCCCTTGCAATGCATCCACGCTTTGCGCCCAGTCAAAGGCGACGCGGGGGGCGACAGGCACACCTGCTTGCGCATAATGGATCGCAGGGGCCAGCGATGCCTTGAGGCCCAGTTTGCCGAAATCACGCGACAGCTTGCAAAATGCGTCAATCGCGCCTGGCACGGTCACGGCCTCTGGCCCGCCAAGCGGCACAGTTGCCATTCCACGATCCCGCAAGGCTTGCGCGTTTAATGCAGCGGGCGCGCGACCTGATCCATTGAGCGCAACAACGCGGTCCTCTCCCGGAGGGGTCAGAAGGACAAAGCAGTCACCGCCAATCCCCGTCATCTGCGGCTCACATATGCCGAGCAAAACAGCACCTGCGATCGCTGCATCCACGGCGTTGCCGCCAGCCTCAAGCATCTGGACCGCGACTTTTGCCGCCAACGGATGTGACGTGGCGCACATGCCATTCGCTGCAAAAGTGGCCGATCGGCCCATTGTCATGAAATCGCGCATCACTTGCCCCCGTTTTGTGTTGGCCAGAGCCTAGGCAAATAGACGCGAACCGCAATCTAATAATCATTCGGGGGGGATGCTCGACGCCGCGCAACTGGGTGGGGTAAAAATACGCGACGTCGGGATAAGCTATGCAGCTATGTCGTATCTTTGCCCTGCATCTATGGCGTGAATTAGATCGCGGTGGGGCAATTGTGGGGCAATGCCAATGTTGCAAATAGCGGCCCGATACGTTCCAAGCATGGGGCAGCGACGAGCGGTGGATTTCAGGGCGTATTTTCTAATGTCACGGCCCCCATGCTCGGCGGCGTCGCGATCAATGGGGCGCTTGATGGGGCCGGCCACCCATCGGTGGATGAGGTGCTGATGGGCTGTGTGTTGCCCGCCGGACTAGGGCAGGCGCCGGCGCGACAGGCCGCTTTCGCAGGGGGGCTTGCGGATACCGTGCCCGCCACTACGCTCAATAAAATGTGCGGCTCTGGTATGAAGGCGGTCATGCTGGGCTTTGACCAAATCGCGCTTGGCAGTGCGCAGACCATTGTCGCAGGCGGCATGGAAAGCATGACGAACGCACCCTATCTGATGGCGAAACTCCGTGGTGGTGCGCGGATTGGCCACCAATCTGTGCAGGACAGCATGTTCCTTGATGGTTTAGAGGATGCCTATGACACTGGTCGGTTGATGTGCAGCTTCGCCGAAGACTGTGCCAAACCCTATCAGTTTACGCGCCAACAGCAGGATGGTTTTGCGCTGGCGTCCCTTAACGCGGCGCGACAGGCGCAATCTGATGGTGTCTTTGCTGCTGAAATTGCCCCCGTCACCGTGACGACGCCCAAGGGAGCGGTGACCATCGACACCGATGAACAACCCGTGAATGCACGACCCGAAAAAATCCCTCATCTCAAACCGGCTTTTGCGCCTGATGGCACGGTTACCGCGGTCAATGCGTCTAGTATTTCCGACGGTGCTGCCGCCGTGGTTTTGGCCCACGGTGCGACCGACCAACCTGTGCGGGCGCGGATCGTGGGGCACGTGTCCCATGCTAAAGCGCCCGCCCATTTTGCCACCGCGCCGATCCCAGCCGCGCAAGCCTTGTTACACAAAATCGGATGGTCCCTTCAGGATGTCGATCTGTGGGAGGTGAACGAGGCATTCGTCGTCATGCCGATGGCCTTTATGCATGACCTTGGTGTGCCGCGTGACCGCATGAATGCGAACGGCGGTGCCTGCGCGCTGGGCCACCCTATCGGCGCATCCGGTGCGCGGATCATTGTGACGCTCTCGCACGCCCTCGAACAACGCGACCTGAAACGCGGGGTCGCGGCGATCTATATCGGGGGTGGTGAAGGCACAGCCATCGCGATAGAGCGACCCTAACCCTTCCTCTTGCACCAAATACCTCGGGGGAGGCCGCAGGCCGAGGGCAGCGCCCCAAAAACAGGACACGACATGAAAATTGACTATACTTCTACCGGATCCGTGATCCAGTCTTTGACTGCGGGTGAAACAGACGCGGTTGCGCTCATGGCCACGGTGGCGTGCGAATTGCACCACGCGGATGACCGTTTTGATTGGACAGGGTTTTACCGCGTAACCGCGCCAGAGCTGTTGAAAATCGGCCCTTATCAAGGTGGACACGGTTGCCTTGTCATTCCGTTTTCACGCGGGGTCTGCGGGGCTGCTGCGCGTAGCGGACAGGTGCAGCTGGTTGATGATGTCGACGCATTCCCCGGCCACATTGCCTGCGCCAGCAGCACGCGGTCAGAAATCGTGCTACCAGTTTGGGATGGGGCAGGCACCCTTTTGGGTGTGTTGGACATCGACAGCAACCAGCCAAGCGCCTTTACCCAAAATGACGCCGATCAGCTGACAACGATATTGGGAACGGTGTTCGCACAAGTCTAACGACGCGTGAAAAATTTCGTTGCTTTTTCATCTCGATGCGTCATTGTGAAATATGAGGGATAAATTTCACGGGATCACAATGCGGCATGACATGCCATCAGAAGTACGAACGCTTGGTGCGGATCTGCGGGCCTTGCGCAAGGCGCGGGGTTTGACGCTGGCCGCGTTGGCGGATGCGTTGGGCAAATCCGTGGGGTGGCTTAGCCAGGTGGAACGCGACATATCGGAACCTGCGATTGATGATCTGCGGGCCTTTGCGTCCGTGTTGGATGTGTCCGTATCCAGCCTGTTTCGCGTCGCAGCAGCCCCCGGCGAAGAAGGGTTCATCGTGCGCAAACACGCCCGCCGCCCGATCGGATCGCGCGAGGCGGGCTTGGTCGAGGAATTGTTGTCCCCCGACCTGACCGATGATTTTGAGGTGGTGTATTCCACCTTCGCCGCAGGATCGGGCATGACGGTTGCCGTGCGCCGCCCCACGCAAGAGCTGGGGTATATCATGTCCGGCCAACTTGATCTGTGGATTGACGACGCGCTGTTTCACTTAAAGCCCGGCGATAGCTTTCGCATTCGTGGGCATGATTACCGCTGGGCAAACCCCCATGCGGAACCTTGTGTCGCGATCTGGGTGATCGCGCCGCCGGTGTATTAATGGGGACTGGGATGATCAAAGGAAGCTGTTTGTGCGGCAAGGTGCGATATGCATTGCATGGCGACTTGCGCAATTCTGTGGCCTGTCACTGTGTGCAGTGCCGCAAAACAAGCGGGCATTACGTGTCTGCGACCCAAGTCGGGCCAGAGCAATTAGAAATAATCTGTGACGCGACGCTGACATGGTTCCAATCATCGCCCAAGGCCCGCCGCGGGTTTTGCAGTGCGTGTGGATCATCGCTGTTCTGGCAGCACGACGATGACAACGGTGCCACATCCGTCATGTCCGGCACGCTGGACGGCCCCACGGGCATCCAAACCGAAAAGCATATCTTTACCGCCGACAAAGGCGACTACTATCAAATCGACGGCGCTACGCCGCAAAGGGAGCAATAATATGAGCGATTTTCCAACAACGGCCCGCGTGGTCATCATCGGCGGCGGCGTTGTCGGCGTGTCCACCTTGTACCATCTGGCCAAAATGGGCTGGACCGATTGTGTGCTGCTGGAGAAGAACGAATTGACCGCGGGGTCCACATGGCACGCGGCTGGCAACTGCCCGAACTTTGCGCCCAACTGGGCTGTCATGAACATGCAGCGCTATTCCTTGGAAATGTACCGCACACTTGCCGATGATGTGGGCTATCCGATGAACTATCACGTCACAGGTGCGCTGCGTCTGGGTCACACCAAAGAGCGTAAGCAGGAATTTCAGCGTGTCGCAGGTCAGGCGCAGGCCATGGGTCTGCCGCTGGAAATGATCGGCATCGACGAGGTTAAGAACTATAACCCGTTCATCGAAACCCATGATCTGTCTGCGGTTCTATGGGATCCCTATGATGGCGACATTGACCCCGCGCAGCTGACACAGGCGCTGGCCAAAGGTGCCCGTGATCTGGGCGCCAGGATTGAGCGTTTCTGCCCCGCCACTGGCGTCACGCAGAAAGAAAACGGCGAATGGATCGTACACACCGATAAGGGTGACATCACATGTGAAAAGGTTGTGAATGCCGCGGGTTACTACGCCGCGCGCGTTGGCGAATGGTTCAAGCCATACGGTGGTCGTGATGTGCCGCTGACTGTTATGTCCCACCAGTATTTCCTGACCGAGGAAATTGACGAAATCAAAGCATGGACCGAAGAGAACGGTAAAAAGACACCGATGATCCGCGACGTGGATTCGTCATATTACCTGCGTCAGGACAAGAACGGCCTGAACCTCGGCCCTTATGAGCGGAACTGTAAGGCCCATTGGACCACGCCGCAGGATCCGATGCCGCATGACTTTTCGTTCCAGTTGTATCCAGATGATTTGGATCGTTTGGAATGGTATATTGAGGATGCGATGGAGCGTGTGCCTGTGCTGGGCACCGGCGGCGTTGGTCGCAACATCAACGGCCCGATCCCATATGCGCCCGACGGTTTGCCGATGATCGGCCCAATGCCTGGTGTCACCAACGCGTTTGAGGCGCACAGCTTTACCTTTGGCATTGTGCAGGGCGGTGGCGCTGGCAAGGTCATGGCCGAATGGCTGATCGAAGGCGAGACCGAGATTGACATGTGGGCGGTCGACCCGCGCCGTTACACCGATTACGCCGATGCCGATTATTGCGAAGCAAAGGCGCTTGAAACCTACGGCCACGAATATGGCATGCACTTCCCGCATAAAATGTGGCCAGCGGGCCGGAATAAAAAGCTGTCGCCAAACCACGACGCATTGGTTGCATCGGGTGCACAGTTTGGGGCCTATAACGGCTGGGAGCGCGCCAACTGGTTTGCCCACGACGGCGAAGATACTTCGGTCGAATCCACAGAAACATGGGAACGCAAAGGTCCATGGGAAGCAGGCATCGCCCGCGAGGTGGAGGCCGCGACAAACGGGGCAGCTGTTCTCGATATGCCGGGCTTCTCTCGGTACACGTTGTCGGGTGACGGGGCGGCCGAATGGCTGCGCGGCCAGATTTCAGGGGCCTTGCCAAAAGCGGGCCGCATGAACCTTGGCTATTTCTCTGACAGCCGTGGTCGGATCGTGACCGAGGTCACAGTGATCCGTTGGGGCGAGGATGATTTCTGGCTGATGACCGCCGCCGTGGCGCAATGGCATGACTTCGAATTCCTGCGTGATCGCCTTCCGGCTGACGGCAGCCTGACCATGACCGATATCACCGGCGACTGGTCCACTATGATCGTGTCGGGCGCAAAATCCCGCGATCTGCTGTCCGGCATCGCCGAGGCCGATTGGGACAAGGGCTGGCTGTCGATCCAAGACGGCATGATCGCCGGCAAACCTGCAAAATTCTTCCGCATCAACTTTGGCGGTGAATTGGGTTGGGAGGTTCACACACCGTTTGCCGAAAGTGCGGCCGCTTATACGGCTGTGCGCGATGCAGGGGCCACGCCATTGGGCATGTTCGCGCTGAACACCATGCGGATCGAAAAAGGATACCGGACGTGGAAGGGCGATCTGTCCACTGACTACTCCTTGCTCGAGGGGGGCTTGGAACGCTTCATTCGTTTTGAGAAACCACAGGATTTCCCGGGTAAGGCCGCCTTGCTGAATGAAAAACAGCAGGGGTCCAAGAAAGGGTTCGCAACCATGACCCTTGATAACGCGGGTCCTGCGGATGCGCCGTATATGTCCCCAATTTGGTTTAACGGCGAAGTGGTCGGCGAAACCACATCAGGCGATTGGGGCCACCGGATTGGCAAGTCCGTGGCGCTGGGCATGATCCGGACTGACGCAAATGTCGTGGGCAACAAGGTCGAGATCGAAATCTACGGCGAACGTTACACCGCAACCGTGCACGAAGACGCCCCGCTTTGGGACGCCGACAACGCGCGTATCCGGGCCTAATATGTCGGGGGCGGTTTCCCATAGGGCATCCGCCCCCGATTCCCGGATGGTGCATATTGCTGTCGCTGACGGCTTTGTGCTGACCGAAATGGCCGGTGTCGTGGATGTCCTGCGGTTGGCCAATCGTGTCAGCGGGCGGGACATATTTTGCTGGCAATATGTGTCCCATGACGGCGGGCTGGTCACCAGCAGCAGCGATGCTGTTGTGCGCACGGACCCGTTTCCCGCAGCCCCAGATGCGGATTATCTGTTTGTGCTTGGCAACGCTGATGCCGAACTTCCGGCGCTGGCATTGGGTGGCGTCCTGGGGCGCTATTCTGCACGTCAATCGCGTGTGATCCTACTGGCCGAGGCCGCGACCCGCTATATTGCTGACCGTGGCGAAGGCGAGGCGAATTATACAACCCATTGGGAAAACCGTGCGGTTCTGCTGGAACGATTGGGCTTGTTCGAGACGGGTGCTGCCCTTGTGGCCGATGATGGCGTGGTGATGACCTGCGCGGGCATGGGGGCGACGGTGGATGTGACACTGTCGATCGCCGCGCTGCATTTGTCATCGGCGGCAATGATGACGGTGGCTGACATTCTGCTGCACGAACGCATCCGCCATTTCAACACGCTGCAACCTTTTGCAGGGCGGGTGGCCCTTGCCACGGGCGACAGCGATCTCGACGTCTGCGTTAGCTTGATGCAGGCCAATATCGAGGAACCGCTGCCAATCGCCAAGATTGCCGCACAGGCCAAAGTGTCCAAACGGTCGCTGGAACGCAAATTTCACCGGACCATGCATACCACGCCCAATGGCTATTACCGCGAACTGCGGCTGTCACAGGCGAATAACCTGTTGCTCAACACGAACATGACAATTCAAGAGATTGGATTGGCGACTGGTTTTACCAGTGGATTTGCGCGGGTTTACCGGTCTGTGTTTGGCATGACGCCAAATGCTGCGCGGCAAAAACGTGCGGGACAACCGACGCGAAGCGCCAAGGATGGCGCAAATTAAATATCTCGGGTAGGGCGGTGCGGATAGAAATTTCGAAACACGATTGGAAGATGACATGATCACGATTCTTGATGGCGGCATGGGCCAGGAACTGATTGCACGCAGCGGCAAGGCCACGGGGCTTTGGTCGACCCAAGCACTGTTGGATCAGCCCGAATTGGTGCGTGCTGTGCATGATGATTATTTCGCGGCAGGGGCGCAGGTTGCGACCACCGATACCTATGCAATTCTGCCGGACCGTCTGGAACCGCACGATCTGTTGGATCGTTTGCCGGAACTGTCCACGCGGGCCTGTGAAATTGCGTGTGCGGCGCGGGATGCGCATGGTTCCGGCCTTGTTGTGGGGTCCATGGGGCCACAAGGGTTCTCTTATCAGCCCGACCTTGCCCCGCCAGCCGATCAAGCCGCTGAGGTATATGCCGACATCGCACGGATCCACGCAAAGCACGTGGATGTGCATGTTTTGGAAACCATGGCGTCGGTTGATCAGGCCCGTGGTGGTCTGATGGGTGCCGGGGTCACGGGCAAACCTGTTTGGCTGGCGCTGTCGGTGGATGATGCAGATGGGACCAAGCTCCGCTCTGGCGAAGACCTTGTCGACGCGTTGCCGCTGATTGCGGAATTCGCACCAGCGGCGGTTTTCATCAACTGTTCCCTGCCAGAGGCGGTGACACAAGGCTTGCCAGTATTAGCTGGGAACGGCGTGCCGATCGGGGCCTATGCGAACGGTTTTACAGGGATCACCGACAGTTTTGATCACGTGGGCGCCACGGTGGATGTGCTTAGCGCGCGCACCGATCTGGGTCCCGACCGCTATGCCGAATTTGCCCAAGGTTGGGTAGATGCCGGTGCCACATTGATCGGCGGATGTTGTGAGGTGGGTCCGGCCCACATCGCCACACTTGCCGCCCGTTTTAAATAAGGAAATCCTCATGGCTAATGTCCCCTCAAGCGCCCGCGTCGTCATCATCGGTGGTGGTGTGATCGGTTGTTCCGTCGCATATCACCTTGCCAAGCAAGGTTGGAAAGACGTCGTTTTGCTGGAACGCAAACAGCTAACATCGGGGACAACATGGCATGCGGCGGGTCTGATCGCGCAGCTACGTGCGACGGCGAACATGACCAAGCTCGCGAAATATTCGCAGGAACTCTATGGAAACCTAGAGGCGGAAACAGGTGTCGCCACAGGGTTCAAACGTGTGGGATCGATCACCGCCGCACTGACCGAAGAGCGTAAGGAAGAGATTTTCCGCCAAGCCGGCATGGCCCGCGCATTTGGCGTCGAGGTCGAGGAAATCAGCCCGACCGAAGTCAAAGAACGCTATGAGCATCTGAACATCGACGGTGTGACAGCGGGTGTTTACCTGCCGCTCGACGGTCAAGGTGATCCGGCGAATATTGCGTTGGCGTTGGCCAAGGGTGCGCGCCAGAACGGCGCGAAAGTGATCGAGCGCACGGCGGTTACCAAGATCAACCGCGATGGCCGCCGCGTCACATCCGTTGATTGGAACAACGGCGATGAAACAGGCACAATCACCTGTGACATGATCGTCAACTGTGGTGGCATGTGGGGCCACGAGGTCGGTAAAATGGCGGGCGTGAATGTGCCGCTGCACGCATGTGAACACTTCTATATCGTGACCGAAGCGATCGAGGGGCTTAAGCAGCTACCCGTTCTGCGGGTGCCGGACGAATGCGCCTATTACAAAGAGGACGCGGGCAAAATGTTGCTCGGGGCGTTTGAACCCAACGCAAAGCCTTGGGCGATGGATGGCATTCCCAAGGATTTTGAATTCGACCAATTGCCAGAGGATTTCGATCACTTTGAACCGATCCTAGAGGCGGCAGTGGACCGCATGCCGATGCTTGCCGAGGCGGGCATCCACACGTTCTTTAACGGACCTGAATCGTTCACGCCCGATGATGCCTATCACCTTGGCCTTGCACCAGAGATGGACAACGTCTGGGTCGCAGCAGGGTTCAACTCCATCGGTATTCAGTCGGCAGGCGGGGCCGGTCAGGCGCTGGCGGCATGGATGGACACCGGTGAAAAACCGTTTGATCTGGGCGATGTGGATATTGGCCGGATGCAGCCGTTCCAAGGCAACAAACATTACCTGTTTGAGCGTTCAAAGGAAACGCTTGGCCTGCTTTATGCCGACCACTTCCCATTCCGGCAAAAGGCTACAGCACGCGGTATCCGCCGCACACCATTCCATCAGCATTTGCTGAACAACGGCGCTGTCATGGGGGAACTGTCGGGCTGGGAACGCGCCAACTGGTTTGCGAATGAAGGCCAGACGCCTGAATACGAATATTCGTGGAAGCGTCAAAACTTCTTTGGCAACGTCGCGGCAGAGCTCGAGGCTGTACGCACGAACGTCGGCATGTATGACATGTCGTCATTCGGCAAAATCCGTGTCGAAGGACGCGATGCCGTGGTATTCATGAACTACATCGGTGGCGGACAATATGACGTGCCGGTGGGCAAGATCGTCTATACTCAATTCATGAACAACAACGCAGGGATCGAGGCGGATGTAACCGTGACCCGTGTGTCCGAGACTGCGTTTTTGGTCGTGACACCAGCCGCAACGCGTCAGGCCGATCAGGTTTGGATGCAGCGCCATTTGGGCGATTTCAACGTCGTGATCACTGATGTGACAGCGGGCGAAGGTGTGCTGGCCGTCATGGGACCAAATGCGCGTAAGTTGCTGCAAGCCGTGTCGCCAAATGATTTTTCAAATGACGTGAACCCGTTTGGCACCGCCCAAGAGATTGAGTTGGGCATGGGCATGGCCCGTGTGCACCGCGTAACCTATGTGGGCGAGCTGGGTTGGGAAATCTATGTATCGTCCGACATGGCAGCCCATGCGTTCGAGACGCTGCATGCAGCAGGGCAAGACATGGGAATGAAGCTGTGCGGGATGCATATGATGGACGCTGGCCGGATTGAAAAAGGGTTCCGGCACTTTGGCCACGACATCACCGCTGAGGATCACATTTTGGAGGCAGGCCTTGGGTTTGCAGTGAAGACGGACAAGCCGGATTTCGTGGGCCGCGATGCTGTGTTGCGGAAGAAAGAGGCCGGTTTGGACATGCGTCTGGTGCAGTTCAAGCTGACTGATCCAGAGCCGCTGTTGTATCACAATGAACCTGTGATGCGGGACGGTGAGGTCGTCGGCTATCTGTCGTCTGGTGTCTATGGTCACCATGTCGGTGCTGCGATGGGGATGGGCTATGTACCATGTAAGGGCGAAACGGTTGCCGAATTGCTCGCGTCCGATTTTGAGATCGACGTGATGGGCACAAAAGTGAAGGCCGAGGCGAGCCTGAAGTCGTTTTATGATCCCAAGTCAGAGCGCGTGAAGGCCTAACGGTTTCGACGCGGGCATTGCCCGCGTCGAAAGGCCGGGGCGCTGCCCCCGACCCCGTGAGTATTTTTGAAAAAGCGAGACGGGAGTTAGTTCCCGTCTTGCGGACCCAATGCGTTTAAACCTTTGAGGATGTCGATGGCGTAGGCGAGTTGGTAGTCGTCTTCGCGCAGTTCTGCGGCGGCTTCGGCGCGCGCGCGGTCCTCTTCGATTTGACGAATTTCATCTTCTGTCAGGCTGTCATTGTCGAGTGACCCGCGCAGGTCCGCCTCTGAGCGGAAGCCGCGTTCTTCCTCTTCGCCATCCTCATCAGGGCGGGGGCGGGGTTGTTCGACGATGATGTCGGGTAATATGCCAAGCGCCTGGATTGAGCGGCCAGACGGCGTGTAATACCGCGCTGTGGTCAAGCGCATCGCGCCTTCGCCTTGCAATGGAACGACCGTTTGGACGGAACCTTTGCCAAAGGATTTTGTACCTACAACGATTGCGCGACGGTGGTCTTGTAGCGCGCCAGCCACGATTTCAGAGGCCGAAGCAGAGCCGCCATTGATCAGCACCACAATGGGTTTACCCATCGCCAGATCACCCGCGGCTGCATTGTAGCGATCGCTGTCTTGCGGTTCGCGGCCACGGGTTGAGACGATTTCGCCGGCTTCAAGGAAGGCGTCGGAGACATAGATCGCCTGATTGAGCAAACCGCCGGGGTTATTGCGCAGATCAAGGATGATACCGTCGACGTTGTCGAGGCCACCTGCCTCTGCGATCTGCTCCTCAAATCCGGATTTCAGATCGGGGAATGTTTGATCGCTGAATGTTGCAATCCGCAAGACGACGGCGTTGCCTTCGGTTCGGCTACGCACGGCTGTCAGTTTAATTGTGTCGCGGATGATCGAAACATCGAATGGCTCAATCTCGCCTTCGCGTACAACGGTGATCACGATCTCGGACCCGACGGGGCCGCGCATCAATTCAACGGCCTCGTCCAGCGTCAGGCCAAGCACATTTTCGCCATCAACGGCTGAGATGAAATCACCTGCCAGAATGCCCGCTGCATCCGCAGGGGTGCCATCCATGGGCGATACGACTTTTACCCAGCCTTCTTCTTGGGTGACTTCGATGCCAAGACCGCCAAATTCGCCGCGGGTTTGCACACGCATGTCGGCGGCGTCATCTGCAGACAAATAGCTGGAATGCGGGTCGAGCGATGTAAGCATACCGTTGATCGCCGCCTCGATCAGGTCCTTTTCCTGCACGTCTTCGACGTAGCCGGCGCGGATCCGTTCAAAGATGTCGCCGAACAGGTCAAGCTGTTCATAGACGCTGGCGCTATTGGCGGCCTCTTGCGCGATCAGGGGGGCGGCCACTTGCGTTGTTGCGACCAAACCAAGAAGGGTGCCGCCACCTGCGGCCAGCATAAGCTTTTTCATCGTCGTCGTGTCCTATCTGTCGTCCAAGGCGAACCAGTCGCTTGGGTTTACGGGACTCTGCCCGTCTCTGACCTCAAGATAAAGGGTCTGTGATGCCACACCACCGTTATCTGGCTCGCTTTGGGTCAAAATCGCGCGAGCGTTCGGCGTTTCCCCGCCCAAAAGGCCGATGGGGGACCCTTGCGGGATGACTTGCCCGACTTCGCCGAACACCTCGTCCATCCCTGCGATGACAAATAGCACGTCAACGGCGGGTTCAAGAATCGTGACGTTGCCATAGTCCAAAAGCGGGCCGCGAAACAGGATCGTGGCAGCGGCGGGTGTGGTGACAAGCGCACGAGGCCGAGCCGCGATAATGATGCCGGGGCGGCGGATGCCCGACGCATCGGGTTGCTCAAAACTGCGCAGGATCGTGCCTTGAACGGGTAATGTCAGCGCGCCCTTGTCCGCGGTGGCGTCAACGGGCGATGCGTCGTTAAGGCCATCTGATAGCCCCGTCGCAAATCCCGCAAGTGTTTCGGTGCTAGCGAGCAAAAGTGCAGTTTGCACGGCGTCCTCGGTGAACCGCTGCGGCAGGTCGGTGCGTTCTGAAATGGCGGTCGACAGGGCGGCGCGGGCGGATTGTGCGCCGTTCAAACCATCCTGTAGGGTGCTGACCGCGTTCTGCTGCAGGCTACGGAGAAGGGCGATTTCTTCAAGCTCGGACCTGATCGTATTAACCTCAGCTTGGATCGCGGGGGCCACGTCGGCGACCATCATACCGGACCGCGCGGTGCCAGTTGGGCCAGAGGGATGTATTAACAGCAACGGGGTTGGGGCGCGTCCCATGGTCTGCAAAACGCCCAGCAGTTGCCCGATTTCGTCTGACTTTGCGGCCAATGCGGTTTCCAGCGTTGTTTGCCGGATCGCAGCACGGCGCAATCCATCGCGCATGGCGATCAGCCCATCCTCATAGGCGCGTACGGTTTTGGTCAACGCCTCAACACGGTTGCGGGCGCTTGTCGCATCGGCTAATTGGTTGCCCGCCTGTGCCAGCCGTTCGGCCGCCAGCGTTGTGGCCTCGCCTGCTGATTGGGCCTGTGCCACGCTAGACCACAGCAGCACAAAAAGGACAGCAAGACGCATCACTTGATCAGGCTCTGACCGGTCATTTCATCGGGCTTTTCCAGCCCCATCAGCGCAAGCAGTGTTGGTGCAAGATCGGCCAGACGTCCGTCCCGCAATGCCGCACCTTCTGGGCCGCCGACAAGGGTGACAGGCACGGGGTTCAGCGTGTGTGCCGTGTGTGGCCCGCCGGTTTCGGGGTCGATCATTACCTCGCAATTGCCGTGATCCGCAGTCACGATCATGGTGCCGCCCGCGTCCTTCAGTGCAGCGAGGACTTTGCCCAATCCACGATCAACCGCTTCGCAGGCGGCGATTGCCGCATCGACATCGCCCGTGTGCCCGACCATGTCGGGGTTGGCATAGTTTGTGACGATCAGGTCATAGCCGTTGCCGATGGCCGTAACAAACGCCTCGGTCACCTCGCCCGACGACATTTCCGGTTGCAGATCATAGGTCGCGACCTTGGGCGATTTGGGCATGAAGCGGTCTTCGCCGTCCTCGGGTACCTCGACCCCGCCATTAAGAAAGAATGTCACATGGGGGTATTTTTCAGTCTCGGCCAGACGGAACTGGCGCAACCCGTGTTTGGCGACCCAAGCCCCAAGCGTGTTCACGATGTTGCGTTTCGGGAACACGGTTTCATACCATGCCGCATGGGCGTCGGAATAGGTGACCATACCCAGCCGTGCTGCCAGATCGGGCATCTTGCGGGCAAACCCGTCAAAATCAGGATCGGCAATCGCGGCCAGAATTTCGCGGGCGCGATCCGATCGGAAATTGAGGCAGAACAGCCCGTCACCCGCAGCAATCCCGCCGTAGCCATTGATCACCGTGGCGGGGATAAATTCATCCGTTTTATCCGCCGCATAGGCCGCATCAATAGCGGCCTGTGGGTCGGTGGCGCTGCCACCTTTGCCCGCGACCATCGCGTCATAGGCGGTCTGCACGCGTTCCCAGCGGTTATCTCGATCCATTGCGAAATAGCGGCCGATGACGGTCACAACCTTGCACGTGTCGGGCAGGGCGGTGGTCAGTTGACCCATGAACGCCTTGGCGCTTTTGGGTGCGACGTCACGGCCATCGGTGATTGCGTGGATCACGGACGGGATGCCCGCGGCGTCCATTGCATTGGCAGCGGCGATAATGTGCTCTACGTGCCCATGCACACCGCCGTCGGATACAACCCCCATCAGATGCGCAGTGCCGCCGCTGGCCTTCATCTGATCGACAAAGACGACGATCGCATCGGCGCTGGGAAAGCTGCCGTCTTCGATGGACAGCTCAATCTGGCCAAGGTCCATCGCCACAACACGTCCTGCGCCGATATTGGTATGGCCGACCTCTGAATTACCCATCTGCCCTTTGGGCAGGCCCGCGTCATTGCCGTGGGTCAATAGCTGGGCGTGCGGCCCTTGCATGATCGCGTCGAAATTGGGGGTGTGGGCCAAGGCAGGGGCATTGCCGGTGGTGTCGGGATTAATCCCCCAGCCATCAAGAATACACAAAACTACGGGTTTAGGTGCGGTCATCGTCGGCTCCTGCAAAAGTGTTGGGCTGTCATACCCGATGATAGGGCGATCCGGCAAGAATGGACGCGGCGCGATACAGCTGTTCGGCCAGCATCACCCGCACGAGCATATGGGGCCAGACCATTTTGCCAAATGACATCGCGGCATCGGCACGATCGCGCAAGGCGGGGTCAATGCCATCAGCGCCGCCAATTACGAACGTGACGTCTTGGCGGCCTTGGTCGCGCCAGCCAGCAAGCTGATCGGCAAATTGTGGGGATGATTGCACCTTGCCGCGTTCATCCATCACGCAGATCAGTGATCCACTCGGAATTGCGCGGTCAAGCAAGGCGGCCTCGGCGGTCATGCCGCCCCCCTTTTTATCCTCGACCTCGATCAATTTGGCGGGACCAAGTGCGAGCGCGCGGCCCGTGCGATCAAAACGGGTAAGGTAGTCGTCGTAAAGATCACGCTCTGGCCCCTGACGCAGGCGGCCAACAGCGCAGATATGGACGCGCATCAGTCGGCAGTGGCGGGGCTAAGTCCGGGCTGCCACATCTTTTCGAGCTGGTAAAACTCGCGCACTTCGGGGCGGAACAGATGCACGATGACGTCGCCTGTGTCGATCAGAACCCAGTCGCCAGACGCGCGGCCTTCGATTTTCGAGAAGATGCCAAAGGTGGATTTAACCTCGTCCACAATTTTCTCGGCCATAGAGGTGACCTGACGGGCCGATCGGCCAGAGCCGATAACCATGTGATCGCCGATCTCTGATTTGCCCTTCAGGCTGATCTGAACGACGTCTTCTGCCTTGTTCTCTTCGAGGGATTTAAGAACAGCAGCCAGAATTGTTTCACTGGTTGCAGTTTTGCGATCGGTCATCGGGTGGTCCTTGGGCTGTAAAAGATGCCTATTGCGCTGGTTTTGCCCACCAACGCAAGGGTTGTTCTTAATTAGCGGTTGGATGCGCTAAATTCAACTCACTCCCGACACGGGTGGGTTTCGCTGACAGAGCCGCCATTGATTTCAACCCTGTCGATGGCGTCCTGAACGGATGCGTTGCGGATCAGTGGCTTAAACGCCCCATCTGGTGTGAAGCGTACGGCCACGTTGAATGTGTCGTCGGGGTCGGGGCCATCACCAATGACGCAAAACCGAACCACGACTGAAAAATGAGCCGGAGTTGGCGGCGGCTGTGGGTATTACAGAGCAAAACATCAGCCTGCTGAAATCCGGCAAGGTCAAAGGTATCCGGTTCGAGACACTGGCGAAAATTTGTGAGGTTCTGAAGTGTCAGCCTGGCGACCTCCTCGAGGCGCAGGCTCAGTCCAGCACGTAGGCCACTTCGTTGCGGCGTTTCCATGGCAATGTCATGGGGCCGTCGTAGAAATAGTGGAAAGGTCCATCGCCTAAACGAAACCCTGCGTCTTGTGCGATGGACCGCAATTCTGCCGCTTTGGCATCCATATCAGCACTGCGCGCAAGACCCGAAAACCCCAGTACGATCTGGCGCTGTGGCGCAGTTTCGACAATGCGGATCGCGTCCGAATTTGGCACGGGCAGGGTGTCACGCGTGTAGGTACGCGGCATTGTGAACGACACGGTCCACAACTCGCCATCACCGGATTGGGTCACTGGGCTGGTCATCGCGATTTTCTCGGACGGGCGCTGGGCCACGGGGGATGTCATGTCGATGGACGCGGCCACAGTGTTCCCGCCAAAAATGAAACCGGCCAGTTCCTGAAACCCGCGCCCGCGTGCGCGGTCAGCTGATCCGCGCACGGTCACCTCTGCGATCAGGCTTGGGGTATAGGCACGGACTTCGGCCTCTCCGATGGTTTGCTCGACCACATAGGGCGGGGATTCGTAGCCCTTGTATCTGTCCTCTGCCACAGCGTCTGACCCGATAAGGCCAAGACCTGTCGCTATGGTTTTTGTGATCCGTGATGCCATGTCCGATCTCCCTTTCCCGATGAAATAGGGCAGGGGCGACCCTAGTCGAGCATTTTAACCTCGCGTTGCGGGAACGGAATGCTGATGCCATTTTCGGCAAACGTGTCCCACAGGGCCAGGTAGACGTTCCCGCGAATGTTGGTCAGGCCGCCCGTTGGATCGCTGATCCAGAACCGCAGGATGTAGTCGACCGAACTGTCGCCAAACCCCACGATATGACAGACAGTCGGGCGCGTGGTCAGCACGCGGTTCACGCTTTGCGCCGCAGCAATCGCCAGTTTGCGGACCTCGTGCGGGTTGTCGCCGTAGGCGGTGCCGAAATAAATATCGAGGCGGACAAAGTCGTTGGAATGGGACCAGTTGACCACTTGGCCTGTGATCAGATCCTCGTTCGGGATCAGGTATTCTTTGCCGTCGCGGGTGACCACGGACACGTAACGCGCACCAAGCGAATTGAACCAGCCAAACGTATCCCCGAGCGAGATTACGTCGCCGGGTTTGATGGATTTATCGAGCAGGATAATCACACCCGACACAAGGTTCGACACCACCTTTTGCAAACCAAAGCCAAGGCCGACACCAATCGCACCTGACAGCACCGCAAGACCGGTCAGATCAATCCCGACGACCCGCACCCCGATAAATAACGCGGCACCATAGATGCCGATTTGCAGGGCCTTGACGATCAGCACCTGCATGGAGGGGCTGATATCCTCGTTGGCGCGGATACGGCTTGTGGTGGTCGTGGTGACAAACCGGGCCAGCGTGATAAGCGCTCCGATGATGATAAACGTCTGCACAATCAGCAGAGCGGACAGGCGGAATTCGCCGATACTGAACCCTGCGCCATCCAGCCATTGGGTCGCTATATCCAGCAGGCCAAGCACCCGCAGCGTCACATATGTCCACGCGGTATAGCGGACCATTTTACGCAAAAACGGGCTTTTGATCAGGCGGGTGACGAAAACAATTAGTAGCCACGCCAGCGCAAGTGTCGCGATGATCGACAGCAGATTGCTGCGCGATGGCCATGTGACCTCTCGCATGATGCCGACGGCGATCCAGATGAGGATGACAAAGAAGATCGGGCGCAGACGTTGGTGGATCACCACCAGAATACGCATCCGCCATTTCGGCCAGTTGTCGCGCGCGGCCATCCAGCTTCTGATGCGGAGACCAAAGATGACCCGTAGCACATGGGCCACGGCAAACAGACCCACCGCAATCGCGATTTGATACAGATTCCATGTGCGGAACATGGTGGTTAGGAAAACCCCGGCCTGTTCGATCAATGACTGGCCGACACCAACCAGCTATTCGATCTGCGCCTCTGGCAGGATCGTGTCGCTTAGCGGTTCGATCTGTTCGTCGTGTTGCGCCGTGCCTGCCCTTTTCTGTCGGCTTCAATCTTGCACGGGGGAGGGGGACTCTGATCAAGCAATCCCCTTGTGATATCGGGGTTTGATCTATATCTGATTCCGCATGAAACAAGTTTTTGACATGGATGACCGCGCCCGCCTGCCTTGGCGGTTCTACGGCGCGACCTGCACGATCCTCGCACGGGGCTGACGCCACGCGTCCGTTCATCATGTCCACCACCCTACATCGCAATTGAAAGAAAAGGAGGGTCAGTAATGTCCCCCAAAACACTCTATGATAAAATCTGGGATGCCCACGTCGCCCATGAGGCCGACGATGGCACCTGCCTGCTGTATATAGACCGCCATCTGGTCCACGAGGTAACATCCCCGCAAGCATTCGAAGGTCTGCGTATGTCTGGTCGCACTGTGCGCGCACCGGAAAAGACGATCGCGGTGCCGGATCACAACGTTCCCACCACGCTGGATCGCGCCAACGCATCCACAATGACCGAAGATAGCCGTATTCAGGTTGAGGCGTTGGATAGAAATGCCAAGGAATTTGGTCTGCACTATTACCCTGTGTCTGACGTTCGTCAGGGCGTTGTGCATATCGTCGGTCCTGAACAGGGTTGGACATTGCCCGGCATGACCGTGGTTTGCGGCGACAGCCACACGGCGACGCACGGTGCATTCGGCTCGCTTGCCCACGGTATCGGCACGTCCGAGGTAGAACACGTTCTGGCGACGCAAACGCTGATCCAGAAGAAATCCAAGAACATGAAGGTTGAGATCACAGGCGAACTTGCCCCTGGTGTGACGGCCAAGGATATCACGATGGCCGTGATCGGCCAGACCGGCACCGCTGGTGGTACTGGTTACGTCATCGAATACTGTGGTTCCGCGATTGAAAGCTTGTCCATGGAAGGGCGCATGACCGTCTGCAACATGGCCATTGAGGGCGGCGCACGCGCTGGCCTGATCGCCCCTGACCAGACAACATATGACTACTGCATGGGCCGCCCGCACGCACCAAAGGGTGCGGAGTGGGAAGCCGCGCTGACCTATTGGAAGACACTGTTCACCGATGAGGGCGCGCATTTCGACAAGGTCCTGACTATCCGCGGTGAAGATATTGCACCGCTGGTGACTTGGGGCACTTCGCCTGAGGACGTGCTGCCAATCACCGATGTTGTGCCAAACCCGTCCTCGTTCGAGGGTGGTAAGGTTGGTGCTGCTGAACGGTCTATCGAATATATGGGTCTGACAGCGGGTCAAAAGCTGGCTGACATCGAGATCGACACGGTGTTTATCGGGTCCTGCACCAACGGCCGGATCGAAGATTTCCGCGCTGCTGCTGCGATCCTGAAGGGCAAAAAGATCAAGGACGGGATGCGTGCGATGGTCGTGCCAGGGTCCGGTCTGGTCCGCGCGCAAGCCGAGGAAGAGGGCATCGCCCAAATCTTCAAGGATGCCGGTTTCGAATGGCGCCTTGCGGGTTGTTCCATGTGTCTGGCTATGAACCCCGACCAGCTAAAGCCGGGTGAGCGTTGTGCCGCGACATCCAACCGTAACTTTGAGGGCCGTCAGGGGCGGGGCGGACGCACCCATCTGATGTCACCTGCGATGGCGGCTGCTGCTGCGATCACGGGCCGGCTGACCGACGTGCGGGACCTGATGTAATGACGATGCGGTGGCGTGGATTTCTGGGGATGTTGGGGGCTGCGGTTGCGTCGCCTGCAATCCCTATGGCCGCGCCTTCGGCGGGGTTTTCGCGGGCAAGCTATGGTCTGGCCATGGCGCACGCCCGCAAATACCCGCTGGTCAGCGTGCGTGGGTTGGTCAACCGTCTGGGGCTATCCGCGCCAGAGGCAAAGGCCATCATCACGCGCATGTCGTCGGACGGTGTGTTGGGGGGCATCGCGCCCACACGTCCCGGTACGATCTTTGCCTCGAGCAAGGTCTATACCGGCAACATGGTCAAAACAGCATCAACTGCCGCCAAGGCCAAACAGGTGACGGCGACGCAGCCCAAGCCTGTCGTCAAGGATATCCGCATCCCGCAGATCAAGCCGACTAAAAGGTTGGCTTATGATGTAAACCTATCCGTGATGATGGCGCATCTGCGCGATCTTTGCGCGGCGCGGAACATCGGGGTGGTTGCATGAAACGGCGTAGCTTCCTTGGACTTTTTAGTGCTGCGGTTGTTGCACCGGCCTTGCCGGTCGCGGCCCCTGCTGCGGTGACCTATAGCCGATCGTCATACGGACTGGCCGTGCTGCATGAGCGGACCCGTCCGCATGTGTCAGCACGCGGGTTGGCGCATTGTCTGAAACTGCCCAAATCGCAAGCAAGCACGATGATGGCGGAAATGACGCGCAACAACCTGATCACACCGATCAAGAGGGCTGTTGATGGGTCCATGCGGGCCACAAGCAATATCTTGATCAGCGATCCGTGGGGGCTGCAGAAAGCTGCGGCTGCCCGCAAAGTTGCCAGCGATAATGCCAAGCGTGAGGTCAAATCAGACCCTGCGCGGACACGCGGGAATATCGACCTGATGCTGGCCCATTTGCACGATCTGTGCGTGGGCCAAGGCATGACGCTAAGCCCGCGGTGCTTTGCATGACAAAGGGGACGACCATGAAACGACGCAATTTCCTTGGGTTGATCGGGGCGGCTTTTGCAGCCCCGTTGATGCCATTGCCACAGATGGGTCAGGCAGCGGGTGCGGCCTATAGCCGGTCGGCGATGCAATGGGCGATCATGCACGCACAAGCACGCGTATCATTCAGTGTTTGGGGGTTGGCCAAAACACTGGGCCTGTCCATGCCGCAGGCCGAGGCGCTGATGGGCGACATGGCCAAACGCGGGATCGTCGGGCCATTGCAGGGCACAACGCACGGCGGGCGCTGGGCCAGCAGCAAGATCATGCAAAAGGAAATGCTTGGCGCGGTTGAGGCCGCGAAACGCCGCCACACGTCATCACATCAGACACAGTACAAAACATATGCCGAACCCGATCTGGGCCGGCTGATTGCACATTTGCGCGGGCTTTGCGTTGCTCAGGGCATGACCCTTAGCCCCGCCTGCGCGGCATAAATTCAAAAGGACGAACACAATGGAAAAATTCACTACACTTAGCGGGATCGCGGCGCCAATGCCTTTGGTCAATATCGACACCGATATGATCATCCCCAAGCAGTTTTTGAAAACGATCAAGCGCTCTGGTCTGGGCGTGAACCTGTTTGACGAGATGCGCTATAATCTGGACGGGTCCGAGATTTCTGATTTTGTGCTGAACCAGCCTGCTTACCGCGAAGCGTCTGTTTTGGTCGCTGGCGATAACTTTGGCTGCGGATCATCACGCGAACACGCCCCATGGGCGATTGCGGATTTCGGTATCCGCTGCGTGGTATCCACCAGCTTTGCGGACATCTTTTACAATAACTGTTTCAAGAACGGCATCCTGCCGATTGTCCTGCCTGAGGATCAGCGCGACGCCTTGATGAAGGACGCCGAAAAGGGAGCGAACGCCCGGATTGAGGTCGACCTCGAGGCGCAGACAATCACCAGCTCTGATGGTGAGACATTCAGCTTTGAACTGGACGCGTTCAAAAAACATTGCCTGCTGAACGGTCTCGACGACATTGGCCTGACCATGGAAAAGGCCGCCGCGATTGACACGTTCGAGGCCGAAGTGTCCACCAGCCGCCCTTGGGTCTAAATACGATTGGGGGCGTGAGCGGCCAATTGTGCGCGCCCCAAAATCACCTTGTTGATTAAGAAAGCCCTGACCAGACTTGGGCCTTACCTATTGGTTACTCACAACATTTTGCGGCACCCCACAGCATAGTCTTTCGGATGTTCGCATATGGTTGCAATCTCGCACTACCATCGCCGCAAAAGCGCCCCAGTTTTTTCGTCAAGTAAACCAATGACTTGAACGATGATCTGAAAGTGGGCAGAACTATGGCAAGATTGAGGCAACCCGACGCACAAGCACGGGATCAAGACGGGACAGGTTCGCGGCATCGTATCGCAACCGACCGCAAGATGGGTGGACAAGCAGTGTTTACACGACTGCCAGTTGTGACGCGCTTGAACCGTGACAGCCAAATTAACCTTATCTTAGGATTTCTGCTGCCCTTCTTGGTGCCGGCGTTATTGAAAATCATCGCGCTGACGATTGCGCTGTTTTCGCTAAGTGATCCGCATAGGTTGATTTGGGCCGTATCCGCATGGGCATTCCTTCCTGCAAGTCTGTTGATGCGCGGCGGCGCGTTGAACCGCGTGGCGTAGATGATTTACGTCAAACGCAAGCGGGCCTATGCCAAGGCGGCTGCAGATGGGCTGTTGCCAGTCTAATTGCCTATTTCGGATCGGCGGTCGACGCAGAGAAATTTGGCATCGCGACCTACGCTGCCCCGCTTAGCCGGGATGGTCCGGGCCTTCTTCTGCGGAATATTTTGCGTGGTGAGGACCCGCAGATCACAGCCGTGCAAGGCATCATCGGGGCGGTAGATCCCGATGTGATTGTCCTGACCGATTTTGACTATGACCTCGACGGTATGGCGTTGGCTGCATTTGTGGAACTGACCGGATACCCGTTTCAATTCGCCGCGCTCCCAAATGCGGGAATGCCGACCGGCCTGGACATTGATGGCAACAAACGACTAGGCGAGGCCCGCGATGCCCAAGGGTATGGGCGGTTCAGTGGGGATGGCGGCATGGCCATCTTGTCAAAAATGCGGATTCAGACCGACGCGGTCGTGGATCTGTCAGCGACGCTCTGGCGCGATGTCGATGGTGCGATCCTGCCATCGGTGGATGGTACGCCATTCCCAAGCGAAGCGGCGCAAGCGGTCCAGCGCATATCCTCCGCTAGTCATTGGATACTACCCATCGTGCCACAAGACACGCCGCCTTTTTCCCTGCTCGCATGGTCCGCGACGCCGCCTGTTTTCGATGGGCTGGAGGATCGCAACGGCTTGCGCAAGCGTGATGAGCTGCGGATGTGGGCAAACCTGTTGGACACTGATCCCCCGTCGTCATTTGTGATCGCGGGGAATGCGAACCTTGATCCGGTTGATGGGGGCGGTTTGCGCGATGCGATGGCTACGTTCCTTGCGCGCGACGACGTGATCGATCCGTAGCCCAAAAGCACAGGGGGACGACTGCCGCTGACCTCGACCACAGGGGGAATCCGGTGCTTGATACCGCCGACTGGCCCGATGACCGCCGCCCCGGCAATTTGCGGGTAAGTTATGTGCTGCCAAGCCGTGACTGGACGGTTATTGATGCTGGCGTCTATTGGCCAGCACCCGATAGTGCGGCTGCGGCCATTATGGGACCTGACGGATTGGCAGCGGGGCCGCATCGCCTCGTCTGGGTTGATATCGTCCGATAGGGGCGTGCATCTTGATCCTGACGCGCCAAAAGGCTAGGGCGGTGGCAACAGTTTTCAGCCAAGGATAAGCCCCATGTCGAACCCATCCCTTTTGATTCTTGCCGGTGACGGCATTGGCCCCGAAGTCATGGATCAAGTGAAACGCGTCATCGATTGGTTCGGTGAAAAGCGTGACATGGCATTTGATGTGTCCGAGGATCTGGTCGGTGGTGCCGCCTATGACAAACACGGCGTGCCGCTGCACGATGACACTATGGCCAAGGCGCAAGAGGTGGACGCCGTTCTGCTTGGTGCCGTTGGTGGGCCCGCCTATGACGACCTTGACTTTTCGGTCAAACCTGAACGCGGTCTGTTGCGTCTGCGCAAGGAAATGGACCTGTTTGCCAACCTGCGTCCCGCCCAGTGTTTCGATGCATTGGCCGACTTTTCATCCTTGAAAAAGGATATCGTTGCGGGCCTCGACATTATGATCGTGCGCGAACTGACGTCAGGCGTTTATTTTGGTGAGCCACGCGGCATCCATGTTGAGAACAACGAACGCGTGGGCGTGAACACACAGCGCTATACCGAAAGTGAAATTGCCCGCGCTGCCCGTGCCGCATTCGACCTTGCCCGCAAGCGCGGCAACAAGGTGTGTTCGATGGAAAAAGCCAACGTTATGGAATCCGGTATTCTGTGGCGCGATGTGGTCAACGAAATCCATCAGGCGGAATACAGCGACGTTGAACTGTCCCATATGTATGCCGACAATGGTGCGATGCAGCTGGTGCGTGCACCCAAGCAGTTTGATGTGATCCTGACCGACAATCTGTTTGGAGATATCCTGTCGGATTGTGCGGCGATGCTGACAGGCTCGCTTGGCATGCTGCCATCCGCGTCGCTTGGCGCACCGATGGCAAATGGCCGGCCTAAGGCGATGTACGAACCTGTCCACGGCTCTGCGCCGGACATTTCTGGTCAGGGCAAGGCGAACCCGATCGCATGTATTTTGTCGTTCGCGATGGCACTCCGCTATTCGTTTGATCAAGGCGCAGAGGCCACGCGCCTTGAATCCGCGATTGAAAAGGTGTTGGCTGATGGCGCGCGCACTGGTGATTTGATGGGCCCGGACGGTGGCACACCAATGTCGACAACTCAAATGGGCGACGTGATCCTGTCCGCATTGGACGCATCGTTGTGAAAAATAAAATCGCCATAGGTGCTGGGGTCGTCCTGCTTGGCGGCCTCGGCGCCCCTGGCGGTTGCGAAATTGTTGCGGTGGCCGCGTTGAACATGGTCCCCACGACAACCTTTACTGTCCAGAATGAGCTGTTGTTCATGGGGGGGGATATTAATTCAAAAACAGATGATCAGTTTGAAGCGGTCGTTGCTGCCAATCCGCAGATCACCACGATTGTGGAATGTGTGGTGCCGGAATCGCTTGACGACGACACGATGATCCTGTTGTCGTACCGTGTGCGCGAACTAAGTTTGAATACGCATCTGACGTCGACCAGTGACATCGCATCAGGTGGTGTTGATTTTTTTTGGCTGGTGTCGAACGCACAATGGCCGAGGGCGTGCAGGTCGGCGTGCACTCATGGTCTGATGGCATAAGGGATGCCGCGGATTATCGGCGCGACGCCCCCGAACACGCCGCGAATGCGACCTATATCCGCGATATGCTTGGGGATGATGCGTTTTACTGGTTCACGATTTATGCGGCACCTGCCAACGATTTTTACCAGATGACGCCTGCTGAAATTGTGCAATACGGGATGTTAACGGCACCTGTACAACCTGCCGGAACTGGACCGGTCTGTCCCGAAACGCAGTAGGATAAATTGATGACTGGAAACACACGTGGCGTCATTTTTGCCTTGATGGCCTTTGCCATTTTTTCAACGCATGACATCGCGATCAAGATTTTGGGTGGCGTGTATTCCCCGATCCAAATCGTGTTCTTTTCGGTTTTGTTATCGTTTCCGCTGGCAACCGTAATGCTAATGCGCGACAGCACGTCGGGCACCTTGATCCCGCGGCATCCGTGGTGGCTGGCGTTGCGGACGGTCGCAGCGGTTGTCACAGGGGTCTCCGCGTTTTACGCGTTCTCAGTTCTGCCGCTGGCGCAGGTCTATGCCATCATCTTCGCCTCGCCATTGATCATTACAGTGTTGGCGATCCCTGTGTTGGGTGAAACCGTGCGTTTGCGGCGCTGGGCAGCGGTCATTGTGGGATTGGTCGGTGTGATGGTTGTGTTGCGACCCGGTGGCACGACGTTGGGTTTGGGGCATTTGGCCGCTTTGATGGCGGCTGTTGGCGGTGCTGTTGCCTCGATCGTTGTGCGCAAAATTGGCGAAGATGAGCGGCCCGTTGTGATGCTGCTGTATCCGATGGTGACAAACTTTGTTGTCATGGCATGTCTGTTGCCGCTGGTTTATGTGCCAATGCCAATCGAGCATCTGGGCCTTTTGGGGGTCGTTGCCGTTTTTGCCTGGACCGCGAGCCGGATGATCATCACGGCCTATCAGTCGGGCGAGGCGGCGATTATTGCGCCCATGCAATATAGCCAGATCATCTGGGCCAGCATCTATGGTCTGTTGTTTTTTGATGAAACGATTGATTTGCAAACGGGAATTGGCGCTGGGATCATCATTGCGTCTGGGCTGTATATTGTCCTGCGCGAAAGCCGTGGCGGCGGATCGGACAATACGCCTGTGTTGCGGACACGGTCACGGGGTGAAACGGGGACGACGCCGCGGATCAGTTTGTTCATGCGGGCGGCGGGTGCGATCCCGCCGCGCCAGCGCAAGAAACCCTAAAGCGGCACAGCGGCAAAGCTTTCGGCCTTGGCGCGGTTCCAACGGCTGCGATACCCGAAATCACCGCCATCATCGTCCAGCAAAAACCCTTCTGGAAGATAGGGGTTGGCCTCTTGGCCCTCGGTCATCTGGCCATCACTTTTGCGGGTCATAAAGTGGTAGGGCAGGAAATCGCGTGGGTCGTGCAGCCCAGCAGCCCCCGCCATTTCACCTAGTGCCTTAAGCGTATTGGCGTGAAAACGCGCAACCCGTTTGCTTTTGTCGCCAACATCCAACGCCTTTTGCCGTTCCGGATCTTGGGTCGCGACGCCGACAGGGCAGTGGTTAGTGTGGCAAGCCTGTGCCTGAATGCAACCGATCGAGAACATGTAGCCTCGCGCCGAATTGCACCAGTCCGCGCCAAGCGACATGGCGTGTGCGATATCAAATGCGCTCACCAATTTGCCTGCCGCACCAATGCGAACCTGATCGCGCAGGCCAGCACCGCGCAAGGTGTTGTGCACAAATGAAAGCCCTTCAACCATGGGCATGCCCACGTGGTTGGCAAATTCTAGTGGCGCGGCACCTGTGCCGCCTTCGGTCCCATCTACAACGATGAAATCGGGCACGATACCCGTTTTGATCATGGCCTTCACCATGCACATAAATTCACGCCGGTGGCCGATGCACAGCTTGAAGCCTACGGGTTTGCCGCTTGACAAATCCCGCAGCTGGCCAAGGAATTCACAAAACTCAATTGGATTGGAAAACGCGGAATGCGCAGCAGGTGAGATACAGTCCTCTCCCATCGGTACATCGCGTGCTTCTGCGATTTCGGGTGTGATTTTTGCTGCCGGAAGCATGCCACCGTGACCGGGTTTCGCCCCTTGGGATAGTTTCACTTCGATCATTTTGACCTGATCAGACGCGGCCAGTTTTTCAAATTTCGGGGCGGAAAATGTGCCGTCGTCATTGCGGCATCCGAAATAGCCGGACCCAACCTCATAGATCAGGTCGCCGCCGCCCTCACGGTGGTAGCGGCTGATGCCGCCTTCGCCTGTGTCATGGGCAAAGCCACCAATTTTTGCGCCGCGGTTCAGTGCCGAAATTGCGTTGGCTGAAAGAGAGCCGAACGACATGGCCGAGATGTTATATAGCGACGCCTCGTAGGGCTGTTTGCATTGTGGCCCGCCAATGGTGACCCGAAAATCAAAATCGTCGAAATGCACTGGCATGACAGAGTGAGTGAGCCAGCCATAGCCCGCCTCATACACGTCCTCTTGTGTGCCGAACGGGCGCTTATCCTCGACCCCTTTTGCGCGTTGATACACGAGCGATCGGTGTTCGCGGCTAAAGGGCTGTTCTTCTTTATCGCCCTCAATCAGGTATTGTCGAATTTCGGGGCGGATTTTCTCAAACAAGAAACGGATATGTCCGATAAGCGGGTAGTTTTTCGTCACGGCGTGTTGGTTCTGGCGCACATCATGCACACCCAGCGCGGTCAGCGCGCCAAAGATAATAAACAGCACGAACAGCCAATTGAACCAAATGCTGCCGATCAGGCAAAAGATGGTCAAAGCGATAACAGTGGTAAACACGCTATAGCGTTCGGCGGTCAGCAATTTCAGCACGGGGGTGATCCTACCTGATGATGGTTAATGCCTACATTTTAGGCAGCGCGTGGGCACTGTCAAAGGCACAATCACCCGAATGGTATGACGATCAGGTAAATGTGACCTTTAAAAGTCCGGCGTGACGCCCGGAAGGTTCAGCGCACGGATCAGTTCACGCAATTCCTGCCGTGCCGCCACGTTCGAGATATTGAGCCCCTTAACTCCCAAATCCCGCAGGTCTAGCAGGGTCAGGCCGCGTGGGAACAGCTCTCTGAAAATGACGCGTTCGTTGAAGCCGGGCGAGGTGCGAAAGCCAATACGCTTTGATAGTTTGTCGATGACGCGCTCCATCTTTTCCTTATTGACCATGGCCTGCGCACCCATGCGGTTGCGCACGACGATCCAGTCAATCGGGGATAGGCCAGCCTGCGACCGCAGTTGACGCGCATTCCAGACCATTTCGGAATAGACCGACGGACCGGTAATATCCTCGCCGTCGCTGTCCACATGGGCCAGCAGATCAAAATCGACAAAGCTGTCATTTAGGGGTGTAATCAGCGTATCGGCAAGGCTATGTGCCACCTGGCTAAGGCGTGTGTGCGAACCGGGGCAATCGATGAGGATAAAATCGCTTTCGGGTTCCAGCCCTGCGACCGCCATCGACAAGCGATGATCATAAACATTCACACCAGGTTCCAGCGTTGCCTGATCCACATCTGGCAGATCGTGATAATCGGGCATTGGCAGATCAAGCCCCTTTTGGGTCAGAAATGTCTGGCGGTTCTTAATATAACGCCCCAGCGTTTTCTGGCGCAAATCCAGATCAAGGCAAACGACCTTATGCCCCATGCGCGACATTGCTGTCGCCACATGCATGGACACGGTTGATTTGCCCGCGCCTCCTTTTTCATTCCCTACGACGATAATATGCGCCATTGGTCCGTCCCTTTTTAACCCTTGTCGTCTCTATATGGGGCGCGTCGCATAAGGGGAAGCATTCGCCGCAAGGCGCTTGCATTTTATCGGCTTGGGTTGACAGACAGGCCACAAACGCCCATGTGCTGCCCATCGACCGCATCCTGCCGCGTGAGCAGCGCCTGCCATATCGGGCATGCAACACGGTCGTCACATAGGTTCCCACAATCACGCAGGGGGTCCAGCACCATCCAGGTGCGACCACTGTAACCCTTTGCCCGTCACCGATTGACGGGTTGAACCGATATGTGCGGGCGCGATTGTCCGCCAAGAAAGATAACATGGATTTTGATATGCTGGGCCTTGCGCCCCGTCTTGTTGCGAAACTGAAAGAACAAGGCATCACCGACCCGACCCCGATCCAGACCCAAGCGATCCCGCATGCCATGAATGGCCGCGACGTGATGGGGCTGGCCCAAACGGGCACGGGCAAAACAGCGGCCTTTGGCCTGCCAATGATCGATGCGCTGATGAAGGCGGGTGTCAAACCCAACGCCAAAACGGCCCGTGGCCTGATCCTCGCGCCCACGCGCGAGCTGGCCAAACAGATCGCTGACAACCTGACCAACTATACCGAAGGCAGCCACCTAAAGGTCGCATTGGTCGTCGGCGGAGCAGGGATTGTGGGCCAGACGAAACGTCTGGAACGCGGCGTTGACCTGCTCGTGGCCACACCGGGCCGTCTGATCGACCTGATTGATCGCCGTGCGGTGCGCTTGGACGAAACAATCTATCTGGTACTGGATGAAGCGGACCAGATGCTCGACATGGGCTTTATCCACGCGTTGCGCCGGATCGCGCCATTGTTGGCGACCCCGCGTCAGACGATGATGTTCTCGGCCACAATGCCAAAGCTGATGTCGGAACTGGCAGATGCCTACCTCGACAACCCGATGCGGGTGCAGGTGAACCCACCGGGCCAAGCGGCCAAGAAAATTCGCCAGTCTGTGCACTTTGTGGCCCAAGCCGCGAAAAACGACCTGCTGGTCGAGCTGCTGGACGAGCACCGCGATGATCTGGCCCTTGTCTTTGGCCGGACTAAGCACGGCTGCGAAAAGCTTTATAAATTCCTCGAGAAAAAGGGCTTTGCCGCTGCGTCCATTCACGGCAATAAATCCCAAGGACAGCGTGACCGCGCGATTGCATCGTTCAAGGCGGGCAAGGTCCGCGTATTGGTTGCCACGGACGTCGCCGCGCGCGGGATCGACATTCCGGGCGTGCGCCATGTCTATAACTATGACCTGCCGAACGTCGCCGAAAACTATGTCCACCGGATCGGGCGCACCGCGCGCGCGGGTGCTGACGGCGAGGCGATCGCCTTTTGCGCACCGGACGAAATTGTCGACCTGAAAGATATCGAAAAGGCGATGAAAGAACCTATTCCGGTCGCATCTGGCACCGAATGGGACATCAAACCCGGTCAGAAAAAACGCCCCAACGGTGGCGGCGGTGGTGGCGGTCGTGGGCGCGGTGGTCCGCGTGGTGGCGCTGGTGGTGGGCGTCCTGCCGGTGGCAATCCGGGTGGCGGCAAGCCTGGTGGAAACCGTCGGCGCAAGCCCGGCGGCGGTGGGCGTAGCCGCAACGCAAGCTAAGAATTATGAACGCGGGTGTCACATGGCGCCTGCGTTCTACATTCCCGCTTCGCTTTTTCCCAAATACTCAAAAACCGTCCAGCGACCCAAGCGCTAGCCGTACTTACGAAACGCCTCCATCTCAATCGCAAGCTTGGTCTGCAGCTCGGCGATTTGATGCATTTTGGCCTTACGCTCATCGTCACCCGCGAGCGTCTTCAACACGTCCTGCGCCGCAATGATCTGACGTCGCAGAACAATGACGGGCGATGTGGCATCAGCCTCTTTCATCAAACGAAGAAGCACTGCTTCTTCGGGGTTCTCTGGATGCACAAGCGGTTTACCCGCACTCGGTAAATCATCGAGCTCCCCCCTCTGTTGCGCGCGCTGCACAATCTGGTCGATCAAGCTTTCAAGAGAATGTGCCATTGATGCGCTCCTGCGTAGGATGGGTTTTAACCCATCGCCAATAATATCTGTTTCCACACGGCGATTTCGTCGAACAGGGTCACGTCACGGCGAATGCCGTATGGGCCAAATTCGACATGGCTGACGCCCATCACATGCACCTTTGCACTTGTCGGGCTCCCAAAGCGCCCCCAGCCATCGTGTGCCCCTGTGAGGGACCAGCGTATCGCGCTGCGTGGCGGCATCAGCGCATCTTCGCGCCCAATCTGGTGATCAATTTTGAACGTCGCGTTGGGAAAGGCACTGCGCAACCCGACCCAGAATGTATCCACCGCGTCCCAACTATGCCCTTCTGTGCCGCCGGGACTAGAGAGGTGGCATGCGCGATCATAGGCATCTGGGATCACAGCGAAATCGGCACCCATGATGCGGGTCAGGACCTCTGCGTGCTTGATCCCCCATGCATTGTCATTACCACGCCCGTCATAAGGGCCGACGACGTCTGTATCAGGCGTCAGTGGCATCGTTGTATCACCCTGCGCAATCATCGCCTCAGCCGTAGCCTTGGCCGACCCACCCAGCTGATTGGCAATCGCGGCATTGTCGCGGATCAGCCATTCGTCCCATACGCGGTTGTCCTTACAAAATGTATCGGCAATCGTACGGAACGTCAGCTTGGCACCCGTTGCGGGGCCAAATGCACCGCCGTGATGGGTCGCGGTTGAAATGATGCGGTGCGACGACAGAAATCCGGCGTCTTCATCCCCGCTGTAAATGACATCCTCACCAAACAGCTGTCTGTCGGGAAACTCGGTCAGGGTGGCCATTGTGTTGGCCTTGCCCGCGCCATTGCCACGGCTGATCCCCGCAGGGGTGCGCACCAACAGATCATCACCGTAATGCCATTTGAGCGCAGCAATATCGCGACCTTCCCAGATCATCGCGGTGCATTTCAGGATATAATCTGGCAGGTCGGTAAACTGTGGGTTAAAGCCTTTCACGATGATGGCCTTTCATGAGGAGGTATCAAAACACGGATAGTGTCGAACCCATTGCGCCAAACTGCAAGACAGATCGCGGGGCTTTTGACCATTTTCATTGCGCACAATCCCATGCATTGATCGCGTTAAACGCAAAACGCCGCCCCAATTTGGGACGGCGTTTCGATAAATACCAGTGTGGTTGGCTTAGAAGCCCAGACCAGCGTATTTGTTCTTAAACTTGGAAACACGACCGCCAGCATCCATCAGACGCGTGCCGCCACCAGTCCATGCTGGGTGCACGGATGGATCAATATCCAACGACATTGTGTCGCCTTCTTTGCCCCAAGTGGATTTCATCTGCACTTCTGTACCATCTGTCATTTTGACAGTGATGAAGTGGTAATCTGGGTGAATATCTTTTTTCATGACAGGACCCCTTACGCCTTTGGCGCTTTGTAGTTGGTGACTTCTGCGATACGCGCGGACTTACCACGGCGCTCACGGAGATAGTACAGCTTCGCACGACGGACACGGCCGCGGCGTACAACTGTGATGCTGTCGATGTTGGTGGAGTGCAGCGGGAATACGCGCTCAACGCCTTCACCAAAGGAAATCTTACGCACTGTGAACGAACCGGCGATGCCTTTGCCGTTCTTACGTGCGATGCAGACGCCTTCGTAGTTCTGTACACGGCTACGTGTGCCTTCGGTTACTTTGTAACCAACACGGATGGTGTCACCCGCTTTGAAATCCGGGACTTCGCTTCCCAGAGCCGCAACTTGTGCGGCGTCGATTTTTGCGATCAAATTCATCTGATGGCTCCTAATATATTGCACGGGTTATCCCGTAACGTGGTTTGTGTGACCTCAGAGCTTTGCGTCGTTACCGGGTCCGCGTCGCGCCCGCCAAAGTTGTCGTCATCGTTTGTTCATTGTGGCTGTCCGGCCTGCCCGGTGCGGTTACTCCCAACGAAGGGCCCAGCAATATCCGGCGGTTCCATAAACCAACGCCCCGAATCCCAAAGGGACGCGAGATCAGCATCGTATAGGCCTAACCACACGCGCAAGCAAGTGATCAAGCGCAAATCAGATAGGGGTTTGATTGTTGGATTTCATTTATTTAGTTAGGCTAACGAACAAATTGGAATACAGCGATGATTTCAGCAAAACTAGCCTGTGCTATTCACCTTCACGCGCAGCGGTTCAAGCCCGACCTCACGCTGGCGGCGCATCACCGCCCGCAAGACAGCGCCGACAAAAACGGCCAGCTCGGTCCATGTGAATAAGGTTAGGGCATCCATGTCCCCCACATGCGTGATCGCCTGCGCCACCCACGTCACCGCAAAGCACGCCCCAGATACATCACTGCCACCCTCTCGCCGCCTGAAATCCAGACGGTATCATACACGAGGACCGGTGAAATTTCGGTGAACTGATCCTAGTCGTCGCCCTCGTACGCATCCCACAGGTCGGGACGGCGCGATTTTGTGATCTGTTTGGACATGTCCTTGCGCCATTGTGCGATCTTGCCATGGTCGCCAGACTGCAAAACAGCGGGGATATCGTGGCCCTGCCATGACGCGGGTTTGGTGTATTGCGGATGCTCCAGCAGCCCGTCTGAGAATGACTCCTCTACCGCCGATTCTGCATTGCCCAGCACACCGGGCAGCAGCCGCACGGTTGCATCAATCAGCGCCTGCGCGGCCAGTTCACCACCCGTCATGACGAAATCGCCAAGCGATACCTCTTGGATGCCAAAGTGTTCGAGCACGCGTTCATCCACGCCCTCAAACCGGCCACAAAGCAGGGTGACACCATTGGTGTTTTCGGCCAGCCCACGCATCATCGCTTGGTCCATCCGCTTGCCGCGTGGGGACAGGTACAGGATCGGCATCACGCCCTTCGCACTGGCACGGGCATCCGTAATCGCAGCCTCTAGCACATCAGCGCGTAGCACCATGCCAGCGCCGCCACCTGCGGGCGTATCATCCACATTGCGGTGCTTGCCCAGCCCATAGTCGCGCAGATCATAGGTTCGCAGCTGCCAACGCCCGTCTTTCAGCGCCTTACCCATCAGGCTTTCGCCCAGCACACCGGGAAACGCCTGCGGGAACAGCGTGATGATTTGCGCGGTCCATGCCCCCGCCAAATCAGGCGTATCGGTCATAAGCTCGCGTGGTTTGAACGTCGGACGGATCGCTTTGCGACCAGCGGATTTGTTGTTGGGTGTGTCTGTCATGGATTTGGGGTTATCGGCTTTGGCGCGGGGCGTCTATGTTTTTGGTTTCCATCGCCCCAACGTTGCGGCATCGGCCAAGGCCTTTTTCTGTTCGGCCACAGCACGATCGGGCAGGGTGGACCGGTTCAGCGTCAGGAATTGTTCCCAAAGCGCATCTGACGGTCCCTCGTTTTCCTTTCCAACGGGGGTCAATGTGGCGCGCACATCGGCAGGCACATTCATCTGATCCACAAGGGCGGTGCCGGGGCCAAGCGGGTGGGATAACGCATCTTGCATCGGCATGAACATGACCGGCAGCGGGGTCATCACCTCGGCCACTTCTGCGATGATCCGGTCAAGGTCTGCGGCACTTTGATAGGTCGCGGCGAAGGCTTTGAAGTCCAGCGTAAGCCGGTGCGCACGTAGCTGATGACGATAGGCGCTATACAACCAGTCATGCGGATTGCGGGTTGTGAATAGCAACTTCACTTGGGCGTTCGGGAAACGCTCGGCCAGATAGCCCGCGATATAGGTCAGCAGGGTCGGCGCCGCGCCATAGTCCTCTACCCCCGGCTCGCCGGGTAGTTGCCCTGCAAGCCCCTCGCAAGAGATCATCAGATCCCGATCATCGCGCACGGGAAATTCGGTGAATACGTCGTCCAGCAAACCTACCATGTCCATCAGATCAAGCGGATTGTTGGTGCGCGAAAATAGACTGGCCAGTCGCACCACGGGTTTCATGTGCCGAAACATGCGCAGGTCGAAATAAGGCTCCAGCACCTCGCGATTGATCCACAGGAAATGCTGCATAGAGCTGGTGCCGGTTTTGTGGAAACCCGGATGCAAGAGTATCTGTCGCATATCTTGAAAACACCCCTGATCAAACACACTATGCCCAGTGAATATCGGTGTTGCCCGTTTCTCGCCAGAGGTTTGTGTTATTTGGCCAAAAACCTGTGGCTGGGGGCTAGCGGGATTCCGGCGGGTTCACGATGATCCGTCCAGCGGCCAAATCGACCGTGGGCACGATGTTATGGGTGAATGACAACAGCATGGTATCGGATTGACCCGTCAGCTGGATTTCCAGCACATCGCCCGCACCGTGGTTTTCAACGGACTTTACCGTGCCAAGCGTGGCGTTGCCGGTGTCCAGCACCGTCAGGCCGACAAGATCGCTATAGTAAAATTCATCATCGGGCAGGTTCGGCAGCTGGTCGCGCGGCGCATAAAGCGCGACACCGCGCAAACCGTCTGCATCTTCTTTGGTATCAATGCCTTGGACGCGGGCGGTAAAACCGCCTTTGACCTGACCTGTGATCACCAGCATGGGGAATGTGGCGCCATCCTCGGTCGATAGCGGGGCATAGTCACCGATCGCCAGCGGGTCGGCGCAAAATGATTTCAGGCGCACCTCTCCGTGGATGCCAAAGGCACCGCCAAGGGTGCCAACAATGATACGGTCAGACATGTGATTGCTCCTTGGCAAAGGGCCGTGCGGCGCTTTGCGAAACAGCGGGGGGGCATGCGGGCCAGTGTTCCGGCCCGCATGATAAATCGCTTACTCAGCAGCAGCTTCTTCTGCTGGTGCTTCCTCGGCAGGTGCCTCGGCTGGCGCGTTTGCAGCTTCTTCAGCTGCAGCTTTTTTAGCGGCCTTTTCTTCAGCGCGTGCTTGTGCAGCTTTGCCAGGTGTACCCTTTTTCAGGTTTGCACGATCTTTCTTTGGGATCACGCCAGCAGCTTCGAGCATACGCGATACGCGGTCTGTTGGCTGTGCGCCTTTGGACATCCAGTACTGGACGCGCTCCATGTTCATTTTTACGCGGTCTTCGCTGTCTTTTGGCAGCATTGGTGCGTATGTGCCCAGCTTTTCGATAAAGCGACCATCGCGTGGCATACGGCTGTCGGCCGCAACGATTGCGTAGTGTGGACGTTTTTTAGAGCCACCGCGGGCAAGACGAATTTTCATAGCCATGAGATTTGTTTCCTTTGTTCTCTTCGAAGGATGCGTTTTAACGCATCATGATTGATGTTGTTTGTGGTGTTGGATGACTTCCTGAATGATGAAGTTCAGGAATTTCTTGGCAAAAACAGGATCCAGATCGGCCTGATTTGCAAGGGCGGTCAACCGTGTGATCTGGTCCGCTTCGCGGGATGGATCAGACGGCGGAAGGTCGTGTTCGGCTTTCAGTACGCCGACGGCTTGGGTGTGCTTGAACCGTTCACCCAGCGTGTAAACAAGGATCGCATCCAGCCGGTCAATGCTGTTGCGGTGGCCTGCCAAAACTTCGGCGGCGCGTGTTGTGTCATCGGTCATAGATGAACCCCCTTTGGCACAGGATGGCGATAGACAAGCGTGGTTGGCGTGGGGCCAGTGGCGGCCACATCCAGTTTCGCGCCCAGCTTTTCAGCCAGCCGGATGGATCGCGCATTATCATGGGCGATATAGCTGACAGCGGTGCGCCACCCCAGCACATCATAGGCGTGTTTGACGGCGGCATCCGCGGCCTCGGTCGCGACGCCTGTCCCTTCGATCTTGGGGTCGAACATCATCCAGCCGATTTCGGTTTCCGGCCAGTCAGGTGGCGTCCACGGCCCGACAAGGCCGACGCAATCGTTGTCGCCGCGCAGGGTGACAGCCCACATGCCGTAGCCGAAGATCTGCCAATGGCCCAACTCGGACGCGAAGGCCCGCCATGTTTTGCCCAGATCGTTGTTGCTGTCGAATGCACCAGCGCGGTCCGACATCATAAAGTCGTGGAACGCCATCCAGTCGCCCGGTTCAGGCGCGCGCATCACAAGGCGCGGGGTTTGCAGCGTCATATTCATGCGGCCACCTGCGCGATTGCGTCGGGGTGGTTGTGGGGCAGGTGACGGTAGATCGTGGCGTTTTCGCCGCCGTGGTCATAGTCACGCTCGGCCACAGCGCCCAGCCGTTTGGCCAGCGCAATAGAGCGTGTGTTCGTCTTGGCGATGATCGACACAAGTGGCCCAAGGTTCAGCACCTGTCCGGCCCACTGGCGCACAGCAACGCCCGCCTCATAGGCGTACCCATGGCCTTCGCCGTTATCGAACATATGATAGGCCAGCTCAGGTTCTGACCAGCCAACGTGATTGAGGATACCGGACCGCCCAACAGGTGTGTCCGTAGCGCGGTCCACCACCATGAAAAAGCCGTAGCCGCGCATCTGCCAATAGCCGATGTCGCTGATGAATGCGCCCCATGCTTTGTCTGAGGTGCCGTTGTTACCCAAGCCGTCCATGCGTTTGGAATTGACGATGAAATCGGTGAAGGGCGCCAGATCGGATGCGATTGGGCCGCGTAATGTCAGGCGTTTGGTTCCCGATGTCGGCGCGTTGGTCAGCATGGCGTGACCCCACGGGCATGCTGACGCATGACGCGATTTTCGGGGCCTTGCGGCCCGTTGCCTTCGGCAAGAGTATTTGGAAAAAAGCGAGGCACTATTTCTTTTTCCCGAAACCCGACAGACCTGGTGGCAGGCCCATGCCGCCGCCTAGACCGGGCATGCCAGCGGGCATTTTGCCTTGCAGGGCTTTGGCGGCTTCTTGCATGGCGGCGGGATCGTTCATGTCGGGCATGGCACCGCCTTTGCCCATCATTTGCTTCATGGCTTGTTTGAGCATGCCGCCTTTGCCCATTTTGCCCATCTTTTTCATCATGTCGGCCATTTGACGGTGCTGTTTGACCAGCTTGTTTAGCTCGGACACCTCAAGACCTGCGCCAGCCGCGATGCGTTTCTTGCGCGATGCTGCAAGCAGATCCGGATTGGCGCGCTCTTTTTTTGTCATGGAGTTAATGAGCGCAATTTGGCGTTTGAGGATGCTGTCATCCATGCCCGCCGCGTCCATCTGTTTTTGCATTTTTCCCATGCCAGGCATCATGCCCATCATCCCTTCCATGCCGCCCATTTTCATCATCTGTTCGAGCTGCATTTTGAGATCGTTCATGTTGAAGCGGCCCTTTTGGAAGCGCTTCATCATCCGCTCGGCCTGTTCGGCCTCGATGGTTTCTTGGGCTTTCTCAACAAGGGCTACAATGTCGCCCATGCCAAGGATGCGGCCTGCGATGCGATCTGGTTCGAACGTTTCAATCGCGTCCATTTTTTCGCCCAGACCGACGAAGCGGATAGGCTTGCCAGTGATCGCGCGCATGGACAGGGCCGCACCACCGCGGCCGTCGCCGTCCATCCGTGTCAGGACAACGCCGGAGACGCCGATCTTATCGTCGAATTCTTGGGCGACGTTCACTGCGTCCTGACCTGTCAGGCCGTCAACAACCAGCAGCGTTTCGCGCGGGTTGGCGACATCGCGCACCTCGGCCGCTTGTGCGATTAGTTCGGCGTCGATGTGCAGACGGCCTGCGGTATCAAGCATATAGACGTCGTAACCGCCGAGCGATGCTTGGGTTTTGGCGCGTTTGGCGATTTGCACAGGGCTTTCACCAGCGACGATTGGCAGGGTATCCACACCGATCTGGTTGCCCAAAATCGCCAGCTGTTCCATCGCGGCAGGGCGGTTGGTGTCAAGCGAGGCCATTAGCACGCGCTTGCCTTCGCGGTCTTTCAAACGCTTGGCGAGTTTTGCGGTTGTGGTAGTTTTACCGGACCCTTGCAGGCCGACCATCAGGATCGGCGCGGGCGGGTTGTCGATTTTCAGCGCACCGGGGTCGGCGTCACCTGTCAGCACGTGTTTTAGCTCATCATGCACGATCTTGACGACCTGCTGGCCGGGTTGGATCGATTTGGTGACGGCCTGACCGGTCGCTTTCTTCTCGACCGCCTTGATGAAATCACGGGCAACGGGCAGGGAAACATCCGCCTCGAGCAAGGCCACGCGGACCTCGCGCAATGCGGTTTTGACGTCATCCTCGGACAGCGCACCTTGCTTGGTGAGTTTGTCAAAGACGCCGCCGAGGCGTTCGGATAGGTTCTCAAACATCGGCTATAAGCCCCTTGGTCGTTTCGGTTGCCCCCCATCATATAGGAACGAACCGCATAAAGCAGTAGCGCCCCCGTGGGCGCGACGCGCTGACGGAGGGCGATCCCTATCGAATAGGGACCGGAAAGCTGATGCTATCCGGAAGTTGACTGTGTTTATCCTTGGGGGGCGTGCAGAGTCAAGCCTCTGCCGCTTTGGTGTTGTTAGACAAGATAACGGTGACGTCTGTGATCCCGATAAAGCCCAGCACCGTTTTCAGGTGGGGCGTGGCGAAATCAACAGAGGCGCCAATTGGCACACCGCCAGAGGCTGCGACGATTGTGGCGCGCTTGCCGTCCAACAGGCCAACCGGACTGTCAGATGTATAGGCGAATGTTTCCTTGGGGCGACAAATGAGGTCGATCCATGCCTTAAGCGCTGCGGGCAGGCCAAAGTTATACATCGGCATGTCGATAATGATGTGATCGGCGGCCAACACCTCGGCCACAAGGGTATTTGAGAATGTGAGGGTTTCATTCTCTGCCGCGCTGCGGTCAGCTGCTGGAACAAGGCGGGCGGCGTTCCATGCGGCGGTGACTTGCGGCAGTGGTGTCAGCGCAAGATCGCGTGTGGTTACCGATCCGGTGATATCAGCAAGAAGGGTTGCAGATTTCTGGCGCGACTGGCTTGCGGTGGCGTCAGCGGGCGAGGTTGCGATGTATAATGTGTGTGACATGGTCATGCGGCTTTCTATTGTGTGCCTGCTGCACATGTCTATGCTTCTGGCGAACACAATCGCACAATCCGCAGGGTATCTGTGGATATTTGCACAGGATCGGCACGATGGACAATTGGGATGAAATTCGTACCGCGTATCAGGTGGCCCGCGCTGGCACCGTTAGCGGTGCGGCAGAGGCGCTTGGCGTGCACCATGCAACCGTGATCCGTCATATCGACGCGATTGAGGAACGGTTGGGCGTTAAACTGTTTCAGCGGCATCCGCGGGGATATACCGCGACCGAGGCAGGGATGGACCTGCTCCAAGTGGCCCAAGCGACCGATGATCAGTTCACGCAGCTTGCCGGTCGGATCAAGGGGCAGGGCGCGGGTGTGTCTGGTGATCTGGTTGTGACGTCGCTGGGCGCGATGTCGTCGTTCCTGACGCCTGCGCTGGTTAGCTTTCAGGATGCAAACCCTGATATCCGCGTACGGTTTCTGACGGGTGAGCGGCTGTTCCGCCTTGAATATGGCGAGGCCCATGTTGCCATCCGCGCCGGCACCATGCCCAACCAGCCTGACAATGTGGTGCAGCCGTTTGTGGATATGCAGGTGCGGCTCGTCGCGTCTGACAGCTACATCGCGCGGCATGGCATGCCAAAAGACGAAAGCGAATTTGCGCAACATTGGTTTGTGTCCCACGACAGCGCCGATAGCCGTGCACCGTTCCATCAATGGCTGCGCTCGGTCGTGGATGAGGATCGGATTTTGTTCCGCGCAACTGACAATCGCAACCTGATTGACGCGGTGAAGGCGGGTGCAGGCATCGGCTTTGTCTCGGATTTCAACATGGCTATGCAGGACACGCTGCACGAGGTGATCCCGTCCCGTCCTGAATGGTCCGCATCCATCTGGCTGGTCACCCATGTTGATTTGCACCGCACCGCCAAGGTGGAAGCGTTCCTTACCCACCTTAAGGCGATGGTCCACGATACATGACCGTTGATACGCGGGCAGGGCATATTGCGATGCTGCTGTTTTCGGTCCTTGTGGCTGGGGCGTTTGCGCTGGGGGCGCTGGCCGCGAATGACATCTCCCCGTTTGCGTATAACGCTGTGCGGTTCTGGATCGCCGCTGTGATCATTGGCTGCGTCGTCGCATTGCGGGGCGGGGTGCCGCGTGCGGCATATGACGCGCCATGGCGCTACTTTGTCCTAGCGGGTGTCTTTACCATCTACTTCGTGCTGATGCTCGAAGGGCTGAAAACCGCGCCCTCTGTGAGTGCTGCTGCGCTATTCACGCTGACGCCCTTGCTGACGGCGATGTTTGGCTGGATCTTGTTGCGCCAAGGGGTGACCGCACGTATCGCACTTGCGCTGACCGTTGGGGCGTTTGGGGCGATTTGGGTGATCTTTCGGGCGGACCTACAGGCGATCCTGCAATTCGACGTAGGCCAGGGAGAGGCGATTTATTTCATCGGCTGCATCAGTCACGCGATCTACACCCCGCTCGTCCGTCTTCTTAATCGCGGCGAAAGCGCACTTGTATTTACTTTTGGTACACTCACAGCGGGTGCGGTGATCCTGACGGCTTTCGGGTTGCCTGCCATTATCGCGACGCCGTGGATGGCGCTGTCGGGCACAGTCTGGGTGGCAATCATCTACACTGCTATTTTCGCCAGTGCAGCGACATTTACATTGCTGCAATTCGCCAGTTTGCGCCTGCCATCGTCCAAGGTGATGGCCTACACTTACTTAACGCCCGCATGGGTCATCGTGTGGGATATGGCGCTGGGCGGTGTCGCGCCGCCGGTGGCCGTCGGGCTGGGGGTTGCGGTCACATGCATCGCGCTTTTGCTGTTGTTGCGCGACTAGGGGGATAGTTCCTGATTAAGGAACGCCTCGAACGCATCTAGATCAATGGCGTCCATCTGGCCAAAGCCCTTCATCCACACGGAGCCCGCCCGCAACGCATCAGGTTCCAGCTTGCACCATTTCACGCGGCCCCGTTTTTCTTGAGTGATCAGACCGGCGGCGGTCAGCACGCCAAGGTGCTTTGAAATCGCGGCCAATGACATTTCAAACGGTTCGGCCACGTCTGTCACGGCCATATCATCCTCTAGCAACATTGCCAGAATTGCGCGCCGCGTGGGGTCCGCCAATGCGGCAAAGGTCATGTCGAGTTGATCAGCCATGCCTGCCTTGTCGCGGCCTGCCGGTAAAACGTCAACCAATTGGTTGAATATCCCGAATGGTCTGGGCGCCGCATTCGGGGCGCAACGTTCCCCTCGCTTTTTCCAAAATACTCAGAGAAAACAGATGCCTACGGCGCGGCTCGGTCCGCTTGACTCTGAGCCGTGTGCATCCTAAACCCTGCGCAACTCCTTTGAGAGGTTGAAAACCGATGTCTGACCCGCATTTGGCCGATGATCGCAAGGCACGCCTTCAGGCGCTTGATGCGAAACTGGCCGCAAAACGGGCCCCGGCTGAGGTGAAAGACCACGCAGAGGAACACTATAGTCAGGCACAGCTTGCTTGGCGCATGGTGATAGAGCTTGTAGCCGGTCTTGGGATCGGTTTTGGCATCGGATACGGTTTGGACAGCCTTTTTGGGACCATGCCGATTTTCTTGGTGCTGTTTATTTTCTTTGGCCTCGCGGCTGGTGTGAACACCATGATGCGGTCGGCCAAAGAAGTGCAGAGAAAACAGTTGGCAGTAGCCAGCAAAGACGAGGATGACCCACGTGGCAACTGACGCAAAATCCGAAGGCGGTCTTGTATTTCACCCGCTTGACCAGTTTATCGTCAAACCTTTGTTCGGTGACGGCCCAATCAGCTGGTACACACCAACAAACGTGACATTGTGGATGGGGATCGCCGTTCTGGTGATCGCATTGATCTTTGTTGTCGGGTCCCGCGGTCGCGCTATCGTGCCATCACGCCTCCAATCCATCGGTGAGCTGATCTATGGCTTCATCTACAAGATGGTCGAAGACGTTACTGGCAAGGACGGCATCAAGTACTTCCCTTATATCATGACACTGTTCGTGTTCATCTTGTTCGCGAACTATCTGGCACTTCTGCCGATGTCATATTCCCCCACATCCATGATCGCCGTGACCGCGATCCTTGGTTTTGGTGTCTTTATCTGCGTCACCATCCTCGGCTTTGTGCTGCACGGGTCCAAGTTCTTGGGTCTGTTCTGGATGTCCGACGCGCCAGCAATCCTGCGCCCCATCATTGCGGTGATCGAAGTGATTTCTTACTTCGTGCGCCCCGTGTCCCACTCCATTCGTTTGGCGGGCAACGTGATGGCTGGCCACGCTGTTATCAAAGTTTTCGCAGGCTTTGCGGCCCTCACGCTGGTGTCCCCTGTGGCCATCGCTGGCATCGTCGCGATCTACGGTCTTGAGGTCCTTGTGGCCGGGATCCAAGCCTACGTATTCACCATTCTGACCTGTGTGTACCTCAAGGATGCTTTGCACCCTGCGCACTAAGTCACGATACCCTACTACTCAAATTCCATCGTAAGGAGATAAAATCATGGAAGGCGAACTCGCACACATCGGCGCTGGTCTGGCGGCAATCGGTTCTGGCGCAGCTGCTATCGGTGTTGGTACCGTTGCAGGTAACTACCTCGCAGGCGCACTGCGCAACCCATCCGCTGCTGCATCGCAGACAGCAACACTGTTCATCGGCTTGGCATTCGCCGAAGCACTGGGGATCTTCGCTTTCCTCGTCTCGCTTCTGCTGATGTTCGCTGTTTAAGAACAAACATCGAAGATCCTTACGTCTGGAGGGGCGCTTAACGGCGCCCCTCCAGTAACTTACCAAGGTGATCGGGGGCCATAATGGCAACGCAAACTACTGAAACAGCCGCTGGTGCTTGCGTCGATGCAGGGGGTTCTGCCCTCGGTATGCCGCAGCTTTGCGCGGACTGGATGGGCAATCAGGTCGCTTGGCTTGTTGTCTCACTGATCGTGATCTACCTGCTGCTCAGCCGCGTGGCGCTGCCCCGTATTGGTGCAGTTCTGGCCGAACGGTCCGGCACGATCACAAACGACATTGCCGCAGCTGAAGAGTTGAAGCAAAAAGCCGTGGAAGCCGAAGCAGCCTATGAAAAGGCGCTTGCTGACGCCCGCGTACAGGCCGCTGCAATTGTCGCAGACGCCAAAGCAGAAATTCAGGCTGATCTGGATGTCGAGCTTGCAAAAGCAGACGCCCAAATCGCCGCCAAAGTATCCGAGAGCGAAAAGGCAATTGCCGAAATTCGTGACGGTGCTGTGAAGTCGGTAACAGATGTTGCTAAGGATACGGCCAAGGAATTGGTTAAGGCCGTGGGTGGCAATGCTGATGCCAAAACTATTAACGCAGCGATTGCTGCACGTATGAAAGGGTGAAGGCCATGAAAAAGCTTATGATCGCTGCCCTTCTGTCCGCTGCTGCATCCCCCGCATTTGCGGCAGGTGACGTGTTCTTTTCACTGAAAAACACAGACTTTGTCGTTCTGATTGCGTTCCTGATCTTTGTTGGGGTCCTGCTGTATTTTAAAGTACCTGCCAAAGTCGGCGAAATGCTGGACGGTCGTTCCAACGCGATCAAGGCCGAACTCGACGAGGCGAAAGCCCTGCGCGAAGAGGCACAAGCGTTGCTGGCGTCCTATGAGCGCAAGCAAAAGGACGTGCAGGCGCAAGCGGACCGGATCGTTGCATCTGCTAAGGAAGAGGCGGCCAATGCGGCCACCGCTGCCAAGGACGATATCGCAGCGTCCATCACACGCCGTCTTGCTGCTGCTGAAGAGCAGATCGCAAGCGCGGAAGCCGGTGCTGTAAAGGCAGTGAAAGATCAGGCAGTAACAGTTGCCATCGGTGCCGCACAGGACGTGATCGCCAAGCAGATGGACGCTAAAACGTCCAATGCTTTGATTGATGACGCGATTGCTACGGTTGAGGCCAAGTTGCACTAAAGATTTATGGGTTAAACCCATCCTACCTAGACGCCCATCGCAACAGCGGTGGGCGTTTTGCGTTACGGGCGCTGATTTTCGTGATCAAGCCGCTTTTGCGCGAACCCTTCGTTGCGATCCGCCTTTTGCTGGTCAGCAAGGGCACCTTCGACAAAGGTCAAATGAGCCTCCACCGCGGCGCGGGCTGCTGCCGGATCGCGCGCTTGTATGGCCGTATTGATGGCGCGGTGTTGATCCAAAAGTGTATCGCGTGTCGTGCGCTGTTTGAACATCACGGTCCGGTTGTAGAACACGCCTTCGCGTAGCAGATCATACATCGACCGCATCATATGCAGCATGACAATGTTATGGCTAGCCTCGATGATCGCGAGGTGGAAATCCGCGTCTAGCCGCGCCTCGTCCCCCGCATCGCGTTTGCCTTGGGCCGCCTCCATCTTCTCAAAGATGGCGTTGATCACCTTTAGGTCCGTATCCGTGCCAAGGTGGGCGGCGCGTTCTGCGGCGAGCCCCTCCATATCGCGGCGAAAGCTGATGTAGTCGAACACGGCCTCTGAATGGGTCGCGAAAAGCGTGACAAGTGCTGGTGCAAATGCGCTGCCCAACACATCCGCCACAAAGACGCCTGCACCTGCTTTGCTAATTAATAATCCGCGGTCTTGCAGATCTGCGAGGGCCTCACGCAGGGAAGGGCGGGAAACCCCCAGCCGTTCGCTAAGCTCCCGCTCCGATGGCAACCGCTCTGCGGGACGTAGGATGCCACGAAGGATCAGTCCCTCAATCTGGCGGACAACACCGAGTGACAGTTTTTCTTGTTGGACGGGTTCAAATGGCATCGGGGCAACCTGCATGATCGAAATTGGTCAGATAGTATGACCACACCCTGCGCCCCGCAACGAAAAAGGGGCCATCGATTGGCAGCCCCTTTCGCAGATTTGATACGACGCTTAGTTCGGCGTGATGATGATCTCAACGCGGCGGTTTTGCTGACGACCTTGCGCTGTCTGATTGGACGCTACGGCGACATCCTCACCACGGCCAATTGACCGCAACCGCTGGGGCGCGACACCGGCATTGATCAGTACGGAGGTGACCGCCTGCGCACGGCGCTGTGACAGATCAAGGTTGAACGCGGCATCACCAACGCTGTCGGTGTGGCCCAAGACATTCACGGTTGTATTGGGATAGCGGTTGATTGAACTGGCGAGTGTGAACAGATCAGCTTGTGACGCGCCGGATACGCTGGTAGAATTGGTATCAAACAGAATGTCCTGCGGCAGTGTCACGACAAGGTTGCTGCCGTTGTTCACAATGCCGACGTTGCCGCCCATCTGTACGCGTAATTCCTCTTCTTGGCGATCTAGCGCGTTGCCGATACCAGCCCCAATCAGGCCACCAAGCACAGCACCACGGGCCGCATTTTCGCGCCGTTCTTTGGACGAGTCAGCAGTCACAATGCCGGCCAGCACACCAAGGCCAGCGCCGATTGCGGCACCGTTGCGCGCCTTGAAATTGTCATTTGGACCACCTTGGTTAGCACAGGCTGTGACCAAGACCAGCGCGCTGGTTGCGATCATTGTCGGGAATTTCATCATAGTCATTGTCTTCGTATCCATTGAAATGGGCGCGCAAATACTGCGCTTGGGATGGGGCAAGATATGACCCAAGCCGCATTGCTATCCAATAACGATGCGCATTTGCGCAAAAATGCGCTGATTTACGCCGCCCCGTCGACCCGCGCCGATTCCCACGCGAGCAAGGCCCGTTTCACAGGCAGCCCCCAGTGATAACCGCCCAAGGCCCCCGATTTGCGCAATGCGCGGTGGCACGGGATAAGCAAGCTAACCGGATTGCGCCCGACGGCTGTTCCTACGGCGCGGACTGCCTTGGGTCTGCCGATGGATTGGGCGATCTCGGAATAGGTGGTGACGTGGCCCGACGGGATGCGCAGCAATGCCTCCCACACCTGAAGCTGGAACGGGGCGCCGATCATGTGCAGAGCAGTGTCACCGGACAGGCCGAGTGCCGCGTGCGTCCAGGCCGCGATTGCGTCTGGCTTTTCGACATATGTGGCGCGTGGCCAACGGGCGGTCAGATCTGCAATCGCAATGCCAGGGCCAAATTCGGCAGAGAACGCCAACCCGCATAGCCCGCGATCTGTTCCCATCGAGAGGGCGGGGCCAAAGGCGCTGTCGAACCACCCGTAGTATATCGTTAATCCTTCCCCCTGTTTGGCAAATTCGCCGGGGCTCATGGCCTCCCACCGGATGAACATGTCATGCAGGCGGCCTGTGCCTGACAGGCCAATTTCGCCAGCGGTTTCCAAGGTTGTGAACCGGTCTCGCAACAAGGTTTTCGCGTGGTCCAAGGTCAGATATTGCTGATAGCGTTTGGGTGAAATGCCCACCCATTGCGTAAACAACCGCTGAAAATGCGCGGGGCTCATGTTCATATGCGCGGCGATGTCATCCAATGCGACGGGGTGTTGCGTCGCCCCATCGATGTAATCGATGGCCCGACGCATGACGTCAAAATGATATGTGTTTTGCTGTTCCATGCGCCCAACTTAGGCCAAACGCCCCGTTGTCGGCGACCCGAAAATTGCGCATAGTCGCTGGCATGGCAAAACAACTTGATTATCATACGATCCGCGAAATTTTTGACCGCTTCCACACGGCAGAGGCTGAACCCAAGGGTGAGCTGGAACACGTGAACGTTTATACGCTTTGCGTGGCTGTGGCGCTGTCAGCACAAGCGACCGACGCCGGTGTGAACAAGGCGACGCGTGGCCTGTTCGCTGTCGCGGACACACCGCAAAAGATGCTCGATCTTGGCCTTGATGGTGTCACCGAACACATAAAGACCATTGGCCTTTTTCGTCAAAAGGCGAAGAACGTGATGAAGATGTCCCAGATATTGGTCGATGAATTCGACGGCGTTGTGCCCAATTCACGCGCTGCATTGCAATCGCTGCCGGGGGTCGGGCGCAAGACGGCGAATGTCGTGCTGAACATGTGGTGGGGCCAGCCCGCGCAGGCTGTCGACACCCATATTTTCCGCGTCGGTAACCGGTCAGGCATCGCCGTGGGCAAGGATGTTGACGCGGTTGAACGTGCAGTCGAAGACCACATTCCCGCAGACTATCAATTGCACGCGCACCACTGGTTAATCCTGCATGGGCGGTATATCTGCGTCGCCAGAAAACCCAAATGCGCGGCCTGTTTGATCCGCGATCTCTGCATGTATGAGGACAAGAATTTATGAGCGGCTTTGACGTCATCGGAATTGGAAATGCAATCGTGGACGTTATCGCCCCCGCTGAGGATACGTTCCTCGATCACATGGGGATCGAAAAGGGCATTATGCAATTGATCGAAAAAGATCGGGCAGAGGTGCTATACTCTGCGATGACCGAACGGACAGAAACACCCGGCGGGTCTGTGGCGAACAGTATCGCTGGGATCGGTGGTTTGGGTCTGTCGACTGCGTTCATCGGTAAGGTAAAGGATGACGCACTTGGCCGGTTCTATGCCAAGGGGATGGAGGACGCTGGCACATCATTTCCCAATGCCCCAATCGCGGACGCGGCCTCAGCCACGGCGCGGTCAATGATTTTTGTCTCGCCAGATGGTGAACGGTCGATGAACACCTACCTTGGGGCGGGCGCGGACTTATCGTCCGCAGATGTGCCGGATGTGTTTGCGGGTGGCGGCATTCTGTTCCTTGAGGGATATTTGTTCGACAAAGACGAGGGTAAGACCGCGTTTTCCGAAGCGGCAGCCAAGATGCACGCAGCCGGTGGGCGTGCGGCCATTACCATCTCCGACCCGTTTTGCGCCGAACGCCACCGCGAAGATTTCAAACGGCTAATTGCAGACGAAATGGATATCGCGATCGGGAATGCAGACGAGTGGATGACGCTTTATCAGACGGATGATCTGGATGCGGCATTGGCCCAAGCTGCAGCGGTTTGTGATATCGTTGCGTGTACGCGATCAGGCGATCCGGTCTGGGCGTATGAAAAAGGTGCTAAGATCGAGGCACCTGTCACCCCTGTTGTGCCGGTTGATGCGACGGGTGCGGGCGACCAATTCGCGGCAGGGTTCCTTTATGGGCTGGCGGCGGGGCGTGATTTGGAAACGTCTGCAAAAATTGGTGTTCTGATGGCGTCAGAGGTGATTGGTCATATCGGGCCGCGGCCCAAGGCCGATATCGCACAATTGATCGGATCTGCCGGCCTTAGCGAGTAAGCGAACGGCGGCCGCTGATCAGACATCGGATGAAACGCTGGCGCAATTGTTGCCGACAATCCGCTACGATGTTCTGTTTGAAAGCGACCGCATCCGGGATGCGGGTTTCGAAAACTACACCCGCATTTCAGAAAGCAATTCACCGCAGGAAAATTCAGAACCTGTTGCATGTTGCCTGTCGGTTGACGATGATACCGCGTGGCAAATTTCCGAAACTCCTTATTTATTCGTAGATTAAAGGCTGACCATGACATTCGATTACGATGACCAGAATATCTTTGCCAAGATTTTGCGTGGCGAAATCCCTAACAATACGGTGTTTGAAAACGATCACGCGCTTGCGTTTCGTGACATCAATCCGCAAGCGGCGGTGCATATCCTTGTGATCCCCAAAGGTGCCTATGTCAGCATTGATGACTTTGCGGCGAATGCCTCTGCCGCGGAACAGGCAGGGTTCTTTGCCGCTGTTGCAACCGTTTGTGCGTCGGGTGTGGATGAAGGTTTCCGCGCGATTGCCAATACGCGCACCCATGGCGTGCAAGAGGTGCCGCATTTTCATATGCACATCGTCGGTGGTGAACAGTTGGGCCGCATGTTGCCCGCGTAGCTGTTTCGCCTGACGGCGAGATTATTTTGAAAAAAGCGAGGCGGGGTTAATTTTCCGTTAACGCGAGGAAGACGTCTTCGAGGTCGGATTGTTCGGTTGTGATGTCTTTGATCTCGATCTGCGCGTTGCGGACGATATCGAGGACGGCATCGGCAGTCGTCTGGCCTGCTTGGTAGGTCAGGGCGAGCTTGCTGTTGTCGCGTTTTTGTCCGGTGATGCCAGTGGGAAGATCAGGCAGGGCGCTGTCGCGGGCCGGTGTGATGACCAGCGTTTTGTGATCAATTCGACCCAGCAGATTTGTGGTGCTGTCGCGCACGATCAGCTTGCCATGGTTAATGATGCCGATGTCGTCGCAGATGGCCTCTGCCTCTTCCAGATAATGTGTGGTCAGGATGATTGTGACGCCTTGCGCATTCAGGTCAAGCACGTTGTCCCACAGCATGTTGCGCAGGGATATGTCGACGCCAGCGGTGGGTTCATCCAGCACAAGGATTTGTGGTGAATGGACCAGTGCCTTGCCCAGTAGCAACCTGCGCCGCATCCCGCCGGAAAGTGATCGCGCGTAGGCGTTCGCCTTATCCGACAGCCCGATCAGTTCAAGGATTTCTGCGGTTTTGCGCATGTGTTTTGGCACACCATACAGCCCGGCCTGCACGTCAAGCGAGCCTGCGGGGGTGAAGAACGGATCAAGGTGTGGTTCTTGGGGCATGATCCCGATGGCGGCGCGGGATTGGCGTGGGTTGGTGTCTTGGTCAAAGCCCCATATTTTCACCGATCCTGCTGATTTGGTCACAAGCCCCGCAAGGATATTGATCAGCGTTGATTTGCCCGCCCCATTTGGACCAAGCAGCCCAAAGACAGCGCCTCGTGGGATGTTCAGGTCAATGCCCTGCAGCGCGGTTTTCGCATCTGACTTGCCAGTGGCGGCATACGTCTTTTGCAGGCCCTGAATTTCGATGGCGTTGGATGTCATGTGCGGCTTTCCCCCGGACGGCTATCTATGTAAAAGACATCTAAGGCGGGCGTGGGCCCGCGGCAACCAGACAGGACCGGATATGACCAGACCCGCACCCGAAACCAAGATCGTAAATGACTACCGCGTGGCCTGTGATGGCGGCGAAGGGGCGCTAGGCCATCCGCGCGTTTGGCTGCAAATCCCGGGTGAACACGGCTGGGTCGAATGCCCCTATTGCGATGCCAAACTGGTGCACAAAGATTTCGAGGGCAAGGTATGACCCGCGTTGTTATCTCGTCCGATCACGCGGACATTCCACTACGTCAAGCGATTGTCGCCCATGTAGAGGCCGCGGGTCACACCGTGACTGACATTGGCCCTGCGACAGACGCCAGCACCGATTACCCCAAGCATGGTCAGGCTGCCGCACAGATGATTGCGGATGGTGATGCCGATCTGGGGATCATCATTTGCGGCACGGGGCAGGGCATTATGATGGCCGCTAATAAGGTTGCCGGTATCCGCTGCGGCGTTTGCTCTGATACATTTTCCGCCCGCATGATCCGCGCACATAACAACGCGCAGATGCTGTCGATGGGCGCGCGGGTGATCGGCAAGGGCCTTGCGCTGGAGATTGTCGATGCGTTTTTGTTGACGGAGTTTGAGGGCGGACGCCACGCCACCCGCGTCGACATGATCGAAGGTTAACGCCACATAGGGGGCCATCAGATGACACAGCAATTCGGCAAAGGGTGCCACTTGCACCTGATTGATGGCTCTGCCTATATTTTCCGCGCCTATCACGCGCTGCCGCCGTTAACGCGCAAATCTGATGGGTTGCCTGTCGGTGCTGTCAGTGGTTTTGTGAACATGCTGCAACGGTATATCGAGGGGAACTCTGGCCCCGATGCGGCGACCCATGTGGCAGTGATTTTCGACAAGGGCAGCCATACATTCCGCAACGATATGTATGACCAATACAAGGCGAACCGCGACGCCATGCCAGAGGATCTGCGCCCGCAGATGCCCCTGACCCGCGAGGCAACCCGCGCGTTCAACATCGCATGCGAAGAGATTGAAGGGTTTGAGGCTGATGACATCATCGCCACCCTTGCCCATCAGGCGCGGGATGCCGGTGGCCGTGTCACGATTCTGTCGTCCGATAAGGATCTTATGCAGCTGGTCGGTGGTGGCGTTGAAATGCTTGATCCGATGAAGAACAAGCGCATTGATAGCGACGGCGTGGTCGAGAAATTTGGCGTGGGTCCCAACCGTGTGGTCGACGTGCAGGCGCTTGCTGGTGATAGTGTCGACAACGTGCCGGGGGCACCGGGGATCGGGATCAAGACGGCGGCGTTGTTGATCAATGAATATGGTGATCTGGAACAGTTGCTGGACCGCGCGGGTGAGATCAAGCAGCCCAAGCGCCGCCAGACCTTGATCGACAACCGCGCCCAGATCGAGCTGTCCAAGCGCCTTGTGCAGTTGGATTGTGAGATGGCGCTGCCGTTTGATCTTGATAGCCTTGAAATCAAGGATGCGGTGCCTGATGACCTGCTGGCATTTTTGGCCAAGATGGAGTTCCGCACTGTCACAAAACGCATTGCTGATCGTCTGGGCGCAGAGGCGCCTGTGATCGAAGATGCAGCCCCTGCGCCAGACGCGGTCGAAGTGGCCCCGTTTGACGCGGAAAAATACGAAAAGGTGGGCGATGCTAACGCGTTGCAGGTCTGGATCGACCGGATTTATGCGCGTGGCTATGTGGCTGTAGATACCGAAACCACGGCGTTGAATGAAATGCGCGCTGAACTAGTCGGTATATCGTTGTGCGTCGAGGCGGGGCAGGCTTGCTACATTCCGCTGACGCATAAGGCCGCGGCGCAGGATGATCTATTTGGCTCCGACGCACGGGCCGAGGGGCAGATGGATTTTGATGCCTGTCTGGCGATGCTCAAACCCGTTTTGCAGGATGAGACAATTCTGAAAATCGGTCAGAATATGAAATACGACGCCAAGATTTTTGCGCGTGTTGGCATTGCCGTCGCCCCGATCGATGACACGATGCTGATGTCATACGCGATGAACGCAGGTGTGCATAATCACGGGATGGATACGCTGTCGGAACGGTATCTGGGCCACACGCCGATCCCGATCAAGCCGCTGTTAGGCGCGGGCAAATCCGCGGTTACATTCGACCGTGTGCCGATAGATGATGCGGTGAAATATGCCGCTGAGGATGCGGATATTACCCTGCGCCTGTGGCAACAGTTCAAACCCGCGCTGCACACTAAAAAGGTGACGACAGTGTATGAGACGTTAGAGCGTCCGTTGGTGCCAGTGCTGGCGCAGATGGAAATGCACGGCATCAAGGTGGACCGCGATACCCTAAGCCGGATGTCCAACGGCTTTGCCCAGAAAATGGCAGGGTTCGAGGACGAGATTTACGAGAAAGCAGGGCGGTCGTTCAACGTCGCATCCCCCAAGCAGTTGGGCGAAATTCTGTTTGATGAACTGAAGCTGGAAATGCCCGGTGGCAAACCGCCGTCCAAGGGCAAAACCGGTGCCTATTCCACGGGTGTCGACGTGCTAGAGGATCTGGCAACGCTGCATGATTTGCCGCGTCTGATCCTTGACTGGCGGCAGTTGTCCAAGCTGAAATCGACTTATACCGATGCGTTGCAGGATCATATCAACGCCGAGACGGGCCGCGTGCATACGTCGTATTCCATTGCTGGCGCGAACACGGGCAGGCTCGCGTCAACCGATCCGAATTTGCAGAACATTCCGGTGCGGTCCGAGGAAGGGCGCAACATCCGCCGCGCCTTTATCGCGGACGAGGGAAAGGTGCTGGTCAGTCTTGACTACAGCCAGATTGAGCTGCGAATTTTGGCCCACGTTGCAGGTATTGATGCGCTGAAACAGGCGTTCTGCGACGGGATCGACATTCACGCACAAACGGCATCGGAAATGTTTGACGTGCCGTTGGAAGAGATGACGCCAGATATCCGGTCACAGGCAAAGGCCATCAACTTTGGCGTGATCTACGGGATTTCGGGGTTTGGGCTGGCGCGGAATTTGCGCATTCCTCGGGCCGAGGCGCAGGGTTTTATCGACCGCTATTTTGAGCGTTTCCCCGGCATCCGCACCTATATGGATGACACGGTGAAATTCGCCAAAGATCATAACTATGTGCAAACGCTATTCGGGCGGCGCATCAACACGCCAGAGATTAACGCCAAGGGGCCGCAAGCGGGCTTTGCCAAACGCGCCGCGATCAATGCGCCGATCCAAGGGACCGCTGCGGATGTGATCCGCCGCGCGATGGTGCGGATGCCGGATGCGATTGCGGATATTCCGGCCAAGATGCTGTTGCAGGTCCATGACGAACTGATCTTTGAGGTTGATGCCGATGCCGCCGATGATCTGATCATGGCTGCCCGCGATGTGATGGAAAACGCGTCCGATCCGGCGGTAAAGCTGGATGTGAAGCTGGCCGTTGACGCCGGTCGCGGCGATAGCTGGGCAGAAGCGCACTAAGGAAGACGTGAGCGAGGCGTGAAATTCTTCCCCCAGATAGGCCAATCAACGTTGGCCTATGTGCTGTTACGTAAAAATAACGGGAGGATAGAACGTTGAACAAATAAATCGCAGAATTCATTGGGACCTTTACATTGGTCCTATTCGGGTGTGGTGCGGCTGTAATCGCAGGCGCTGACATTGAGCTAACGGGCATTAGCTTTGCCTTTGGTCTGGCGCTGATTGGCATGGCCTATAGTATCGGCGCGGTTTCGGGTTGCCACATCAATCCCGCCGTTTCTTTGGGTATGGTTGCCGCAGGCCGCATGACCCTGCCAGAAGCCATACAATACATCATTGCCCAAGTTGCAGGCGCTGTCGTTGCCGCATTGGTGCTGATGATCATCGCGAGCGGGAAGGCTGATTATTCGGTTGCGACAAATGGGCTTGGCCAAAACGGCTGGGGAGCCGGTTATCTGGGCGAATATTTCATGGGTGCAGCATTCATGTTCGAGGTTGTGGCAACCTTCCTCTTCATGGTCGTAATTTTGGGTGCCACAAGCGCATCTGCGCCCGCAGGCTTTGCTGGTCTGGCCATTGGCCTGGCGTTGGTGGTGATCCACTTGGTTGGTATCAATGTCACGGGTGTTTCAGTGAATCCCGCACGGTCCGTTGGTCCAGCGCTGTTTGTCGGTGGAACTGCGTTGGCACAACTGTGGCTATTCATCGTGGCCCCGATTATCGGCGCGGCACTTGCCGGTTTGTTGTTCAAATCTGGTATGGTCGACGCGGACGTGTAAGGGCTTTGGCCACACAAGAAGGGCCACCTGTTTGCGCAGGTGGCCCTTTGTGTTTCTAGTTGATCTTGTCTGCTTCAATCACTTGCGGGTCAGGTGCTGATTGCGAAGTAATCTTGATCTGGCGGGGCTTCAGCGCCTCTGGCACTTCGCGCACCAGATCAATATGCAGCATGCCGTTTTCATGGGCCGCGCCGGTCACCTTTACATGGTCGGCAAGATGGAAGCGCCGTTCAAACGCACGGGTGGCGATGCCACGGTGCAGGAACGTTTTGGTGTTTTCATCCTCGGCCTTGCGGGCAGTGACGTGTAGGTTCTGTTCCTTGACCTCAATCGCGAGGTCATTTTCGCCAAAACCGGCGACCGCAATCGAGATGCGCCATGCATCATCGTCGGTCTTTTCGATGTTGTATGGGGGGTAGCTGGTGTTGCTGGTGTCATTGGCCAGCGCGCGATCCATAAGATCGGCAATCTGATCAAAGCCGACGGTTGCACGGTAAAGTGGTGTCAAATCAAGCGTACGCATAGGTCATCCTTTATCAAGCGATAACAATTGTTTGGCCTTCCGGAATTGGACAGGCCGGTGTGGAATGGACCCTGATATCAGGCGCCCATGACACTCAGTTGGGGATGGTGATTGCGCGTTTCAAGGGGTGGATGATAGCCCGCAATCGTTAGGGTTTGACGAATTTTGCGCCGCCGTCACTGCGCTGGCCGTTTGTGATGATGGTACGTGCGCCACCGGTGCTTTGGCTGTCGAAAAGGTTGCGCAATGTGGCCAAAGGCGCCTCAAGCGCGGTTCCGATGGACACCTGCGTTCCGTCAAGCATTGCCATTGCCGATACGACCGAGACGATTTCAACCTGCCCATTGGACAGCTGAAAAACGGGTGCACCCGACGATCCGAATGCGACGTTACAGCTCATGACAAGGATGCCGTCCTGTTTACTGATCACATTGCACACCTCTTGCAAGCTGGGCGCATTGGCACGGTCGGCGCCATAGGACACGACGCCGATCTGGTCCCCGTTTTGCGGATGGCTTGCGATTGGATAAGGGGTGATCCGACCGTTTCGGATGGGCTGGTCAAGCTCCAGAATTGCGATGTCGTTCATAACCTTGGAGGTATCCGTGCTTGGTCCCAGATGCACATAGTCTGGGTACGGCAAGAGGCGGCTGATGCCGCGTGATGCGGCGGCACGTCCATCGCGCACGCCTGCCTCGAACGCGAACCGGTCGGGCGACAGTTGCACGCCGTCGCGGTCAAACAGGCAGTGGGCCGCGGTCAAGATCAGGCGCGGTTCAATGAGGGCCGCGGTGCAGAACCCCTTGCCGATAATATCCAGCCGCCCGACACCTTCCCAACCCTTACTGGCGTCGCGGGTTTGCAGCGCCACAAGACCGGAATCTTGAGCCATAGCTGGCAGTGCCAAGCAAAGCGATATGATCAGTGGCAAGAGCCGCATCAAGGAACCTCTGGGTCGGATGCGGCCCGTTTAGCGGCCGCTTAGGGCCACATTAAGGCATTAACGCAGGATTGGAACAGGTGGTGTTTGTCCGGCTTTTCCGTCCAATCCAGCGGGGCGCGGTCCGCCCGTGGCCCAATCCAGAAGCTCAACGGTGTGTACAATCGGCGTGTCCGTCCCTGACCCGATTTGCATCATGCAACCGATGTTGCCTGCGGCGATAATATCGGGTTGCAGCGCCTCTAACGTCTGTACCTTGCGATCCTTAAGCTGGGCGGAAATCTCGGGCTGCATCAGGTTATAGGTGCCAGCGGACCCACAGCATAGATGGCTGTCGGCAGGTTCCAAAACTGTGAACCCCACCTTTTTCAAGAGCGTTTTCGGGTGCGTTTTAATTTGCTGGCCGTGTTGCAACGAACAGGCGGCGTGATACGCGACCTTGGTGTTCTGGTCGGCTTGCGTGGGCAGATCGAGCTTCATTAGCGCCTCGGACACATCCATCGCAATCGCTGACACGCGGGCGGCATCAGTGGCCAAATCGGTGTTGCGGAACATATGCCTGTAGTCTTTGACCGTGGTGCCGCAGCCGGACGTGTTGATCACAATCGCATCCAGCCCCGCATCCATCTGGGCCACCCACGCACGGATGTTCTTGGCCGCTGTTGCGTGGCTCTCATCCTCTTTGCCCATGTGATGTGTGAGCGCGCCACAGCAGCCTTGGCCGTCAGGGATCACCACCTCGGCACCAAGTCGCGTCAGCAGCCGGATGGTCGCATCGTTGATATCGGTGTTCAGCGCGCGTTGTGCGCAGCCTGTCATCAACGCAACGCGCATCTTTTTATCAGCCACGGCAAAGGTCTGCGGATCGTCGTTGCGGGACACCGGCGGAATAACCTTTGGTGCCATTGCAATCATCGCACGCAATCGTGGATCGGGAATGAAACGCGCAAATGGTCGCCCGATCTTTGCCCCCAACAGCGCCAGCCGGAACCGGTTTGGATAGGGCAGAATTCGCGCCAACACCCAGCGTAATGCGCGATCAGACAGCGGGCGTTTGTAGTTTTGTTCAATATAGGCACGGGCGTGATCGACCAAATGCATGTAATGCACGCCCGATGGACAGGTCGTCATACACGCCAGACAGGATAGGCACCGGTCAATGTGCATCACTGTCTTGGGGTCTGGCACACGCTCATTCTCCAGCATGTCCTTGATCTGGTAGATGCGCCCGCGCGGACTATCCAGCTCATCCCCCAGCACCTGATAGGTCGGACAGGTCGCCGTGCAAAACCCGCAATGCACGCAGGCGCGCAAAATCTCGTTGGATCGCTTGGTCGCCGGATCGGTCAGTTGGTCGGGGGTAAACGTCGTTTGCATCAGCCCATGATCCCTGTGTTTAGTATGCCGCGTGGGTCAAATTTCGCGCGAAGCCCGTCTGAGATCGCCGCAAGCGGTGCCGGTTCGGGGTGAAACGTCTGACCCGTGCCACGGATCAGCGTCGCGTGACCGGTTGTTTCACCCATCGCGGCGCGCACATCTGTGCCTGTCGGGCATAGCGCCCATATTAACCCGCCGCCCCAGTCATAGCGGACAGCGTCTGCGCCAATCTTGGCGCCGAAGCTGGCCGCATCCGATGGCTTGACGGAAATGCGCCAGACGTCACCTGCGCGTCCTGCAAAATCGGTGACATCGCGTACGGTGGCCCAATCGGCGATGACATGTTCCAGCGTTCCAAATGGTGCCAGCAGTTTGGCCAGTCCATCCGCGCGGTAGGCCACGGATGCATCAAACCCTTCCAACCGGAACTGGGTCAGACCGCTTTCGGGATTATGGGCAACGCCTGTCACCTCATAGGGGGAACCAAGTGTAGCTGACATCGCCTTAATCGCGGTTGCGTCATCCAATCCTGTCAGGGCAAGGGTCACCTCCGCCTCAACTGACGGCAACACTTTGAACGACACTTCGGTCAACACGCCCAAGGTGCCATAGGCGCCGGCCATCAGCTTGACCAGATCATAGCCAGTGACGTTTTTCATCACGCGCCCGCCGTTCTTGATGATGTTGCCTGCCCCGTCGACAAACCGCACACCCAGCAGAAAATCGCGGCACGCCCCCACTGAAATCCGGCGTGGCCCGGACACATTGGCCGCTACAACACCGCCGATGGTTGGCGCACCCGTCGTGCCCATTAATGTGCGGTGGTCCATCGGTTCAAACGCAAGGCGCTGGTTTTTGGCGGCGAGCACGCTTTCAATCTCTGCCACCGGCGTTCCGGCCTTGGCCACAAGTGTCAGCGCGCCAGGCTCGTGCAAGGTGATCCCCGACAGCCCAGTTGTCGATAACGCTTCACCCGTCGCGCGCCCAATCGGGCGGGTGCCACCACCCATAATACGCAGCGGGCCCGTCGCATCCGCGATCATTTTGCTAAGCTCGGTTTCGGATTGCGGCTGCATCCTGTTTTCCTCTTGCTAGAAATACCTTGGGGGTGTGGGGGCAAGGCCCCCGCGGGTTTTGCAAAAACCCCGGTTAGATGGCGCGACGGGTTTGCGATGCGTCCAATGGAAATACCTTTGCGGCATTCAGCAGCCATTTGGGATCAAACACATCCTTAACGGCCATCTGCGCCTCCAGATCGGGGGCGTCATATTGCACATGCATCAGATCACGTTTTTCAATGCCGACGCCATGTTCGCCGGTCAGACAGCCACCTACCTCGACGCAAAGTTTAAGGATTTCTGCCCCAAATGCCTCACATAGTTCCAGATCGCCTTCCTTGTTGGCATCAAACAGGATTAGCGGATGCATATTCCCGTCTCCGGCATGAAAAACATTGCCGACATCCAGCCCGAACTCTTTGGACATTTCCGAAATACGGCGCAGGACAAATGGCAATTCGGACACAGGAATCGTGCCGTCCAGACACATGTAATCGTTGATCTGACCCATCGCGCCAAAGGCGGATTTACGACCTAGCCAGATACGCCCGGCTTCATCCGCATCCTTGGCTTCGCGCAGCTCAACAGGGTTATGCTTAGCCGCAATTTTCATGATCAAGGCAAGCTGGGCGTCAATTTCGGCGTCGGATCCTTCGACCTCAACGATCAGCAACGCCTCACACATCGGATAGCCTGCATGCGCAAAATTCTCGGTCGCCTCGATGCAAGGGCGGTCCATAAATTCGATGGCAACGGGCAAAACACCCGCTTGAATAATGTCGGTGACGACCTGGCCCGCGACCTCGGAACTGTCGTAGCCCATCAGCACGGGGCGCGCGCCTTCGGGCTTGGGCAGGATACGCAACGTGGCCTCTGTCACGACGCCAAGCTGCCCCTCTGATCCGCAGATGACGCCCAACAGGTCAAGCCCGCCTGCATCCAGATGCCCGCCGCCAATCTCGACCACGGTGCCATCCATCATGACCATCGTCACACCCATCAGGTTGTTTGTGGTCACGCCGTATTTCAGGCAATGCGCCCCGCCAGAATTCATCGCGATATTGCCTGCAATCGCACAGGCCAGCTGGCTTGACGGGTCGGGGGCATAAAAGAACCCGTCTGTTTCCACAGCACCCGTGACAGACAGATTGGTCCGTCCGGTCTGTACGCGGATGTAGCGGTCATAATAGTTCGTCTCGATCACGTCGTTCATTTTGGCCACGCCCAAGATGACGCTATCTGCTGTGGGCATCGCCCCCCCAGCGAGCGACGTGCCAGCGCCACGCGGCACCACGGGCACGTCCATATCGTGACAAATCTTCATCACAGCGGCGACCTCTGCGGTCGTCGAAGGCAGCACGGCACACATCGGGGGACACCGATAGGCGGTTAGCCCGTCGCATTCATACGCACGCGTTTCAGATAGCTCTGTGATAACGGCTGCTGCGGGCAGTACCGCACGCAATTGTGCAACAATCTGATCTTTGCGATCAAAAACGCGGGTATCGGGGGCGGGCATCTGCATGGCGACTCTCCACAAGCTGTGATTGGTAAATAAATATAACCAATTTTTGTGAATGGCAAGTTTTTCCACCACGCGCTAGGTTCGACCCATGAATATGCTCGACCTCGTTATTTTGTTGCAGCCCCTCGATTGGGCGGCGTCCATTTATATCGTCAGCATGTGGCTGATCCTGAGTTATGTGATCGAACATCCGCCGAAATCACGCCCCTCCGTGACGGTGCTGATGTCACAGCGACGGCGGGACTGGATGCACGTATTCGTGCATCGCGATCCGCGCATTTTTGACAGTCAAATCCTCGCAAGCTTACGACAAGGGACATCATTTTTCGCATCGACCTGCATCTTTGCAATCGGTGGCGTGTTGGCCTTGGCCAAAAACACGGATCCGCTTGTCGGCGTAGCGCAAGAGGTTACGGCCGTCACGACGCCTGCGCTTATTATCCAGATGAAACTGGCGTTTGTGGCGCTGTTTCTGACCAACGCGTTTCTGAAATTCGTCTGGGCGAACCGCGTGTTCGGCTATTGCGCGGTGATGATGGCGGCTGTGCCCAATGACCCCAATGATCCGGGCGCGCACCCCAAGGCACAGCAAGCGGCGGAGCTGAACATTCGCGCCGCCATGAACTTTAACCGCGGGCTGCGGGCGCTTTACTTTGCGCTGGGCGCATTGGCGTGGCTTTTGGGGCCGGTCCCGTTGATGATCGCGGCGACTGTGGTGATTTGGGTGGTGTGGTCACGAGAATTTGCGTCGATCCCGCGCGACATTCTGGTAAAAGATATCTCGTGAAATACGTGATTATGCTTTGCTGCCTTGCCGCGCCCGCGTTTGCTGACGCCCCTGTCGTGACCGATGTGAATGTCCGTGACGGACGCTTTGACGTGACCCTGACACACCCCGACACCGGTTGGGATGACTATGCCGACGGCTGGCGGGTTGAGGATGCGGACGGCACTGTGCTGGGCATGCTGTGCTGGGGCATCCGCATGTGAATGAACAGCCCTTCACACGGTCACTGACTATCGACGGGGCGCTGCCTGCAACGGTTTATATCCGCACGCGTGACAACATTGGCGGCTGGGCCGAAACGGTGTTTGAGATTGATACAAGGTAGGATGGGTTTTAACCCATCTTGCGTCCCTCGCGCAGCCATGCTGCAATCGACAACAATGCAGCCATCAGCAAAAATGCCCAAGCTGGCAGGATCGGGTTGATCCGAATATCTGCAGTTTGAAACGCACCACGTGGCGTAATTGCGATCCAGCCACGTCCTGCGGCTGGCCGACCCTCACGCACTGTACGCACCGCGAAATCCCCGTCCGAGATACGCAAAATTCCACCACGTGTTGCATCGACCGCTGGGCGGATCACATCCCCCGTCGCAATCGTTTGTTCAAACTCGCGCGGGGCTGCGGGGCCAAGCGCTGTGACCGCCTCGAACTCACCCTCTGCAAGGCGATAAAGCCCGATATCGGGCGCGGTCCAAAGGGTTTCGAACCGGCCTGGTGCCGTTTGTTTCAGTCTCAGCACGGTTTGGGTGCCATCGGGGTGGGTGATCGTGACATCATCTGCCGTTTCATTCAGGGTCCGGCGAATGATCCGCATCGTCTGACCACGGGCCTCTGCAAATAGCGCCTCTTCTTCTAGATCGGGTTCTTTCATCATCCAATGGGCCAGTCGGCGCAGCAATTCCAGCTGTGGCCCGCCACCTTCAAATCCCCGATCCCATAGCCATGATTGGTCGGAGGCTATCAATGCCACGCGCCCCTCACCAATTCGGTCTAGCGTCAGCAATGGACGTCCGCCAAGGCCAGACATCACCGTTTGGGCCGTGTCGGGAACCACGATATCGACCAGTCGGAACCAACGGCCCCAGCCCGGGGTGTCGTCATTGGTGCGTGGGGCGAACTCCTCTAACCCTGCCGTGACGGGATGCCGGTCACCGATGTCGGTGACTTGCGGCGTATAACCTTCTTCGAACACGCGTGCGGTCGGCGCACCGGGCAGGATTTCCCCCAAAGGCGAGCGATAGATGCTTTCCGCGCCGCCGTATTCGGGGCCCGACGACACCAGCACCGCGCCGCCTTCGGCCACGTAATTGCGGATGTTATCGAGGTATTCGGTCGGCAGAATGCCACGCCGCCGATACCTGTCAAAGATGATCAGATCAAAGTCGTTGATCTTTTCCAAAAACAGTTCTCGCGTGGGGAATGCAATAAGGGACAGCTCATCCACAGGCACGCCGTCCTGCTTTTCAGGTGGGCGCAGAATGGTGAAATGCACAAGATCGACACCCGCATCGGATTTCAGCAGGTTGCGCCACGTACGCTCCCCTGGATGCGGCTCGCCTGACACAAGCAAAACGCGCAAACGGTCGCGTACCCCGTTGATCTGCACCACAGCAGCATTGTTACGATCCGTCAGTTCGGTCGGTTGGGCGGGTGTTTCAAACTGCACAACATTCATCCCGCCATGCGGCAGGTCGAGCGGCAGCTCAATATCCTGCCCAACAGGCACTTGGAACGTCATCGGTGCGTCCCCATCCACGGCAATGGACAGCGGCACAATCGCACCGATTTCCGGTGCCGCGCCCTGATCCTCGATCCGCAGGGTCAGCGTGACGGTTTCACCCAAGATCGCAAAGGCGGGGGCGTTGGACACGATCAATCGGCGGTCCCAATCGGTGTCATTGCCCGTCAGGATCGTGTGCAGCGGCGTGGGCAGGGATGGCGCGCGGTCAATATCGTGCAACCGCCCGTCAGTGATCGCGACGATCCCGGCAATGCGGGCTTGCGGTTCCTCTGACAACGCGGCGGACAGCGCGGTCATCAATTCGGTGCCGGTGTCACCTTCGCCGTCTGGCACACGAATTTCGCGCAATTCTGTATTGTCGCGGTTCGCGATTGCGGCGCGTAGGTTGGCAAGGGCGGCCTCGGACTGGGCAGGGCGATCTGCGATGGATTGGCTGGCGCTTTCGTCGATCAAGGCGATGACGATATCGGACAGCGATGCGCGATCTTCTTCCAAGACGGATGGATTTCCCAACGCACAGAGGATGGCAATTGCGGCGAGCGCACGAAGCCACCAACCAGCCAACTGGCGCCACGCGCTGAGCCCGACAAACGCGGCGGCCAGACAGGCCAGCGCGATCAGGGCAATCATCGGAATGAGCGGATCAAAAATGATGGTTTGCGTCATCGTTATTGCCCCAATCTGTCGAGCAAGGCGGGCACATGCACCTGATCGGATTTATAGTTGCCGGTCAGCACATGCATGATCAGATTGACCCCGAACCTATAGGCAAATTCCCGTTGCCGTTCGCCAGCTGATCCGCGCCCCACGGGGAACATGCGGTTGCCAAAACGGTCCACGGCCCATGCCCGCGCCCAGTCATTGCCGCCAATCACAACGGGTGTGACACCGTCGTTGAGATTGCGAAATGGCATCCCCTCTGCCAGTTCGGCGCTGATTGGTGCGGCCTCGACCCAGATGTCGCGGCTGGCGTAACGCCCTGGGAAATCCTGTAGCAGATAGAAGGTGCGCGTCAGCACATGGTCCTGCGGGATCGGCTTAATCGCGGGGATATCAAGGCTGCGCGCGATGGCTTGCAGCTTGCGCCCCTCTGGGCTGCCGGACCCGAAACGCGCGGTATCTGCGTCACGCGTATCAAACAGGATCATACCGCCGCCGCGCAAATAGCGGTTCAGCTTGCCATAGGCGGTATGGCTGGGCAGCGGTTGTTCAACGGTGATGGGCCAATAGAGAAACGGAAAGAACGCCAGTTCGTCGGTTTCGATATTCACAGACATCGGCGGATCGGGTTCAATCGACGTGCGGCGGAACAGTCTTTGCGACAGGCCCGTCAGGCCGGCCAGCGCCTCTGTATCCGTGGCTTGGTCGCCTGTGACAACATGGCCAAGCACAACGGCGGTCGTGGCGGCAATGGCTGCGGCGTCATCCTGCGCGTGTGCATCAGGGGTGAAGGCAAACAGCAGCATGATTGCGGTCGCGACATCTGCACGGGGTCCGCGCAACCTGCCACCCACCAAGAGGGATGCGAAAGTATCAATCAGCAACAGCGCCATCGCAGTGGCCAAAAGCCAGCCTTTCAGCGCGGTCTCGGTCGTGGTGACTAACCCCTCAACAGCGATACGCGCGGGCCATGCCGCAGGGGCGAGTGTCGTGTCCGCACCGATGACGTTGACCGCGATTTGCCGCTCTGCGCCATCATAAAGGCCGGGGCGCAGATCAGGTCCGGGTATGCCGCCGATAAGGGTCGCACCATCGACACCAGCCAAGGCTTGCCCATCTTGCAAGCGCCCAAACCCGTCCAACACACGTGTCGGCAGCCATGTGGTGCCAGCCAATGTTTCGGCAGCTTGGGTGCTGGGGCGGGACGTGATTGCCAGCCGTTCAAGCATCTGGACAAACAAACCCGACAGCGGCAACGTCGTCCATGCGGCATTGGCTGTAACGTGGGCCAGTACGACCTGTCCGTCGCCCATGATTTTGCGGGTCATCAAGGGCGTGCCGTCGGCCAATTGCGCAATGACGCGCGTGGCCAGCGTTGGATCGGGCTGCGCCATGACTTGCGATGACACTGTGACATCATCGGGGACCGTCAGGCCAAAGAAGAGGGAGTCTTCGTCAAACGGGGCGAGCGTTTTCGGCTCCCCCCAGCTCATTGCGCCGCCGACGCTGCGACCACCGGCACGCAGGCGCACGGGCAGCAGCGGGTCCTCGTCGGTACGGCCAAGATCGGACGCGGCAAGGTGTGGTCCCGCGAACCGCAGCAGCAGCCCACCATTTTCAACCCATGTGATCAGCCCGTGGGTTTCATCCAGCGTCAGCCTGGCCACATCGGCAAGGACGATGACATCGGGATTGGCCAACAGAACGTCAACCAGCGCCCCGTCGATCAGATCCGCGGTCGGTTCCAACGCCTTGCGCAGGTAGTAAAGCGGTGACAACAGGTCGAGCCTTTCTCGGTCATCGTGCCCCGCAATTAGCGCAACCTCGCGGCGGCGCAATCCGTCGTCGGCCAGTGTGATCGCCCCGGCAGAGCGTTGGCCCGTAATCTCGAACCGTGTGATGCGGTTGCGCAGTTCAGTTGGCAGGGTCAGGCTAACGGTACCGTCAGATGCGCCTTGGTCAAAGGTCAGATCAACAAGTTGTAACTGCCGCTCAATGCCAGCGGGATCACGGCCAATCGCGGCAACTGGAATGGTCGCAATTGCACCCGTTGGGGTGCGCGTCGCGGTCATTGTGATCGTCCCGTCATCAAGCGTTGCGGGGTGCAACCCGAATGTCGGGCGGGGGGATTGGAAAACGGTGACCACTCCCTTGGCCTCTAGTGCGGACAGGACATCGGCGCGGGCGGTATAGTCGATCCCGTCGGACATCCAATATGTCTCAAACCCGCCGTCCTGTGCCGCGATCCAAGTGGCGACATCGCCAGGTTGCCAAGCCTGCGGGGTAACATTCGCAAGCCGGTTCTGCCAGTCTGATGGCGATGTGAACACCGCCGCCTCTGATGGGGGATCGGACAGGTTCACAATTGTGACCGTGCGGTCGTCGTGCAATGCCTCATCCAGCAGTGTCTCAACGCGGGCCATGCGTGCGGACCAATTCGGGGCGCCAGCCCATGACCCGTCGAGTGCGATCATCAGCTTGCCACTGCCTGATTGCGGATCTTTGGGGTTCAGGACCGGACCGGCAAAGCCGATGATCAAGGCCGCAACAGCCGCGATGCGCAGCGCCAAAAGCCACCAAGGTGTGCGGTCGGATTGGCTTTCGTCATCTGTCAGACCCAGCAGAAGGGCGACGCCAGGGAACCGTCGTTTTACGGGGGCTGGTGGCACGGCGCGCAGCAATATCCACAAGATCGGTAGTACGATCAGGCCAAGCAAAAGTAGCGGTGTGATGAAATCGATGGGGCCAAGTGTCCACATTTTAAACGACTACCCCATTGGCGAACCGCCGGGGCGCGGCCCCGTACCCGCAGGTATTTTCAGCAAATAGAAGCATCAGCGGTGTCCTTGGGTGGCTTGGTAGAGCCACAGTAATGCTGACGTAGCCGTGCGGTCTGTGCGGTGTGTGTGGAATTGCCAACCGGTTTGGCGGGCGAGTTCGGCGAGGGCTGATTTGCGTGCGGCCAAGCGGTCGATATAGCGCGCCTTGAGGCCGCTTGCGGACAAGGTCTCAAACCGGATACCGCCCGCCATGGACTGAAATTCCGTGCGCCCGTCGAAGGGGAATGCCTCTTCTTGCGGGTCGAGGATTTGCAGCAGGCTACCAGTGATACCTTGCGCAGCGGCGCGCGTGATGGCTATTTGCGTGGTGCTGAAGTCACCCAGAAAGTCGCTGACAAAGATGGCTTGGCCTTGTGACGGTAGGTCGTCCGCGGTGGGGGTGCCGTAGTCGCCGTCGCTTGGCTCACACAAAAGTGCGGCCATGCGTTGAAGATGTGCCGTGCCGCGTTTGGGGGGCAGTTGCCCGTCCGCAAGGCCGACCCGTTCCCCACCACGCGCCAGCAGGATTGCAGTGGCCAACGTCAGTTGTCGTGCGCGATCTGCCTTAGTGGGCAGGGTGCGGTCGGATCGGAAGTCCATCGCAGCTGATCCATCCACCCAGAGTGCGACGGATTGGGCAATTTGCCATTCCTTGTCGGCCACAAAATTGGTGTCGGCGCGGGCCGATCTGCGCCAGTCGATGCTGCGCGCTTCGTCACCTGATTGGGCGGGGCGGTATTGCCAGAATGCATCGCCCATGCCTGTCCTGCGCCGTCCGTGATCCCCCAAACTGACAGTTGATGCTAGTTGATCCGCCTTTGCCAGTAAGGCGGGCAGATGCGCTGCGATATCCTCGGAGCGGGTGCGTAGGGACAGGGGTGATGTCACGTGGTGGCCTGTGTTTGGGTGACGGATGCGGCGACTGATGTGATGATGTCGGTGATGATTTCGCCGCGCGCACGGGCCGCAAACGACAGCGCCATACGGTGTTCCAGCACAGGCACAGCCATGTTCATCACATCCTCTGGCGAGGGGGCGAGGCGACCGTCAAGCAGGGCGCTTGCGCGGACTGTCAGCATCAGCGCTTGGGCCGCACGCGGGCCGGGGCCCCAGCTGACGTTATCGCGAATGGACTGCGGCGCGTCCGCATCAGGACGGCAGGACCGGACCAGATCAAGGATCATATCAACGATGTTATCGCCCACGGGCATCCGGCGCAGCAGGTTTTGCGCATCCAGCAGCTCATCAGCGGTAAAGACGGCGTCTGACGTATCCTCAACCGCGCCAGTTGTGGCGATCAGGATATCACGTTCGGTATCACGGTCGGGGTAGGGGACGTCGATTTGCACAAGGAAGCGGTCAAGCTGCGCCTCTGGCAGGGGGTATGTACCTTCTTGTTCAATTGGGTTTTGGGTCGCGAGCACATGGAATGGTGCGTCAATCGGGCGATGTTCACCGGCGATTGTGACTTCTTTCTCCTGCATCGCTTGCAGTAGCGCGGATTGGGTACGGGGGGAGGCGCGGTTAATCTCATCCGCCATCAAAAGCTGGCAAAACACCGGCCCTTCGACAAAGCGGAACTGACGAGTGCCATCGGCATTGGTATCAAGGATTTCGGAGCCGAGGATGTCGGCGGGCATCAGGTCGGGGGTGAACTGGATGCGATTGCCGTTCAGGCTCATGACGGTGGAAAGCGTATCAACCAGACGGGTTTTGCCCAGACCGGGCAGCCCGATCAAGACGGCATGACCACCGCAGATCAGCGCCGTTAGCGTCAGGTCCACAACACGGGACTGCCCAATGAACCGCTTGCCAATACTGTCACGCGCCGCCGCCAACTTGCCACGCAAAATTTCGATGTCAGCGACCAATTGATCGGGGTTTGCCATGACAAGTCTCCTGTTTCAGCTATATGCTTATAACACTAGATAACCCCAACAACCCCAATGGCAAAAACAATGACCGGACAAAAGATCGTGACCCCAAGCGCAGAAAGCCTTGCTGCCTCTGCGCGCGCTGCCAAAAAAGGCGGTTTGCCGCCGGTGCATTTGTGGAATCCGCCGTTTTGCGGGGATCTGGATATGCGGATTGCCCGTGACGGAACGTGGTTCTACCTCGGAACGCCGATTGGTCGGTTTGAGCTGGTCAAATTGTTCTCAACGATTTTACGTCGTGACGGGGATGACTATTTCCTTGTGACCCCTGTGGAAAAGGTCGGGATCACTGTGGATGACGCCCCGTTTGTGGCAGTCGATTTCAATCAGGTGGACGACGGGTTGGTGTTTGAAACCAACGTCGGTGATTTAGTCACCGCAGGAGCCGAGAACCCAATCCGTGTTGTGCGCGATGTCGAGACAGGTGAACCATCACCCTATGTGCTGGTGCGGTCCAACCTAGAGGCGTTGATCGACCGCAAATCGTTCTACCGGCTGGTGGATATTGGCGAGACGGCAGATGTGGATGGTGTCGCGTGGTTCGGGGTGCGATCCAACGGCGTGTTCTTTGAAATTATTCCGGCTGATGAGCTGCCGTAAATGCCAAAATTTTGCGCCAACTTGACCATGTTATTTACCGAACGCCCTTTTCTTGAACGGTTCGGCGCGGCCCGTAGCGCGGGGTTTGACGCAGTGGAGGTGCTGTTTCCCTATGACGTCGCGGTGCCGGATATGTTGGATATGCTGGGACGCAATGAATTACCGCTCGCGCTAATCAACTGCCCGCCGCCCAATTATGCCGGTGGCGCACGGGGCTTTGCCGCTGTGCTAGGATCACGGTTCAAGCAGGATTTTTGCCGCGCTGCCCGTTATGCCAAGGCGCTTGGCGCGCAGCATTTGCATATTATGTCAGGTGTCGCAGACGGGCCGGAAGCCAAGGCGACATTCATTGAGAATTTGCGCTGGGCAGCGGCAGAGGCCCCGCAGCAGTCCCTGACGATAGAACCGATCAATCAAGACGATATGCCGGGGTATTTTCTAGCGAATTTTGACCTAGCGGCAGAGGTGATCAAGACCGTCGATGCGCCGAACTTGCGGCTGCAATTCGATGCCTATCACGCGCAAAAAATCACAGGCGATGTGCTGACGACATGGGGTAAGATGCGCGATATCACGGTGCATGTGCAGGTTGCGCAAACGCCAAACCGGGCGGTGCCGGATCAGTCAGATATCGACTATGCGGCGTTCTTTGCACAGCTTGATGCCGATGGCTATCGCGGCTGGGTTAGCGGTGAATACACCCCCGATGGGCGGACCGAGGATACATTGGGCTGGATATCGTAGGATGGGTTTTAACCCATCATTCTGCCGCGATATGGGCCAGAAATGCAGCACGCAGCATATTGCGCGGTGTCTCACCCTCGATCCGGCGGCTTAGATTGCCTTCACCATCAAATAGCAAAAGCGTAGTGTACGACGCCCCGTGTTTCGTCGCAAACGCAAGCCCGTCGTCCGTGCCGATGTTGGCCACGCGGTAATGGAACGCGCCCGCATCCATATCGGCGAGGGCCGCGTGGGTTTTGCGTTGCAATGCTGCGCATGGCGCACAGGTGGAATTATGGACCTGCACGACAGCGGGGGTGCCTTGGCCGACAATGCTGGTGTCTTGTTCGGCAAAATCCGCCCACTACCGACCTGGGCCATTCACACCTGATGAACAGCATTGTAAGCAGTTCTGTGATAGGTACATGCGTCACTCAAGTTAAATGTCTCTCGTGCACAAGCAGTCGTTGGGGGCCAATTGGGTAAAGTCCGCTCTGTCCACAGAGCAGACCTTAGCCGCGTTTTCTATGAAGCCAAACCCGTCAAGCCCGCGCTTCGCCCTACAGGTTCTTCATCAACCGCAACGCGTCGTAAATGGCGGCGTGGGTGTTGCGGGCCGCGACGGCGTCGCCAATGCGGAACAGTTGAAAATCACCTTCGCTGTTTGCGATCAAGGCTTGTTTATGCCCGTCGATCAATGCCTCATGATCCACTTCGCCAAGGTTGCTGGAAAGTGGTTTGAGGTCAAAATAGAGATCTGCATTGGGCAGAGTGCCATAGTTGACGACGATCTGGTCATAGGGTTTTTCAACCCGTTTGGCGCTGTAGTCTGACCCGAGCTCAGCCATCAGCCTGTTGCCCTCCTTGCGCACCCCCATCAACCGCCGTGCGACCGTCATCTGCACGTCCTTGTCTTGCAAGGTCGTTATGTAGGGCACGAGATTGAGGCCCATAACCTCAGGTGCAAAAGACCTATCGGGTGTCATCACCTCAACAGATGCAGACGAGGCAGCGATCTCGGCGGCTTGCAGTCCTGCGTGATCCCCCGCTTCATCAAAGATTAAGACGTCACCGCTGGCTTTGACATCGCCGGACAGGATATCCCATGCGCTGATGACATGCGGCAGGTCTTCCATCTGTTCATAAAGGCGCAGTTGCGGCAGGCCGCCTGCCGCAACAATCACTACATCGGGCGCAAGCAGTGTGATGTCATCCGCATCCGCCCACGTATTGAAGTGAAACGTCACATCCCGCGCAGCGCATTGCGCCATGCGCCAGTCGATGATCCCGATCATTTCACGCCGACGCGGCGATTGTGCGGTCAGCCTGATTTGCCCACCGGGTTGATCTGCAGCCTCAAACACGGTCACGTCATGACCCCGCATTGCCGCCACACGCGCGGCTTCCAAGCCGCCGGGGCCAGCACCGACGATCACGATTTTGCGTGCCCGATCCGTCGCATTGATGACATGGGGCATTGTCAGCTCGCGCCCTGTAGCCGCATTATGGATGCAGAGTGCTTCGCCGCCCTGATAGATGCGGTCTAGACAATAGGTGGCACCAACACAGGGGCGGATGTCGTCCTCTCGCCCTTCAACGATCTTTTGCACAAGATGCGGATCGGCCATATGTGCCCGCGTCATTCCGACCATATCCAGATGCCCAGCGGCTACCGCATGGCGGGCCGTGGCCACATCAGGGATGCGGGCTGCGTGGAAAGTTGGTAGGCCGACGTCCGCTTTGATGCGGCCAGCGAAATCCAGATGGGGTGCTGCGGGTGTGCCTTGCAGGGGAATGACCTTTGACAGTTCTGCATCACTGTGAACGCGGCCACGAATGACGTTTAGGAAATCAACTAGACCTTCGTCCTTCAAGTGACGCGCGATCTTGAGACCTTCCTCTTCTGTCAAACCGCCCGGTGTCGCTTCATCAGCGGTAAAGCGGACACCCAGCACGAAATCGTCTCCGACTTGCTTTCGCATTCCCGTAAGAATTTCACGCACAAAGAGGGTTCGGCTCTCAATCGTTTGGGGGCCATAGGGCCCCTCAAGTTCATTTGTGAGTGGCGACCAAAACTGATCCGCCAAATGGCCGTAGCATTCAATTTCCAGCCCATCCATGCCACCGGCCTTCATCCGCTCTGCGGCGTCGATGTAGTCTTGAATGATGCGTTTGATGTCCCAGTCTTCGATCAGCTTAGGGTTATAGCGATGCGCGGCCTCATGGTGGTGGGTGGGAGCAAGGGACGGTAGCCAATCCCCCTTGCTCCACCCTGTGCGACGGCCCAGATGGGTGAGCTGGATCATCACGGCGCAGCCATGATCATGCATCTCGTCTGTCATTTGCTTCAGCCACGGCACAACCTCGTCCTTGTAGGCCAGTACGTTGTTGAAAGAGGGTGGGCTGTCTTTGGACACACAGGCTGATCCGGCGGTCATGGCAAGGGCGACACCCGCCTTGGCGCGTTCAGCGTGATACGCGCGATAACGTGCTTTGGGCAGGCCGTCTTCGGGGTAGGCTGGCTCGTGACTGGTCGTCATGATCCTGTTGCGCAGTGTCAAATGCTTGAGCTGGTAAGGTTGCAACAGGGGATCGTTGTTCATGTTAGCCTCCGACGAAAAATCCGTGCTGATTTGCTAACACCGGTCGCGCATCTGCTCCAAGCGTTTTCGCAGCCGTGAAAGCCCAATGCGGGTCACGCATCAACTCGCGGCCCAGCAGCACGATGTCTGCTTTGTTTTCAGCAATAATGCTTTCGGCGTGCGCAGGATCAGTGATACCACCAACAGCCATTATTGGCAGGCCGGCGGAGGACCGCAGCACGCCTGCCATATCAGGTTGCTCGGCGGTTCTATTGCCAATCGCACCGCGTGCTTCGGGCACAGCGCCGCCGCCAGAGCAATCCAAAATATCAACGCCGAGATCTTTCAGCCAAATGCCAACCTGCGATGTATCCTCCAGAGTCAGGCCACCATCGACAAAATCGTGTACGGATAAACGAACGGACAGCACGCGATTTTCGGGCCAAACGGCGCGCACTTTTTCGACGGTTTCGAGTAAGAAGCGAGCGCGACCTTTTCAGATCGCCGCCGTATCCATCCTCGCGTGTATTCACCAACTTGCTTGTCACCAGCGTTAAGCGCATGGGTAAACGTGTTCTCGGCAAGTTTCATCAGATGATCGCCTTTTCGATGATCTTGTGGCCTGCTGGAATACGGTCAAAATGGAATTGCGTCATGTCGAGCGTTTTATATGCGCCATGCACCATGATCTCAGCCGTACCACGGCCCATTGCTGGGGATTGTTGCAAACCGTGGCCGGAAAAACCGTTGAGGAAAAAGAAGTTTTCGATCTCCATATGCGGCCCAAGAATGGCGTTGTGATCAAAGGTGTTCATGGCGTAATGCCCGCCCCATTCGGACTGAACCTTGATCGCTTCGAACTGAGGTATGCGGGTGGCAAGGATTGGCCAGACGTGGTTTTCCCACATCGCATGATCCATAGCGAAGTCGTTGTAATCAACGGCAGGATCAATGTCCGAATGGCCGCCGCATTGATACGTGCCACCGCCGTTTTCGCGCACGTGAACGCCGGATGGGTCAATGGTGAGCGGCAGATCGCGGTCCAGTGGTGTCTCGGCTGAGAAGATCCAAGAATATCGCTTGCGCGGCTCAACGGGCACTTTAATGCCAGCCATTTCAGCCGTTCGTGCGGCACGTGGGCCCGATGCGTTCAGCACTTGCCCGCAGGCGATGACTTCACCTGACTTCAAAGTTACGCTTTCGACGTGGTTTCCAGCAGCGTTCTTGTTGATCGCTACAACTTCGTTTTCGACGTATTCGACACCACGTTCGCGCGCAGACTTACGCCACCAATCGAATACGGCGGTCGCATCCCAGAACCCTTCATCCATAAGGTTGATTGATCCCAAAACGATGTCATCGACGTTGTAGAATGGATAGGCGTCCTTGATCTGGTCTGGCGTCATCAACTGTGTGGCAGCGCCGGCGGCGATCTGGGTCTGCTGGCTTTCACGCAGTACATCTGCAAAGGCATCGTTGTCGGCAAGATACATGTACCCGAACGAGCGGATCGACAGGTCTGGCACGCGATCATCGTTGCCCATGTACCGTGGCAGGTTCTTTACGAAATCGGCTGCGAACTGGCTGATGCGCACATTCAACTCGCCTGAAAATTGCTGCCGCATGCAGGAATTGGTGTGCATCGTCGATGTGTTTTCGTATGTAAGGTCACGATCCACCACCAAAACCTTTCCATCAAAATCCTTATCATCGGAGAGGAACCAAGCTGCGGAGGCCCCCATCATTGCCCCACCGATGATCACGACGTCATAGGACGTGTTTTGCGGCGCTTGGGTTTTCATATCGTGTCTCCTTTGGCGACGATGGCCTCAACTTCTGCGATGTCTGCTGAGGATAGATTGTAGTCTTTGGCGGCCGTCTCAGCTGAAATATATCCGCGTGCCAGATCGCGTTTCACCAGTTCGATGGATCGCTCGGACGGGTCGCCGTAACCCGCACCGCCGGGGAAGGCCATGACGACGCGGCGCCCGTGGGTGACGAACTGTTTGCCTTTGCCGTTCATGGCCGTGCCATCATCTTGGGCAATGGTTGTGGGTGCGCCTGCGCTGCCACCACGGCGGCCCAGTGCAGGGTGATCCACGCGGTCAAACATGGCTTGGATATCGAACTCATGTCCCTCTTGCGCGCCCACTTCCATGTATTGGCCAAGGCCGCCGCGGGTCTTGCCCGCGCCCCCGCTATCGGGCCGCAATTCCTTGCGCCAGATGATAACGGGGCCCGCATGTTCGGTTGCCTCAATCGGCATTGTCATCACACCTGAGGGAAAGGCAGTAGCGTTCAGGCCATCGTGTTCGGGGCGCGCACCGGAACCGCCAGAATTGAACGTCAGCACTTCGTTGCGCCGCGCATGTGCCGGTGCGGGTGCGTCGGTGCGCGGGCGCAAGGACACTTGGAAGTTACACAAGCAACCGGCCCCTTCGGCGGGCACCAGACCCGGCACGATTTTGTCGAAGGCGTTGAACACGGCGTCTGGCACAAAGTGGCCGACGATGTGGCGCAGGGCGACGGGTGCGGGGTGCAATGCGTTGACGATGGAGTTCTCAGGCGCTGCAATCTCGAACGGGGCAAGGCTGGCCGCGTTGTTGGGAATTTCAGGGGCAATCGCCACCTTGAGCGCATAACAAGCATAGGCCTTGGCATAGACCAGCGGGCAGTTGATACCCTTTTTGTCGAGGCCGGATGATCCGGTAAAGTCCGACACGATCTTATCGCCTTCAATACTGACCTTAACCTTTAGCGTGATGGGTCGGTCAAAGCCGTCCATCGTGATCTCGCCGTCTGCAGATGTCTGCGGCAAGGCCGCGATCCGCTCAATAGTCGCACGGCGTGAGTTGTCGAGGATGAAGTCTGCGATGCCATTCAGATCGGACAGGTCAAATTCCTGCATCATGTCGATCAGGCGGCGATGCCCAATCTCGTTACAGGTCGCCAAGGCATAGATGTCACCAATCAACTGATCAGGTTCACGCACGTTGCCGCGAATGATGCGGGTCAGGGTTTCATCAACTGTACCGCGATCCGCGAATTTCATGATGGGGATATAAAGGCCCTCTTCGTAGACGCTGGCCGCATCCGCGCCAAATCCGCGTCCTCCGATGTCTACAATATGAGCGGTGCAAGCAAAAAACCCGACCAGCGCACCCTTATGGAATGACGGTGTGACCATGGTGATGTCGTGCAGGTGGCCGGTGCCCTCCCATGGATCGTTGGTGATGTAGACGTCGCCGTCATGGATATTGTCGCGCCCGATGCGGCGGATGAAGTGTGCGACGGCGTCGGCCATCGCATTTACGTGGCCCGGCGTGCCTGTGACAGCTTGTGCGAGCATTTGGCCTTGGACGTCATAGACACCCGCGGACAAATCACCGGCTTCTCGCACAGATGTTGAGAACGCGGTGCGGACCAAGGCCTGCGCTTGTTCCTCGACAACGGATATCAGGCGATTCCACATGACTTGATATGCAACTTTTGAATGCTGGGTCATTGCGCTGATCCTTTCAGGACGACATCGATACAGCCATCAGGCTGGCGGATGGCATCGCGACTTGCGGGTACGATGATAGTGGTTTCATCCTCGACCACCGCAACGGGGCCTACGGCCCGCTGACCTGTGGCCATATCAAAACGGTTGACGATTTGTGCATCCAGATATTGCCCCTGCGCGGCATCAAATAAATGCCGCGTGCCGGCAGCCATTGCTGTATCCGCGCCACTTGTTTCATCCATCCGAGCAACTTGTTCTGGCGGCGTGGTCGCGTTGACCGACCACACGGTAATCTCGATATCCATACCCTCGACGGGACGGCCAAACAGCTTGGAATAATCCTCGATGAACCGTGCCTCAAACGTTGCTGCATCTGGGTTCATTGCTTGATCCTCGGTCAGCTCAATCGGGATTTCCCAGCCTTGCCCTGTGTAGCGCATATAGACTTTGAACTCCGACAGGATCGGGCTGACCTCGTCGCAGGTGCGCACGAAGCCAGTCGCCTCGGTCTTGAGATCGGTCAGCAGAGATTTGATCCGGTCGCCGTCAAAATCTGACAGTTTCATGTAGACCGAGCGGTTCGCCTCGAACGAGAACGGCGCGCGTAGGAACCCGATGGCAGAGCCAACGCCTGCCCCCGGTGGCACCAACAAACGATCCACGCCAAGCTTTTCGCAAAGCCGCCCAGCGTGCAGCGGGGCCGCGCCACCGAATGCAATCATCGTGTATTCCGACAGGTCCTCGCCATTCTCAACGGCATGCACGCGGGCCGCGTTGGCCATGTTTTCATCGACCACCTCGGCCACGCCAAACGCCGCCTCGACTGCGTCCATGTCAAGCGTGTTACCGACCACATTGGACAGTGCGGATTTCGATGCATCGGGGTGCAGTTTGATCGAGCCACCCGCGAAGTTATCAGGGTCCAACTTGCCCAGCACCAGATCGGCATCCGTCACGCCGGGGCTTTCACCGCCGCGACCGTAACACGCCGGTCCAGGTTCCGATCCCGCACTTTCAGGCCCGACGCGGATCTGGCGCATCGCATCCACATGCGCGAGCGATCCGCCGCCTGCGCCGATCTCGACCATATCAATTACAGGGATCGAAATTGGCATCCCCGAACCCTTTTTGAAACGATACGTGCGGGCGACTTCGAATACGCGGCTCGTCTTGGGTGTTTGGTTTTTGATCAGGCAAATTTTGGCCGTTGTGCCGCCCATGTCGAACGACAGAACTTTACCAAGGCCGTAGCGCGCCGCGATGTGGGCGGCGAACACAGCACCACCCGCAGGGCCAGATTCCACCAAGCGCACAGGGAAGTCGGCGGCGTTCTGGATCGAGATGATCCCCCCGCCCGAGTGCATCAGGAAGATACGACACGACACACCCTCCGACTTCAGGCGATCCTCAAGACGGCCAAGATACGACGCCATCAGCGGCTTGATATACGCGTTCGCCACAACTGTGTTGAACCGCTCATATTCGCGCATCTGTGGGGACACTTCGGAAGAAATAGACACCGCAACATCGGGCAGTTTTTCCGCCAGCACTTCCCGCACCAACTGTTCATGCGCAGGGTTCAAATAGGAATGGATCAGGCCCACGGCGACGCTTTCAAATCCAGCGGCGGCGATGCGGTCCACGACCGCCTCAACCTCGACCCGATCAATGTCGACCAACACAGCGCCATTGGCATCCACGCGCCCGCCAACCGTAAACCTCATCTGACGCGGCAACAGCGGATCGGGCAGGTTCAGGTTCAGATCATATTGCTCAAACCGCGACTCTGTGCGCATTTCGATGACATCGCGGAACCCTTCTGTCGTGATGAGTGCGGTCTTGGCGCCGCGCCGCTCAATCAACGCATTGGTCGCCAAAGTCGTGCCATGAATGATCTGATCAACGTCGCTTGGGGCAACACCTGCCTTGTCCAAAACCTGATGCATCCCATCGATGATCGCGTTTTCGGGCGCGGCATAGGTCGTCAGCACTTTGGTGGAAAAAACCTCTGTGCCTTTTTCCAAAACAACGTCAGTAAACGTCCCGCCGATATCGACACCAAGACGGATAGAGGTCTTTGCCATGTGAGGCTCCTGCAATGAGTTACCCAAGTAGGTGGCCCTAAAATGCTCACATAATCAAATCGATTAAACCTTTCACCCCGATCAATTATATTGATCTATTAGGTTCGCATCGCAACCTTGGCGATCTGCGCCGCCTTTTCAACGTATAACGCAGCGCGTGCAGGGGCATAGCGGGCAAAGAACGACAAAGGCTCGGGGTGCCAACTGGCGTCTATCTTATGCAGATCCCCGGCGGCGACTTCTGCCTCGATTAACCGCGCGGGCAACAGAGCAACGCCCAACCCCTCAAGCACCATCGGAACACAGGCAGATAAGGCGCTGGAATGAACAATCCGTTCCGGGCGCAAACCTTGCCTTGCCGAGAGATTATGAAGCGCAGCACAAGCCTGAGTGTGTTTTGCATGTGTGAGAATTGTCAGCTCAAAGAGCTCTGGCAGGGTAGGTGCAGCGCTGACGTTTTGGATCAGGTCGGAGTTGGCAACCCAACAGTAGTGCTCTTGACCCAATGCCTCGCTGGCGAACACTTTCGATTTGAACGGCCCTGTTTGAAGCGCCAGATCAAGTTGCCCTTCCATCAAGCGTGCATCAATCGTCGTCGATAGGTCGACCTCCAACTGTATGCGCAGCTTTGGGTAGGCCTCTCTCATCAGTCGCAGGAAGCTTTGCAACCACGTGCAGGCCACAAGCTCGGTCACGCCGAGCCGAAGTGTCTCCTCAATCAACTCCTGACGGCCAGCTTCCTCAATGAGCGCTTCTCCGGCCCATAAAACTTCTCGTGTTTTTTGCAACAACCTCTCGCCATTTACAGTCAAACGAACCGATCTGGCATCTCGTATCAATAACGTCTCATCAAGTGCGGCTTCAAGCGCCGTGATCCGCGCTGAAATGTTGGGCTGCGTGGTGCCGAGCGCAGCAGCAGCAGCGCGAAACGTGCCTGTGTCAACGACAAAGACGAACGCTTCTAACTGTTTTAGAGTGATCTGGCTTTTGATCATTATTGGATCTTTGATTGAAAATATTTATCGACAGACTAACCCGTCTATCAACGTGGAAAAAGCGTTTTCAAAGCGTTCGTAAATGTTGTGGCGTTTCATGCATCAGACGGCGGGGCCAAAATCACAGGGCAGAACATTCGTATGGCTAGTGAGGTTACGCAGACGGCTTAGCGATTGCGCAAAAGGTGAGCGTCAAGGGCCGCCAATCCTTCTTCGAGGTTGGCGCGTCCAAACCCAAGGCGTAGCCGATCCGTTGGTGTCGGCCCTAAGTCGGACGAATAGATCGTGCTGGGCAAGAATAACACGCCGCTTTCCTCTACCAGTGATGCGCAAAACGCTTCAACGCCGTCCGCCCCTTTGTAGCGCGGGAACGCCATGCAGGACCCGTCGGGACGCTGCCACTCAAACAGATCAGGATAGCGGGCAAAGAACGCATCCCACTTGGGCAGGTTTTCATCAACGATGGCACAATTGCGCGCAAGAATACGGTTCTTGTTGCGCAGGGCGATCATCGTCAACCGCTCGGATGGGCCGGAATTGCAGATAGATAGGTAGTGTTTCAACCGTTCCATCTTCGAGATGATCTCAGCATCCTGACAGGCAATCCAGCCAACGCGCAGACCGGGCAGGCCGTATGATTTGGACATCACGTTGAGGGACAAACCACGTTCATAGATGTCTGCGATAAAGGGCAGGTGCCGCGCTCTTGTTTCGCCAAGACCATTAAAAATTTCGTCGTGTAAAATGTAGATGCCGTGTTTACGGCATAGCTCGACCAGCGCTTGGTAGCGGTCCAAGGGTAATATCGCGCCAGTTGGATTGTGGGGGAAATTGATCGTCACCAGCTTTGTATTGGGACGGATTGCGGCAGCCACACGATCAATATCAAGCGACCAATTGTCATTTGGATCAAGCGGCACGCCAGTTGCTTCACAGATCGCAACGGGTAGCGTTTCATGGGATTGATAGTTTGGTGTGACCACAATTGCGTGGCTGTCTGCATCAAGGATCACTTGATTGGCCGCAAAGATTCCTTCGCTTGCGCCCGCAAAACACAGGATGTCTGATGCGGCTTGATTGGCATAGGTTGCGGCGATCGCTTCGCGCAAGTCAGGCGCACCAAAGGTTTCCGTGTACCCCAGCCACATACCTTCAAACGCTTCACGTTCCGCAGGTGTCGCCATCGCCAATAGATCACGAAGTGACATTGCTTCGGCATCTGATGCCGTCATGTGATAGCGCGCTTTAAACTCCCACTTTGAGAAGTGTGTTTCCAGTCGAAAGTCGGGCAATGTCGGCATATGGTCAGGTCACTTTAATTGGAGTTTAGGCATGATTACCCTGACACGTTCTGAAATCGAAGCATTGATTGATTTTGACGCTGCCGCACAAGCGATCAAGGCGGCATATGTTGTGACAAGCTTGGGCAAAGTCAATCTGCCGCCGGTTGGGCATATCACATTCGCGCAGGGTGCTGATTGCCACATCAAGTATGGGCATATGGCCGGTGACGCGAACTTTGTGATCAAAGTCGCCACAGGCTTTCCAGAGAATGACGCGAAGGGCCTTCCCAGTGGAAACGGTCTTGTACTGGTTCTATCGGCTGTAACTGGAATGGTTGAGGCCATGCTTCATGACGAAATGATGCTCACTGACATTCGAACGGGCATCGGCGGCGCTATTGCTAGTCGCGCATTGGCCCGTGCGGATAGTCGCGTGGCTTTGGTTGTTGGAACGGGGCCGCAAGCGCGCCGGCAGATTGAGGCGCATGCAGCCCTAATGCCTAATCTTTCATTCCAAGTCTGGGGTCGGACTTCTACAAAGGTCGATGATTTGATTGCAGATTTAGCCCCACATATCGGCGTGAAACGTGCATATGATCTTGAGGATGCTACGCGAAGTGCTGACGTCGTCATAACCGCGACTGGCTCTAAGTCGCCCATTCTAAAATTAGATTGGGTACAACCGGGAACGCACATCACCGCCGTTGGGGCGGATGCGCCTGGTAAGCAAGAACTGGAGATCGGTTTGGTAGCACGCGCTGACGTTCTTGCCGTCGATTTGGTGGCACAATGCTTGGATCATGGTGAGGTATCCCATGCCGCCGCGAAAGGTTTGATCACTGCGGATGACCTACACGAGATTGGTACGTTGTTGAATGGAACCAGCCTTGGACGTGTTGACGACAGTCAAATTACGATTACAGACCTGACAGGTATCGCCGCGCAAGACATCGCGATGGCGAACACTGTTTTGGCTGCGTCGAAAGCTCAAGCAGCTTAACTGAATTTCAGGTCCATTGCGGACATCGGTTCGAGCACAGCGAAAGCTAACTTTGTCCGCACGCTGTGAATTCGCCAAGCACCAGATTTTGCGGTTGCACCCAATGTCCGCTTTGGGCCGTCGAAGCAACTTGGCGAAATTCCTAACTGCGCAAACCCATGAGCTTAAAGTTAGGCGCAATTTGTTCCAATGGTGAGCGTAATTTGTCCCAATAAGGGATACCTAAAAGGAAAAATTTCCCTTATTTTTATAGATAAATCACACGCTTGTGCAGATGTATTTCATCTCCATATAGTCGTCCATGCCGTGACGGCTGCCTTCGCGGCCAAGGCCGGATTGCTTGATGCCGCCAAATGGCGCGACCTCGGTTGAAATAATGCCCGTGTTCACGCCAACGATCCCGTATTCCAGCGCCTCGGCGACCTTGGTCACGCGGCTAAGATCCTTGGCATAGAAATACGATGCGAGCCCAAAGATCGTGTCATTGGCAAGGGCGATGACATCGTCTTCATCCTCGAACTTGAACAAGGGCGCGAAGGGGCCAAAGGTTTCATCGGTGCTAACCAGCATGTCCTTGGTCGCATTGGTCACGATGGTGGGTTCAAAGAACAGGCCGCCAAGGTCATGCGGCTTGCCGCCCGTCAATACCTGACCGCCCTTGGATAGCGCGTCATCAAGGTGTTCTTGCACCTTGTCCACGGCAGAGGCTTCGATCAGTGGACCGGTTGTTGTGCCGTCTGTTAGGCCGTCACCGATGGTCAGGTTTTCAACCGCAACTTTTAGCTTTTCAGCAAAAGCATCATAAACGCCTGCCTGTACGTAGATCCGATTGGCACAGACACATGTCTGGCCGTTGTTGCGGAATTTGCAGGCGATCGCGCCAATCACAGCCTCGTCCAGATCGGCGTCATCAAAGACGATGAACGGCGCGTTGCCACCTAATTCCATGGAGCATTTCATGACCTGATCAGCGGCTTGTTTCATCAAGATGCGGCCCACCTCGGTCGAGCCTGTGAATGACAGTTTGCGGACCACGTGGTTTTCGCAAAACTCCTTGCCGACACCGGATGCGTCCGACGATGGCACGACGGACAGCACCCCCTTGGGCACGCCCGCCTCTTCTGCCAGCTTGGCCATGGCGAGTGCGGACAGCGGGGTCAGCGATGCGGGGCGCACAACGAACGCACAACCTGCGGCCAGCGCTGGCGCGACCTTGCGGGCGATCATCGCGTTGGGGAAATTCCACGGCGTGATCGCTGCGGCCACGCCGATGGGCTGGCTGATCACGGTGATGCGTTTGTCAGACATGTGACCGGGGATGGTTTCGCCGTAGTTGCGTTTGGCCTCTTCACCAAACCATTCGATAAATGACGCGCCATAGGCGACCTCTCCGCGGGCTTCGGCCAATGGCTTGCCCTGTTCGGCGGTCATAATGATGGCAAGGTCCTCTTGATTGGCCATCAACAGATCAAACCATTTGCGCAGGATGTTGGCGCGTTCCTTGGCGGCGCGTGCGGCCCAAGGTTTTTGCGCGGCCTCTGCGGTGGCAATGGCTGTCGCAACCTCGGATCGGTCTAGATCGGCAACCGTTGCGATCACGTCACCGCGCGCAGGGTTCGTGACATCGAACGTTTTGCCCGATTGCGCAGACACCCAATCGCCGCCGACGAATGCGTCGGTGCAAATCAAGTCAGGACGGGTCAGCAGGGATTTCAGATTGGTGGTCGCGTCAAGCATGTTAGGCTCTCCCATAGAATTTGGCGTATTTGACCTGTTGGGTGGGCGCGGGTAAAGGCCAAACCGTTACTGGCATCATGAAAGGGCGCAAAATGGATATGGATGACCGCTTTGCCAATGGGGCGTATATTGCGGATGCGGCGGCCTATCCGCCCCGCTGGGATGCCGCTGCTGCCGCGTTTCGTGATGCGACCTTGTGTGAACTGGATGTGCCTTATGGCCCAAGTCCACGACAAGTCATGGATATCTTTTACCCCAATCGCATGGCCAAGGGATTGGTGGTCTTTGTGCATGGTGGCTATTGGCGGATGTTTGATAAATCCAGTTGGTCCCATTTGGCTGCTGGCGCGGTGGCGCGTGGTTGGGCGGTGGCGATGCCGTCTTATGACCTATGCCCCGACGTGCGGATTGCGGATATCACGGCCCAAGTGACCGCTGCGGTGCAAATGGCCGCGACAAAGAGCGGCGGGCCGATCCGGCTGACGGGGCATTCCGCTGGTGGGCAGCTTGTGGCGCGGCTAGCGGGAATGGACTGGGATGGGAGGTTGGAAAAGGTTGTGCCGATCTCACCCGTTGCTGATCTGGTGCCAGTGATGGACACCAAGATGCAGAATGATTTTCAACTGACGAAAGCAGAGGCAACAGCCGAAAGCCCAATTTACTCGCCAGCCCCTGCAACCTCTGTCACCATTTGGGTCGGCGCGGATGAACGGCCCGTATTTATTGAACAGGCGCAGGCATTGGGTGCCGCTTGGGGTTGTCCGGTTGTGTTGGACGCAGGCAAGCATCATTTCGATGTCATTGACGGTTTGGCCGCGGCAGATAGCCCATTGTGTCAGGCGCTTTTTAGCTGAACGTACGGGCGTAGCAGGGCGGATCCTCAAATGGAGTGGAGCGCGCCAGATAGACGCCGCGCGCAATCGCACGCGCCATACACGTGGCCGCGGCATGGCCAAGATACAGCAGATCATCACAGGCCACATCGCCCGTGCTCGCGCCGAAAATCAGATCCCCATCCAGCGGCGTATGTGCCGGGATCAGCGCGCGCCCGATCCCGTCATGGGCAGCGGTGGCCATGCGCAGGGTTTGCGCTTGGGTCATTTGCGCATTGGTTGCAACGATGCCGATTGTGGTGTTGCGGCTGGTTCCCTTGGTTGCGGGCCGCCCAGCCGGGTAGGTGGGCGAGGGGCCGATGCCGCCAAACTCACCTGTCTTTTCAAACGGGGCGGCCCAGAAATGCGGACCGTCACCAACAGTGGCAGAGCCGATGGCGTTTACCGCCACAACGGCCCCCACGATCACTCCATTTGGAAGCGCCATGCTGGCCGAGCCTAACCCGCCCTTTAACGTTGCCGTTTGGGCCCCGTATCCGGCCCCTGCGGTGCCTAGATCGAATTCCGTGGCCGCATTGTCATATGCCTGAACGCCAAGTGCGCGGTAGGGGTTCACATCCCACCCCTTGTCGCCGCCGTTTGTTAGATCAAACAGGATGGCCCCCGGCACGACAGGCACATGCACGTCGCCCACGGCGAAACCGCGCCCCTGCGCGCGCAAGGCATCGGCAACGCCTGACCCCGCGTCTAGGCCAAAACCACTGCCGCCTGACAGCACAAGCGCATCAACCTGTTCGACCAGCTTATCAGGTGCCAGCAAATCGGTTTCGCGCGTTCCGGGTGCGCCGCCCATCACGTGCACGGCTGCTGTAAACGGGCGGTCGGCGGTCAAGACGGTCGTGCCGGTTTTCACGGTTTCGTCATGGGCGCTGCCGACCAAAATGCCCGGCACATCTGTGATCAGATTGCGCATCAAATCGCGGGCTTATCGACGGCCGTTTCGGGGTTGCCGGTATTTGGCGTTCCCTTGGGTTCAATCAGCAACAGATGTGCCTCACCCCGTGCGGTTGGGCGATGTTCGACACCGGCAGGCACAACGCACAGCTCACCTGCGGTCAGCGTCACCGTCTTGTTGCGCAGTTCGATATCGACAGAGCCGGAAAGGCAAAGAAACAGATCATCCGTGTCAGGGTGGCTGTGCCAGACGAATTCGCCCTGTACTTTGACGACCATCAGATCGTTGTCATTATACTGGCCAATGATCCGTGGGGACCAATGGTTTGAAAACGTGGAGAGCTTTTCTGCCAGATTGATCTTATCCATCAGACGTCCACCACACACGGGCCGAGGTAGAATACCGTCTTGTTTGACGTCAAAGCATAGGGAAAACCGCCAAAGGCGTCCTCGGTAATGATGATCAAGGTGTTGGTGCCTTTCATCTTGGCGATGGTGCGATCGACCTCTTTCTGTGGCAGAAATTCGAACAGACGCGCCGCGATCTTTTGGTGCACGACCTCTACGAAACTTGTGTCGATAAATGCGCCGGGTTGATCCAGTATCAGCTGTTCAGGCGTGTCGCTGTCCGCGTGAAAACAATAGGTCATGGCGTCATCAACGCTATCAAACTGACCGCACATCAGGTGCAATCGCAACTTGTCATCAGGCAAGGCGGTGGGCAGTTTGGGCTGGGGGTCCCCGTTGATCAGGGTGCGCTGGCGGGTCCAAAATGTCATTCGACTATCGTGCAACCTAAATGGGGGGGATGTCAGCCCCCAAAATAGTCTTGCCAAGATAGGGTGATCCCGACTAGCAGAAGGGCGAGCACGCGACGATGGCGTCGTCGCAGGCAATCGCCGCTCGGGGTGGTGCACCCCTTCGTCCTGAACGCCGGGACCTTTCGGGGTCTGCAAAATCAGACCCCATCTATGTGAGGTCTAACATGACACAACGTCCACAGTTCTATCGGTTCCATCAGGGACAAAAGCAGCTTCCGTTTGCGGATGCGGAATATGAAACACGCCTCGCCGGCTTGCGGCAGGCCATGGCCGACGCAGGTGTGAATGCGGCGGTTTTCACGTCCATGCACAACATCGCCTATTATTCCGGCTTTTTGTATTGCGCATTCGGACGGCCCTATGCGCTGGTTGTGACACCCGATCAGTCGGTCACAATTTCGGCGGGTATTGATGCGGCACAGCCATGGCGGCGTAGCCACGCCGATAACATCACCTATACCGACTGGGAACGCGACAATTACTGGCGTGCGATCTTGTCCGTGACTGGACCCGCGCAGGTGATCGGCATCGAAGAGGACCATTTGTCCCTGCAACAAAGCCAGAAGCTTAACCACTACTTATCGCCCAAGACGGTCGTCGATCTGTCAGGTGCCACGATGTTGCAACGAATGCAGAAATCACCGGCAGAGCTTGACCTGATCCGGCACGGGGCGGCTGTTGCGGATGTCGGTGGCTTTGCAATCCGCGATACGATTGCCGAAGGCGTGCGTGAAATTGATGTCGCGATGGCAGGCCGCGACGCGATGGAGCTTGAGATCGCCAAACGTTTCCCCGATGCGGAATACCGTGACACATGGGTCTGGTTTCAATCAGGGATCAACACCGACGGCGCGCATAATCCGGTCACATCGCGGCAGTTAGAGCGCGGGGATATCCTGTCGCTTAACACGTTCCCGATGATCAGCGCCTATTATACCGCGCTTGAGCGGACGCTTTTCGTGGGCGAGGTGGATGATGCCAGCCTCAAGGTCTGGGAGACGAATGTCGCCGCCCATGAATATGGGATGAGCCTTCTTAAACCCGGTGTCAGCTGCGCCGAGGTGACGGCCAAGATCAACACCTTCCTCGCGGATCGCGGGATGCTGCAATACCGCACGTTCGGTTACGGGCATTCGTTTGGTGTGCTGTCCCATTATTACGGACGCGAGGCGGGGTTAGAGCTGCGCGAAGATATCGACACCGTCCTGACACCGGGCATGGTCATCTCGATGGAGCCGATGCTCACAATCCGGGATGGGCAGCCGGGTGCTGGCGGCTACCGCGAGCATGACATTTTGTTCATCACGGATGACGGCAGCGAAAACATCACAGGCTACCCCTATGGGCCGGACCACAACGTGATTGGCTAGAACACCAACCATGGGGCGGCGGACACAGGTCGCCCCATTTTTTAAATGATGACAAAGGCTTGAATTGCGTCCGGCCCTTCGTGTGTTAGCTTGTTGGTCAACATTTAGGTAATACGCAGACATGACGGACTCTTTTGAATATTCGCGACGTGGCTTTGCAGCCTTGTTGTTGGGGACCGCTGCGGCGTGTAGCCCGCGGGTGCCAACATCCAACCCGTTGCCAGAGGATCTTCCGCCGCCAGTGACCTATGATCCCGGGTATGAGCCGATTTTTGACGCGGGCTATAACCTCGCGGGCATTCCGTCGACCTACACCCAAGGTGTGAACCGGCGCATGACGGGTATCTACCTTGGCGAGGCGCCGGAAAATTCGATCGACGTCGATCCCTATGCGAAGTTCTTGTATCACGTGAAAACCGACGGTACGGCGGTGCGTTATCCGGTTGGCGTTGGCCGCGCAGGGCGTAGCTTTGCGGGTAACGGGGTGATCAAGCTGAAAAAGAAATGGCCGGGCTGGACGCCGACGCAAAACATGTTGTTCACCGAACCCGATGTGTATGGCCCGTTCCGGCGCGGCATTCCCGGCGGATTGCGTAGCCCGCTTGGCGCGCGTGCATTGTATTTATATCGCAACGGGCGCGACACGTTCTACCGCATCCACGGCACAAATGATCTGGATTCAATCGGCAATTCCGGAAGTGCCGGCTGCATCCGCATGTTTAACAACGATATTATTCACCTCTATGATGAAGTGGAGCTGAACGTGAAGGTCCACGTCCGGTCCGAGGCTGAAACGCTGCGGGTTGATCCCGAGAACTTTGGTCGCGGTGTTGAATTGCCCGCCAGACGTGTCGATCCCGAACTCATCTACGGGGAAGAGGCGTTGGCCAATGACCGTCCACCGGATTTTGACGCGGTGGACCCGAATGCCACCGTTGAGGACGTATTCGTCCCATTGTGAAGCGAAAAAAACCCGTAGCCCGAAAGGTTGCGGGTCTTTTCATATCTTCGCCATGACATCGCCCATTTTATATGACGACGGACAGGCAAGGGCTTGCCGCCCTTGTGCGCTGGGCCGAAGCGGATGGGCCTTGGCTGCGGATCACATCGGATCATCCGGCGTATTTCTATACGCTGCGCGCACGCGATCATGCGGATGCGGATTTGGTGAACATGCTGCTGTCAGAGCTGTGCCCGCTGGATGTGCGGCAGTTGTTCATCTGCCACAAGACCGCGTTCTATGCCGCATATGCCACATGGCCCGAGGAAAAGCGCGCCTATGTGGTGGATTTTCTGGATCGGGAATACCAAGTCGATAAGGCGGGCACACGTGCGGCCCTGTTCGGTTATGATGCCCCGATGGCAGAACCCGCGCCGCGCAAACGTGACATGATAGACGCCGTTGGCCCGTGGGGCGCGGTGCGAAGGAGATAGAACATGGGATTTATTCGACTGGTCGTTTTCGGCTTTCTTGCGCTGAGCGTCGTCTATTTGTCGATCTCGCTTTATTCGCTGTCCGTGCGGCGCGAGAAACTGGAAAAGGCGTGGGCCGAGGATAACCCCACCAGCACCGACATAGTGGCGCGGGATGCGTTTGTCGCCGAGGGTATAGCCGCCTATAACACATCATACCGGCCCAAGCTGATTGGCTTGGTCTATGTGGTTCCGACGGTTGTCGTGGCTACGATCATTTACATTACTAACACGAACTGAGGCCCGATATGGAACGTATCAAATTTTATCTACGTGCGCTGGTGTTCGTCATTGCAGGTCTGTTCCTGCATTACGTGCTGCCGCAGCATGACGTAGTCAAACTGACCTCGACCGAGATTATCCGTACCGATTTCAGTGACTTTAACCGGATTTTCTATGCGCAGGCTGACAGCGGCGCGGTTGAACAACCGACCCGTGATCTGCGTCTGATCAATACGGATAAGAAAAAGACATTCCTGCTTGGCTTTGTGCCGCGGGAGGCGACCGAAGTTATGGTGTACCGCAATGAGGATACGGGCTGGATTTGGCCGCCATATTTCAAGTTCGACAGTTCCGATCTTCAGGCCGAAGCAGCGAGTGCTGCAAAAACCGAAGGCTGGGCCGTATTGACGCACTATGGCTGGCGGGTGCGTTGGGCCTCGATCTATCCAAACGCGATTGCGATCAGTCCTGTGGACGGTCCCGGTGTGCGGGTTATCCCATGGTTCAACATCTTCTTTTTCATCTTCCTGATCATCGGGATCGCATTTTTCCGCGCAATGTGGCTACAATTTCGCGAACGCGCAGTTGATCCAATGCTGGATAGCGCCGGTGACCGCTACGACGAGGCGAGTGCGGGTCTGGCCGAACGACGTGGTCGCTTGAGCCGGTGGCTTGATACATGGCGCGCCAAGGACAAGCGTTGACCTAAAGGCGGGCTGCGCCCACGACATATTTATTTGGCGCCCCGGTCAAACGGGGCGCCAAATTTTTGTCTATTCGCCGTATGGAATCCAGATGTTTTTCACCTCTGTGGCGGCTTGCAAAAACTCTTTTGCAGCGGGGGCATGGGATGGCGCCCAAACCCGTTTCAGATTGCCCGCGCTATTGCCCTCAATCATCTGGGTCGCGGTTGCATCACCAAGGTTCCAAACCGCATCAACATCCATATGTTTGCTGAGCGTATCGCCAAGTTCACCCTGCGCGCCTGTCACGATATTGACGACACCCGCCGGTACATCGCTTGTCTCTAGGATTTGGATAAAGTCCGTGGCCGCCAGCGGGAATGCCCGCGATGGCACCAGTGTTACGCGGTTCCCCATCGCGATTGCCGCTGCCATGGGCGTGACAAAATCAAGAAGCGGTTGGTCGCCACACAGCACGCCAATTTTGCCAACTGGTTCCTTCATCGCAAGGGCCACTCCGCGGATCGGCACGCCATGCGCCTGCCCGTCGTATTTGTCCGCCCAAGCCGCATAGGTGAACAGCGCTTTGATGCTGTCTGCGACCTTTGCCTTGCCCGATTTGCCAGTTAGCTCCTTGATCCGGTCTGCAAATTCATCCGCGCGCGCGGATAGGTTTTCGCCGATATAATACAGGATCTGCGCTCGCAAATGGCCGGTGGTCTTGGCCCAGCCTTTGGCCGCGTTCATCGCTTCAACCGCGTTGCGGATATCCTTGCGATTGCCGACAGACGCGTGCCCGAGAAGCGCACCCTTAGGGCCATAGACCGGATCAGAATACCCGCCATCCGGGCGTGCTTGCTTGCCGCCGATATACAGTTTGGCTGTGCGGTCCAGTGGATCAGTCGATGCGCCGTCGCCCGTGTAGGGTGTCGCGGCTTTGCGCGGCTTTGTGGTGCCTTTGGGTTTGGTGTAGCCGGACAAGCCTTCCCAGCCGCCTTCACGGCCAAAGCCACTTTCGCGGACCCCGCCAAAACCGGCGGCGGCATCCATCATGTTGGTGCCATTGACCCACACGATACCTGCCACCAATTTGGGCGCGATGTCCAAGGCCAGATTGATATTCTCGGACCAGACCGATGCAGCCAGTCCATAGCGCGTGTTATTGGCGACCTCGACCGCCTCCGCAGGGGTGCGGAACGTGGTTGCCACCAGCACGGGGCCAAAGATTTCGGTCTGCATCAGATGTGATGCGGGGTGCAGGCCGGTGATCAATGTTGGCGGGTAAAAACAACCATCAGGGGCGGTCGTTTGGAACATGTCCCCTTCGGTGTTCTCGGACACCAGCTTGGCGATCATGTTGCGCTGGGACGGGTCCACAATCGCACCCACGTCGATGCATTTGTCCAATGGATCGCCTATGCGTAAGGCCGCCATGCGGGCCTTCAGCTTGGCATAGAAAACCTCCGCGATGCCCTCTTGCACCAACAGACGCGATCCGGCGCAGCAGACTTGACCCTGATTGAACCAGATCGCGTCAACCAACCCCTCGACCGCGCTGTCGATGTCGGCGTCCTCAAACACGATATAGGGGGACTTGCCTCCCAGTTCGAGCGATAGGGCTTTGCCCGATCCTGCGGTTTGGGTGCGGATGATCCGGCCCACGTCTGTGCTGCCTGTGAATGCGATTTTTTCCACATCAGACGCGACCAACGCGGCCCCTGTATCACCGTCGCCCGTGATGATGTTGACGACACCTGCTGGCACGCCTGCTTGGGTGCAAATTTCACAAAAAACCATGGCGGTCATGGGGGTGAATTCGGCGGGCTTCAGCACAACGGTATTGCCCATCGCCAGTGCGGGCGCGATTTTCCATGCCAGCATGAGCAGCGGAAAATTCCACGGGATGATCTGGCCGCAAACGCCCAAGGCCTCAGCATCTGGCAGCTCCTCGTCCATCAGCTGGGCCATGCCCGCATGATAATAGAAATGCCGGATCGCAAGCGGCACATCAATATCGCGGGCCTCGCGGATGGGTTTGCCGTTATCAAGCGTTTCCATCACGGCCAAAAGGCGCGCGTGTTTTTGCATAAGTCGCGAAATGGCATATAGAACACGGGCGCGGGCATGTGCATCCTTGGCCCAAGCGGCTTGTGCCTTGCGCGCTGCTTTGACGGCACTTGCGACCTCTTCTGCAGTGCCCTTGGTGACACCGGCCAGCTTTTCACCCGTCGCTGGGTTCGTCGTCGCGAAATCATCGCGCAACGGGCCCCATTTGCCGCCGATAAAGTGCCCTGCAATTCCGCCGCGATCTGCGATCCACGCAAGGGCTTCATCCGCGTTTTCAGGGGCCGGACCGTAATCCATACTGTCAAAAATATCCTGAACGGTCATACCGCAATCCCCAGCTTCGCTTTTTCCAAAATACGCATAACGATCCCCTATCCGATCGCGTGACGCCAACCGGCAGAGTAGCTGCCGGTGACATGATGTTCGAGCTGTCGTTCAATATCGCCCAACAGCGATGACGCGCCGAACCGGAACAGGTCGGGCTGTAGCCAGCGGTCGCCAAGCTCGTCCTTGATCATCGACAGATAGACAATTGCGTCCTTGGCCTTTGAAATTCCGCCAGCGGGTTTGTAACCTACTTTTATGCCTGTGCGATCCTGATAATCGCGGATTGCGCGGATCATTGTGAGCGTCACAGGCAGCGTGGCGTTTACGGGTTCTTTGCCCGTCGACGTCTTGATGAAATCGGCGCCTGCCATCATGCAAATCAGGCTGGCACGCGCGACATTACGCAATGTGCCAAGCTCGCCTGTCGCCAAGATCGCTTTGACGTGGGCATCCCCGCAGGCGGCGCGCATCTCGGCCATTTCGTCATATAGCGCCTGCCAATTGCCAGTCAGCACATGGCGACGGCTGATCACGATGTCGATCTCTTGGGCGCCAGCGGCGACGCTGTCGCGAATTTCCTGAATACGCAGGTGAAACGGTGACAGACCCGCAGGAAAGCCAGTCGATACGGCAGCGACAGGGATCGACGTGCCCTGCAACGCGTCCACGGCTGTTTCGACCATATCGTGATACACACAGACCGCACCCGCGGTCAGCCCATCCATGCCAAGCGCATCAAGGATATGTTGGGACACAGGCTGCCGGGCTTTGGCGCATAGGCGGCGCACGCGGCCCACGCTGTCGTCACCCGACAGGGTGGTCAGGTCCATCAGGCTGACGGCCTTGCACAGCCATGCGGCTTGGAAATCTTTTTTCACGTTACGGCGACCAGGCAGGGACGCAGCGCGGCGTTCAATGGCGGATGTGTTGGCCTGCACGGTGCTGACCCAATCAAGGTCTAGCGGCATACCGTCATTGCGTGGCTCGTGAACTTGCGGCAATTGGGCCGTGTCCAACGTGGTTTGGGTGGTCTGCATCTGGGCTCCTTTCCGCGCGGTATCAGCCTGTCATAACTGTGCGGTGATGCCAAGTTTTGACCATTTGGTCAATCTTATACCCTCCGGCATATCTGACAAAATGTTTGGACGGCGCGGACCCAAGCCGCTAAGGGGTGGGCAACTGCCATTCCCAAAGGACCAGACCCATGTCATTTGACCGCTCCATCAAGATCGCACCATCCATCCTTGCCGCTGATTTCGCGAATTTCGGCGCAGAGATCGCGGCCGTTGAAGCCCAAGGCGCTGACTGGATTCACGTGGATGTCATGGACGGTCATTTCGTCCCCGCCATCACCTTTGGTGCCCAGACCTGCAAGGCGATCCGCCCGCATGTGAAAACAGTGATGGATGTGCATCTGATGATCGCGCCAGTGGATAGTTATCTGCAAGGGTTCGCTGATGCGGGCGCGGATATCATCACCGCCCATTACGAGGCGGGGCCACACATCCACCGGACCCTGCAAAATATCCGCGATTTGGGATGTAAGGCAGGCGTCGCGCTGAACCCCGGAACGCCTGCGTCCGTGGTCGAAGAATTGCTGGATATGGTCGACATGGTCTGCGTTATGACGGTGAACCCCGGCTTTGGCGGGCAGAAATTTATTGATATGTCGCTCAAGATCGCAGACCTGCGTGCTATGATTGGCGAACGCCCTGTGCATATCCAAATCGACGGTGGCGTGGATGTGAACACAGCACCATTGGTCGCCGCAGCAGGTGCCGATGTATTGGTCGCAGGTTCGGCCGTATTCCGTGGCGGATCGGTTGCGGACCCCGCACCCTACGGCGAAAACATCCGCAACATCCGCAAGGTCGCGACAGAAAACGCCGCAGAGTAATCTGCGCAAAAACTACACATCCCGCGCAAATGCTATGCACGCGGTTCCTTTAGGTCTGTTGGCAATCAACAGATCGAAGGGACAAGAAAATGACACCTATGACAGTGCGCAGCGTGCCGCGTGGATTGCAGCGCGACGCATGGTGGATGGCCGCCGATGCCCAAACGGGTGTTGGGTCTGGCGGGACCAAGGCAGTGCCAAAACCGCTCTGGCTTTTGCTGGTTCTTTTGATTTTCACTGATCTGCTCGTGCTGCGAACGGCGCCCGGATTGGGCTTTGTCGGGTTGATCATCATCTTGACAGCAGGGGCCCATTGGGTCCAGCGGGACAAGGTCAAGGGCCGCCGCGCTGCGGTCGCTTGGGCCATACTAATCGTCGCTGTGCTTCCAGCGATTGATGTGTTTCAGTTCATATCATTTGCGAGTGCGTGGGGTGGGCTGACCGTATTTGCGGTCATGCTGGTCACAGATAACATCGGGCGGGCGGTCACGCGGTTGCCGCTTTATGGCGCGTGACAAACCATTGATGATATTGTGCGGGCCAAGGTGAATGGCCCCAACCGGACGAGCCTTTTGGATTGGGCGTTCCCCGTTGTGGCTGGTGCGATCTTTGTGGTACTGTTTATCGTGGCCAATCCGGTGGTGACGGCGTGGTTCGACAACATCAGCTTTGCCAACGCGCCTACGCCAGAGCGGGTCATCGCATGGGGATTGGCAGGCATCATCATTTGGCCGCTGCTTAGAATACATGTGCTCAGGTTGGGCCAACCCGTCAGCCGTCGCCGCGCAACCGTGCAAAAGGTCGGGCTGATCAACGCACGGTCCGTCACGCGTGCGCTCATTCTATTTAACGTGATTTTTGCGGCGCAAACGCTGATGGATGTGGGTTATCTGTGGGGCGGTGTGCGTCTGCCGGACGGGATGACCTATGCGACCTATGCGCATCGCGGCGCCTATCCGTTGATGGCCACTGCGCTGCTGGCTGGTGGGTTCGCCTTGGTGGCGCAAACATGGCTTGACGGACGTGTGATGCGTGGGCTGTTGCTGGTCTGGATTGTGCAAACCCTGATCCTTGTGATGTCGTCCATCCTACGGCTTGCCCTCAATGTGGATGGTTTGCCTGCGCGGGTCACCTTGGGTGTGCGGCCAGAGCATCTGTTACTTGCCGATGGCCCCGCCGATTTGACCGTGACGCCCACGATGATCGAAAACACCGGTGCGGAGTGCTACATTACATTCGATCTGGCCGGCATATCGTTGACCGCCAAGGTGCCGGGGCGCATGGATGAGGACACGCTTGACCGGATTGGCCTGAACGTGGCCACAACTGCGCTAAGCCTTTTCGATATCGATACAGACGAACGGATTAATCGCCCTTAAGGCGTATATAGGGCATCTAACGACGCCCTAGGGCAGATATTGTGGCTGAAACTGTGACTTTTTTGCGAGTTTTTTGAATTTCAAACAGTGTTTCAAGATTTTTTTGAAACCGATTGGCGATTTTGTGCCGTAGACTCTGCGCATTCACGGGCGCGCATGACCCGACTGAGAAATTCACAAATGATCCGCAAAAGCGGGCGCAATACCAACAAGGGACACCCAAAATGACTGACACGGCCTATTCCGATCCGAATACGACCCCACCGATGGCGCAAGCCATCCCGCTGGGTCTGCAACACGTTCTGGCGATGTTTGCATCCAATGTTACACCTTCTGTAATCGTCGCGGGGGCCGCTGGCCTTGCGTTCGGCAGTGCAGAACAAATCTATCTGATCCAGATGGCGATGTTGTTCGCTGGGGTCGCGACAGTGTTCCAGACTGTTGGTATGGGGCCGGTTGGCGCCCGCCTGCCGATTATGCAGGGGACATCGTTCGCGTTTGTCGGTGTGCTTGCTGGTGTGGCCGCGACACAAGGGCTTGGTGTTGCGCTAACCGCTTGTATTATTGGCGGTGTGATCCATTTCCTGCTGGGCGGCGTGATCCAGCATTTGCGTTGGTTGTTCCCACCGCTTGTCACCGGCCTCGTGATCCTTGCGATCGGTTTGTACCTGATCCCCGTTGCAATCAAATACGCCGCCGGTGGTGCCGCTGATTTCCAGATGAACGCCGAAAGCTTTGGCTCCCTGATGCACTGGTCCGTTGCGTTGACCGTGATCGTCGTGTCCTTGGTGTTGAAATTCTTTACCAAAGGTGCGCTAAGCCAATCTGCGATCTTGATCGGCCTGTTAGCTGGCTACCTACTGGCGTATTTCCTTGGCATGGTCAATTTCGGCGCAGTTGCTAAGGCATCTTGGATCACATCCATCCAGCCAATGCCATACGGCTTTGAATTCAGCCTTGGCGCTGTGATCGCGGTCACATTGGTGTCCATCGTATCGGCGATTGAAACCGTGGGCGACGCATCCGCGACAACCAAAGCAGGCGCTGGCCGCGACGCAACCGACGCAGAGATTTCCGGCGCGACCTATGCGGACGGTCTTGGCACCGCGATTGCCGGCGTATTCGGTGGTCTGCCAAACACATCGTTCAGCCAGAACGTCGGTATCGTCGGCATGACAGGGATCATGTCCCGTCACGTTGTAACCATCGCCGGTATCATCATGATCATCTGTGGCATGTTGCCAAAAATCGGTGCGGTTATCGCGTCGATGCCGTTCCCTGTACTGGGCGGCGGTGTGATCGTGATGTTTGGTATGGTTGCGGCCGCTGGCTTGAACATGCTGTCTGAAATCAACATGAACCGTCGTAACATGGTCATCATTGCTGTGTCGCTGGCGTTTGGTCTGGGTCTGAACCTTGTGCCAACAGCGGTGCAGTACCTGCCTGGCGTCGTGAAAATTCTTGCGACATCTGCGGTGGCCCCAACGGCCCTGATGGCAATCGTGTTGAACTTGGTCCTGCCAGACGACATCGACTAAGGCATCTGCCACATTCACGAATGGGCCCCTCGTGCGTTTCGCATGGGGGGCTTTTTCATTTCGGGGGGGATGCACTAGGCCAGGTTAACACTAGCCAAAGGCCCCCCCCGTCATGACGGATTTCTTCCTGCTCGCCTTCGTCTTTCTGATCGCGGGCGTTGTGGCCGTGCCGATCGCGTAGCGCTTGGGCCTTGGGTCCGTGCTGGGCTATTTAATCGTGGGCATTTTGATCAGTCCGATTCTTGCGTTGCTGAACGTGGACGTCATCTCGATCCAGCGTTTTGCGGAATTCGGCGTGGCGGCAAACCTGCGCGAATTGTTTGTGGCGACTGCATTGATGACCATGATCGGTATCGCGTTGTTCATGTCGCTGGTGGGGCTGTCGCCCGCGCTCGGTACCTTCCTTGCGGGGGGTGTGCTGGCGAACTCGGAATACCGCCACGAATTAGAAAGCGACATTGACCCGTTCAAGGGCCTGTTCTTTATGACCGTCGGTGCGGGAATCAACTTTGGCCTTTGGGGCGCAAACCTTGGGCTGATCGTCGGGCTGACATTGGGCCTGATGGCGCTGAAAGCCGCGGTGCTTTATGTGCTGGCCGTGGTGTTCAAGATCGAGGGATCGGACCGCTGGTTGTTCGCGCTGGGCCTCGCGCAAGCGGGTGAATTTGGCTTTGTCCTGTTGTCGTTTTCCGTTGCCAACGGCGTGATCCCAACCGAGCTGGCGGATCGTTTGCTGCTGGCTGTCGCCCTGTCGATGTTGCTGACGCCCGCGCTGTTTATCCTGTTCGACCGCGTGATCGTCCCACGCTTCATCGCGACGGAAGAGCGTGAGGCAGACGATATGCCTGACAACGACAGTAAGGTGTTTATTATCGGTCATGGGCGTGTGGGTGGCGTTGTGTCGCGCATCCTGTCTGGGGCTGGCTACAATGCCACGGTGATCGATTTTAACTCCGTGCAGTTGGAAATGCTCAAACGGTTTGGCGTGCATGCCTATTACGGTGATGCGACGCGCCCCGATCTGTTGCACGCGGCGGGTATTGCGGATGCCAAGCTGTTTGTGATTGCGATCGACGGTAAGGATCAGATCACCGAATTGGTGCGCTACGTGCATCATCATTACCCTGACCTGCATATGATCGCCCGCGCCGTGGGCCGCAACCATGTCCATGATCTGTGGTTCGCTGGCTGCCGCGACATTATCCGCGAATACTATGATAGCTCCTTGCGGATGGGCCGGTCTGCATTAATGGTCATGGGCGCAGGCGCCCCGCAGGCCGAGGCCGCAGTCGCCGCATTTAACGAAGCCGACCGCGACGGCATGATTCCCGTCGCTGACGTCTATGACCCCAACATCCCTGCCTATGAGAATGAGGCGTTCATCGCCCGCATCAATGAAATGCGCGAAGAACGGACAGAGATGCTTCGTCAGAAAATGTTGGTAGCGCTGCGGGTCGAGTAACAGCAAAATGGATTAGGTGTTGGCCGGATTTTATCGGCCACGCCTATAGTCAATTTGCGCGCTCGGGCCTAAAGTGCCCGCAAACAATGACATGTTAGTCAGGATATTCCTTTGAAGAAAATCAGCACCGAAGACCTGCGTTCGCGTCAGTGGTTCATGAACCAAGACAACCCCGAAATGACGGCGTTGTATCTGGAACGTTATCTGAACTACGGGCTGACCCGCGAGGAACTGCAATCGGGCAAGCCGATCATTGCGATTGCGCAGACGGGCAGTGATCTGTCCCCCTGCAACCGCCACCACCTTGAACTGACCAAACGTGTGCGCGACGGGATCATCGCCGCGGGTGGCACCCCGATTGAGGTGCCTGTGCATCCGATTCAGGAAACCGGCAAACGCCCAACCGCATCGCTGGATCGTAACCTTGCGTATTTGTCGCTGGTGGAAACGCTTCATGGGTACCCGCTGGACGGCGTTGTGCTGAACATCGGGTGTGACAAAACCACACCCGCTTTGCTGATGGCCGCCGCCACCGTGAACATCCCTGCGATTGCGCTGTCTGTCGGCCCGATGCTGAACGGCTGGTGGAAAGGTGAACGCGCAGGTTCGGGCACCGTAATCTGGAAGGCCCGCGAACAGCTGGCTGCAGGCCAGATTGATAACGACGAGTTTATGAACATCGCCGCCGCATCCGCCCCATCCGTGGGTTATTGCAACACGATGGGCACCGCGACCACGATGAATTCACTGGCCGAGGCGCTGGGCATGCAGCTGCCTGGTGCGGCGGCGATCCCCGCGCCTTACCGCGAACGCGGGCAGATTTCCTATGAAACAGGCAAGCGGATCGTGGACATGGTCTGGCAGGACCTGCGCCCGTCCGACGTGATGACGCGGCAAGCGTTCGAGAACGCGATTGTCATCAATTCCGCAATTGGCGGCTCCACCAATGCGCCGATCCATTTGAACGGGATCGCCCGTCACATGGGTGTGGCGCTGGACAATAACGACTGGCAAAACATTGGACATGACGTGCCGCTGTTGGTGAACTTGCAACCCGCTGGTGAATATCTGGGCGAGGATTATCAACAAGCGGGCGGCGTGCCCGCCGTCGTGGGGGAATTGATTGCCGCAGGCCGCCTGCCGCACCCCGATGCGCTGACCGTCAACGGGGCGAGCATGGGCGATAACTGCACCGCGACCCGCACGCTGGACGAACGCGTGATCAAAACCGTGGGCAACCCGCTGAAGGATCAGGCGGGCTTTATTAACCTGTCAGGCAACCTGTTCGACAGTGCGATCATGAAAACCAGCGTGGTCAGCGCCGATTTCCGCGCCCGCTATCTGGCGAACCCTGACGATATGAACGCGTTTGAAGGCACCGCCGTCGTATATGACGGGCCAGAGGATTTCCACCACCGCATTGATGATCCATCCGAAAACCTGACCGAAGCCTCGATCATGTTTATGCGAGGGGCGGGTCCTAAGGGCTATCCCGGTGGTGCAGAGGTGGTGAATATGCGCCCGCCTGCCTACTTGATTAAACAAGGGATCGAGGCCTTGCCCTGCATCGGTGATGGCCGTCAGTCGGGCACATCGGGCAGCCCTTCGATTTTGAACGCGGCACCAGAGGCGGCGGATGGCGGTGGCCTTGCGCTTTTGCAAAACGGTGATCGTGTGCGCGTTGATCTGAATACCTGCACCGTGAATATGTTGGTGCCATTGGATGAATTGGCGGATCGTGCGGCGAAACTGGTCGAAGCCGGTGGCTACGCCCATCCGCCAAGCCAGACACCATGGCAGCAATACTTCCGCGAACTCGTCGGGCAATTCGATAAGGGCATGGCCCTGCGCGACGCCGACCAATACCAAGACATCGCGCGCAAAAATACGCCGCGCGACAGCCACTAAGATGAAACTGATCCGCTATGGCGATGCAGGGTCCGAACGCCCCGCCACGATGGACAGCATGGGCATGCTGCGCGATCTGTCCGCGCATGTGGATGACATCGCAGGGGACGCATTATCGGATGCAAGCATCGCACGCTTGCGCGCCCTGAACATCGACACGCTTCCGATTGTCGAGGGGCGGCCGCGCATCGCGCCATGTGTCGGCAATGTGGGTAAATTCCTGTGCATCGGGCTGAATTATTCTGACCATGCGGCAGAGGCGGGCATGGATATCCCCGCCCACCCGATCCTGTTCATGAAGGCGAATTCGTCAATCGTCGGCGCCTATGACGACGTGGTGATGCCACGCGGGTCAGCCGCCACCGATTGGGAAGTCGAGTTGGGCGTTGTCATCGGCAAGCCTGCGAAATACGTGTCAGAGGCCGACGCGCTGGACTATGTCGCGGGCTACTGCATCGTGAACGACGTGTCAGAACGGGACTATCAAACCAAGCTGACGGGTCAGTGGACCAAGGGTAAATCTTGCGACACGTTCGGACCGATTGGACCGTGGCTTGTAACCCGCGATGATGTGCCTGATCCGCAAAATCTGACGATGTCGCTGGATGTGAATGGCAAGCGGATGCAGACGGGCCATACCGGCACGATGATCTTTTCCGTGACCGAAATTATCGCGCATCTGTCCACGTTGATGACCTTGCATCCCGGCGATGTGATCAGCACCGGCACGCCGCCCGGCGTTGGCATGGGGATGAAGCCCGCACCCGTTTACCTCAATGTTGGCGACACGATGGACCTGACGATCGAGAGCCTCGGGTTTCAGCAACAAGCGGTGCGTCAGGACGATTGATTGCGGGCCAAAAGCTCTAGGTAAAGCGCGGCGTGATCCAGATCATCGTGGCCCATGTCATCCACTAACCGTGCGAAACGATCCCGAATATCCGATGACATCGGCAGGGTCAGACCCAATGCATCTGCCTCGGCCATGATGTTGTTCATGTCTTTGAGTTGGGTCGTTGCCCGCCCGCGTGGGGCCAGATCATCATCGGTCATCCGCGCACCATGAAGCTGTAGAATCGTGCTATCGGCAAAGCCACCTTTCAGCGCCTGACGGACAGCAACCGGATCAGCCCCGCCGCGTTCCAGCAGCAACATTGCCTCGGCCACGGCGCCGATGGTGATGCCCACGATCCCTTGGTTGGCCAGCTTTGCCAGCTGCCCGCAGCCGGACGGGCCGACATGCACAGGGGTGCCAAGGGCGGCCAATATCGGGGTCGCCACAGCAAAGGTTCCCGCATCTCCGCCAACCATGATCGCAAGGGTCGCCGCCTCTGCCCCAGTTGTGCCGCCTGACACGGGGGCGTCCAAATGGGCCACGCCCATCTTGGTCAACTGTGCGGCTTGTTGGCGGGCCTCGTTGGGTTTGGTGGATGCCATATCGATCCAGATCTGGCCTTTTGTCAGCGCACCCTTGCATTGGTCCTGCACGGCCAAGCCTGCCACGCCGTCCGACAGGATCGAGATGATAATGTCGGCGCCGTTCACAGCATCCGCAGGCGTATCCGCCACGCGCGCACCACTGATCTTGGACGCCTTCGCCTTGGTCCGGTTCCAGACCGTCACATCATGCCCAGCCGCCACCAAATTGCGGGCCATCGGGGCGCCCATCAGGCCGATCCCTAGAAAGGTAATTTTGGTCATGGGTGATCCTTGGCAGGGCCTAGCGACCCACGTTCGATGAATTGTGTTGACAAGGCGACGCTGGGCGCATCGGATTTCCCAGTAACGCGGGCGAGCAATAGCTTGGCTGCCGCGCGGCCCATTTCGATTTGTGGGACACGGACCGTGGTCATCGGTGGGGTCACTACGGACGCAAGGCCGATGTCGTCAAACCCGATCACCGACAGCTCATCAGGTATCGATAATCCAAGGTCACGCGCCCCGATCATTGCGCCCGCTGCAAGCACGTCGTTGCCGCAAATCAGCGCGGTGGGTGGCAAAGGATCGAACAGTAATTTCACGCCCGCTTGGCGGCCTTCCTCAATCCGATAGGGGGCCTCGATGATATTCGTGACCACGATATTTGCCGCGGATGCGGCGGCGATTGCCCCGTCGCGGCGCGCGGCTGCACGGTCATTGGATGTGCAGTCGCCAGCGATAATCCCGATGCGGCGATGTCCTTGTGCGATCACACGTTCGGTGGCGTCTTTGGCAGCGGCGAAATTGTCGAACCCGACATAGCTGGCGGCGGGATCATCATGATAACACCAGCCGATCACATGCGGAATTTTGCGCGATTTAAGATACGCTTTGGTGTCATCGGACCGCGCATTGCCAATCAGCAAAAGGCCCGTCGCACCTTGGGCCGCGAGGGACTGCATCTGGCGCAATTCGTGATCGGGATCATAGCCGGTTGTCGCGATCAAAAGGGTTACGCCCGCCTCTGCCAGCACCTCTTGGAACGCCTGAATGCCGCTGGCGAACATCGCGTTGGACAACGTCGGAATGATCGCGCCGACCATGTTGGTCTGATTGGTGGCTAGCGCACGCGCACCGAAATTCGGTGTGTATCCCAAATCGCCAATCGCTGTGTTGATCCGGTCGCGTGCGGATTTTCCAACCTTATCAGGGTCATTCAACGCACGGCTCACGGTCGCGGTTGACACACCAGCGGCGGTGGCAACATTTTGCAGGGTCGGGCGGGAATTGCGAGTCATAACACATCATAGTGTAAGCGCTTGCATTGCGCAATGTAAGCGCTTACACAAATCGCAACCCTAGCTATGATTGGATTGTCCCTATGGCACTCAACTATCTGAAAACCGCAACGAAAACCCCGATGACCGATTCGAGCGATGTGCGCGAAACCGTTCAGACCATTCTGGCAGACATCGAAGCAGGCGGCGATCAAGCCGCGCTTGATTATGCAGCCAAGTTCGACAAATACGAAGGCAACGTGATCCTGACGGCAGACGAAATTGCCGCGGCCACTGCGCTTGTGCCGGAAAAGCTTAAGGCGGACATCCAGTTTGCCCATGACAACGTGCGCCGGTTTGCCGAATTGCAAAAATCCACGATGACGGATGTTGAAACAGAAGTCGTCCCGGGTCTGATCGCCGGTCAAAAGGCGATCCCCGTGCGCGCCGCTGGCTGCTATGTTCCCGGTGGACGTTATTCGCACATCGCATCTGCGATCATGACCGTGACAACCGCCAAGGTTGCAGGTTGCGAACACATCGTGGCCTGTTCCCCGCCGCGCCCTGACGCGGGCGTGAACCCTGCGATCATTTATGCCGCGCATCTGTGTGGGGCGGATAAAATTCTTGCCATGGGTGGCGTGCAGGGCGTTGCGGCCATGACATTCGGGCTGTTTGATCTGCCCGAGGCGGACATCCTTGTTGGTCCGGGTAACCAGTTCGTCGCCGAGGCCAAGCGCATCTTGTTCGGGCGCGTGGGCATCGACATGATCGCCGGTCCGACCGATAGCTTGATCCTTGCCGATGGCTCTGCCGATCCGATGATCGTTGCGGTTGATTTGGTGTCGCAGGCCGAGCATGGCTATAATTCACCCGTTTGGCTGGTCACCGATGATGAAGCCCTTGCCAACAAAGTGATGGACCTTGTCCCCGATCTGATCGCCGATCTGCCAGAACTGAACCGCCAGAATGCCGAAGCTGCGTGGCGCGACTATGCCGAGGTGATCGTCTGTGCCGACCGCGAAGAAATGGCCGCATGCTCAGACGACTATGCGCCCGAACACCTGACCGTTCAAGCCGAAGACCTTGATTGGTGGCTGGGTCGTTTGCTGTGCTACGGCTCGCTTTTCTTGGGCGAAGAAACCACCGTGTCCTACGGCGATAAAGCAGCTGGAACCAACCACGTGCTGCCAACATCGGGTTCCGCGAAATACACCGGCGGCCTGTCCGTCCACAAGTATATGAAGATCGTCACATGGCAGCGGGCCACGCGTGAAGGGTCCAAGCGCGTCGGTGAAGCCACAGCACGGATTTCACGCCTTGAAGGTATGGAAGGGCACGCGCGCGCCGCAGATGTGCGTCTGGCAAAATACTTCCCCGGTGAAAACTTTGATTTGTCAGCATCAGAAGAATGATGCGCGCACTGGTCTATACCGGCGTCGAAACGCTTGAGATGCGTGATGTACCCCGCCCCGTTGCGGGTGTGGGGCAATCGCTTGTGCGCATCCATGCTTCTGGTCTGTGCGGATCAGATATGCACGCCTATCTTGGCCATGACGAACGGCGCCCCGCGCCGCTGATCCTTGGGCATGAGGCGGCAGGCGTCGTCGAAGGTTCCGGTCGGCGCGTGACCATCAACCCGCTTGTGACCTGTGGAAGCTGTGATGCGTGCAAACGCGGGCGCGACAACCTGTGCCCTGATCGTATGATCATTTCGATGCCGCCACGCGAAGGTGCCTTTGCGCCCTACTTGGCGATAGCCGACACAAACCTTGTGACCGTGCCAGAGGACGTGCCGCTGAAAAAAGCAGCACTTGCCGAACCGCTTGCCTGTGGTTGGCACGCTGTGCGCTTGGCCGAAGAGGCAGCAGATCGCCCGCTTGATCAGGCGCGTTGCGCCGTGATCGGTGGCGGGGCAATTGGCGTTGGTGCAGCACTTGCGCTGCGGGCATTTGGGGCGGTTGATATCACCGTGATTGAACCCAATGACACACGGCGTGCCGTGCTTGACGGAATCGACGGTTTCACCGCCATCGGCGCTGGTGCGTTTGAGGGTGCAGCGCATGTCGTGATTGACGCGGTTGGTTATGCGGGCACCCGTGCGGACGCGTCCGCGATGGCCAACCCCGGCGGCGTGATCGCCCACATCGGGCTTGGCGATGGTGACGGCGGGCTCGATATCCGCCGGATGACCCTGCAAGAGATCACGTTTATCGGCTCCTATACCTACACAATGGCCGATTTCCACGATACGGCGCAGGCAATCTTTGACGGCAGCCTCGGGGCGCTTGATTGGTTTGAGGCCCGCCCATTGTCCGAAGGGGCAACCGCATTTTCCGATTTGCGCGCAGGCCGTGTGGCCGCGCCCAAAATTATTTTCATCCCGGACCAAGAGGAGTAAGCCTTTGTCCATATCCAAAAAGATCGTTGATGATTTCGTCGCCAACGACATCTCATTTGTCACCACGGTGCCATGCAAACAGCTGGCTGGGGTCATCGACGAAGTCGACGCGCGTGACGAAATTTTCCACATCCCATCCAATAAAGAGGACGAAGGCATGGGCCTGTGTGCGGGTGCATTCATGGGCGGCAAACGCCCTGCGATCATCATGCAGAACACAGCCATCGGTGTGACAATCAACACGCTGGCGACGCTGACACAGTATTACCGCATGCCCCTGCCGATGCTGATTTCCTACCGCGGTGAACTGCGCGAACCTGTGGCCTGTCAGGTCGAAATGGCCGTGCATACCAAGGCGCTGCTGAACCAGATGAACATCCCGACGTATCACTTCCACAAGGAATCTGACGCGGATGAACTGGATGCGATCCTGAAATATACATTCATGTGCAACAAACCTGTGGCCATCCTGACAGATGCGTCCTTCTGGGGAGGCTACGGCGACCAATGATCCGTTCTGAAATCCTGCGCGAAATCGCGCCAATCCTGAACCCGCACCTTGTTGTCTGTAACATCGGTCTACCGTCCCAAGAACTGCACATGATCGACGATAACGAACGCAATTTCTACATGCTCGGTACAATGGGCCTGTCGTCGTCTATCGGTCTGGGCCTCGCGCTCGCGCAAGACAAGACAGTGATCTCCATCGACGGTGACGGCTCTGTTCTGACGAACCTTGGCACCCTGCCGACAATTGCCAATAACGTCGCGGATAACTATATCCTGATGATCATCGACAACGGCTCTTACGGCTCCACCGGCGATCAGCCGACCTATGCGGGCAAAAAGACCAAGCTTGAAAACGTGGCCGCCGCCTGTGGCTGTGAAAACGTTGTAACCTGTCAGGACGTGGACGCGGGCAAAGCATTGCAAGCGGCCATCGACAGCAAACAGATGACGATCCTTGTGGTCAAATGTGATAGCGGCAACATCAAACTGCCCGTCATCACCAAGGATCCTGTTGTGATCCGCGACCGGTTTATGACCGCCGTCGCCAGCTGAACAATCAGGGGCGCCATCCACGCGGCGCCCCTTTTCCATTTGCCGCAAAATACCTTGGGGTACGGGGCTGGCCCCGGCAAACCTCTAGGCCACCGTGTCCGACCGGCCAATCTGGCGCCCGCTGAAAATGCAGCCCCCCAGAAACGTCCCCTCCAGCGCATTATATCCGTGGTAACCACCACCGCCAAAGCCAGCGACCTCACCCGCAGCGTAGAGGCCTGCAATCGGCTCGCCTTGCGCATCCATGACGTGGCCTTCCAGATCGGTTTCCAACCCGCCCAGCGATTTGCGCGTCAGGATATTCAGCTTCACCCCCACAAGTGGTCCATTTGTGGGATCAAGGATCGCATGGGGTTTGGCCGTGCGCAGCAATCGGTCACCACGATAGTTACGCGCAGCATTAATCGCGATCACTTGGGCGTCTTTGGCAAAGGGGTTGGCCACTTGGGCATCGCGGGCGGCGATCTGTGCGTGAATATGATCCACATCTAACAAATCGTCCCCCTCAATCGCGTTCATCTGGGCCACAAGGTCGGGCAGGGTGGTGGCCACGGCGAAATCGGCTCCGTGGGATTTGAACGCCTCCACCTGCGCGGTGGCACCCTTGGACAACACCCGCTGTTTGATCACCTCGACCCATTTGCCGGATGCAAGATCGGGGTTCTGTTCGGAACCCGACAAGGCGAATTCCTTTTTCAGGATTTTCTGGGTGGTGATGAACCACGAATAATCAAACCCCGTGTCCATGATCGCCTTGAGCGTGCCAAGCGTATCGAACCCCGGCATCGCGGGCGGGGCAAAGCGGTTGCCACGCGCATCAAACCACATCGACGATGGGCCGGGCAAAATGCGGATGCCGTGGGATGGCCAGATCGGGTCCCAGTTGCGCACCCCTTCGGTGTAATGCCACATCCGGTCGCCGTTGATCAGGTTGCCGCCGGCCTTTGCCGTAACGCCTTGCATCAATCCGTCCACATGGGCCGGCACGCCCGAAATCATGCGGGCAGGGGGCTGTCCCAGTCTGTCCACTGGCCAAGCTTTGCGCACCAGATCATGATTGCCGCCAATACCGCCAGAGGCCACGATTACTGACGCTGCCTGTATCTCAAAGCTGTCAACGATATCGCGGTTGGTCGGCGCACCACGCGGGGCGCTATCAGCGGACAGAATATCGCCCGTCACGCCCTTGGCGGCACCGTTTTCCATGATGATCCCGGCACAGCGATGCCGGAACCGCAGGTGGATGCGTCCGGCGTTTTCATGGGCGCGGACGCGGGCCTCAAATGGGGCTTGCACGCCGGGGCCGACACCCCACGCAAGATGGAACCGTGGCACGGAATTGCCATGCCCATTGGCGAAACTGCCGCCGCGTTCGGCCCACCCCACAATCGGGAACCAGCGCATCCCCATCGCGTGCAGCCAGCCGCGCATGTCACCCGCGGCAAAGTCGATATAGCGTTCGGCCCATTGGCGCGGCCAGTGATCTTGGGGGCCATCAAACTGGGCACTGCCCATCCAATCGTTCAAGGCCAGCTCTGCGCTATCCTTAATGCCCATGCGGCGCTGTTCGGGGGTGTCGACCATCATCAAGCCGCCCAGTGACCAGAACGCCTGTCCGCCAAGGTTTTGTTCGGGTTCCTGATCAATGATGATCACGTGCTTGCTACGGTCGGCCAGCTCTGCGGCGGCGACCAATCCGGCAAGGCCAGCACCTACAATAACAACGTCAGCCTTATCCATCGTGCGGCCCCCTTTGGCGTTATCCTATCATGATGCGCTACATGCGCGGTGCCCGACGTTACGGCAAGTTGATCCGCAACCCGTCAGTGCCAAGGTGAAACGGCCCGCTCCAATGGGGCGTCACGGCCGCATCCCAATCGGCGACTGTGAAATCTGGGTCATCGGACGGCAGCAGATGATGCAGCGCCAGCGCCTTGACGCCAGCGGCAGTGGCGATCTTGGCGGCATCTTCGGCTGTGGTGTGGCTGCGCAACAGGTGCTGCATCAGGCGATCATCGCCATTGCCCACACGGGCGACCAGTGGGGCAAGAGCGGCGTGCAACATCGCTTCGTGGATGAGCAGATCGGCACCTTGGGCAAAATCGGCCAGTGTGGGCAGGTAACAAGTATCACCTGAGAATACGACGCGCGTGTCGGCGGTCGCAAATGATAGGGCAAAGCAATCGACGAGCGGCGGGTGGGATACGCGCATCGACGTGATGGACAGCCCACCGTCGGTCATCACATCCGGCCCGTCGATCACATGGATACGCACCAGATCACGCAGATCGGGGCGGCCTTCGTCGGCGATCCGCAACGTGATATCGGCAAGCATTGAGGCCACAAAATGATCCCAATACACACTTAGCCCCGCAGGCCCCCATATATCCACAGGGGTCTTAAGGCCAGCGGTCCAAGCCGTATGGATCAGTGGCCCAAGCTCCAGATAATGATCGGAATGCAGGTGGGTGATGAAGATCAGCGATAGATCCTTTAGCTGCATCCCCTGATCGACCAACCCGCGGGCGACGCCGAGGCCGCAATCGACAACGATCTGACGGCCATCCAACGCCAACAGGCTAGAGGTTGGCATCGTTGATCCGGGCCGGATTGCCGGACCACCTTTGGTGCCAAGCAGTGCAACGTAATTTTCCATGTGTGTGACCTCCCTATTTCGCCAACGCAATCAAGACACCATAAATGGGGCCTGTGCAATCTTATCGAAAGAGGAGGATGGTGGAGCCTAGCGGGATCGAACCGCTGACCTCCTGCATGCCATGCAGGCGCTCTCCCAGCTGAGCTAAGGCCCCATCAATAGGTGTTGTCTATGCAGCTAACTGGGCGAGATCAAGACCTAAATCCCGCCCAAATCAGGTTTTTATTCGTCGTCGTTCGCGGGCACATCGGCCAGCTCGTCAAGGCTGACTGTGTCGTCGTCGTCATCATCGTCGAGCACATCATCGCCCAGATCGACATCTTCGTCGTCGTCGCTATCGTCGAGCACGAGATCCTCTTCGGTCTCGGCCTCTTTTGCCTTTTTGGACTGTGCGTCCTCGGCATCGGCAACCATGGTGCGGGTCTTCGAAGTGTCGACTGTTACTTCGTTGCCGGTATATGGGCTGATGATCGGTGTCGCGTTCAGGTCGTAAAAGCGTTTGCCGGTTTCTGGGCAAAGACGCTTTGTGCCCCATTCTTCCTTAGGCATTGGCTATCCCTTCAAATTCTGGTGGCGCGTATGGCGCATCACGATCCATTGCCATAGGTAACATGTGGTGTCAAAGCCTTTGGCACGGATGATGGATGAAAGCGGGATATGAGCGTTCACAGGCTAAATGGCAACCCCCCCATTGACGTCACCGTTAAGCGGTCGGCGCGTGCGCGGCGGTTGTCACTACGCGTGTCGCGGCTGGACGGGAAGGTCACGCTGACATTGCCCACCCGCACCCCCCTGCGGGAAGGTATCGCTTTTGTCGAAGAACGTGAAATTTGGCTGCGGCAAAACCTGATCAAACTGGCACCCGAGGCGACGGTGGCCGCTGGCGGCACTGTACGCTACCGCGGGGATGAATTGCCCGTTGTGGCGGGGGCGGTGAAACGTGCCGCGATCATTGGCGGGGCGCTGCATGTGCCGGATGCGGCGACGGCAGGGGTGCGGGCCAAGGCCTATCTGAAATTGCGCGCCCGCGATGCATTGGCCGAGGCATCGGACCGCTACGCAGGCATGGTTGGTCGCGATTACACCCGCCTGTCCATTCGCGACACACGGTCCCGCTGGGGGTCGTGTTCGTCCGAAGGGGTGCTGATGTATTCATGGCGGTTGATCATGGCGCCGCCGCCCGTGCTGGATTACGTCGCCGCCCATGAGGTCGCGCATCTGGTCGAGATGAATCATTCAGATGCGTTCTGGGCCGTCGTGGCCCGCATTTGTCCCGACTATCAGACCCACCGTGTCTGGTTGCGTAAAAACGGGGATGTGCTGCACCGCGTGAACTTTGGCGATTGACCGGCAGGCGAAATGTGATCACAAACAGGTCATGTCATTGCAACCTCGCCCCTCTGATCCCGGTGCTGCGGCCCATGAACGGGTTTACCGCAGTTTGCGCACGCGCATCATGCACGGGGAATTGCCGCCGGGGTCTGCGCTTACGCTGCGCGGGATCGGCAAAAGCTATGACGTTTCCATGACCCCCGCGCGCGAGGCGGTGCGCCGTCTGGTCGCCGAAGGGGCCGTTTCCCTGTCATCATCGGGCCGCGTATCCACACCGGAATTGTCCAACGAACGGATTGAGGAACTGGCCAGCCTGCGCGCAATGCTAGAACCTGAATTGGCGTCCCGCGCACTGCCGCGTGCGCATTTCGCACTGATTGAGCGGTTAGAGGCGATCAATAACGGGGTGTCACAGATGGTCGCCCGCCATGACGCGACGGGCTATATCCGGATGAATTTGGAATTTCACCGCACGCTGTATCTGCGCGCCCAAGCCCCTGCGATGCTGGCCATGACGGAAACTGTCTGGTTGCAGCTGGGGCCGACCATGCGTGCGCTATACGGACGGCTGAACCGGACCGAACCACCTTATCATCACCGGCTTATCTTGGCCGCGCTCAAGGCGGGGGATGAACCGGGGCTGCGTTTGGCTGTGCGGACCGATGCGACCCAAGGGTTGCGCATGTTAAAGGGATAGCACGGGGATCAGCCCCCGCACCCCTGAGGTATTTGGCGCAAATGGAAAATCAGAAATCAAGGTCATGTTTGCGGGCGAACCACGCAAATAGCGGCAGTTCCATCAGCATTAATGTGATGATCGAAAACGCGAACCAGTTGCCGTTGATCAAGATCAGATTGAACGATGTCCCGCTGCCCCAAAACAAAAGGCCTGCGACAAGCAGTGCCGCACAGCTGATTGCCGTATCATAGGCGAGGATCAGGTTCATCGTTTTGCGCGTCAGGCCGGGATAGACCCAAAGGTATGCAAACGCCAAAAAGATGGCGTTCACAATTAGTATCGTCGCCTCTGGCGTCATGCGTGGATGGCACCGTCACCGCAGGCAAGCGCGGCTTCGCGCACGGCCTCGGAATATGTCGGGTGGGCATGGCAGGTCCGCGCGAGGTCCTCGGCGGCCGCGCCAAATTCCATCGCGACACAGATTTCATGGATCAGATCACCAGCCATCGGGCCGATGATATGTGCGCCCAAAATACGGTCAGTTTCGGCGTCCGCGATGATTTTCACAAAGCCATCACCCATGAAATTCGCCTTGGCCCGCGCGTTGCCCATGAACGAGAATTTGCCTACCTTATATTTGCGGCCCTCTTTCTTAAGCGCGTCTTCGGTCGCGCCGACGGTGCCGACCTCAGGGTGGGTGTAGATCACGCCGGGGATCACGTTGTAATTCACATGTGGGTGCTGGCCCGCGATACCTTCGGCGACAGCCATGCCTTCATCCTCGGCCTTGTGGGCGAGCATGGGGCCGTCGATTGCATCACCAATGGCATAGATGCCGGCGACATTCGTGCGATAATGATCATCAGTTTGGATTTGACCGCGGTCAGACACAGCAACGCCAAGGTCCTCAATCCCGAGGCCGGTTGTGAACGGTTTGCGCCCCGTCGCGACCAAAACGGTGTCAGCCTGCACAGTGTGTTCGCTATCATCCTTGCGCAGTTTATAGGTGACGGTGGCCTTGTTGTTCTTGATTTCTGAGCCTTGTACGGCAGCACCCAGCACGAATTTCAGCCCCTGTTTTGTCAGGGTTTTCTGGAACGCGCGCACGATATCGGCGTCCATGCCTGGCGTGATCGCATCTAGGAATTCGACGACGGTGACATCGGCGCCAAGGCGGGCATAGACCGACCCAAGTTCCAAACCGATGACGCCCGCGCCGATCACGACCATTGATTTCGGCACCTTGCCAAGCTCCAGCGCGCCGGTGGATGTGACCACGGTTTTCTCGTCCACCTCGACACCGGGTAATGACGCGGCCTCGGACCCTGTGGCGATGATGATGTGCTTGGCGTCATGGGTGTCATCGCCAACCTTGACCTTGCCCGCCGCTGGGATCGATCCCCAACCCTTGAGCCAATCAACTTTGTTCTTTTTCATCAGAAATTCGACGCCGCCGGTGTTCTGGCTGATCGTGTTGTCCTTATAGGCAAGCATCTGTTTCCAATCGACAGAAGGCGCCTTCCCCTTCAGGCCCATTTCCGCGAAATTATGCTCTGCCTCATGCAGCATTTCAGTCGCGTGCAGCAGCGCCTTGGACGGGATGCAGCCAACGTTCAGGCAGGTGCCGCCCAGCGTGTCGCGCCCTTCGACGATGGCTGTTTTCAGACCCAGTTGGGCGCAGCGAATGGCCGCAACATAGCCGCCGGGGCCTGAACCGATGATGATAACGTCGTAGCTAGACATGTCGTGATCTCCTTAGAGAAGGGCTGTGATAAGAATAGATATAGTGGCAACGAACCCGACAAACCAGATCAGCGACCGCCATGGGGTCCAGCCGAAATAATACGCAGGAATATACAGGACGCGGGCCACCAAATACGTATAGGCGCAGGCAGTGGTAAAAGCATTTGTCTTGTCGGCAAGGCTGATCACCGCGATGGCGATACCAAACAGAATGAGCGCCTCAAAATGGTTGTTCATCGCGCGGGCAAGGCGGGCTGTGCCAGTGGACATCTGCTCGATCAACGGTTTGCCAAGGCGGTCAGCATCACGCGGTGACGCAGTTTTGCCTGTGCCAAGTTCGATGTTGGCGGGGACAGCCATGAGCGCGAACTGGATGCACTGGAGGAGTGCGGCGAGGGTGAGCGCGGTAAGTTCGGGGGTCATGTCGTCCGCCTTTTATGCCAAAATAGGATCGCACCCCAGAACCCGATCCATACGATCGTGAATGGCGCGAGGATTGCAGACATGAAGGCGATCGTTCCAGATAAAACAAAAACGGGGCCCATGTTCACGCCAAGCCAGTAACAATTTGGATGCGCGGGACCGCCAGTGTTAAAGCTGCCCGTGCATCCCGTGTGTTCGAATAAGCCCGTCATTCAAAACGCGAGGATTGGCAAGAGCGCCAGAAATGTAAACAGGATGGTTTTGGCGCGCGTCATATGGTGATGGCTTCCTTTTGTCGGTCGCGGGCGCCGCACACGACGGCCCCCGCATCCATTTTACAGATCCATCAACAAGCGACGCGGATCTTCAAGCGCTTCTTTCACGCGCACAAGGAAGGTCACTGCACCTTTCCCGTCCACAATCCGGTGGTCATAGGACAGTGCCAGATACATCATCGGGCGGATCACGACCTCACCTTTGATCGCCATTGGCCGGTCTTGGATTTTGTGCATCCCCAGAATACCCGACTGCGGCGGGTTCAGGATGGGCGAGGACATGAGCGAGCCGTAAACGCCACCGTTGGAAATCGTGAACGTGCCACCTTGCATTTCAGCCATCGACAGCTTGCCGTCACGGGCCTTGGCACCTTTTTCGGCGATCGCTTTTTCAATGCCAGCGAATGACATCTGATCGGCGTCGTTGATCACGGGAACAACTAGACCAGTGGGCGTACCCGCCGCGATGCCCATGTTGACGAAGTTTTTGTAAACCACGTCAGTGCCGTCAATCTCGGCGTTGACCTCAGGGACCTCGTTCAGGGCGTGGATACATGCTTTGGTAAAGAAGGACATAAAGCCCAACTTCACACCGTGTTTCTTCAAGAACAGGTCTTTGTATTCGTTACGCAGGGCCATCACCTCGGTCATGTCGACCTCGTTATAGGTCGTCAGCATGGCGGCGGTGTTCTGGCTGTCTTTCAAACGCTTGGCGATGGTCTGGCGCAGGCGGGTCATCTTCACACGCTCTTCGCGTGGATCATCCGACTGGGCACGCGGGGCGGGCGCAGCCGCCGAAGGTGCTGGGGCCGAACCTGACAGTGCTTTTAGTACGTCCTCTTTCATGACGCGACCGTCTTTGCCAGTGCCAGCAACATCAGACAGATTGTTTTCCGCCATCAGCTTTTTCGCAGAAGGGGCGTCTTCGACGTCCTTGGCTGCGGGGGCTGGCGCGGGGTCGGCTTTGGGTGCCTCGGCCTTTGGGGCGGGGGCTACATCACCAGCTGCGATCTGGGCCAGCAAAGCATCGACACCAACGGTATCGCCTTCGGCGGCGACGATCTCGGACAGGGTGCCGGCAACGGGGCTTGGAACCTCAACGGTGACTTTATCCGTTTCAAGCTCGCACAGCATTTCGTCAACGGCGACGCTGTCACCGGGTTGTTTGAACCATGTGGCAACCGTTGCTTCGGTCACGGATTCGCCAAGGGTGGGGACGCGGACTTCGGTGCTCATTTCTTTGATCCTTCGAGTGTAAGCGCATCATTCACGAGTGCGGCTTGTTGTGCTTTGTGTTGGCTGGCCAGTCCGGTGGCGGGCGACGCAGCGGCGGCGCGACCGGCATAGGCGGGCCGTGTATGTTTGGCTTTGATCCGGGTCAGGACCCATTCGATATTGGGTTCCATGAACGACCACGCGCCCTGGTTCTTCGGCTCTTCCTGACACCAGACCATCTCAGCATTTTTGAACCGCTCCAGTTCCTTGACTGCGGATTGGGCAGGGAATGGATAGAACTGTTCATACCGAAGGATATAGACGTCGTTGATGCCGCGCGCGTCGCGCTCTTCCAGTAGGTCGAAATAGACCTTGCCGGAACACATCACCACACGCTTGATCTTGTCGTCGGCGACCAATGTGGTGTCCGAATTGCCGTGCTGGGCGTCGTCCCACAACACGCGGTGGAATGATGAACCGGTCGTAAATTCCTCTGCCTTGGACACGGCCAGTTTGTGACGCAGCAACGATTTCGGCGTCATCATGATCAGCGGCTTGCGGTAGCTGCGGTGCATCTGGCGGCGCAGAATGTGGAAATAGTTCGCGGGCGTTGTGCAATTTGCCACGATCCAGTTGTCGCCACCACACATGGTTAGGAAACGTTCCAGACGTGCGCTGGAGTGCTCTGGCCCTTGGCCCTCATAGCCATGTGGCAGCAAACAAACGAGGCCGGACATCCGCAACCATTTACTTTCGCCAGAACTAATGAACTGGTCAAACATGATCTGGGCGCCGTTGGCGAAATCGCCGAACTGTGCCTCCCAAAGGTTAAGCGCATTTGGCTCGGCCAACGAGTAGCCGTATTCAAATCCAAGCACCGCATATTCCGACAGCATACTATCGATCACTTCGTAGTTTGCCTGACCCTCGCGGATGTTGTTCAGGGGATAGTAACGCTCTTCGGTGTCTTGGTTAATCAGGCCGGAATGGCGGTGGCTGAACGTGCCGCGCGTGCAATCCTGACCGGACAGGCGCACAGGATAGCCTTCGGTCTGAAGCGACCCGAATGCCAGCGCCTCGCCTGTGGCCCAGTCAAAACCTTCGCCGCTGTCGAACATCTTGGCCTTGGCGTCCATCAGACGGGTAATCGTCTTATGCAGGGGGAAGTTTTCGGGCGCAGTCGTCAGTGCCTTACCCACGTCGCGGAACGTTTTTTCATCAATCGCGGTGGCGCCGCGCTGGTAATTCTCATCTTTGCGATCCAGATGGGACCACTTGCCGTCCAACCAGTCGGCCTTGTTCGGCTTATAGGTTTTTCCGGTCTCGAATTCTTCGTTCAGATGGGATTGGAACGCGGCTTTCATGTCCTCGATCTCGCCCTCGGGGATTAGCCCGTCGCGGATCAGACGTTCGGTATAAAGCGTCAGCGTCGTCTTTTGCTTTTTGATCTTTTTGTACATCACAGGGTTGGTGAACATCGGCTCATCGCCTTCGTTGTGACCAAACCGGCGGTAGCAAATGATATCCAGCACCACATCTTTGTGGAATTTCTGGCGGAATTCCGTGGCGACGCGGGCGGCGTGGACTACGGCCTCGGGATCGTCGCCGTTGACGTGGAAAATCGGCGCCTCAACCATCAGTGCGATATCGGTGGGGTAGGGGGACGAGCGGCTGAAATGTGGCGCGGTCGTAAACCCGATCTGATTGTTGACCACGATGTGCATTGTACCACCGGTTTTGTGCCCCTTCAGGCCGGACAAACCGAACCCTTCGGCCACAACACCTTGCCCCGCAAACGCCGCATCACCATGCAGCAGGATGCCCATAACACGTGTGCGATCCCCATCGTTTTTCTGGTCTTGTTTGGCGCGCACCTTGCCCAAAACAACGGGGTTCACCGCCTCTAGGTGGGACGGGTTCGCGGTCAGCGACAGGTGCACCGTGTTGTCGTCAAACTGGCGGTCGGATGACGCGCCAAGGTGGTATTTCACATCACCCGATCCATCGACATCCTCGGGCTTGAACGACCCGCCTTGGAATTCGTTAAAAATCGCACGGTACGGTTTCTGCATCACGTTTGCCAGCACGGACAAGCGCCCACGGTGCGGCATCCCGATGATAATTTCATCAAGACCCAGCTGGCCGCCGCGTTTGATGATTTGCTCCATCGCGGGGATCAGGCTTTCGCCGCCATCAAGACCGAAACGCTTGGTGCCCATGTATTTCACATGCAGGAATTTCTCAAAACCTTCGGCCTGAACAAGGCTGTTCAGGATCGCCTTGCGGCCCTGCTTGGTAAAGGTGATTTCCTTGGCCGCGCCCTCAATCCGTTCCTTGAGCCAACCGGCCTCTTCGGGGTTGGAGATGTGCATGTATTGAAGCGCAAACGTCCCGCAATATGTGCGACGCACAATCGCGATAATCTCGTTCATCGTCGCAATTTCGAGGCCAAGCACGTTGTCGATAAAGATTGGACGATCCATATCGGCAGCGGTAAAGCCGTAGTTGGCGGGGTCCAGTTCGGGGTGGACCGTCTGGTCGCGCATGCCTAACGGATCAAGATCAGCGACGAGGTGGCCACGAATACGGTAGGCGCGGATAATCATCAGCGCGCGGATGCTGTCCAGAACGGCGGCGCGGACTTGTTCCTCAGATAGGCCAACACCTTTGTCGGTGGCTTTGCCCGCAATCTTTTTGGCGGCGGCCTCTGGCTCTGCGGCCCATTGCCCGTCAAGCGCTGCTGTCAGATCATCGTTCGGAACAGGTGGCCAATCGGTCCGGCCCCAAGACGGGCCTGCGGCCTCTGCCTTGGCATCTGCAGGGGCATCGCCCAAGGATTTGAAAAATTCTTGCCAGCTTGCATCAACCGCGCCGGGGTTATCAGCGTAGCGCGCGTAAAGCTGCTCCACGTATTCCGCGTTATGCCCTTGCAAAAAAGATGATGCGTGCATGATGTCGTTGGGGGATTGATCGTTCATGATTGAGCTCCTAGCGGATGTGCTTTGAACATAAGAAGGTGGAACGCGGATGGGTGGGGTGTAGCAGCATCACAAAACCTCACACGTATCTTTGATAATGTGCAGCTGCCGAGACCGTTAGGTACTTTGGCAAGTCAAACTCGGAGAACAAAAAGGATTTAGCAGGGCCCGTTGTGAAAAATACCTGATCAACATCACGCGCACTATTCCCGAAATAGCCTTGCGCGGCAGCTCCGTCTGGCATTGGGCTAGCGTCCTCTTGTGACCAGGACCATCCATTGCTTGGACGGGCCTTAGCGAAATCAAAAAACCGCTTACGGATAGATTGATGGTTCAGATGAAATCCTTGCCCGGTAGGCGAATTCGACACCTTCGCAGAGTGAAAAATCACGACGCCGCACAGACTAAAGCCATATTTGACACTTTGGTCCTCTTCGTAGCGGTTTCCCATGACGATCACAGCCTCTTGCGGATTGTTGGGACGTGTAAAGGACATTATTTTGTGGCCAACGCGTGCGAAATTCCGAAGACCGGAAGCCGCGATTGCGCCGCGCCCATGTGTGCGAGATATGTAGTTGCGCAGATCGCGAAAGCCTTGTTTTGTTTGCCCGCCCCAGAGGCCATGCCCCAAATTTACGTAAGTGAGGCGGCGTAATAGCTTTTCCACCCGAACAGGTTTACCGTTATTCCAGCCCGCATCGGTTAGAACTTTTGCAAGGCTTTGAAAGCACATCGTTCGGCGCCCCAATACCCTCTCCAAAACATCATGCGCGGACTGTGACGGCGGCCCGCGATGATGAGTTTTGCTAACCTTGGAGATTGCAAAGCTATTTCCCACTACCCAATCGCCTTCAGCACAGCCTCACCCAGTGTCGCTGGGCTGTCGGCAACGATGATGCCGGCGGACTTCATGGCTTCGATTTTGCTCTCGGCGTCGCCTTTGCCACCTGCAACAATCGCGCCTGCGTGGCCCATACGACGACCGGGAGGGGCGGTGCGGCCGGCGATGAAACCAGCTGTCGGCTTCCAACGGCCCTTCTTTTTCTGCGCGGTCAGGAATTCGGCTGCTTCTTCTTCGGCGGAACCGCCGATTTCGCCGATCATGATCATGGAATGCGTCTCGTCATCATCAAGGAACATGTCCAGCACGTCGATATGCTCGGTTCCTTTGATCGGGTCGCCACCAATACCCACGGCCGTGGACTGGCCAAGACCGCTGTCGGATGTCTGTTTCACGGCTTCATAGGTCAGCGTGCCGGAACGGGACACAACGCCAACGGAGCCACGTTTGTGGATATGGCCGGGCATGATGCCGATCTTGCACGCGTCCGGTGTGATGATGCCGGGGCAGTTGGGGCCGATCAGACGGGATGCGGACCCTTCGAGCGCGCGCTTGACGCGCATCATGTCCAGCACAGGGATGCCTTCTGTGATGCAAATGATCAATTCCATCTCGGCGTCGATCGCCTCGAGGATGGAATCGGCAGCAAACGGCGGCGGCACATAGATGACAGAGGCGTTGGCCTCGGTCACATGCTTGGCCTCGTGGACGGAATTAAAGATCGGCAGGTCCAGATGCACCTGACCGCCCTTGCCGGGGGTCACGCCGCCGACCATTTTCGTGCCGTATGCGATGGCCTGTTCAGAGTGGAATGTGCCCTGAGAGCCGGTCAGGCCCTGACAGATGACGCGTGTGTTTTCGTCGACGAGAATGGCCATGTTGGCTCCTGTAGGTCAGTTGCAATCCGATGGATGCGGGATGGAATTGGCGCGTGGCGCCCCGTGGTGCCGGGCGCATCCGGTGAAGAACGCGCCTGACGGGATCATTTAGCTCTCAAAGATGGACCCGCTGTCAGCGTCATAGCTGCCGTTGCGGCGATCAAAATCATTGGTGTTTTCATTTTTTCTGTCCTTCCTGTTTTTGTTGGTCGTTTTCGTAGGGTGACGCGGTCAATATCATCGCCTGTGCCAGATTAGCCTTTGACGGCAGCAACGATTTTCTGTGCGCCATCTTTGAGGTCATCAGCTGCAATCACATCAACGTCGGAGTTATTGATGATGTCTTTGCCCTGCTGGACGTTGGTGCCTTCAAGGCGCACAACCAGTGGGACCTGCAGGCCGACTTCTTTCACTGCGGCAACCACGCCCTCGGCGATCACGTCGCAGCGCATGATGCCGCCAAAGATGTTTACAAGGATGCCTTTGACCTGTGGGTCAGAAGTGATGATTTTGAATGCTTCGGTGACCTTTTCCTTGGTCGCGCCGCCACCCACGTCGAGGAAGTTGGCAGGCTCGGCGCCATAAAGCTTGATGATGTCCATTGTTGCCATCGCAAGGCCGGCACCATTCACCATACACCCGATTTCACCGTCCAGCGCGATGTAGTTCAGGTCATATTTGGACGCGGCCAATTCCTTGGGGTCTTCTTCGGTTTCGTCACGCAATGCTGCGACGTCGGCGTGGCGGTAAACGGCGTTGCCGTCGAATGATACCTTGGCATCCAGCACCTTCAGATCACCACTGTCGGTGACGATCAGCGGGTTGATCTCAAGCATTTCCATGTCTTTTTCGGTGAACGCTTGGTACAGCTGGCCCATCAGTTTTACGCACTGCTTGACCTGCTGGCCGGTCAGGCCAAGGGCGAATGCAACGCGACGGCCATGATACGGCTGATACCCTGCCGCGGGATCAACGGTGAAATTCAGGATCTTTTCGGGGGTCGATGCGGCGACCTCTTCGATGTCCATGCCGCCCTCGGTCGAGCAGACAAAGCCGATGCGTGATGTTTGGCGGTCAACGAGCAAGGCCAGATACATTTCCGTCTCAATACCGGAACCGTCCTCGATATAGATACGGTTCACCTGCTTGCCTGCGGGGCCAGTCTGGTGCGTAACCAATGTGCGGCCCAACATCTTTTTGGCTTCATCAGCAGCTTCGGTCGCGGATTTGGCAAGGCGTACACCGCCCGCTTCGCCTGCGTCGGCTTCTTTGAACTTACCCTTGCCGCGACCACCTGCGTGGATCTGCGCCTTGACGACCCAAAGCGGCCCATCCATTTCGCCGGCGGCGGTTTTTGCATCTTCGGCCTTCAAAACGGCGCGGCCATCGCTGACAGGTGCGCCATAAGACTTGAGTAGCGCCTTGGCTTGGTATTCGTGGATGTTCATCAGATCGTCCCTTGCTTTGCTGGGTTTTGTCCACTTGAAACACAGCACGACACGCAAAAGAACAACGAATTATGAAGAACAGCGAAAAAAGCGACATTTGTGATCACAGTATTTTGGGGTGTGATCACAAAATTGGCGCGCACTGATAGAATCAGCGATAACCACAGGATTTCGGCATGCTTTCGGACGCCGCGCCGAAGGATTAGACTTTGCTCATGACACAATCATTGCCACAGCGCTGCCAGTTTCAATGGAATTCGTTTGACCCCATCGGGGTTTCAGACTGGGCGGATGATTGGGACCCGCATCGTGATGACGAATATCAGACCTATGTCGGAACCACTGTGAAGCTTCTCAAATCAGGGGCTGACCAACATAAGCTGAAGGCGTTTGTGCGCAATTGCGTTTACGTCAGCATGGGGTGTCGGCAGGCCGACGATATGGATGCCCGAATTGATGCATTTGTGACCGCCCTTTTGTCATTGCGGCGATCCTGAAACGCAAAAGGCGCCCCCGAAGGGACGCCTTTCAATTCTAATATCGCTTGGGCTTAGGCCAGCGACGGATCGATTTCTTTACACGCAGACACGAGGCCTTTGACGGCGTCGACAGATTTGTCGAACATGGCTTGCTCATCTTTGTTCATCTTGATCTCGACGACGCGCTCGATGCCGCCTTTGCCGATCACGGTTGGAACGCCAACGTAGAACCCATCAAGGCCGTAGGCACCGTCAACGTGGGCCGCGCATGGCAGCAGACGCTTTTGGTCTTTCAGATATGCTTCGGCCATCTCGATACCGGATGTGGCTGGCGCATAGAATGCGGAACCTGTTTTCAACAGGCCAACGATCTCGGCACCGCCATCGCGGGTGCGCTGTACGATCGCGTCCAGCTTCTCTTGTGTGGTCCAGCCCATGTCGACCAGATCGGGCAACGGGATGCCTGCAACAGTGGAATACCGTGTCAGTGGAACCATCGTGTCGCCGTGGCCGCCCAGAACAAATGCTGTGACGTCGCGCATGGACACATCGAATTCTTCGGCAAGGAAGTGACGGAAACGCGCAGAGTCCAAAACACCCGCCATGCCGCAAACCATGTGCTGTGGAAGGCCGGAAAATTCGCGCAGCGCCCAAACCATCGCGTCCAGCGGGTTGGTGATGCAGATGACAAATGCGTTTGGCGCATGGGCTGCGATGCCCTCGCCCACGGATTTCATGACCTTCAGGTTGATGCCCAGCAGATCGTCGCGGGACATGCCCGGCTTGCGCGCCACACCGGCGGTCACGATGCAAACGTCCGCATCGGCAATCTCAGCGTAGTCATTGGTGCCTTTCAGCGCAACGTCGATGCCAGCAACAGGGCCCGCTTCGGCGATATCAAGCGCCTTGCCGCGGCCAATGTCGCCACCTTCGGCGATGTCGAACATGACGATGTCGCCAAGTTCCTTGATCGCAGCAAGGTGGGCAAGCGTGCCGCCGATTTGGCCAGCGCCTATAAGGGCAATTTTAGGTCGTGCCATGGGAGTGGCTCCTATCTTGGTTAGATTTGGCGCTTTGGGTAAGGGTTTGGCGCGGCGCGTGCAAGTCTGCTGCGCTGCGGCATCACGAAATTCGTGATGGTTGCGGGCGTTGGGCTGCGCTAACACTTGGTGATTGCGGCGAAAACTACGGAAAAACCGGCATGGAATTTGATTTACAGTTTTTTGCCTTTGGCATTCCGGCGATCATCTATGGCGGCATTTCCAAGGGTGGATTTGGATCCGGCGCGGCCTTTGCCGCGGGTGCGATTCTGGCGCTGGCGGTGCCGCCAGGGGCTGCGCTTGGCATTGTGTTGCCACTGTTCATGCTGATCGATGCGGCGACGTTGAAACCCTATTGGGGCAAATGGCACTGGCCATCAGTCCGCGGTATGTTGCAAGGGGCGGTCCCCGGCGTGATCATCGCGGCCCTTGTCTATGCCTATGTCGACGCGGATGTATTTCGGGTACTGATCGGAGTGATCTGTCTGGCCTTTGTCGCGTTCCAGTTGTCGCAACACCTTGGGCTAATGTCCAATCGCAAACTGCCGTTTCGGCGACGTTACGCATGGACGGCTGGGGCGGTTGGCGGGTTCACCAGTTTCATTAGCCACGCGGGCGGGCCACCGACGGCGGTGTTCTTACTATCCCAAGGGCTGTCGAAACTGGCCTATCAATCCACGACCGTCATCACATTCTGGGCGATCAACTGGATGAAATTCGTGCCCTATTTCTATCTGGGGATATTCAGTTGGGATACGTTCACCGGCGCGCTGCTCCTCGCGCCATTCGCGCTGTTGGGCGCGTTTATCGGGGTAAAGGCACATCATTTGGTGCCTGAACGGGCGTTTTTCGCGTTGACCTATGTGTTGCTGGTGGCAACGGGGATCAGGCTGATCTGGGTCGCTATGGCCTAGGTGCCTGCGCTGGTGTCGACCAACGGATCATCGGTCAGTTGAAATGCGCTGGCTGCGGCGACAAGGCAGGTCATTCCACCGGGGGCGGTGACGATGACGGACCAGCTGCCATCGGCGTCGGCCGCGAAAAATTCGACCGTCGTGTTGTTGTTGCCAAGGCCCATCGCTTGACGTCGTTCGCCGTATTGCGCGGCCAACCGTTCAACCATTGCGTCACGCGGGGCGCAATTGGTGGTCTGGGCTTGGGCATGTTGGGTCGCAAGGATCAGCGCGCTGATCCCTAAAGATAGGAGGGTATAATTTCGCATAGCTACAGTGCCTTTCATCGCATTGGTGTATGCATTCAGACTGCGCCCAGCTTGCCGCGATAAGGTTAACGCACCGTAACGGTGGGTCCGATTGCTGCGCTGCGGCAGATTTTCGGTTGAATGATCGTGAAACTTCTGACCTTAATTGCGCAACAATATTACGAGGACATCAAGATGCACGATAGACCCTATCGCTCCGCCCTTTATATTCCCGGGTCCAAGGACCGCGCCTTGGACAAGGCGCGGGGCCTACCTGTTGATGTGATCCTTTTCGATTTAGAGGACGCGGTTGCACCGGATATGAAAGCGGATGCGCGAACGACATTGGCGGGCGTGCTGGGGGAGGGTGGCTATGGTCCCCGATTGCGTGTGGTGCGGATGAACGGATTGGACACCGTATGGGGCGCGGATGACGCCGCTGCTATTGCGGATATGGATTGCGACGCGGTGCTTTTGCCCAAGGTCAATGGCCCGGGCGACGTCGACGCGCTGGCCGCGCTGATCCCCGACACCCCGATCTGGGCGATGATTGAAACGCCCTTGGGCGTGCTGAATGCCGCCGCCATTGCCGCACATCCTGCGATGGCGGGCTTTGTTTTGGGCACCAACGATTTGGCCAAGGACCTCAATTCGCGTAGCCGCGCCGCGTTGATGACCTCCCTTCAGTTGTCTGTTCTGGCGGCCAAGGCGCACGGGATCGTGGTGCTCGACGGGGTCTATAACGCGTTCAAGGATGACGACGGGCTGGCGGTGGAATGCGCCGAAGGGCGCGATATGGGCTTTGACGGCAAAACCCTGATCCACCCCGCACAAGTCGCGATCTGCAACGCCGCATTCGGCCCGTCCGAGGCAGAGGTCGACCTTGCCACACGCCAGATCGCCGCGTTCGAGGCCACGACAGATGGTGTCGCCGTGGTCGATGGCAAAATCGTTGAGAACTTGCATATCGTCACCGCAAAGGCGACCTTGGCCAAAGCAGCGGCCATCGCCGCGTTGGAGGCATAATGTTACTACTTATCTTAGGTTTAATTCTGTGGGCGGCTGTCCATTTCTGGAAACGCATCGCGCCGGATCACCGCGAAAGCTTTGGTGACAAGGGCAAGGGGATCGTCGCCATCGGCTCGGTCGCCGCGATTGTGCTGATGGTCATTGGCTACCGCGCCGCCGAGGGGACCGTTTACTGGGGGCGCACGTCCGCTATGACGGGGATCAACAACATCCTGATGGTGTTGGCGTTCTATGTCTTCGCGACAAGTGCGGCGAAAACCAAGCTGACAAAATACATCCGCCACCCACAGCTTATGGCGGTAAAAATCTGGGCCGTTGCGCATTTGCTGGTCAATGGTGACACGCCCAGCATCGTGTTGTTCGGCGGCATGTTCATCTGGGCCTTGGCTGAGGTGGTCGTGCTGAACCGTGCAAACGGTCCGCGGGGTCCGTACCACGCTGTGCCGATCAAGAAAGAATACACCGCAATCATCGTCACCGTGGTCGTCGTGGCCGTGGTGTCCGCAATCCACGCCGCCCTTGGCTATAACCCGTTTGGATAATCCCTATGAAAGTTTACCGTTTCATCACCAATGACGACACGTCCGAATTCTGCCACCGCGTGACCGAGGCGCTATCAAAAGGCTGGTCGCTGCACGGCGATCCGCAATATGCCTTTGATCAGGCCAATGGCGTGATGCGCTGCGGCCAAGCCGTGACCAAGGACGCCGATGTGGAATACTCCCGCGATATGAAGCTGGGGGCGGTCTAAATGTCCAAGACGAATGCGGGGCGGTTTTTTGAGGATTATGCCGTCGGCGACGTGATCAAACACGCGGTCCCGCGCACAATCAAAATGGGGGAGGGGGCGCTCTATCATGCGCTCTATCCCGCCCGCCACGCGTTGCATTCGTCGGATATGTTTGCCCAATCCTGCGGTCTGCCGTTCAGCCCGCTGGATGACCTGATCACATTCCACACTGTATTTGGCAAAACCGTGCCGGATGTGTCGCTGAATGCGGTGGCCAACCTTGGCTATGCGCAAGGGCGCTGGCTGACCCCGTTGTGGCCGGGTGATACGATCACGGCCACGTCCGAAGTGATCGGCGTCAAGCAAAACTCTAACGGCAAAACCGGTATTGTTTGGGTGTGCACCACGGGTCAAAACCAGCATGGTGAGGTTTTGATGGAATACGTGCGCTGGGTTATGGTGCGCCGCCGCGCCGAAGGGCCCGCGCCCGATCCTGTCGTGCCAGAACTTTCAGATGTGGTTGATCCCGCCGATCTGGTCATCCCCGAGGGGCTCGATTTCAGTAACTACGATTTTGATCTTGCGGGTGAGCCGCACCGCTGGGGTGATTACACCGTGGGCGAGGTGATCGACCACGTCGATGGCGTCACCGTGGAAGAGGCGGAACATATGCTCGCCACCCGCCTGTGGCAGAACACGGCAAAGGTGCATTTTGATGCAACACACCGCGCGGATGGCAAACGATTGATTTACGGTGGGCACGTGATTTCGATGGCCCGCGCACTGTCGTTTAACGGTTTGGCAAATGCCCAGATGATCGTGGCGTTGAACGGCGGTGCCCATGCGAATCCTTGTTTCGCACGCGAAACAATTCGCGCATGGTCAGAGGTGCTGGATAAGGCTGAAACCGATGCGCCCGGTGTGGGTGCAATCCGGCTGCGGCTTGTGGCGACGACGGGTGGGGCGGGCGAATTGCGCGGCGACGATGGCAAATATCTGCCAGAGGTTTTGCTTGATCTCGACTACTGGGCGCTGATGCCGATCTAAGGATATAACCATGAAATATCTTGCCGCCACATTGGCGCTGACCGCGACAACCGCAACCGCCCGAGACGCCGAGGAATACATCCGCGACAACACCCTCGCGATCTTTTATCACGAGCTGGGCCATGCTTTTATCACGAGCTGGGCCATGCGCTGATCGACATCCTCAAGCTGCCGATTTTCGGGTAGGAGGAAGACGCGGCAGACGTCGCATCTGTAATGCTGTTGCACCTGCTTTATGAAGAGGAAACAGCGCAAGCGATGGTGCAATCCACCGTAGATGTGTTTCTGGCCGAAGCTGATGAAGCCGACGGCGATATCGCGTTCTGGGACACCCACGGTGCCAGCGAACAACGATACTATAACACAATCTGCATCTTTGCCGGTGGCAACTGGGACGTCCGCGTAGAAATGGACGCATTGATGGGCCTGCCAGAGGATCGTGCAAACTTGTGCGAGGTCGAATTTGAACAAGCCGATTACAGCTGGGGCAACGTGCTGGCCAACATCGCGATCGACATCCCCGGCACCACTTTTGTACTGGGCGAGGCGGACATGGCTGCCTCTATTACGGTTAATACCATTCGTGAGAAGTTGACCGCGCTCAACAGTGATTTCGGCCTTGAAAACCCTTTGGTCGTGAATGTCGTCAGCTGCGGGGAGCCCAACGCGCCGCCGCCGTGGATGCCGTACAGACGCGCCCGCACCCCTTGATCGCAAGTGCGCCGCCCGACGGTTACCTGATCGCGTTTCTGGACGCTTTGGGCGATGTGCCCGCTCGCCTGCCCCCGCAGGAATTTGATTTCGCAGCGATTGCACAGGAATTGCAGCCCGATGCGGACAAGCAGGGCCGCAAGTTGATGCAACTCTACGAAGTTATGTGATCACATAATTTTCGACTGTGATCACAGTTGCGATTTATTGCCGCTATCTGGCAAAAATTCATTGATTTGAAAGGGTGGTCTGCGTGACTCTGCGACACAGATGATGCACAAGGGTGCAAATCCGCGTCGAGATATAAGGATCGAACCATGGCCGATGTGAACCGGGGCAGCCGCCCGCTGTCACCGCATTTGACAGTTTACCGCCCGCAACTGACGTCGATGACGTCGATTTTTGTGCGCCTGACAGGCAACGCGTTGTTGATCGCGGCGCTAATGATCGTGTGGTGGTTTGTCGCTGCCGCCGCTGGGCCAGACGCATTTGCGACTGCTGACGGTTTCCTGCGAAGCTGGTTTGGCGATCTGGTGTTCTTTTTATCTACGTGGGCCGTTTGGTATCACATGTTCGGTGGCATCCGGCACCTGATCTGGGACAGCGGGCATATGCTGGACGTGGAAAAATCCGAAACCGCTGGTTTGATCATGATCATCGCATCCGTGATGATGACCATCTTCACCATCGTTGTGACATAAGGGATCGCTGACATGACATATATGACAGATCGCAAACGCGCCGAGGGTAATGGCTCTGCGAAATCCGGCACCATGCACCACTGGCACATGATGGTCAGTTCGGTCGCTTTGGTCATCCTGCTGCCGATTTTCATCTTTCAATTCGGCGCGACGCTGGGCGGATCTTACGCCGAGGTGATCGCCTATTACAGCCGTCCCGTGCCTGCCGCGATTGCCGCGCTGACGATGCTTGTGACATTTTACCACTTTCGCGGCGGTGTGCAGACCCTGATCGAAGACTATGTGCATGGGTTGGCCCGTAAGGTGCTGATCATTGCGATGATCTGCCTGTCCTATGGTGCCGCTGCGTTTGGCGTGATCGCCATTCTGCGCCTCGCCCTTTAATTCCGCCGGAGATTTGACAATGGCTGCTTACGAATATGAAACCCACACCTATGATGCGATTGTTATCGGTGCTGGTGGTGCCGGTCTGCGCGCGACGCTGGGCTTGGCTGAACAGGGGCTGAAAACGGCCTGTATTACCAAAGTGTTCCCGACACGGTCCCACACTGTTGCCGCACAAGGTGGCATCGCCGCGTCGCTGGGCAACATGGGCCCCGATAGCTGGCAGTGGCATATGTATGACACGGTCAAAGGGTCCGATTGGCTCGGTGATACCGACGCGATGGAATACCTTGCCCGTGAGGCACCCAAGGCGGTGTATGAGCTGGAGCATTACGGTGTGCCGTTCTCGCGCACCGAAGAGGGTAAGATTTACCAGCGCCCGTTTGGTGGCCACACAACCGAATTTGGCGAAGGTCCTGCCGTGCAGCGCACATGTGCCGCTGCTGACCGTACAGGCCACGCGATCTTGCACACGCTGTATGGGCAGTCGCTGAAACAACAGGCTGAATTCTACATCGAATATTTCGCCACCGATCTGATCATGTCTGAGGACGGGCAATGTCAAGGTGTCGTCGCGTGGAAACTGGACGATGGCACGATGCACGTGTTCAACGCCAAGACCACTGTGCTGGCAACAGGCGGTTACGGCCGCGCCTATTTCAGCGCCACATCTGCGCACACCTGCACAGGTGATGGTGGCGGTATGGTCGCCCGTCAGGGTTTGCCATTGCAGGACATGGAATTCGTGCAATTTCACCCAACCGGTATCTATGGTGCTGGCTGCCTGATTACAGAGGGCGCGCGTGGCGAGGGTGGTTATCTAACCAACTCCGAAGGGGAGCGTTTCATGGAACGCTATGCCCCGAATTATAAGGACCTTGCGCCGCGCGATTACGTGTCCCGCTGTATGACGATGGAAATCCGCGAAGGGCGCGGTGTCGGTGCAGGTGGTGATCACATTCACCTGAACCTGAACCACTTGCCCGCCGAGGCGCTGAACCTGCGCCTGCCGGGTATTTCTGAAAGTGCCCGCATCTTTGCCGGTGTCGACGTGACCAAGGAACCGATTCCTGTGCTGCCAACCGTGCACTATAACATGGGTGGTATTCCTACGAACTATCATGGTGAGGTTTTGAACCCGACCGCCAAAGACCCAACCGCTGTGGTGCCTGGCCTGATGGCTGTGGGCGAAGCGGGCTGTGCGTCTGTGCATGGGGCGAACCGCCTTGGGTCCAACAGCTTGATCGACTTGGTCGTCTTTGGCCGTGCAGCTGCCATTCAGGCGGGTAAGGTTGTGGACCGCGATGCGCCGAACCCTGTCTTGAACCAAGCGTCCGTGGATGCCGCGTTTGACCGTTTCGATGGGCTGCGCCATGCGGATGGTGACACTGGCACTGCCGAATTGCGCCTTGAGATGCAGAAAACGATGCAGGCTGACGCCGCCGTGTTCCGCACCGACAAGACGCTGAAAGACGGCGTTGAAAAAATGACAGCCGTTGCCGCCAAAATGGATGGTATCAAGGTCACGGACCGCTCGATGGTCTGGAACTCTGATCTGATGGAAACGCTTGAGCTGACGAACCTGATGCCCAACGCGCTGGCCACGATTGTTGGCGCTGAGGCCCGCAAGGAAAGCCGCGGCGCCCACGCCCACGAGGATTATGCGACCCGCGACGATGAAAACTGGCGCGTGCACACGCTGTCCAACATCGACGGGACACAGGTAGATTTGTCATATCGCCCCGTGATCACCAAGGCGCTGACCACTGAAAAGCAAGGCGGCATCAGTACCAAAAAGATCGCTCCAAAAGAGCGGACATTCTGATGCTGGCGCGGGGAATAAAATTTGCTGCATTGATTGGTCTTGGGGCCTGTGATGGTCTTGGCGCCTTTCCACAAGATCGGGCCGACGGACTAGAACGGGCTTTGCTGGACTGTAAGGAGCAGCTTGGCTTACCGGTTAGCCACCGGTCCGCCGCCCAAATTTGAGATAGACCTTAGGGACGGGGGCGATCGCCCTCAAAGGAGAGACGAGAATGGTACAACTGACCCTTCCAAAGAACAGCCGCATGGTGACAGGCAAGACCTGGCCAAAGCCCGAGGGCGCCACGAACCTGCGCAAAGTTCAGATTTATCGTTGGAACCCTGACGATGGCAAAAACCCGTCGCTGGACACGTATTTTGTTGATCTGGATACCTGCGGTCCGATGATTTTGGACGCACTGATCAAGATCAAGAACGAGATTGATCCAACCCTGACCTTCCGCCGGTCCTGTCGCGAGGGGATTTGCGGGTCCTGTGCAATGAACATCGACGGGATCAACACGCTGGCCTGTATCTATGGGCTGGATGAGGTTGCGGGCGACGTCAAGATTTACCCGCTGCCACACATGCCCGTGGTCAAGGATTTGATCCCTGATCTGACGCATTTCTACGCCCAACACGCGAGCATCATGCCGTGGTTGGAAACTAAATCGAACACCCCCGCGAAAGAGTGGAAGCAATCCATCGAGGACCGCGAAAAGCTGGATGGTTTGTACGAATGCGTGATGTGTGCGTGCTGTTCAACATCCTGCCCGTCCTACTGGTGGAACGGCGATCGCTACCTCGGCCCTGCTGCATTGCTGCACGCCTATCGTTGGATCGTTGACAGCCGCGATGAGGCGACGGGCGAGCGTCTGGATGATCTGGATGATCCGTTCAAATTGTACCGTTGCCACACAATTATGAACTGCGCAAAGACGTGCCCGAAGGGTCTTAACCCTGCCAAGGCTATCGCGTCGATCAAGAAAAAGATGGTTGAGCGTGTGGTTTGATTGCTATGATCGATCTTGCCTGATATGATAATCGCCGTCCCATCTGGGGCGGCGTTTTCGTTTGCGACTGACACCTGAAAAACCGCCAAGAGGATGTGATGCCAGAACCAAAAGATGCTGCCGCCCGACGCGACGTTCCCCCCGTGATCTGCTATCCGGTTGAAACATTGCCGCAACCGGACCTGCCGCTGTATCAAGCCGCGCGCGCTGGGGCGCGGTTGGTTGAAACGGTGACCGTGGCCCCGCGTGATGCGGCCACAATCACCGTTCCTGGGGGCTGTTTTTTGCGGATGTCATCGGTGGATGGCCCGCAAGTTGGCGACCTGAACCTGTTCGCCGCGGATGATCTGTCAGAGCGTTTTTATTCGGGCAAAACCCGTGCGCTACATGGCACACATATCACCACAGGTGATCGTATGTGGTCCAGTTTTCCGCATCTGCGCCCCATGGCCACCGTGGTTGAGGATACGCTGGGGTGGTACGGAATGGATCAGTTTGGCGGGTCGGTGCATGATGTGATTGGTACGCGTTGTGACCCCTATACCGGGCGTTTGCTGTCCGGGGATGACTATCATTATTGCTGCCATTCCAACCTGACCCGCGCGCTGGCTACTCATACCGGCCTGCCGTTGGCCGAGGCCGAGATGCATGTGCATGACGTTATGAACCTGTTCATGTGCACCGGATTTACCCGCGACACAGGCCAGTATTTCATGAAGGGGAGCCCCGTGCGCCCCGGTGATTATCTGGAACTGTTTGCCGAGATTGATTTGCTGGCTGTTCTGTCCGCCTGTCCGGGCGGGGATTGCAGCACTGTGCATTCCAGCGATGATGCCGCCTGTCACCCGCTATTGATGCAGGTATTTGTCCCCGCTGATGGGGCCTTGGATGGGTGGGTGCCGCCCGCGCGCAACGCCTATAGCCGCACCCACGGCGTTTAGGTAAACGCAGCCGCTAATGCGATTTCCACCATTTCGCCAAAGCTGCTTTCGCGGTCTTGGGATGGCAATGCCTCATGCGTTAGTAGGTGGTCCGACACGGTCAGCACGGCCAACGCCCGCCGGTTATGGCGGTGCGCGAGGTTGTAAAGCTCTGCCGCTTCCATTTCCACGCCAAGGATCCCGTGGCGCACCATTTGTTCGTTCAAATCGGGCCGTTCGTCGTAGAATACATCTGCCGAATAGATGCCGCCCACGTGGGTGGTGACGCCCTTGGCCATGGCTGCCGCGTGGGCCGCTGACAGCAAGCCAAAGTCGGCGCAGGGGGCAAAGTTGAATTCCTTGAAAATTCCGCGCGACGGGGTCGAGATATTGGAGGCCGTCATCGCCAAGATGACATCGCGGATGCCCACATGGTTTTGCATCCCTCCGCAGGACCCGATGCGGATCAGCGTTTGCGCGTCATAGTCAGTGATCAACTCATTGGCATAGATCGACAGGGATGGCATGCCCATGCCTGACCCTTGGATCGTGACCGGATGCCCCTGCCATTTGCCAGTGTAACCAAGCATGCCGCGCACCTCATTCACGAGGCGTGCATCGTCAAGAAACGTCTCGGCGGCCCATTTTGCGCGATAGGGATCGCCGGGCATCAGAACGGTGGGCGCAATATCGCCGGCTTTGGCACCAATGTGGATGGTCATCTGTGGAATCCTTTGCTGATTGGAGATAGTCTAGGCTGAATGCCGTCCGAATAGGAGAGGGGAAATGCGCCAGTTTTTTGCACTCATCGCTGCCCTCTTTGCGGTGCCTGCCGTGGGCCAAGACGCCGTAGAGATTGTTGTGGCCAAAGAGGTGCTGACGCGGATGCAGCCACATTCTTTTGCCAAAAAGCGGGAATATTGCGGCTATATCGGGTATAATGCGGATGGGATTATGGTCGCGACGCCCCCCGTGCCCGGCGATCTTGCGTCCTGTGGGGCGCCGTTTCCCCGCGATATTGCGGTGACCGCGTCCTACCATACCCATGGCGATTTTGATGAGGGGTACTTCAACGAGGTGCCAAGCGTTGTGGACATGGAAGGCGATCGTGAATTTTACATGAACGGTTATGTCGCCACGCCAGGTGGTCGGCTGTGGTTCATTGATACGCAACGCATGGTCACATATCAGCTGTGCGGGGTGTCGTGCCTGCCGTCCGCGTCCGGATTTCGCAAAAACCAGAACGACGTGATTGCCGAAGAATACACACTCGACGCCCTGCGCGAGAAGTTAGGAGAGTAGATGAAACTGTTTGCCGTGGCCGTATTGGCCCTGATCCCCACGGCTATGATCGCCTAGCAGGCGGATGAAGTCGCGCTCGTCAAAGGGATCTATGAGACGTTAAACTCCATGTCGATTGCGCAGAATGTCGAATACTGCGGCTATGTCGGGTTTAATGCCGATGGCCAGTTGATTGCGTCCAAGCCGACGCTTGGCAATGTGGATAGTTGTCTGGCGGACGATCCCAAATTCATTGAGATTATTACCGCATCCTATCATACCCATGGCGGCCATTCCCCCGACTATTTCAACGAGGTCCCAAGCAGTGCCGATATGGAAGGCGACGCGGATGAAGGCATCGACGGATATGTCGCGACACCCGGCGGGCGGCTTTGGTATATTGATACCGTGGATATGGTTGCGTCGCAGCTGTGCGGGATCGGGTGCCTGCCGCGTGATCCGAAATTTTTGGCGGGACAGAACGGCGAAATCGTGCTGTCCTACACCTATGATGATTTGGTGATCAAACTCGAAGAGTGATCATTCAGCCGCGATTTTGCGTGGATCAACCAACGTAATGATATCGCCCATGATTTTGTTTAGCTCAAAATCCTTGGGCGTATAGACGCCCGCGATGCCCATATCACGCAGGCGGGCTGCGTCATCTTCGGGGATGATGCCGCCAGCGATGACAGGAATATGGGTCAGGTTTTCGGCCCTTAGCCGCGCCATCACATCCTCAATCAAGGGGATATGCGACCCTGATAGGATCGATAGGCCGATGACATGCGCGTCGTCCGATTTTGCGGCTGCGACGATTTCTTCGGGTGTGAGGCGGATACCTTCATAGGCGATATCCATGCCGCAATCGCGTGCGCGGGTGGCGATCTGTTCGGCCCCGTTGGAATGCCCGTCCAGACCCGGTTTACCCACAAGGAATTTCAGACGACGACCCAAGGCAACGCTGACCAGATCGACCTGTTCGCGCAGATCATCCAAGCCTTCGGTCCGGTTGGACTGGTTTGGGCTGACGCCGGTGGGCGCGCGATATTGCCCGAACGCCGCGCGGATCACGTCGGACCATTCGCCGGTTGTCACACCTGCGCGGGCGCAAGCGATGGAGGGCATCATAATGTTGGTGCCATCGGCCGCTGCGGTGCGCAGCGCGGTTAGGGCTGTTTGCACCGCATTGTCATCGCGATCCGATTTCCAAGCGTTCAGGCGTTGTAGCTGGTCGGCTTCGGCATCGGCGTCGGCGACCATGATCGCGTCGTCGCCTGCGGTCAGCGGGGATGGCTCGCCGGTGGTCCATTTGTTGACGCCAACGACCGTGGTGCTGCCGTCCTCAATCCCGCCGATGCGGGCCGCGTTGGAGTCTACAAGCCGCCCCTTCATATAGGCGATTGCGTTGACCGCGCCGCCCATGCCGTCGATCTGCGCCAGTTCGGCGCGTGCGCCATCCTTTAGGGCTGCGACCTTGCGTTCAATCGCGGGGTTGCCTTCGAACAGGTCGTCGAATTCCAAAAGGTCCGTTTCATAGGCAAGAATTTGTTGCATCCGCAGCGACCATTGCTGATCCCATGGGCGGGGCAGGCCAAGCGCCTCGTTCCATGCAGGTAGTTGCACGGCGCGGGCACGAGCGGTTTTGGATAGGGTCACGGCCAGCGTTTCGAGCAGGATGCGATAGACGTTGTTTTCCGGCTGCTGTTCAGTCAGGCCAAGCGAGTTGACCTGCACCCCGTAGCGAAAGCGCCGATATTTCGCGTCCTCGACCCCGTATCGGGTGGCGCAGATTTCATCCCACAACTCGACAAACGCGCGCATTTTGCACAGCTCAGTCACGAAACGGATGCCCGCGTTCACAAAGAACGAGATGCGGCCAACCATGGCGGGAAAGTTTTCGGCAGGGACCTTGCCGCGCAAATCATCCAGCACGGCGGTGGCGGTGGCCAGTGCAAAGGCCAGCTCTTCCTCTGGTGTCGCGCCCGCCTCTTGCAGGTGGTAGCTGCACACGTTCATCGGGTTCCATTTCGGCAGGTGTTCGCGGGTGTAGGCGGCGACGTCGGTGATCATGCGCAGGGATGGTTCGGGCGGACAGATGTAGGTGCCGCGCGACAGGTATTCCTTGATGATATCATTTTGCACGGTGCCTTGCAGGGCGGAAATATCGGCGCCTTGTTCCTTGGCCACGGCGATGTAAAGCGACAAAAGCCAAGGGGCCGTCGCGTTGATTGTCATAGAGGTGTTCATTTTGTCCAGCGGGATATCGTTGAACAATGCACGCATGTCGCCCAAGTGGCTGACGGGCACGCCGACCTTGCCAACCTCGCCCTTTGCCAGAACGTGATCGCTGTCATAGCCGGTTTGGGTCGGCAGGTCGAAGGCGACGGAAAGCCCCGTTTGCCCCTTGGCCAAATTTCCCCGGTACAGCGTATTGGACGCGGCGGCGGTCGAATGCCCGGCGTAGGTGCGGAAAAGCCATGGGCGATCTTTCTGCGGGTGCGACATGGGAGTTCCTCCGACTCGGGTATGCGACATATTATTGCGTCATGTATTGAATATAAGTCATTTTGTGGCGCTGTCAATTCGCTGCGGCGCAGCATGACGGGATTTACGCCGCGTCCGGTTCCTGTCAGTGTCGCACAATGACGCAAACCATCTCTATGCCTGTGTGGGCCTTTGTCCTGATTTTGCTGTTTGCGGCGGTGACGTTTGCATCGCATTTCCTGTTCCCGTCGGTCCGCTGGTTTTTCCGCAAACGTGCGGAAAGGGTGATCGCGAAACTGAACGAACGCCTGACCCGTCCGATTGAACCGTTCAAGCTGGCGCGCCGCTATGACATGATCCAGCGTATCATTTACGACCCCGAGATTACCAAGGCCGTTGTGGAATATGCCGAGGAAGAGGGCATTCCCGAAAACGTCGCCTTTGAAAAGGCCAAGGACTACGCCCGCGAAATTGTGCCATCGTTTTCCGCGACGCTTTATTTCAGTGTCGGGATGCGGCTGGCGCGGTGGCTGTCCAAGACATTGTATAAGGTGCGGATCGGCGCGTTCGACCGTGACGCGCTGGAAAAGATCGACCCCGACGCGACGGTGATCTTTGTGATGAACCACCGCAGCAACATGGACTATGTGCTGGTCACCCACTTGGTTAGCCGCGCTGGCACACTGTCTTATGCGGTGGGCGAATGGGCGCGGGTTTGGCCGCTGTCGTCGATAATTAAGATGCTGGGTGCCTACTTTATCCGGCGTCGGTCGCGCGGGTCGCTGTATCGCCGTGTGCTGGCGCGTTACGTGCAGATGGCAACGGATGGTGGCGTGACCCAAGCGATGTTCCCAGAAGGTGGGTTAAGCCTGACGGGGCGTGTGGGCGAACCGAAGCTGGGGCTGCTGAATTACATCGTTGACGGGCGCGGGCCTGATGGGCGTGATGTGATTTTTGTGCCTGTCGGGTTGAATTATGATCAGGTGTTAGAAGACCGGTTTTTGATTGCTGCTGACAAGACTGGCAAGCGTCGCTTCCGCCCATCCGTATGGTCAGTGATCTGCAGCTGCGCGATCTATACATGGTGGCGCGTGCGTGGAAAATTCCGTGGGTTCGGCACAGCGACTGTTGGGTTTGGCACCCCGTTAGAGCTGTCAACAATCCCGATGGGTGAGGGCCGGACAGAGGCTGTGGCCGATGAATTGATGCTGCGCATTTGCAAGGTTGTGCCCGTGCTCGCCGCCCCCTTAGTAGCGCGGGCGTTGACCCAAGGTGTGAATACCCGTGACGCGCTGAAAGGGGCCATTTCGGTGATGCTGGATGAGTTGCGGGTGCGGTCCATGCCGATACCCCGCCGCGAGGTGGGCGCGATGGTGGATGAAACCCTTGCGCGGTTGTCGTTGCGCGGATTGGTCCGTGTTTCAGAACAGCATGTTACGATCGACGCTGATGGTCGCGATGTGCTGGCCTATTACGCCGCGACGATTGATCACCACTTTGTTGATGCTGCGGTGCAGAAGACATAAAATTACAATTGTGACCTAATTTGGGTTGCAATGTTACTTTTCCAATTTTAAACCTTGATAGAAGCGCCGATTCTGCGGCGCGGCAATTTTGGTGGACATCAGATGGAGACGGACATGGCCCTTGATCTCAACACGGCGACAATAGCCATTGAAAAAGATCTGTATGAGGTGGGTGAACTGCCCCCGCTTGGGCATGTGCCGGCGCAGATGTATGCGTGGACGATCCGCCGTGAACGCCACGGTGAGCCGGACAAAGCGTTCGAGATTGAAGTCGTCGATGTCCCCAAACTGGACAGCCACGAGGTGCTGGTCATGGTGATGGCCGCTGGCGTTAACTATAACGGCGTTTGGGCCGGTCTTGGCATCCCGATCAGCCCGTTTGACGTGCACAAGGCGGATTTCCACATCGCTGGTTCCGATGCATCTGGCATCGTATGGGCCATAGGTGACAAGGTGAAACGCTGGAAGATCGGCGATGAGGTGGTGATCCACTGTAACCAAGACGATGGCGACGATGAGGAATGCAACGGCGGCGATCCGATGTATTCCGAAACCCAGCGCATCTGGGGTTATGAGACCCCCGACGGGTCATTCGCGCAGTTTACAAATGTGCAGTCTCAGCAATTGATGCCGCGTCCACAGCACCTGACGTGGGAGGAAAGCGCGTGCTACACGCTGACGCTTGCCACCGCCTACCGGATGCTGTTCGGCCACCACCCGCATGAGTTGAAGCCTGGTCAGAACGTCCTTGTCTGGGGTGCTTCTGGCGGTCTGGGGTCCTATGCGATCCAGCTGATCAACACTGCGGGTGCCAATGCCATCGGTGTCATCAGTGACGAAGACAAGCGTGAGTTCGTCATGGGCCTTGGCGCGAAGGGTGTGATCAACCGCAATGATTTCAATTGCTGGGGCCAGATGCCCACGGTGAATACGCCCGAGTATAAGGAATGGTTCACCGAGACACGCAAGTTCGGCAAGGCGATTTGGGAAATCACTGGCAAGGGGAATAACGTAGACATGGTGTTCGAACACCCCGGCGAGGCGACGTTCCCCGTGTCCACGTTTGTTTGTAAACGCGGCGGTATGGTTGTGATCTGCGCGGGCACGACGGGATATAATCTGACGTTTGACGTGCGTTACATGTGGATGCATCAGAAACGCCTGCAAGGTAGCCACTTTGCCAACCTTAAACAGGCTGCGTCTGCCAATAAATTGATGGTCGAGCAGCGCCTTGATCCGTGCATGTCCGAGGTATTCGGTTGGGATGAAATTCCCGCCGCCCACACTAAGATGCGTCGCAATGAACACAAGCCCGGTAACATGGCCGTGCTGGTCCAATCGCCCAAGGTTGGGCTGCGCACAATGGACGATGCACGGGTCGAATCGCGCCCCTAAATCGCGCTGAAATCACCCTAGGATTGCTGCAACGCCCGCCTGAGAAGGTGGGCGTTGTTGTATCGGGTGGTTCTAAATCGGAACAAAACCTTAGAAAATCGCACACCCCCTATAAATGCGGGGGTAAAGGAGCGGATTTTGGGATGTGAATATAGATGCGACCATAGGCTGTTAACTATTCGTTAACTAATCTTAAGGAGTTTTGTAATGGGGAATGACTGGATCTTGGACGTGCTTGCGGACTTGCGTCGTTTTGCCCTGCTGAACGACCTACCGCTTTTGGCAGTCCAACTGGATGAAACAGCAATCGTCGCGAACGCCGAACTATCCATATTGCAAGAGGGCGCACCGGTGACGGTGCGAGGTGACGCCGCTGAAACTGGACAAATTTTTCATCAAGCTGGAGTAAGCCGCCGCTCTTGAACAGCTGCAAGGGTTAACTGTTGAACTCCGCGATGCGCTAAGTGTCGATCATGTCGTTTATCATTGGGTCAGTGCGGATGGCGAACAATACGGGTTCGGCACCTATGACCCGGCGTGGGCGCAACGCTATGTCGATCAGGATTACCTGCGGATTGACCCGGTTATCTTGGGTTGTTTTCAGCGGTTTCATCCCGTCGACTGGAAGCGGCTTGATTGGTCGTCGCGGGCTGCGCGTGCATTTCGCAAGGATGCGATATCCTTTGGCATCGGCAATCAGGGGTTTTCTGTCCCGATCCGCGGGCCGAACCGCCAGTTCGCGCTGTTCACAGTGTCGCACACCACCTCGGACGAGGAGTGGTCAGAATTCACCATCCGGATGCAGCGTGACCTGATCCTGATTGCGCATTTTTTAAACGTCAAAGCGTTGGAACTGGAAAAAGGCCGTGCACCTGAACCTGTGCGCGCCCTGTCGCCGCGTGAAACCGATGCGCTGACGTTTCTGGCCATGGGTTATAGCCGCGGGCAGGTGTCTGAGATGCTGTCGATTTCGAAACACACCCTGTGCGCCTATATCGAAAGCACGCGGTTCAAGCTGGGTGCGCTGAACACGACGCATGCCGTTGCTAGGGCCTTGGCTGAGGGGCTGATCCTGATGGGGGGGCTGCGCGGGCCGCGCCAGGCAGATGGCCGGGGCGCGAAGACCCGAGCGTGGCTGCCAATTAACCAATTCTAAATGGGCCCGCACGGTCCTATCAAATTTATTTGCGTGATCTCAACGATCCTTAAAGCTGGCTTAACCAGTCAATAAGGAACGTCGCGATACTGCGTTATTTGACAGGCAAACAGATTAACCAATTCCCTCTTTTGCGTGACACGATGCACCGCGACCGTGCGGTGCAATTCTATACCCGTCTGGGCTGGGACGTCACGGTCGATGACCACGGGTTCGAGCGCGATGAATACGACGACATCAATCCGCTTTATGTCATTTGGGAATTGCCCGACGGGACCCATGGTGGGTCGATGCGGTTTCTGCCTACGTCGGGTCGCACGATGCTGCATGACCATTTCCATACCCTTCTGGGCCGGGCGGATATCCGGTCTGATAAGATCTGGGAATGCACGTGGTTTTGCGTGGCCCAAGGGGCGGGTGCGCATGTTGCTGCTGCGCTGATGCTGGCCGGGACGAATTGATGCGGGCGTCTGATCTGACATATCTGTTGGGCGTATTTGATGCGCGTATGGTCCGCATGTACAACATGATCGGCGCGTCGCCCGTCGTGCTTGGGTCGTTGGGTAAGGGGCACGACAAAATCTTGGTTGGGTTGTGGGGCTACCGTGCGGATGATCGCGCCGTTGTGTTGCGCCGCGCTGGCGTTTCGTCGGATGCATCGGCCCATTGGTTCCTGCGGTCGTTCGGCCACCCGATAAAACGCAAAGCGGCCGCTTAACTGCTGGTGGGTCGCCGCACAGCCCGATACTGTGCCGCCTATGAGCAGCACCGCAATTACATTCTCTCATGATCAGGCCGAGGCATGGGACAATGTCGCATCCGTCTTGCGCCAGTCGGGGGTCGATCTGGACGAAGGCCTGTTGATGCCACCCCAGTCAGACACGTCATCGGTGATGGCTGTGATCGGCAAGGCGGGGTCGGGCAAAACGATGCTGCTTGCCCGTCTTTACGAGGCGCTGGAAGAGGCTGGCGTCGATGTTATTTCCGGCGATTGGGAAGGCAAAAAGCGCAAGGAACGTCGTACGCTTGCCATTCTGGCCCCCACAAACAAGGCGGCGTCGGTGCTGCGCAATCGCGGGGTACCTGCGACGACGATCCACCGGATTTTGTACACGCCGGTCTATGATCCCGAATATGAAAAGGTCGCCGAATGGCTCGCCGGACAGGGTGAGCGGCCAGAGATTGACGGGCTGACAGACGTTGCGCTGGACCGTGCATTTTCGTCGTTCCAGACCCATAAATCTGTGCCCGCAGCCCTCGCTGCGGCGGGGTTGCGCGGATCGGATTTTATCACCGGATGGAAGCGGCGAGAGGAGCCGCTCGACATCGGGTTTGTCGATGAAAGCTCTATGTTGGACGCTAAGCAGTTTGACGATCTGCAAGAGATTTTCCCGACATTGCTGTTGTTCGGGGACCCTGCACAATTGCCGCCGGTGCAGACATCGGGCGGCATGGTGTTCGACACGATGCCCGAAAAGCGTGTGCTGACATTGAACCGTGTGCACCGGCAGACGGCGGGCAACCCGATCCTTGATCTGGCCCATGCTTTGGCCGACCCGATGGTGGATTTCTACGCGTTTGAAAAACTGGTGGCCGAGGCTGCGACGACCGATGAACGCGTTGTCATGGCCCAACGGGTCGAGGCGGATTTGATGGCCCGCAGCCCTGTGCTGGTCTGGCGCAACGCCACGCGTATTCGTCTGATCCACGCGTTCCGCGCCGCGTTTGACGCCCCTGCGGATGAGCTTTTGGAAGGCGAGCCACTGATTTGCGACGGTATCGAACTGCCGATGAAGCACCGGAAAAAACGGCTCGACCTTGAGGCCCGTGGCCTGATTAAGGGCGCGCAGGTTGTGTACCTTGGGCCAGGGCGCAAACCGGGGTTTAGCCGTTTGCACGTCATGGGCGCCGAGGACCCGCAAGTCAGCGCCGCGTCCATCGTCAAGATCGAGCAAGAGGGCGACGCAGAGCCGTTCATCCCCTTTGCCGCGCGCATGGGTGCCACGTTCCTGCATGGGGCCGCTGTGACCATCCATAAGGCGCAAGGCAGCCAGTGGGACACCGTGCAGGTGTTCGCCCCCGATATCGAAATTGCAGCCAAGATGGGCCGCGTGGAGGCGGGGCAACCTTTGTGGAAGCGCCTCGCCTATGTTGCGATTACCCGTGCGGAAACACAGCTACGGTGGGTCGTGCGCAATCGGCTGGGTCGCCCATCAAGCCCGCTGACGGTGGATGATCTGCATGTGGCGCCTGTGGCGTTGGAACTGACCGCGCAGGACGACGATTAACGCCGGAACAGCGTAAAGACCGCAGATGCGCCCCAGCCTGCAGCAATCGCAATCGCCAGTGACATCAACCCGTATAGAAACGCGTTTTCGTGGGCGAGGTTATACAGCCAGCGTTCCAGCCCGACCTTTTTCACGGGTATGGTCGTGACATATTCGTCGACCACATTGCCGTCGCGTGTCAGGAATATCCGCGCGACATAGAACCCTTCGGTCAGGTTGGCTGGCAGCTTGATACGGGTTTCAAACAGGGTATCACGTGAGAGGGACACCGCCCCCTCAAGTCGTTGATATTGCTCGTTTCCGGCGCGGATACGCATGAGCGCACGTGCAAAGCTTTGGCTGTCCAGAACGTTTGCACCAACCTCGCGGACGACCTGCGGGATGGTGATCTGTTGAATCAAATCCTCGGACGGGCGCAGGACGCGGGACAGGTCAGCAGAGGATGCAACAGCATAGAATGATGGTGCGGCGGCGATTTCCACGTCGTCAACGTTCACCCAAATACCAAAGCGCCGTTCCTTGCGTCGCACGGTGACGGGCGTGTCGGGGCCGGCGACGGTGACGATAACGCCAAGCTGTCCGTCGGGAGCGGGGCTGTCACGTTTGATCGCGCCAAACACTAGGATTTCAGAGCCAACAAACGTCGCGGTGATGTCGATTTCATCTTGGCTGAGGCCAAGCACGATTTCCTCATCCGCGTGGGCGGGCAGGGCGATAAATGCCAGAAGGGCAAGCAAACGCAGCAACATCAGTGGCCCCCCGCGCCAAGTGAGTAAAGTTCGGCAGGCTGCAAAAGCAGATCAAGCCCGAGTTTGAAACACACCGCCAGCACCATGATGGCGAGCATGATGCGCAGTTGTTCTGCCTGAATCTTTACCCCGATACGGGTGCCGATCTGTGCGCCAATGACGCCGCCAACCAGCAGCAGCACCGCAAGCACGACATCAACGGTATAGTTGGTCGTGGCGTGCAGCATCGTGGTAAACGCGGTGACAAAGGTGATCTGGAACAGGGAGGTGCCCACAACCACCTTGGTCGGCATGCCAAGCAGATAGATCATCGCAGGCACCATGATAAAGCCGCCACCGACGCCCATGATCGCGGCCAAAATCCCGACAGCGACACCAACCAAAAGCGGCGGAATGACCGAGATATACAGGCCCGAGATCCGGAATTTCATCTTGAACGGCAGGTTGTGGATCCACGTATGCTTGCGCCGTGTGGCACGTGCACCGGGTTTCTTGGATCGCCGGATTGCGTTCAGGCTTTCGATAAACATCAGCCCGCCGATGATCCCAAGGAAGACGACGTAGCACAGTTTCACCAGCAGATCGACCTGACCCAACGACCGAAGATAGTTGAACACCACGACGCCCAAGGCGGCCCCGATCAAGCCGCCGATCAGCAGAACGATCCCCATCCTGAGGTCCACAGTTTTGCGTTTGAGATGCGCCAGCACACCGGAAAAGGATGAGGCGACGATCTGGTTGGCCTCTGTCGCGACGGCCACGGCAGGTGGGATGCCGATAAAGAACAAAAGTGGCGTCATCAAAAAGCCACCACCCACGCCGAACATGCCCGACAAAACGCCCACAATTCCGCCTAAGCCAAGTAATAGGAAGGCGTTCACCGAAACTTCGGCGATAGGAAGATAAATCTGCATGAGCTGTCCGGGCAAAGTTCAAGTGGCCACTGAACGCACAAAAAACCTAATCCCGCGTTATGTCAAACCCCTGCCCACGAAAAATGCTGCATTTGCAGCATTTCCCATGGGTTTGGACCTAATTATCGCGATCTTTTGGACTTAGCGTTCTTTGACGTAAGGCTCACCACCGGCGCGGGGGGGAATCGCCTTGCCGACAAAGCCCGCCAGAATGATCACCGTCAGGATATAGGGCAGCACATCCAGAAGTTGCGCGTTGACCTTGAACGACAGCACGCTTTCGATCACGTCGGGCCGCAGCGCCATCGCCTGCAAAAAGCCGAACAACAAGCAGGCGTACAGCACATACCAAGGGCGCCATTTCGCAAAGATCAGTGCGGCAAGCGCGATGAATCCGCGTCCCGCGCTCATGTCTTTGACGAATGATGCCTGTAGGGCTGTGGCCAGATAGGCGCCGGCGATCCCGCAAAGCACGCCGCAGATCAGCACGGCTACATAGCGCAGCCCGACGACAGAAATACCCGCTGTGTCCACCGCCGCAGGGTTTTCACCGACCGCCCGCAGTCGCAAACCAAAGCGGGTGCGATACATGACCCACCATGTCAGCGGCACGAACAGCAGCGCGATATAGACCAGCGCCGTGTGGCCCGAGATAAGTTCGTAGTAAACTGGCCCGATGAATGCGACGTCGCGAATCGCCTCTGCAAAAGGCAGGGTGATGGGTTCAAACCGTGCGGCACCGGCCAGTTGCGGTGTGCGCCCGCCTTGGCCAAACCAGCTTTGCGCGACAACGACTGTCAGGCCAGCGGCAAGGAAATTGATTGCTACGCCGGAAATCAGTTGATTGCCACGGAATGTAATCGACGCAAGGCCGTGGACAGCCGACAACGCCAGCGATGCGACGATGCCCGCACCCAGCCCGACCCAAGCGGAGCCGGATGTGTAAGCGACGGCAGCAGACAGGAATGCCGCCGCAAGCATCTTACCCTCTAGCCCGATATCAAAAATACCGGCGCGTTCGGAATACAGCCCTGCAAGACAGGCCAGCAACAGCGGCACGGCAAGGCGCATGGTGCTATCGAGCACCTGAAGGATGGTGAGCAGGTCCATTATGCGTCTCCCTTGCGGCGCATCGCCAGGAACATGCGTTCCAGTGGCGCGCGCACCATGTCGTCCAATGCGCCGGTGAAAAGGATCACAAGCGCTTGGATGACAACGATCATTTCACGTGGGATTTTGGTCCATAGCGCCAGCTCTGCCCCGCCTTGGTACAAGAACCCGAACAGAATCGCGGCAAGGAATACGCCGAACGGATGGCTGCGGCCCATCAGGGCCACGGCGATGCCGATGAAGCCCGCGCCTTCGACCGCGTTCAGAACCAGACGCTCTGCCTCGCCCTGCACGTTGTTGATGGCCATCATGCCGGCGAGCCCGCCCGAAATCAGCATAGACACCATGATGATTTTCGTGGGGCTGATGCCAGCGTATTTGGCGGCCGTTTCGGAATGTCCGAATGACCGGATTTCATAGCCCAACTTGGTTTTCCAGATCAGCGCCCAGACCGCGAAACACGCAATAATCGCGACAAAGAACGACACATTGGCAGGTGCGCCGCGGAACAGCGCGGTTTCACCAAAGCTGAACATGTCTTGGAATGACGGCAGGTGCGTCGCCTCAGGGAACTTACCCGTCGCAGGTTCCATTGAGCCGGTTGGCTTTAACGCGCCGATCAGCAGGTAGTTCAGCAATGCGGCGGCGATAAAGTTGAACATGATTGTCGTGATCACGATGTGGCTGCCGCGCTTGGCCTGAAGGAACGCAGGGATTGCGGCCCATGCGGCACCAAATAGCGCAGCGGCAATCGCCGCACCGAACAGAGCCAGCGACCAATGCGGCCACGGGATATAAAGACAGATCAGCGCCACGCCCAAACCGCCAAGCATCGCCTGACCTTCGCCGCCGATGTTGAACATCCGCGCGTGGAACGCGACGGACACGGCCAGTCCCGTAAAGATGAAATTCGTGGCGTAATAGAGCGTATAGCCCCAGCCATAGGTGGACCCCAGCGCCCCTTCGATCATCAGGTTCAGCGCCTCAACCGGGCTTTCGCCGATAGCGAGGATCACAAGCGCCGACAGGATCGCGGCAAGGATCAGACTGATCAGGGGGATCAGGACCACATCGGCCCATTTTGGCATCGCGTCCATTATGCTGCGTCCTCTTTCGTCATGCCGGCCATCATCATGCCAAGCTCTTTTTCATCGGTGTCTTGGGGCATGCGTTCGCCCATCATGCGTCCGTCAAACATCACCGCGATACGGTCGGAAAGTGCGAGGATTTCCTCAAGCTCGACCGAGACCAGAAGGATCGCCTTACCTTGATCGCGCAGGGCCACGATTTGCTGGTGGATGAATTCGATTGCGCCGATGTCGACGCCGCGTGTGGGCTGGCCGATCAAGAGCAGGTCGGGGTTGCGTTCAATTTCACGCGCCAGCACGATTTTTTGCTGGTTACCGCCGGAAAACGATTTCGCGGCAAGTCGCGGATCAGGCGGACGCACGTCAAAGCGGGCCATTTTTTCGACCGTGTCGGCCTTTATTGCGGCGTGGTTCATGAACATGCCGGATTGGAATGCAGGATCGTGGTGATAGCCAAAGGCTACGTTTTCCCACGCCTGATAATCCATGATCAGACCCTCGCGCTGGCGGTCCTCTGGCACGTGGGCGATGCCGCGTGCGCGGCGGGAACGCCCGTCGGATTTCGCGCCTGTCAGGTCAATCGGCGTGCCATTCATCAGGATTTGACCGGTCGCTTTTTCATAGCCGCCCAGCACCTCAAGCAGTTCGGACTGCCCGTTGCCGGATACACCTGCGATCCCAAGAATTTCACCGGCTTTCACGTTGAAACTGACGTCCTTGACGCGGTGCACGCCTTTGTTGTCGGTCACGTTCAGGTTCTGCACGTCCAGAATAGTGGCGCCCACTTGGGCCGGTGCCTTTTCCACCTGCAACAGTACCTTGCGCCCAACCATCAGCTCGGCCAGCTCAGCGGGGCTGGTGTCGGCGGTTTTCACGGTTGCTGTCATTTCGCCACGGCGCATCACGCTGACGGTGTCGGTGGCATCCATAATCTCGCGCAGTTTGTGGGTGATCAGGATGATCGTCTTTCCCTCACGCTTGAGGTTTTCCAAAATGCGAAACAGGTGGTCGGCCTCGGCAGGGGTCAGCACGCCAGTGGGTTCATCAAGGATCAGGATGTCAGCACGGCGGTACAGCGCCTTAAGGATTTCGACACGCTGCTGCATGCCCACGCCGATGTCTTGCACGACGGCATCGGGATCAACGTTTAGCTCATATTCATCTGCCAGCGCCTTCAGCTCGCGCCGCGCACGGGCCAGTGACGGGCGCAAAAGCCCGCTATCTTCGGCACCCAGCACGATGTTTTCGAGTACGGTGAAATTTTCAACCAGTTTGAAGTGCTGGAACACCATCCCGATGCCCGCCGCAATCGCGGCCTGACTGTCGGGGATTGTGGTTTTCTGACCGGCGATGAAAATTTCGCCTGCGTCAGCCTTATAAAACCCGTAGAGGATCGACATCAGTGTCGATTTGCCCGCGCCATTTTCCCCAATGATCCCGTGGATCGTGCCAGGCATCACGCAGATCGAGATGTCCTTGTTCGCTTGCACGGGGCCAAAGGATTTTGAAATCCCTTTGAGTTCAATGGCGGGGGCAGTTGTCATGAAGGCTCTCCCATGCCGGCAAAGCCCACGATGCGGGCGATTTTGCCGCTGTCGTCCATATCAACGCAATACTGGCCCATCTGGGATTGTTCGCCTGCGCCGAATTGCAACGTGGCGCGCACGTGGGACAGGGTGGTGGATGTGTTCACAACCGCGACAGGCATCCCCATGGATGCAAACATGCCTGTGTATTCAGCGAGCGCGGCGGCACCTGTCATCGGTGCCTCTGTGCGTGGATCGGCATAAACGGCGCCGTCTGTCATTGCACCGGAAATAAGCGCCTCGCGGGCGGCTGCATCTGGATTGGTCCAAGCTGCAAAGAAATCTTCGATCGCTTTCGTCATCGTATCGGCCCCTTATTTGATAGTCAAAGGGCCGCGCCGTCGCCAGCGCGGCCCCAATTTTTGGTGTCTCAGCTTTGCTTAGAAGTCGAGCGCTGGGCAGGTTTCGTCGCTGGTGTAGTCGTGGACCATCAGGTCGCCAGCAGAGATTTTAACGCCAGCCGCGTCGATCATTTCAGCCATTTCAGCTGTGATCAGTTCCGCGTTGAATTCATCGCGGGAATAGCCAACGCCACCTTCGGCAACGCCAAGGTTAAAGATGCCTGTTTCCAGCTCTGCGCCCTGTGTAAAGGCCTCATAGACGGCGTTATCAACGCGCTTGAGCATGGATGTCAGAACCTGACCTGGGTGCAGGTAGTTCTGGTTGCTGTCGACGCCGATGGACAGCATTTCGTTGTCGGCTGCGGTCTGCAGAACGCCAACGCCTGTGCCGCCAGCGGCCGCGAATACAACGTCAGAGCCTTGGGACTTCTGCGCCAATGTCAGCTCGGACCCTTTGACCGGGTCGTTCCATGCGGCAGGTGTTGTGCCTGTCATGCTGGCCAAAACGGTGATGTCCGCGTTCACAGCTTTTGCACCTTGGGCGTAGCCACATGCGAATTTGCGGATCAGCGGGATGTCCATGCCACCGATAAAGGACACAGTGTCAGTCTCGGACGCCATCGCAGCGGCCATACCAACAAGGTACGAACCCTGCTCTTCTTTAAAGCCGATGCCGCGCACGTTTGGCATGTCGATCCAGTTGACGTCGATCACGGCAAATTTGGTGTCTGGATAGTCGGCTGCGACTTCTTCCAGTGCGGTTGCGAATGCAAAGCCGGCCATGACGATCGGGTTGTTGCCGTTTTCAGCAAAGCGGCGCAGGGCCTGCTCGCGCTGTGCGTCGGACTGCAATTCCACCTCGGCGAAGGACCCGCCGGTTTCATCTGCCCAACGCTGTGCGCCGGTGAATGCAGATTCGTTAAAGGATTTGTCGAACTTGCCGCCAAGATCAAAGATGATCGCAGGGTCAGCCATTGCGGCGCTGGCTGTCAGGGCCAATGCAGCGGTTGCGCTGAACATTTTGGTCATAATGGTCATTATACTCTCCCAGAGCGTTGATTGTGGGAGGGGGCAGGTGGCCTTCCCCCCCGAAAAGCCGAGCCGGACCTAGCCGGTTCATCCCAAGATAAGGCCCCGTCAGCCTCCAAAGATCAACCGCTTTTTGGAATCTGTGTTTTGATATTTGATCTTTTGGTCAAGAAATTGATCGATACCGCCGATCAGAACGTCAGCCGCAGCACGTCCGCTCCGATTTTATCGCCCGTCAGGGTTGTGTAATACCGTGGGCGGTGGCCGATTTTTGCAAATCCAGCCTTATTATAAAGGGAAATTGCGGCAGTATTTGCATCAGCGACCTCAAGGAATACATGTGCGCCTGCGTCAGCCTTCACCTGATCCAAGAAGGTCGCGAGGACCGTTTGCGCACGCCCTTGCCGTTGAAATGCGGGGTCGGTGGCCAGTGTCAGAACCTCTGCCTCATCCCCAATGATCCGGCCGAGCAGGTATGACCTTGCGTCACCGCAGAGAATCACACCGCGCTGGTCCAGCAGGCCCGCGAATTCCGCGGCTGACCAAGGGCGCGTGATGGTAAAGGCGGCTTGGTGGGCCTTGGCCAGCGTTTCGGGTGTCACGGCAGGATCACTGGTGGGGCGTCGCGTGCAGGTGCGGCATCGGCGGCGCGTAAGTATAGCGGGCTGGGCGGCTGTGTGGTGCTGTGCAGACGGCGTGCCGCCAGATGGGCGATGGCCGTGATCATCGGCATTTTGGGGTCAGATGTCTGGAGTGGGATCAGGTTTGCCACTGCTTCGGCCGCGTTGCCGATCAAAACGGGCTCTGACTTTGGCTGATAGGGGGGCATGTCGTCAGGGGTTAGATTGCAAAGCGCGGCAATGCCGTTGGCTTGAATATAGGCGCGGTCGCGTGGCGCACTAAGACAAGCAATCGCATTGGGTTGGTCGATGGACAAGGCGTCCAGTGTCGAGACACCAACAGCCGTTTTGCCCAGCCCCAGCGCTAGTCCACGCGCGGCAGACACCGCGATGCGAATGCCTGTGAAGTTTCCTGGTCCAATGCCCACGCCGATACCGTCCAGATCGGCCCAATGTAGGCCCGCGGTTGAAAGCATCTCTTCGAGCATCGGAATGAGGTGTTCGGCCTGTCCCTTGGCCATTTCATCCACCCGTGTGGTGACCATGCCGTTGTGCAACAACGCCGCCGCACAAGCGGGGGCGGACGTGTCGAACGCAAGGATTGTGGGTCCGGTCACGGGCGGGACCATGACAGTGGTTTGGTGGTATGCCTGATAAGTGTGCCCTTAGCCTCAAGATCAAGTTGCACCGTTTTTGCCCACCAGCCTGATGTTGCACCCGCAGGGAAAAGATCATCTGGAAGATGCAGTTTGGCGGCCTCTTTGATGTCTTTCGCGGTCATGGGGTCTGCGCCCATGACCTTCATCATAGCGTCATGCATCGTGGTATATTTGGCAGCGTCCACATTAGTCGTCTGCCCCGGCACATTGACGTTTTCAACTGTAATTTTCTCGTTCATGGATACGACTTTAGTCTAAATCCGTCAACTTGTCCCGCCCCGTTACTACCGCTTGCGGAAGGCCATCATCCAAATGCAGCCAAGCGGCGGCTTGGCCCGCGTGGCGGTGAATTTGTGGGATAAGATCATCACCGTCGATAATCCCCAGCGGGATATAGATTTGATCGGGCAAATAGGCGAACGTCGCCCCAATCGGCGATCCGCAAGCTGCACAATTTCAGCGTTCTACACTGGGGTTTGTGGTGACCGATTTTAACGGTAAGCCAGACACATTAGCCGGAGAAAAGGCTGCGAAGGCTGGCATCGGTGCACCGGTCCAGCGTTGGCAATCACCACAATGACAAATCGCCACGGTGTGCGATGGGCCTGTGATCTCCAGCCGCGCGGCCCCACAATAACAGCGGGCTTGATAGCCGGACATCAGGCCGCGACGGGGCGGACTTCGACGACTTCGGGGATGTAGTGGCGCAGCAGGTTCTCGATGCCCATTTTCAGGGTCAGCGTGGATGACGGGCAGCCCGCGCAGGCGCCTTGCATGTGCAGGTAAACCACGCCGCGCTCAAAGCCGTGGAACGTGATGTCGCCGCCATCTTGGGCCACCGCAGGACGCACACGTGTGTCGAGCAGTTCCTTGATCTGGTCCACAATCGCGCCGTCCTCGCCGGTGTGTTCGGCGTGGCCGGAGGCGGGTTTGTGATCCGCGCCCATCACAGACTGGCCCGATTGATAATGTTCCATGATCGCGCCAAGGATCGCCGGTTTGATGTGGTCCCATTCTGCGTCGTCGGTTTTGGTCACGGTCACAAAGTCGATGCCAAAGAAAACACCCGCCACATTGCCCGTTGCGAAAATGCGTGCGGCCAGGGGTGAAGCAGCGCCCGCCTCAGCCGTGGGGAAATCGGCGGTGCCGACCTCTAGCACGTTTTGGCCGGGCAGGAATTTGAGGGTCGCGGGGTTCGGCGTTGATTCGGTTTGGATGAACATGGCGTGTGACCTTTGTTATGCTAGGGCCGATATGCGTATTGCGGTGTGTTTCGTCAAGGTGTGCGCCCTGATCGCGCCGCCGGGGCCAGCCCCGGACCCCGGAGTATTTTGAAAAAAGCGAAGCGGTTATGTGATCGCTTCAAGCCGTTCTTTGGACAGATCACCAGGTACGATTGTGATCGGGACAGGCAAGCTGCCGGATTGACGCGACAGGGCGGTGACAAGCGGGCCGGGACCCTTGTTGTCGTTGCCCGCACCCAAGACAAGCACGCCGATTTCGGGGTCGTCTTGGATTTGCGCCATGATTTCTGTCAGCGGCTCACCCTCGCGGATGACAAGTTCGGGGTCGATGTTTTGTTTGTCGCGCATCCATTTGGCGAAGACTTCGAAATGGGCCTCGATCCGTTCGCGGGCTTCGTCGCGCATAATCTCGCCCACGCCGATCCAGTGGTTGAATTCTTCGGGTTCAATAATGGCGAGCACTTCGACGCCGCCATTTGAATGGGCGGCGCGCATCGCGGCAAAGCGCATGGCGTTCAGGCATTCACGGCTGTCATCCAGCACGACAAGAAACTTGCGCATATTTCATCCCCCAGTGGTGTTGTCGTCAATGTGGCCCAATGGCCGCCGCGTGGCAACCGTTCAGCTACGCAGCATACCCACGATGTCATAGGTTTTGCGCAAGATCGGTTCGGCAATTGCGCGCGCGCGTCCAGCACCGTCGCCCAAGATGCGGTCAATTTCAGCGGGATCGTCCATGTAGCGGGCCATTTCAGTGGAAATCGGCGCGAGTTTCGCCACAGCCAAATCGGCGAGGGCGGGTTTGAACCGGCCCCATTGCGCGCCCGCGTATTCGTTGATCACATCCGCAGGTGTTGCATCATTCAATGAGGCGTAGATTTCCACCAGATTGCGCGCCTCTGGCCGATCCGCGAGGCCGTCGACGGTTTCGGGCAGCGGTTCGGGGTCTGTTTTTGCCTTCTTAAACTTTTTGGCGATCTTGTCGGCATCATCGGTCATATTGATGCGTTCCATATCGCTTTCGCCAGATTTGGACATCTTTTTGGTCCCGTCGCGCAGGTTCATGACGCGGGTTGCGGGGCCGTCGATGACAGGGGTCGTTTTAGGAAAGAAATCGACCTTGTAGTCGTGGTTAAACTTCTTGGCGATGTCGCGGGTCAGTTCGACGTGTTGCTTCTGATCCTCGCCCACGGGCACGTGTGTCGCGTGATACAACAAGATGTCGGCGGCCATCAGCGCGGGATAGGCATAAAGGCCCAGCGATTGCTTTTCCACGTTTGACCCCGCCTTGTCCTTGAACTGTGTCATGCGGTTCATCCAGCCGACGCGAGCGACGCAGTTGAAGATCCAGCCAAGTTCGGCGTGGGCGGCGACTTGGGACTGGTTGAACAGGATGGATTTTGATGGATCGAGACCGGCGGCAAGGTAGCCTGCGGCGACCTCTCGTGTGGCATTGGCCAGCTCGGCGGGGTCCTGCCAGACGGTGATCGCGTGCATATCGACGACGCAATAGACGGTTTCCATCTGTCCTTGCATGCCCACAAACCGTTTGATTGCGCCCAGATAGTTGCCAAGCTGCAACCCGCCAGAGGGTTTGATCCCGGAGAAAACGCGCGGAGTGAAATTGGTGTCTGTCATGGGATCGGTCCGGTCTGGATTTATGAGGCTGTTGCGCATACCCATGCCAGACAGCCCGATGAATTTCAACACTTCGCCAAGAGGTCCCGTGATCCATGCAATATGACGAACCCGCCGTGAACCCGATCCCGCCTGTCGTGATTGTCCTGTGCCTAATCGTGGTGCTGGTGGAACTGGCGTTATCAGCTGCCGCCGCAGGGATGATCGGAGGCCCGCAGGGGATTGGCTGGCGCGTGGCGGCGATGCAGGATTATGGATATTCGCCATTGGTGCTAGACCGGTTGATCAGCGTGGGCGACACCAGTTTCGATCTGCTCAAGCGGTTTGTAACATATGGGTTTGTGCATGTGAATTTTACCCACGCGTTGTTCGCGGCGGCGTTGCTATTGGCGCTGGGCAAGTTTGTGGGCGACGTGTTTCGAGCGTCAGCTGTACTGATCATCGTCTTTGGCGCGCTGATCATGGGCGCGGTGGTGTTCGGCCTGATCGCGGACGGGAATGCGCCGTTGCTAGGGATTTACCCTGCCGTTTACGGGCTGATCGGGGCGTTTACCTATATCCTGTGGGTCCGCTTGGGCGCCACGGGCCAGAACCAAGCCAAGGCGTTCCAGCTGATCGGGTTCTTGCTGGGCTTGCAGTTGGTGTTCGGGCTGTTGTTTGGAAGCGATTTGTCGTGGATCGCGGAGCTAACAGGCTTTGCCTATGGGTTCGTTGTGTCGATTGTGGTGGCACCGAGCGGCTGGGCCGCCCTGCTTGCCAAGCTGCGCGAACGGTCCTAGCGGCGTAGCGCGCGGCGGAATTCGCCGAGCCGGAACGCCCCGATCAAATGGCCAATCCCGAAATAGCCGACCACGCCAATAGCAATCAGGATCAACAGCGCGAGGTAGCGCCATGTTGCCAGACCCAGCATCGGGCCGAGGATAATAGCCGCCACCATCAGGATCGCGCCCATCGCCACGGATGCGCCGATGATCCGCCAGATGCGTGATTTGAAACGGGCGTCAAACCGCGCCGCGTCCCCCATGCTGCGCGCGCCCCACATCAACAGGCCAACCATGGCCCAGCCCGTCGCCGTTGTCGCAATTGCCGCCGCGATAAAGCCCAGCGGGATCGACAGCCCGATTGCCAGCACAAGGTTCACGATCATCGCGGCGAGTGCGTAATAGAATGGCCGCTTGGTGTCTTCGCGGGCAAAGAACAGCGGTTGCAGGGTTTTTTGCAACACAAACGCGGGCAGGCCGAGGCCATAGATCGCCACCGCAAATGCTGTGGCTGCCGTGTCATCGGCGGTAAACGCGCCGCGTTGAAACAGGACCCCGACCAGCGGGATCGGGATTGCGACAAGTGCAATAGCGGCGGGGATGGTCAGGGCCAGCGACAGTTCGGATGCGCGGTTGAATGCGTCGCGCCCGCCTGCGTCATTACCCGCCCGCAGTTTGCGCGACAGGTCGGGCAAAAGGACGACGCCGATGGCGATGCCCACGACGCCAAGCGGCAGTTGATACAAGCGATCCGCGTAGTTAAGCCACGCAACCGCCCCGTCAAAAAAGCTGGCGACTTGGCGTCCAACCAGCAGGTTGATCTGCACAACACCCCCCGCAAGGGCCGCAGGAGCGGCGATCAGCGCAAGTTTTTTAAGGTCGGGTGTCAGCTTGGGCATTTTCAGCTTCATCGGGAAACCTGCACGACGGGCGGCGATGAATACCAACGCTAATTGTGCGACCCCCGCGACGGGCACAGCCCAAGCAAGGGACTGCCCAATGTTCAGGTTGTCGGGCGTGCCAAATATCGCCGTGCCGACCAGCGCCAGAATGAAAATCACATTCAGCAAAACATGCGTTGCCGCTGCGGCCACGAAGCGCCCTGTTGCGTTCAAAACGCCGGACAGCAGCGCCGAAAGCGAGATGAACAGGATGTAGGGAAACGCGATCCGGCCATAGGTTACGGCCAGATCGAACCGTTCATCGGCCATGAACCCCGACGCCATCGCAGCCACTAACGCGGGCATTGCGATGATCCCGATTGCGGTAAAGACGGTTAGCAGGCCTGCCATGCCGACAAATGCGTCTTGGGCGAATTTTGCAGGGTCGTCGCCACCTTCGACCTTTTTGGAAAACATCGGCACAAAGGCCATGTTGAACGCCCCTTCGGCAAAGAAACGGCGGAACAGATTGGGTAGCGAAAAGGCGACAAGGAACGCCTCGGCCACGGGGCCTGTGCCCAGAAAGCTGGCGATCAGGATATCGCGCACAAAGCCCATGACGCGGCTAAGCAGCGTCCAGATACCGACGGTAAAGAAGCCAGCCATCAATCGGATCGGTTTCATGAACGTGCCCTTTCGGCGCCTTGCAGGATCGCGTCGCGCAATTTGCGTTCCAACCCGTCGCGTTTCGCTTGGGCGTGGAATTTCAGCCCCACCATATCCTTGACATAAAACGTATCCACCACTTGTTCCCCGAATGTCGCGATCACCGCACTGGCGATATAGACGTGGTTATGTGCAAGGGTGCGTGTCAAATCGAACAGAAGTCCGGGACGATCGCGCGTGTCGACCTCGATGATTGTGTAAATCTCGGACCCGGTATTGTCGAAGGTGATGTGGGTCGGGACGCGGAAGGCGCGCTCGCGTTTCTTGATTTTGTCGCGGTCCTTGAGGGCGTCGCGGGCCACGACCTCTCCACGGAGGGTTTTTGCGATCATCTGGCGCAGGCGGGGTAGGCGGGCCGCCTCATACGGGCTGCCGTCGGCGTCCTGAATCCAGAAAACAGCCGTCGCATAGCCGTCCTTGGACGTGTATGTCCGCGCATCCACGACGTTGGCCCCCACAAGCGCCAGTGCGCCTGTCATCCGGCTAAAGAGACCGGGGTGATCGACCATGGCCAGACAGGCGCGGGTGGCGTCGCGGTCTTCGTCCAACATCAGGTCGATGCTGATTTCATTGTCGTTTACGTCGCGCAGCAGGTCGGCGAAAATACGGTGTGCGGTCAGCGGCAACCCCTGCCAATAGGGGCCGTAGTGGCGTGATGTTTCCGCGCGCAGGTCCTTAGTCGGCCAATCGGCAAGGGCGGTGCGCAGGGCGCGCTTTGCCTCAACCTCTCGGGTGTCGCGGTTCAGATCTTCGAGCCCGTTTTCAAGCGCATCTTTGGTGGCCGCATGCAGGTTGCGGATCAGCACCGCCTTCCAGTTGTTCCACGTGCCAGGGCCAACGCCGCGGATGTCGCAGACGGTTAGCACGGTCAGCAAATCCAGCCGTTCAACGGATTTCACCATCTTCGCAAAATCCCGCACGGTGCGCGGTTCAGAAATATCACGTTTCTGGGCGACATCGGACATCAGCAGGTGATAGCGGATCAGCCATTCGACGGTTTCGCAATCCTTCTTGGACAGACCCAGCCGTGGGGCCACGACGCGCGCGATTTGTGCGCCAAGGATCGAGTGATCCTCTGGCCGGCCCTTGCCAATATCATGCAGCAGAAGGGCCACGTAGATGACCCGCCTGTTGATCCCCTTATTCAGGATGGATGAGGCAACGGGCAGCTCTTCAATCAGCTCCTCGCGTTCAATCTTGGCCAGATGGCTGATGGTCTGGATCGTGTGTTCGTCGACGGTGTAGTGGTGATACATGTTGAATTGCATCATCGCGACGATGTTTGCAAATTCGGGGATAAAGGCGCCCAGCACCCCCAGTTCGTTCATCCGCCGCAGCCCCCGTTCGGGGTTGCCGTGTTTCAGCATCGTATCAAGGAACAGCTTGGCCGCGTCCTTGTTCACCTGCATATCGGTGTCGATCAGATGCAGGTTCGCCGCGATCAGACGCATGGCATCGGGGTGCAGTAGGGTACCGGTGCGCAGCGCCTCCTCGAATATCCGCAGCATATTGAGCGGGTCGCCAAGGAACGCGTTTACGTCGTCTACCGTGATCCGGTTTTGCAAAATCGCATAGGGCGGTTTCGTCTTTTTGCGCCGTTTGAAAAACCGTTCCAGCATAGGTTCGGGTTTTGCGTGCGCTGCCTCTTGGGCGGTTAGGAAGACGCGGGTCAGCTCGCCGACTTGGGTGGCGTGGCGGAAATAGTCTTGCATGAAATGTTCAACCGCGCGGCGCCCGTCGCCGTCGGTATAGCCCATGCACCCCGCGACCTCGACCTGAAGGTCAAATGTCAGCTGGTCCATAGGCCGTTTGGTCAGCAGATGTAGGTGACAGCGCACCGCCCACAGGAATTCCTCGGCGTTGCGAAATGTGTCGTATTCGTCTTGAGTGAATACCTTGTGATCGACCAATTCGCGGGCGTGTTTGACGCCGTTCACATATTTGCCGATCCAATATAGCGATTGCAGATCGCGCAGCCCGCCTTTGCCTTCTTTGACATTGGGTTCCACGACGTAGCGTTGGCCGCCTTGTTTGCGGTGCCGCTCTGCGCGTTCGGTCAGCTTGGCGTCGATAAATTCGGGTGCGGTGGATTTGAAAAGCTCGGACCAAAGCCGCTGGCCCAGCTCCTCTGACAGGGAGATGTCACCGGCGATATAGCGATGTTCGACAAGTGATGTGCGGATCGTGAAATCGTCACGGCCAAGTCTGATACAGTCTTTGACGGTGCGGCTGGCATGCCCGACCTTTAGCTTCAGGTCCCACAGGACGTAGAGCATGGATTCAATCACGCTTTCAGCCCAAGGGGTGATTTTATAGGGCGTCAGAAACAGCAGATCGACATCCGATTGCGGGGCCATTTCACCGCGTCCATAACCACCCACCGCAATAAGCGACAACCGTTCGCTTTCGGTGGGGTTGGGCAGGGGATGCAGGATTTGCGTAGCGACAAACAGCACCTCTTGCACGATCTGATCGGTCAGCCAGCTGATTGCGCGGGTGGTCGGTCGGGCATTGAACGGATCGGCCAGAAACGCATCGGTGATCGTTTGGCGGCCTGCCTTTTGCACGTTTGACAGAACGGTGACCGTGGCCCGCCGGATCGCGGCGGCATCTTTGGCATCGGCAACTGCGGCACTCAGAGCTGCGCGCACGTTGCCTGCGTCAAAAATAGACTGCGCCGGACAGATCAATCTATCCGGCGCAGACAATGGATGGGTTGGCGTGGTCAAGGATTTACAGACCAGCACCACCGAAGCTGCGCGGTGCGGCTTCCAGAATGACAGTCTGGTTGTTGCGGATCGTGGCAACCGCAAGCCCGCGTTCATTCAGCCCGTTCGGCAAAAGGCGGAAGATGCCCGATGTGCCTTGTATCCCTTGGGGTGAGGTCAGCGCCTGCTTTGTCAGCGCATTTGCGTTGCCACGCTTGACCAGCGCACCAATCGCTGCAATCCCGTCGTAAGACAGACCTGCTAATGGATGCGGGTTATCACCATAGGCGGCGGCATAACGGCCGCGGAACAGGTTCATCATGTTCTGGTCGGGGATCGCAAACAGGCCACCCTGCAATCCAGGCAGCGCGAGCGCTTGTGGCGCAGAGTCCCATTGGGTCAGGCCAAGGAATTGCGTGCTGGACGGGTTCAACCCAGCTTCTGGCAATGCGGTGGCAAGGATCGGCAGATCGGCGTTAACCCCCCCCGTTAGAAAGACCGCATCTGCGCCGCCGGATTTGGCCGCCGCTGCGATCCGCCCTGCGGAAGACACGATGCCCTGCTGGGACAATGGATAGCTTTCGATTGCGGTGACTTGGCCGCCGTTGTTGCGCACGGCTGTTGCGATTGCGTCGCGGCCGAATTCACCATCGATGTTTTCGCCATAGACAATCGCATAGCGGCTGATCCCTTGGCGGTTCGAATAGCCGACCAACCGGTTGGCTGTGTTCTGGAACGTGGCCCCAAGGACAAACACGTTGCCGCCAGCAATCGACGGGTTGTTCGAAAACGCAAGGACGTTGACGTTGCGATCAGCGACCGCGACACCCGCGGCGTTTGCAGCCTCACCAAACAGCGGACCAAGGATGATCTTGGCGCCTTCGTTCACGGCCTGATTGGCGACAGCGGCTGCGCGCACGAGATCGGCCCCAGTATTATAGACGCGCAGGTCAATCTGAACCCCATCAAGGTCCGAAATCGCAAGCCTTGCGGCGTTTTCAAGGTTGGCCGCCAAAAAGCTGTCAGACCCTTGGTCGGACCCGCCTGGCACCAAAAGTGCGACTTGCACAGCCGCTGTCGGATCAATCTGTTGGCCGGTTTTTCCGCCCGGGCCAACGAGCGCGATAGGATCACATGCGGCAAGCCAGACGAATGACATCAGCGCAAAAATACGTGCGACCGCCTTGCAGGCACTTGGTAAACGGGCAAACATGATTAAAACTCCCTTGTGGTGGCTTGACCTTATTGTCTGGTGCGCGCAACTGCGCCCAATGGCCTTCACTCGGGAACCATAATACCGCACCAACCACAAGGGTCCAGTTATGAATTTTGTGACCAAGCCGCTCTCCGCCGGTTTGTATTTTGTCGCCACCCCGATTGGATCGGCGCGGGATATGACACTGCGCGGGTTGGATATTCTGGCGTCGGCTGACGTTTTGGCCGCAGAAGACACGCGGACGGCACGCAAATTGATGGACATCCACGGGGTGCCGTTGAACGGGCGGCAGGTGGTCGCGTTTCATGATCATACCCACGACGGGGCTACCAAACGGTTTGTCGATGCGATCCAAGCTGGGCAATCAGTGGCGTATGTATCCGAGGCCGGAACGCCACTTGTCGCGGACCCGGGGTATGAATTGGGCCGCGCTGTGATCGAGGCGGATTTACCCGTAACGACCGCGCCGGGGGCGTCCGCCGTAATCGCTGCGCTGACCGTGTCTGGCCTGCCAACAGACCGTTTTGCATTCGTGGGGTTCCTGTCGTCGGCCAAAAAACAAAGGGAAACAGAGATCGCAGAACTGCGCGATGTGCCGTTCACGCTTGTTTTTTATGAAAGCCCCAAACGCGTTAGGGAAATGTTATGTGATTTGCGCGATGTATTGGGGGGGGAACGTCAGGCGGTTGTCTGTCGGGAACTGACGAAAAAGTTTGAAGAAACCCAACGGGGATCATTGTCAGAGCTTGTTGATGTTTTTGACGGGCGCACGATCAAGGGTGAAATCGTGGTTCTTGTTGGGCGTTCTGGCGCGACTGAGGTGGCCGTGCTGGATGTTGAAACAGCTTTACGTGATGCGATGAAAACGATGCGTGTAAAAGACGCTGCAACGGTGGTAGCGGGTGCCTTGGGGTTGCCAAGGCGTCAGGTTTATCAACTAGCCCTTGGCCTAGGAGACGATGAATGAGCTGACAAACCGGATATCATGCAGGCCTTGTGGCAGAGGATATTGTGGCGCGTGATTACACGGGCCGTGCCCACGCTGTTGCTGCAAAACGGTGGCGTGGTCTGGGTGGTGAAATTGATCTGGTGATGCGCAACGGATTGCAGGTTGTGTTTGTCGAAGTGAAGAAAAGCGCGAGTTTTGCCCGCGCCGCCACACGGCTAAGCCAGAAACAGATGCATCGTTTGGTGGCGGCGGGTTCAGAATTCCTCGCTAATGAACCGAACGGCCAGTTGACTGAAGTGCGGTTTGATCTCGCGCTCGTCAATGGTCAGGGTCAGGTACAAGTGATCAAAAATGCGTTTGGCGCAGCCTAGCGGCGGTTGAACCTGCGCGACCCATGGGCCATGTAACGGGAACCCCTGCTAATTATGAGGCCCGCCATGTCCCTAAAAGTTGCTATTCAAATGGACCCGATTGGTTCCATTGATATTAATGCCGACAGCTCTTTCCGCATCGCGGAAGAGGCACAGGCACGTGGTCACACGTTGTTTTATTACACCCCTGACAAGTTGGCCTATCAAGAGGGGCGGGTGACGGCACGCGGTTGGCCGTTGACCGTACAACGTGTCAAAGGTGATCACTTTTCCCTCGGTGATGAGGTGGAAGTCGATTTGTCAGACTTCGATGTTGTCTGGCTTCGGCAGGACCCGCCATTTGACATGGGGTACATCACAACCACCCATATTCTGGACATGATCCATCCTGATACGCTCGTGGTGAATGATCCGACATGGGTACGGAATTATCCCGAAAAGCTATTGGTTTTGGACTTCCCCGATCTGACGCCACCCACAATGATTGCCCGCGATCTCGATACGCTCAAGGATTTTCGGGCTCGTCATGGCGATGTGATCCTCAAGCCGCTGTATGGCAATGGCGGCGCGGGTGTTTTCAAATTGCGTCAGGATGATAGCAACCTTGCCTCGCTTCATGAGATGTTTACCGGCATTAACCGCGAGCCGTTGATTATGCAGAAATTTCTGCCGGATGTTTCCAAGGGCGATAAACGCGTCATTCTTGTGGATGGGGAACCCGTCGGTGCAATCAATCGCGTGCCCGCCGCAGGTGAAACACGGTCGAATATGCATGTTGGCGGCCGCCCTGAAAAGGTTGAGCTGACCGCGCGTGATTTGGAAATTTGCGCAGCGATTGGTCCGCTTTTGCGCGAAAAGGGCCAGATTTTTGTGGGCATCGACGTCATCGGTGACTGGTTGACCGAGATCAACGTCACATCGCCGACCGGTTTGCAGGAATTGGAACGCTTTGACGGTACGAATGTCACCGCTAAAATTTGGGAAGCGATCGAGGCGCGCCGCTAGTCGTCTTTTGCCAAGGCGAGCCTGAAGCTCACCGCTTTGGCGACATGTGGATGGCGCACGGTTTGTGAATTATCGAGGTCCACAATTGTGCGGACCACTCAAGTGGGGCTGATCATCACGCAACGTGATTGATCAGTGGCGCATCCCATGCCGTGCCTGTCTGGATTTTGGTGATCGACAGGTTGCTGATCTTATGGCCAAAGGCGGCGTAGGCGTCGATCCCAAGCGCGCGCTGCACCTGCGTCAGGATCACGCCAAAATGGGCGACGACGATAATATCGCTGTGGCCCAGCGCAACATAGCGATCGATCGCGCCGTCCACACGGGTGCGCACCATGTTCCAGCTTTCGCCATTGGGCGGGGCGATATCACCGGGGGTTTCCCAATAGGCGCGGATTAGGGCGGGGTCGCGCGCCTCGGCCTCGGCAAAGGTCTGGCCGTCCCAATCGCCGAAATTGATTTCGCGCAAGGCCGCGTCGTGGGGCAGGCGCGGGGTATGCCCGATGGCGGTGGCCGTTTCGACGGCGCGGATCAGATCGGATGACACGACGGGCGCGCTGGGAAGTGCGGTGCGCAAGCGGTCAATCGCGGCGGTGTCTGACAGGTCGGCGGGCAAATCGGTCCAGCCGATCATCGCCTTGGCGTGCGTCGGCCCGTGCCGCACCATCCAAAGGGCCGTCATTGATCGCCCTTAAGCGTCAGAGGCAGGCCCGCCATCACCGCCACAACCCGATCCGCGTGGGTGGCAAGCGTCTGGTTCAACGCCCCTTGGGCATTACGGAACCGGCGCGACAGCGCGTTTTCCGGCACGATGCCATAGCCGACCTCGTTCGAGACGATGACAATCGGGTGGGGGCATTGCGCGATACCGGCGAGCAACGCTTCGGTCGCGGCCACAAGATCGTGATCGCCCAAGATCACATTGGTCAGCCAAAGGGTTGCGCAATCAATCAAGATTACCGCGTCGTCGGGCGCTTGGGCCAAGGCGCCCGCCACATCAATAGGTGCCTCGATTGTGATCCAGTTTGGTCCGCGCTGGATTAGATGTTTTGCAATTTTGTCCGACATTTCATCATCGAACACTTGCGCGGTGGCGACGTAAACCTTTAGCAGACCGCCAATAGAACAAAGGGTTTCGGCATATTTCGACTTACCACTGGCCGCCCCGCCTAGGACCAAAGTGAGTTTAGGCAAATTTTCTTGCAACTGAATATGATCCGTTTCGTTTGTTCTCGCGTAGCAAATGTAACTAGCACAAAAAGTGCGGCTCACAAGTCTGGGGAGATGTTACATGGCTATTGGTGTTTATTCGGATCAGGCGCTTTCACGCACCGCGATGAAGGCAGAGATGCTGGACGCGGAAACGGAGCTGGCGTTGGCTTATGCGTGGCGCGATCAGCGTGATGAACAGGCGTTGCACCGTCTGATCACAGCGTACATGCGACTTGCGATTTCAATGGCTGCGAAATTCAAGCGTTACGGCGCCCCGATGAACGATCTGATCCAAGAGGCATCCGTCGGCTTGATGAAAGCGGCAGACAAATTCGACCCGGATCGCGGCGTGCGGTTTTCGACGTATGCGGTTTGGTGGATCAAAGCATCCATTCAGGATCACGTGATGCGCAACTGGTCGATGGTGCGGACCGGGTCCACGTCATCCCAGAAATCCCTTTTCTTCAACATGCGCCGCGTTCAGGCCCGTTTGGAGCGCGAGGCAGCCGCCGAAGGGCGTACGATTGAACGCCACATCCTGCTGCAGGAAATCGCAACAGAGGTTGGAGTGCCGCTTCATGATGTTGAGATGATGGATGGCCGTTTGTCAGGCTCTGATTTTTCGCTCAACGTGACCCAATCTGCCGAGGATGAGGGCCGCGAATGGATCGACGTGCTGGAAGATGGCAGCGCACAGGCCGAGGAAACGGTCACCAACAGCCACGACAATGACACCCTGCGTCAGTGGTTGGTTACCGCGCTGACATCGCTGAACGACCGCGAACAGTTCATCGTGCGCGAACGCAAGATGCGCGACGAGCCGCGCACGCTTGAAAGCCTTGGCGGTGAGCTGGGCCTATCCAAGGAACGCGTACGTCAGCTTGAGGCTGCGGCGTTTGGCAAAATGCGCAAAAGCCTTGAGGCGCAGAGCCCAGAAGTGACTGAATTCCTCGCCTAGGTCGCGCATTGTCATTACGCCCCGTTCTGCCCTAATGTCCCGGTTGTAATGACCGGAGGCATCAGATGCTCGCTGACAAACGCATTCTATTGATCATTGGCGGCGGAATTGCCGCGTTCAAGGCGCTGGATTTGATCCGCCGCCTGCGCGAACGTGGCGCCAACGTGACGCCTGTTTTGACCAAAGCAGGCGGGGAATTTGTAACTCCGCTTAGCGTGTCCGCGCTGGCTGGTGAAAAGATTTATCAGGACTTGTTTGACCTGACAGCCGAGGCCGAGATGGGCCATATCGAGCTGTCGCGCGCCGCTGATCTGATCGTTGTGGCACCAGCTACTGCGGATTTGCTGGCGAAAATGGCGGCTGGGCTGGCGAATGATCTGGCGTCCACACTGTTGCTGGCGACTGACAAGCGCGTGCTTGCTGCCCCATCCATGAATGTCCGTATGTGGGACCACCCTGCGACACAGCGCAATCTGGCGCAGTTGACGGCTGACGGCGTGCTGTTTGTCGGCCCGGGTGAGGGTGATATGGCTTGCGGTGAATACGGCCCCGGCAGGCTTGCCGAACCGCTGGATATTGTGGTGGCGATTGATGCGGCCTTGGCCGACGGCCCGCTGAAGGACAAACACGTCTTGGTCACCTCTGGCCCCACCCATGAACCGATTGATCCAGTCCGTTATATCGCGAACCGATCATCGGGTGCGCAAGGCACCGCGATTGCGCGTGCGCTGGCCGCATTGGGTGCAGACGTGACCTTTGTGACAGGTCCCGCCGATGTGCCGCCGCCTATGGGCGTGTCTGCCGTCAAGGTGCAAACCGCCGCGCAGATGTTGGACGCCGTGATGGCCGCGCCACAGGCGGACGCCGCAATCTTTGCTGCTGCCGTTGCTGATTGGCATGTCGCAAACGCGGGTGACAACAAGATTAAAAAGGGCGGCAATGGCCTGCCGACATTGGCGTTCGCAGAGAACCCCGACATTCTGGCAACCGTCGCCCAAATGGAAGCAGGACGCCCTGATTTGGTGATCGGCTTTGCGGCCGAAACCGACGATGTCATCGCCAATGCAACGGCCAAGCGTAAACGCAAGGGCTGTGACTGGATCGTCGCCAATGATGTGTCCCCATCTACAGGTATCATGGGTGGGTCGGAAAACGATGTGACCTTGATCATGGAAGACGGATCAGAGGATTGGCCGCGTATGTCCAAGGATGCAGTCGCCGCGCGGCTTGCCGCCAAACTGGCAGAGGTTCTATCGTGAAAATCGCGATCGCGTGGGCCGATGGTGCGGATCAATCGCTGGGCCTGCCGGCTTATGAAACCGCAGGGGCGGCTGGGGCCGATGTGCGGGCGAATTTTGCAGACCGCAGCACGGTGACCCTTGTGGCTGGGGCGCGGGTGTTGATCCCGACAGGCCTTCGCATGGCGATCCCCGCAGGGTTCGAGGTACAGATCAGACCACGGTCTGGCCTCGCGCTGAAACACGGGATCAGCATGGTCAATGCGCCCGGCACGATTGACAGTGATTATCGCGGACCAGTGGGTGTGATCTTGATCAACCACGGCGACGCCCCATTTGATGTGACACACGGGATGCGGATCGCACAGATGGTCGCCGCCCCCGTTACACAAGCGGAGTTTGCGATGGTCGATACATTGGATGAAACAGCGCGCGGCGCGGCTGGGTTCGGGTCCACAGGACAATGACCGTCGTTCTGCTGATGGCCGCCGTCCTATGGGGCATCGGCATGCTGATGGGTGCGCCGAAACGCGCCCGCTGGACCATGATCCTGATCCTGTTGCTGGGTGTTGTTGTCGCCCAGTTGATATTGCCCGACGGGCACCCCCTGCGCGAGGCGACGGGGGGCGATGTGCGGCTTTGGGCGCTGATCCTTGGGTTCGGGTTTGCCGGATGGTTGTATCGCGCGGGCCTGCGCGGGTTGCGACAGCGAGCTGATGCCACGCCGCCCGAGGATGCGCCCAAGTCGAAATTTTCGACAACAGAACTCGACCGCTATGCCCGTCATATCATTTTGCGAGAGGTTGGTGGACCTGGTCAAAAGGCCCTGCGCGATGCCAAGGTTTTGGTCGTTGGAGCCGGTGGCCTTGGGTCACCCGCCTTGCAATATCTTGGTGCGGCTGGTGTCGGCACGATTGGCGTAATTGATGACGATATTGTCGAGAACGCGAATTTGCAGCGCCAAGTCATTCATACCGACGCCCAAATAGGTGCGCCAAAGGTTCAGTCAGCCGCTGATGCGATTGCCGCACAGAACCCGTTTGTCACAGTCCGCCCCTACCACCGGCGACTGACCGAGGCGGACGCTGCGGCGATCATCGCGGACTATGATCTTGTGCTGGATGGCACCGACAATTTCGCGACGCGCCATTTGGTGAACGCGACCTGCGTGGCGCTAGGCAAAGCTTTGATTGCTGCGGCGTTGACCCAGTGGGAAGGGCAGATCAGCCTGTATGACTCTGTATCTGATGCGCCCTGTTATGCTTGTGTGTTTCCCGACATTCCCGACCCGTCGCTGGTGCCAAGCTGTGCAGAGGCGGGCGTGATCGGCCCGTTGCCCGGTGTGATCGGGTCCATGATGGCGGTTGAGGCGATCAAGGAAATTACCGGTGCGGGCGACGGGTTGCGCGGCAGATTGATGATCTATGACGCGCTTTATGCGCAGACCCGTATTGTGGCCGCAAAACGCAACCCTGCGTGCCCTGTGTGCTCTGTCGCCGTTTGAGTATTTTGAAAAAAAAGCGAGGGGGGCCGTTCTAGCGATCCCGCGTGTGGGTTCATATCTTGGACCATAAAAAAAGGAGATTTCCATGACCAACCCCCTGTTGACCGAATGGACGACTCCGTTTGAATTGCCACCATTTGACCAGATCAGTGATGACGATTTTGGACCGGCGGTAGATGCCGCCTTGGATGAAGCCCGCGCCGCGATTTCCGCGATTGCAGCGGATGACGCCGCGCCGACGTTTGAAAATACGATTGTCGCGTTGGAGGTGGCGGATGAAAAATTGGGCCGTGTCTTGGGCGCATTTTACGCGTTGGCAGGTGCCGACAGTAACCCCGCCCGCGAGGCGTTGCAGCGTGACTTTGCCCCTAAACTGAGCGCCTATGGATCGTGGATTAGTGCCAATGCGCTGTTGTTTGCGCGGATCGAGACGTTGTGGGATGCGCGTGACACGCTGGACCTGACCGATGAACAGGCGCGGGTTTTAATGCTGACCCGTCGCGGATTTGTCCGGTCGGGCGCGCAGTTGCAAGGGCCTGATGCGGATCGTTTGAAGGATGTGAAATCGCGCTTGTCCGTCATTGGGACGGAATTCGTGCAGAACCTTTTGGCGGATGAACGTGAGTGGTTCATGCCGCTTGGGGGGGGTGATCTGGACGGTTTGCCTGATTTCGTAATTGCCACAGCAAAGGCAGCGGGCGCGGAAAAAGATGCCGGTGGTCCTGTTGTCACCTTGTCCCGTTCTTTGATCGTACCGTTTTTGCAATTCTCTGACCGGCGTGATTTGCGCGAAAAAGCGTATGAAGCGTGGACCGCGCGCGGGGCGAATGGTGGCGCGACTGACAACCGCGGGATCGCGGCAGAGACATTGGCGCTGCGTCATGAGCGGGCAAATCTGCTCGGCTATGATACATTCGCCGACTATAAGTTGGAAACCGAGATGGCGGGCAATCCAGTGGCGGTGCGTGCATTGCTTATGGACGTTTGGACCCCGGCCAAAGCTGCCGCAGAGGCGGATGCAAAACAGTTGGAACGGATGCTGCATAGCGACGGCTGGGATGGCCCGTTGCAACCATGGGACTGGCGTTATTATTCGGAAAAGCGCCGCCAGCAATTGCATGATTTGGATGAGGCAGAGTTGAAGCCGTATCTACAGCTTGATCGCATGATTGATGCATCGTTTGATTGTGCAAATCGCCTGTTCGGGCTGGAATTCACGCCGCTTGATGCGCCATCCTATCACAAGGACGTCCGCCAGTGGGAGGTGACCCGTGGCGGCGAACATGTTGCGGTATTCATCGGTGATTACTTCGCCCGTGGGTCCAAACGCTCGGGGGCGTGGTGTGGGGCCATGCGGGCCCAATCGCGGGCTGCGGGGGACGTGCGTCCACATGTGGTTAACGTCTGTAACTTTGCCAAACCAGCCGAAGGGTCGCCTGCGCTGTTGTCCTATGATGATGCGCGCACGTTGTTCCATGAATTTGGCCATGCGCTGCACCAGATGTTGTCGGATGTTACGTATGAGAGCATCAGCGGCACATCGGTCGCGCGTGATTTCGTGGAACTGCCAAGCCAGCTTTATGAGCATTGGCTAGAGGTGCCAGAGGTGCTGGCCAAATTCGCAACCCAGGCGGAGACAGGTGAGCCGATGCCAAATGATTTGCTGCAACGCATGTTGGGTGCCGCGACCTATGACATGGGGTTCAGCACGGTGGAATATGTGGCGTCCGCGCTGGTGGACCTGGGGTTTCATGACGGGCCACCACCCGCTGATCCCATGCAAAAACAGGCAGAGATTTTAGAAGAGATCGGGATGCCGTCCGCGATCCGGATGCGCCATGCAACCCCGCATTTCGCCCACGTGTTTGCAGGTGACGGATATTCCTGCGGTTACTATTCCTACATGTGGTCAGAGATGATGGATGCCGATGCCTTTGCCGCGTTTGAAGAGGTTGGTGACCCGTTTGATCCAGACCTCGCCGCTAAGCTCGAGGACACGGTGTTGTCATCAGGCGGATCGGTAGACGCGGCAGCACTATACACTGCGTTCCGTGGCCGTTTGCCGGGGGTCGAGGCATTGCTAAAGGGACGTGGCCTTGCGACCTAGCGGGTATCGTCGGGGTGTTTTTTCACCCCGACTGGGTCCTTATGGATCAGCACATCGCAGCGCGGATAGGCGGCGATGATTGCGCGGCGCAGCGACGCGCCAATGGCATGGGCGGCGTCCAGCGTTTGGGTTCCGTCCAGTTCAATATGCAGGTTCACAAACACGCGGCTGCCCGCAACGCGGGTTTTCAGATCGTGGTAGCCATGCAGGCCGGGATGGGCGGATGCGATAGCCTCGATCCCTTTGATCATCGCAGGGTCGGCTTGCCTGTCCATCAACGCATCCCACGCGGATCTCCCGATGCGTAGCGCGCCGACTGCAAGAAGGGCAGCGGCGCCGAGGGCCACAACGCTATCCACATAGCCCAGCCCAAAGCGCGCAGAGGCGAACAGCGCGATGATCGCGCCGACATTGGGGATCAGATCACCAAGATAGTGCAGGCTGTCCGCCTTTACGACCTTATTGCCAGTGATCCGTGCGACACGTCGTTGCCATAGCACAAGGCCCAGCGTGACGATGATGGCGAAAATGGCGGCGGCGATGCCAGCGCCTTCGCGTTCGGGAAGGGTGACGGTGTCATCAAGCAGACGCAGAATTGCGGCAACAGCGATCACGCCGGCGGAAATCAGGATGAATAGGGATTGCCCAAGGGCAGCGAGATCCTCGGCGCTGGTGTGGCCGAAGTTGTGATCGTCGTCTGCAGGTTTGGCCGCATAGGCAATCGCGGCGAGGCCACCTAGCGACATCATCAAATCCATCGCACTGTCGGCCAGCGTGGCGGCAATGGCGAGGGATCCGGTTTGCCCCAGCGCCCATAATTTCACGATGACCAGTATCAGCGCGACACAGACCGACAACACACCTGCGGATAGGTTCAGGCGGTTTGCGTCAGCCATATCAATCCCGCAATTCGTCTGGTTTCACACCCCAAAGGACGGATTTCGGGGCCCAACCCTTGTAGCCGCCAGCGGTGACACGGCACCACGCGGGGTTACATTCGCCTAGGCGGGCGATGACGCCAGCCTCGACCACGGCGTTTTCGGTGGCGTTCACGTCGGGGCGTGCGCGCAGGGCCAGCATGTCTTGATCAACGATGACGGTGCGTGACCCCGACAGCATGGTGTAGTGGACCCAGCCGCCCTGACCTTCGCGGTCAATTACGCGGCGCCAGTGGCCGTATTCGGCGATCACCTGAAGCGGCATGTGCCGCCGTTTGAATACCCAATCAATGCGGTGCGACAGGGATGGACCGCGGCGCACGTTGCTTTCGGAGGCTTTGAGCGAGACAAAACGCGGCATCGGCAGATTGGTCTCTGGCCCAAGGTCTTGGGCCTGTGCCGGTCCGGTGAAAAGGGCCGCAAAACAGCCGATTTTGATCATGTTCAGAATAAAACGTAACATGTGAATACTGCCAATTGCCTGTGCGCGGGTTCTTGTGCCTCGCGTCTGTGTCTTGCAATGTGTCATGACCGATCGAGTTTGAAAACGAAAAGGACCGTGAGATGCCAAGCAAACGTCTAAGTGTTGTCGTGACGCGACGGTTGCCCGATGTCGTGGAATCCCGCCTGTCGGAGCTTTTTGACGTCACGCTGCGGGATGATGACACGCCGATGACGCGCGACGCATTAGCTGCGGCGATGAAAACGGCGGATGTGCTGGTGCCGACGATCACGGACCGTATTGATGCCGCGTTGCTGGCGGGGGCTGGCCAGCGTCTAAAGCTGATCGCGAATTACGGGGCAGGTGTCGACAACATTGATGTGTCCACAGCGCGCCAGCGCGGCATTCAGGTGTCGAACACCGCTGGCGTGACCACGGATGACACCGCCGATATGGCGATGGCGTTGATCCTGTCGGTGACCCGCCGCATTCCAGAAGGGCTGCGGATGATGCAGTCGGACGGTTGGAGCGGTTGGGCGCCCACGGCGATGCTGGGTGGCCGGATCGCGGGGCGCAGGCTGGGCATTTTGGGGATGGGCCGGATCGGGCAGGCGGTGGCGCGCCGTGCGGCCGCGTTCGGGATGCAGGTGCATTACCACAATCGCAAGCGGCTGCGCCCTGATGTGGAAACCGCGCTGGGCGCGACCTATTGGGAAAGTTTGGATCAGATGATTGCCCGCATGGACATCGTGTCGGTTAACTGCCCGCATACCCCGTCGACATTTCACCTGATGAACGCACGTCGTCTAAAGCTGATGAAGCCGGACGCTGTGCTCGTGAACACGTCCCGTGGCGAGGTGGTGGATGAAAATGCGCTGACACGTATGCTCCGCGCGGGTGAGCTGGCGGGCGCTGGTCTGGATGTGTTTGAGGACGATCAGGCGGTCAATCCGCGTCTGCGGGATTTGTCCAACGTCGTGTTGTTGCCGCATATGAGTTCGGCTACGGTCGAGGGCCGTATCGAGATGGGCGAGAAAGTGATCATTAATATCAAGACGTTCGCCGACGGTCACAGGCCACCGGACTTGGTGGTGCCTGCAATGCTATAACAGGCGTGCGGTTTAACGCCCGTCTTCGCGGATCAGAACGTAATTTGATGTAGAAAAACGCAGCATGTCATTGTCGGCGCGGCCAGCGACGTAAGAGCCTTGGCATCCATACAGGCGCCCAACACCGACATTGCGCAAAGCGCAAGCAGGGTCGATCGGGTCATTCGCTTCCCCCCTCAACGGTCCGCTTCTTATGAGAGGTAGTTTAGAGAAAGCATATGTGGCGCGTCATTTCGAGGGATAGCAGGATAAATACTTCTCCCTTCAGCATGTAGTATGCTGCCATCGCGATACCTACTAGGGGATGGGGCGCTGCCCCCGGTGCTGCGTACCTCCCCCGAGGTATTTGGCGGCAAGAGGAAGCAGTTAGCGGTACACCTCGTCTTCTGTCGGGAAGGCGCGGCCTTTGACGTCGGCGGCGTAGCGTTTGACGCTGTCTTCGATCATTGGGCCCAAGGTGCCGTAAACTTTGACAAATTTCGGGGTCCAGGGGTTCATGCCCAACATATCCTCAAGCACAAGGATCTGGCCATCGCAATCCACCGACGCGCCGATGCCGATCGTGGGAATGTCGATCAGTTTTGTGATTTTGGAGGCGAGCGGTTCAACCATGCCCTCAAGCACGACAGCGAATGCGCCCGCGTCCGTCACCGCATGGGCGTCGGCGATGTGGTCGGCCCATGTGTCCTCATCGCGGCCTTGGGTTTTGAAGCCGCCCATGACGTGGGACGATTGCGGGGTCAGGCCGATGTGCGCCATCACGGGGATGCCGCGTTCGACGAGGAATTTGATGGTGGGGGCCATGCGTGCGCCGCCCTCAAGCTTGACCGCCCCGCAAGAGGTTTCTTTCATGATCCGTGCGGCGTTGCGAAACGCCATGTTGGGGGATTCTTCATAGGTGCCGAATGGCATATCCACGATGATCAGCGCCTTTTGTGTGCCGCGTACTACGGCCTTGCCGTGCATGATCATCAGATCAAGTGGCACGCCCACCGTGCTTTCCATGCCGTGCATCACCATACCAAGGCTGTCGCCCACAAGGATGAAATCCGCGTATTTATCCACGATAGCCGCCGTATGCGCGTGATAGCTGGTCAGCGACACAATCGGGTCGCCGCCTTTGCGGTTTGCGATCTGCGGGACGGTATTGCGGCGGATCGTCTCTGTTTGGCTGCTCATGGTGTGACCTCCTTTTGGTCGATCAGCATGACCTCTCCGAATTCGGCAGAGATCATGATGCCCACGGGACCGGATGGTGTGCCGGCGGCGGGCGCAAATGTTGCGGGGTCCACGATATCAATGGCCCCCAGCGTGGCAAGGGGTTCCGTCGCGATGGTGGCTGCGATGATGTCATGGGCGGCCTCGACCGTGGCGCCGCCTTGGATCATCACCTCAGCGGCGGTCAGGGCCGCGATCAGGATGGGGGCTGCGGCGCGGTCTGCGGGCGTGAGCCGGATGTTGCGCGACGACATGGCAAGACCGTCATGTTCGCGCACCGTTTGCACACCGTGGATGGCGATGGGCATGTGTAGATCACGGACCATTGTGCGGATCACGGCAAGCTGTTGGTAATCCTTTTCGCCGAAATAGGCGGCGTCTGCCCTGATGATATTGAACAGTTTAGTGACAACCGTGGCGACACCCCGATAGTGGCCCGGACGGACCAGACCATGAAATACATTGGCCAGATTGGTCGACTCGACGATGGTTTCTTCGCCCTCAGGATAGATTTCACCGACTGTCGGGATAAACACCGCCGCAACGCCAGCCTGTTCCAAAAGCGCGAGATCTTCGGTTTCTGTGCGAGGGTATGTGTCCAGATCGGACGGGTCGCCGAATTGTGTCGGGTTCACAAAGATGGTCGCGACGACGTTGTCATGGGTACTGGCGGCCTTAACCAATGCCATATGGCCAGCGTGCAAGGCGCCCATTGTTGTGACCAGCCCAATGCTGCCGGACATGGCCCCGACAGCGGCGCGCATTTCGACGATTGAGCGGCAGATTTGCATGGAAAACCCCTTGGGAAGATCAATTTTCCTATGGATACACGCGGAGTGTGCCTGGCCACAAGTGCCACACGATTGCTCAATTCCTTTCTTACTCGCGTCCTGATTGTTTCCGATAAGGGCACGGTATTGAAAAGGGATTATGATTATGAACCGCTTTGCGTTCCCAATACTTTTTGGTGGGATTCTGTTGGTCGTCGTCTTTTGCGGCATGTTGTATCAACAATTGTCAGCCTAGGATGCCAAGACTGCCGAGGGTGATGCCCCTGCCAAGATTGAGGTCGCGGAAACGCGTGATGTTTCCGCCTTTATGGCCGCGTTGCAAATGGTGTTCGCCGATCTGACAGGGTCGGACACGGTTACGCCAAAGGTTGATATTTCCGACATGGCCCCAGAGGCCCCGCGCGGCTGGTATGCGACGCCCTATAAAACGGCGGATGGCGAAGAAATCACAAAGGCGCGTTTTTCCCGCAGCCCGATTGCCAAAAACTCGACCAATACGCTTTTGCAGCAGTTTGAAGATGCAGCGCGTGGGCGTGGCAATACAATCGCGGTGACGATGACGCGCGCAAAGCAAAAGATTGCGTTTCTGATTTATGTCCCCGATCAGTTCAACACCAAGACAATTCGTTGTGGTCTGATGGCGACAATTTCTATGAACATGGGGATTGCCACATCCTTTGATAGCCCCGATGTGTTTGAGCTGCACCACGGTGTGCCGTTCACACAGGTCGCCCCCTACAGCAAAAATGTGTCCACCGGCACCAAGGTGCCTGTCGACTACCGCGTGTTTGGCGGCAATGTGGGCGGTATGTTCAAGATCAAGATCCTGACCAACAGTTCTGACGCGGCCGTGGCGAATGTTTTGAAAAATGTGCCAGTCGGCTTAATAATCTCCATGTTGCCAGAACCTGATCCGCATCTGTTGATCAGCACAGACTTTCAGACCCGCGACGCCGAACCAAACCGTGAGGTGCCTGGCCCAAGTGTTGCCCGCCGTGCGTATTTGTTGGTGAAAACGCGGCTCGACTATTCCGAGCGTGAGAAAAATATTCTGAACCGTATGGTCGAAGGTCGGATCATGACATGGGATGATATGTTTGAACGCGACGGCACTGGCATTGGTCTTGCGCCTGAAATCCTCGCGCTTTTGGGCGATTTGCCAGACATGCAGGTGTCCCAACGTATCGTCTATGATGCGCGCGCACTGCGCTAGACGGAACGTGAGTGGACAGAAACCGAGGATCGAATTCTGTCCGGTATGGCGCGGGAACGGATCAAGGAACGCAAGGATGTCGTCCGCTATCTTGAGGATGGTGAAGAGTTGGCCCAAGAGGTGATCACCCTCGTGCAGTTGCTGCCCGAATACTATGATGCCGCCGCCGTGCAAGCCACCTATTTGGCCGAAAGCACAGTAACGGCCAAGGATCTGGTGATCCGCCGCGGGACATCCATCGGCCAAGGCACCAGCACCTTTGGTAACTGCAAGATTGAACTGGGCGTGAGTAGCTGCACGGTTGGCCGCTAGTCAAACCCGACCCCCTGTCGCAATCGTGCGATGAGGGGTCGGCTGGTTCTTAAGGACGGCCGCGTTTTTGGCGCATCTTATGCGCAACACCCAGCTCGTCTAAGGAATCGGCCATGAAAACCAATGTCAAAGCTCTTGTCGTCGGTGGTGGTGCCGTTGGCACATCCATCGCATACCACCTTGCCAAAGCAGGCTGGGATGATGTCATGTTGCTGGAACGCGATGAGCTGACGTCGGGGTCCACGTGGCACGCCGCTGGTCTGCTGCCACTGTTCAACATGTCCTATGCGACGACGCACATCCACAAATACTCTGTCGATTTCTACAAATCGCTTGAGGAAGAAACAGGGCTGAACGCCGGTTTCGCAGTGGTTGGCAACCTGCGTATGGCCCAAACGGACGAGCGTATGGACGAATACATGCTGTATGCGTCCACCGCTGAGACATGCGACGTGTCCTACGAATGGCTGACACCTGATGACATTAAGGAACGCTGGCCCCTGATCCGCACCGACGATCTGAAGGGTGCGATTTACCACACTGAGGACGGTTATATTAACCCCGCTGACGTCACGATGGCGATGGCCAAAGGTGCCCGTCAGCGCGGCGTGATGATTGAGCGCAAATGGCAGGCTGACGCGTTCTACTGGAACGGCACCCATTGGGAGGTCAGCTGCACCAAGATGGTCGAGAAGGGTGGCAACCTGATCCCGTCTGAGGAACAGATCGTCATCACGGCTGAACACGTTGTCACCGCATCGGGCAACCACGCCCAACGCACGGCCAAGATGCTGGGCATTAAGATGCCTGCGATCCCTGTTGAGCACACGTTCATCGTGATGGACCAAGACCCCGAGCTGGTAAAATGGCGCGAGGCTGGCAACCCGGAACATCCGGTCATCCGTGACGCCGACAACGAAAGCTATGCCCGCGAGGAACGCGGCGGCTGGATTTTGGGCATCTACGAAGAAGGTGCGCCAGCGCGTTTTGAACATGGTGTGCCTGATAGCTTCCGCGCTGATCTGTTCCCGCTCGACCTCGACCGGATCGCTGATCAGTATATGGCCATGACAGAGCGCGTGCCGTCCTGTGCGGAATCCGGCCTTAAGGATGATTTCAACGGCCCGATTTGTTACACACCCGACGGTAACCCGCTGGTCGGCCCAGCACCGGGTCTGCACAACATGTGGCTGGCCGAAGGGTTCAGCTTTGGCATCACTGCGGCGGGTGGCACAGGTTATTACCTTGCGCAGATGATGGTCGACGGCGAGGCAGAGATCGACATGGCGTCGCTTGATCCCAAGCGCTATTCCAGCAATTGGATGACCACCGAATTTGCCGCGCGCAAGAACGAAGAGGCGTATGAGCACGTCTACATCCTGCACCACCCTGATGAAGAACGCCCCGCCTGCCGCCCACTGCGCACGGCCCCCGCGTTTGACCGTCAAAAGGCCCGTGGCGCACAGTTCGGCTGGGTGAATGGCTGGGAACGCCCCAACTATTTCGGCCCCGTGGACGCGCCCCAAAATTTTGACCACGACGCGCGGTCCTTCCGCCGTGGTGGCTGGTGGCAGCACGCAGTGGACGAGGCGAAAGCGATCCGCGAAGGTGTTGGTCTGGTCGATGCGACAGCCTTTACCAAGCACGTGGTCAAGGGCCCCGGTGCAACGCAATTCCTGGATTGGTTCACCTGCAACAAGCTGCCGAAAATTGGTCGTATCAACCTGACATATGCGCTCACTTCCCACGGGACGACCCGTACGGAATACACCATCGTGCGCAATGGCGAGGATAGCTATTACCTCGTCTCTGCGGGTGCTTGGACAGAATATGATGCTGATTTCATGCGCAAGGCTGCGGCCGATAAAATGGATGAATTTGGCTATATCGAAATTCAGGATGTGACGACCCAATGGGGTGTGTTCGCGATTGCTGGTCCAAAATCCCGCGACGTGTTGCGTGATGTGATCAACGATGCTGATCCTGACACCGCGCTGTCGAACAAGCGTTTCCCATGGCTGTCTGCGCGCCAGATTGAGCTGGGCATGTGTCCGGTGAACGCGATCCGTGTGGCCTATACGGGTGAATTGGGCTGGGAATTGCACCACCCGATTGAAATGCAGAACTACCTGTTTGATCTGCTCGAGGCTGCGGGTGAAAAACACGGGATGAAGCTTGTGGGCGCGCGTGCGCAAAACTGGCTGCGTCAGGAAAAGTCATACCGTGCGTTTGGCAACGAACTGGGCCGCGATGCGACCCCGGCAGAGGCTGATTTGCCGCGCTTCATCGACCTGTCCAAGGAATTTCATGGCAAGGACGCGATGGTTGAAACCGGCGTGCGTTTCAAGTGCGTGACCGTGTTGATCGACGGACCATCCGATGCGGACCCATGGGGTCACGAAGCGATCTATGACATGGATGGCAACCGCTTGGGCCGATTGACGTCTGGCGGCTATTCGGTAGCGTTCGAAAAATCCATCGGCATGGGCTATGTGACGCCCGAAGCCGCCGAAGTTGGGGCCGCGATCCAGATCAAAATGCAGGACAAACTGTGGCCGGCGCAAATCGTCGAAGACAGCCCCTATGATCCCAAGAACGCGACCATCCGCGTCGACGGTTAACGGAACCGATCAGGTTTCAATGCTGCAACAGCGCCCGCGTCAATCGCGGGCGTTTTTGCGTTCAAGAGGTCGGCAATTAGCTGTCCCGCAGCGGGGCTAGATTGCATTCCATAGCCACCTTGCCCCGCGCACCAGACAAAGCTGGGGTCGGTCGGATCGGGGCCAAGCACGAGCGTTCGGTCAGGCGAAAACGTCCGCAAGCCTGCCCATGATGCGAGCAAGCGGGTGACGGGTTCGGTCACATGCGCCTCGTAGCGGGCGAACCCTTCGGCAAGGGTCATGTCGTCGGCGAATGCATCGTGGGGCTCCATCAGCTGTTCCTCGGCTGGGGATACGATCAGCGCGCCCGCGTCGGGTTTGCAATACCATGTTTCGCCTGCGCCAAAGATCATGGGCCACGCGGATAGGTCATGACCGCCCGGCGCGGGAATGCGCCCCATGGACCGGCGGAGCGGGGTAAAGCCAAGCGGTGCAATGCCCGCCAATTCCGCAATCGGATCGGCCCAAGGTCCCGCGGCGTTGATCAAGATGGTCGCATCGAATTGCTGGTCTTCGGTCGTGACTGTCCAGCCTGTCGTCGTCCGATGGATTGCTGTCGCAGCCGCATTTGTGTGGACCGTCCCGCCATTGGCGCGGATGGTTTTCACGTATCCTTGGATCATGCGGTCGGTATCAAGGTCCCATGCGTGTTCGTCCCACGCGACATCCGTGATAACATCGGTGTTCAGGATTGGCACCATCGCCTGTGCCTCGCTCGGGGAAATGGAGCGGAGGTGCATGGTGTCTTGGTCGGCGGCGAATGCGTCCTTGGACTGGGCTGTGCCGACGTTCATTAGCCCGCGTGGCGACACCAGATCATTGTCAAAATGGTAGTCACGGCTCGCTGCGTTCAGCGCGATAGTCGACGGCTTGCCGTAGTTTTGTTCAAACAAGGCGGCTGACCTGCCGGACGCGTGATAGGCCAGCGATGTCTCGGCCTCGATCAATGTGACGTGGCCCAGTTTGGAAAGGGCGGCACCTGCGGATGTGCCGCCCACGCCGCCGCCGATGATCAGGAAATCGGTCATGCTTCTTCCAATCTGTCGGTGGCAGGGGCAGGCGTTGGCGTCAGGGCCGTGATCTGCGCATAAAGCGCATCCGACATCTCAAACGCCTCGGCATCTAGTGATGGCGCAAGCTGCGCGGTTGACCGGGCTGAAATGATCGGGGACGGGGCGGTGGCGTGTTTCGCGACCCACGCGACAGCCAGTGTCGCCGGATCAACGCGAATATCACGGGCGAGGTTGGCTAGTTCCGCCGCCGCTGCGTGCATCCAAGCCTGATCATACCGCGCCTGATAGCGGGGATCATCGGTCAGACGTCCCGTATCACCACGTGCGTATTTGCCGGTCAACAGGCCACCGCCAAGGGGGGAATATGGTACGATCTGAATATCCTGATCGGCTGCGGCGCCGAAAATTTCAACCTCGGCCTGTCGTTTCACGAGGTTATACATCGGCTGAACAACGTCGATTTTCGTGCCGAATGACTGGGCGACGGTCTGTGCCTTCATGATCTGCCACGCGGCGAAATTCGACACACCGATGTGGCGGATCAACCTGCGTTGCTGAAAGTCGGCGAAGGTTTCAAATGTCTCGGCCAAGTCGGTGGCAGGATCAAAGCGGTGCAGATAGAGCAGGTCAACGCTGTCGTGCCCCAGCTGTTTGCGGCTTTGATCAAAATGGGCGGTCATATTCGCCCGCGACGCGCCGCCGATATACCCGACCTTGGTGGCAAGGTAGATGTCGCTGCGTTCATGCCGGATGAATTCGCCAAGCAGGCGTTCAGCCGCGCCGCCTGTGTAGCCGACGGCGGTATCGAAATGGGTAATACCGGCGCCGCGGGCGGTGTCATACATCGCGCGGCTGGCTGTGGCGTCAGCTGTGCCGCCAAATTGCATTGTTCCGAATGTGGTGCGTGAAATCGGCGTGCCGTTGGGTGTGGTCAAATTTGTCATGGGGTAAACGTGACATGGGGGCGGCGCGCTGAAAAGAGGATTTCGTGGGGCGCTGCCCCACACCCCGGAGTATTTGCAAAAAAGCGAAGCGTTAGCGAACGCTGACGAGAATGCGAAGCGTGCCGGTTTGGGCAAAGCTGGCTGCTGTAGCAGCGTCAAGCTGTGAACCGGATTCGTAGCCGACGAGCGGGAGGTCACCGGCCATCGCTGCGGCGGCCCGTGTGGCGTCCGCAAAAGGGGCGGGGCCAAAGACGTTTGATAGGCCCGCACAATCGTCAGACAGGTTCACGATGCAACCGACAGTTTGTCGTCGCTCTGCAGAACGGCAAATTTGGTGTCATCCAGCAAGGCGGGCGGGAACATAGTATGGTCGGTTAGTGATCCGGCTGCCTTCCACATGGTTTCCCAATGGGCGCGGCCATTCTGGCAGAAACCTGTTTCGCGATATCCGCGTTGGCGGCCAGTGTTGCGGCGCGTTCTTGTGGTGATGGGGCAGAACATGCGGACAGCAATGCCAGCACGGCGGGCAGTTTTAGAACTGCGTTCATGGGGAATTTCCTTTTGGGATCGTCGCTAAGGTATTGATAGAAATAAAAAATGTTACGCCCCATTTGAAACGCAAAAAGGCCCGCCATTTCTGACGGGCCTTTTGTTGTCTACTGTTCTGCGCTTATTGCGGAATGTCGCCGGTGATACCTTCGACGTAGAAGTTCATGCCAGCCAATGTCCCGTCGTCAGCTGTTTCGCCATCGGCCAACCAAACGGAACCGTCCTGCTTGTTCACCGGACCGGTGAAGGCGTGGTAGGAGCCGTCGGACAGGCTGTCGCGCAGGGCTTCTGCGGATGCTTTAACATCTGCTGGAACCGCGTCAGAGATTTCGCCGATGCCGACCATGCCAGCGCCGATGCCATCCCATGTGTTACCTGATGTCCATGTGCCGTCCATGACCGCCTTGGTGCGTGCGATGTAATATGGCGCCCAGTCATCGATTATGGAGGATACGCGTGGGAACGGGCCGAATTCGGCCATGTCGGATGCCTGACCGAATGTCACAACGTTGCCAGCGGCCTGTGCGGCAGCCTGTGGTGCTGTGGAATCGGTGTGCTGCAGGATCACGTCAGCGCCTTGTTCGATCAGAACTGTGGCGGCTTCTGCTTCTTTTGCAGGGTCAAACCATGTGTAGGCCCAAACGATTTTGAATTCGACGTCCGGGTTCACTTCGCGTGCGTGCAGGTAGGCAGAGTTGATGCCACGGATCACTTCGGGGATCGGGAAGGACCCAATGTAGCCGATGATGTTGCTTTCGGTCATGTTGCCCGCGATGTGGCCCTGAACCGCGCGGCCTTCGTAAAAGCGTGCGGAATATGTGGCGACGTTTTCAGCCTGCTTAAAGCCTGTTGCGTGCTCGAATTTCACATCTGGGAACTTGGCGGCGACGTTGATTGTCGGGTCCATGTAGCCAAAGGATGTTGTGAAAATCAGGTCGGCGCCTTGCAGGGCCATCTGTGTCATCACGCGTTCTGCGTCGGGGCCTTCTGGCACGGATTCGACATAGACGGTTTCAACCGCATCGCCGAATTCAGCCTCAACCGCCAAGCGGCCTTTGTCGTGCTCATATGTCCAGCCGCCGTCGCCGATTGGGCCAACATAGACAAAGCCGACTTTGGTCTGGTGTGCGTCAGCATAGGCGCCGGTCGCTGCACCGGCTGCAACGATTGCTGCGGCCAGAATTGATTTGATGGTCATGTTCATCCCCCTAGATGGACTTGTGGTATTGTGCCCCTAGCGAGAGGCGTGGAAAATTCGGCTCAAAGAGCCGGGCGCGCGCCCTGACGACATGATCACCAGAACGACGATGGTGGCTATATACGGCGACATGGACAAATATTCCACAGGAATTGCCAGCCCCGCCGCTTGCAGGTTCAGTTGCAACACAGTGACCCCGCCAAAAAGATAGGCCCCCAGCAAAAGCCGCCAAGGTTTCCAGCCTGCGAACACGACAATCGCCAGTGCAATCCAGCCCGCGCCTGCGGTCATGCCTTCGGTCCATTGCGGCACACGGACAAGGCTTAGGTACGCCCCGCCAAGCCCCGCACAGGCCCCGCCAAACATGATCGCCAGCAGGCGCACGCGGATGACCTTGTACCCCAGCGCGTGGGCGGCGTCGTGGTTTTCACCAACAGCCCGCAGCACCAGCCCGCCTTGGGTTTTGTTCAGGAACCACCAGATAGCAGCAACAAGGATAAGCCCGACATAGACCATAGGGTCGTGTTGGAACACGATGGGTCCAATCACCGGAATGTCACCCAACAACGGGATGTGCCAATCGGGAAAGGACGGTGCCTTGATCCCGATATAGCCTTGGCCGATCAGCGCCGACAGCCCTAGCCCAAACAACGTCAGCGCAAGGCCCGTCGCGACTTGGTTCGACAATAGATATTGCGTCAGAATGCCGAAAAGCAGCGCAAGCAGCGCGCCCCCGATCGCCGCCCCGCCAAAGCCGAGCCATGGTGATCCGGTGCCAACCGCTACGACAAAGCCGCAGACAGCGCCGGTGATCATCATCCCCTCAACGCCCAAGTTCAGGACGCCTGCGCGTTCCACCACCAATTCGCCAATCGCGGCCAAAAGGATCGGCGTCGCGGCGACCATCAGGGACGCCAGCAAAAGGATCGGATTGATTGATGATAGGTCCATTATGCGGTCCCCCCGATACGAATGCGGTAGTTGGTTAGCACGTCCACCGCGAGCAGGAAGAATAGCAGCATCCCCTGCAATAGCTGAATGGCGGCACCAGGTAGGCCAAGGTTGGATTGCGCGATCTCACCGCCGATATAGGTCAGTGCCATCAGGCCGCCCGCCAGCAAGATGCCAACAGGGTGCAAGCGACCAAGGAATGCGACGATAATCGCGGTGAAGCCGTAGCCCACGTTGAAATCGATGCTGATCTGGCCCGCTGGTCCCGCGACCTCGAATAGGCCTGCCATGCCAGCCAGTGCGCCAGACACGCCAAGGCAAATCAGTACGAGCCGCTGGGGGTTCACACCTGCAAACGCCGCCGCCCGCGGGCTTTGCCCCGCGAGCCGGACTTGGAAACCGAACATATGCCGCGCAAGGGTCACATAGGCAAAGATTACGGCGATAAAGGCGGTGACAACACCCCAATGCATCCCCGCACTTTCGTTAATCCAACTTGTCGCGCTAGCGTATTGCGCAAGGTTGCGGCTACCAGGAAAGCCCATGCCATCGGGGTTGCGCATCGCGCCCAGCGCCATGGACGCCAGCAATTGTTCGGCCACATAGACGAGCATCAGCGACACAAGGATTTCATTGGTGCCAAACTTCACCCGCAACAGTCCCGGGATCATCGCCCATAGAAAGCCACCAAACGCACCTGTAATGACCATAGCGGGAAATATCAGACGCAGTTCCATCGGATAAAGCGCAAGACCGACAGCGGCCCCGAAAATCGCGCCCATAATATATTGGCCCTCTGCGCCGATGTTCCAGACACCGGCCCGAAACCCGAACGACAGCCCGATCGCGATCAGCACCAAGGGCGCGCCTTTGATCATCAATTGCGGGCGGTAAAACCACGCAAATTCCGAAAACAACGGATCAAGGAAAATTGTGCGGATCGTTACAAACGGATTTTTGCCCAAAGCAGCGAACAAAATCCCGCCGACGATCATCGTCAACACCACCGCCAGAACCGGCGTGGCAAAGGCCCAAACCTGTGACGGATTGGCGCGTTTTTCCAGAATGATCATAATGCCACCTTTTGTTTCTTCGGAGCCTGAAAATGCCCGCCGGAGGCAGCGCTACGCATCCACATGTGCCACCTCCAGATCATGTGCACCGCCCAGCATAAGGCCGATCTCTTCGATAGTCAGGCCACGGGCGGGGCGCGGATCAGACAGGCGGCCCTCGTTCAAGGCAGCAAACCGGTCCGAAATTTCCATCAACTCATCCAAATCCTGACTAATAACGATCACGGCCGCGCCGCCCGCAGCAAGGTCCAATATCGCCTGCCGGATTGCAGCCGCGGCGGCGGCATCCACGCCCCATGTGGGTTGGTTGATGACCAGAATATCGGGGTTTTGCATGATTTCGCGCCCGATGACGAATTTCTGCAAATTCCCGCCAGATAGGGACCGCGCCGTGCTGGTGGCGCCGGGTGTGCGCACATCAAATTGGGTGATTACCTCATCCGCGAAATCACGGGCGCTATCCCATTTGACAAAGCCGCGTAGCGACAGCTTTTTGCGGGTGTTACCTGTCAGCAGGGCGTTCTCGATCAGCGTCATGTCGGGGGCGGCGGCGTGGCCATTGCGTTCCTCTGGTGCCGCACACAGGCCACGGGCGCGGCGGGCGTTGGGGGGCAGGTGTCCCACGGGTTCAGACCCCATCTGGACCATCTCGCGGGCGACCTTCATCTCGCCTGATAGGCTGGCCACCAGTTCATCCTGTCCGTTGCCAGCCACGCCGCCGATGCCCAAAATCTCTCCGCGGCGGACCGATAGGGAAATGTCGCGCAGGGCGGTGCCAAATTGGTGCGGGGCGGGGGCCGACAGTTTGGCAAGGGTCAGGGCCACATCGCCAAACGGCTTTTCGGGTTTCTCTGGCACCTGCAAGGCAGAGCCGACCATCAATTCGGCCATATCGCGAGCCGATGTTTCGCGGGGATCACAGCCGCCCACAACTTTGCCCATGCGCAGCACCGTGGCGCGTTCGCACAAGGCGCGGATTTCTTCCAGCTTGTGTGAGATATAAAGGATTGATGTCCCTTCTGCTGACAGCTTGCGCAGGGTCTGGAACAGAATGTCCACCTCTTGCGGGGTCAGCACGGATGTGGGTTCGTCCATGATCAACAACTTGGGGTCTTGCAAAAGGCAGCGGATAATTTCGACCCGCTGACGTTCGCCCGCGGACAAATCACCAACAGTGCGGTCGGGGTCAAGTGGCAGGCCATATTGATCGGACACAGCGCGGACACGTTCGGCCACCTCGCGCAGGGGTGGCGGGCTTTCCATGCCAAGCGCGATGTTTTCGGCAACATTCAACGCGTCAAACAGCGAAAAATGCTGGAACACCATTGCAACACCAGCGGCACGCGCCGCGCGGGGTTCTGCGGGGGCGAAGATATTATTCTCTAGCCACATGACGCCCGCATCGGGGTTCACAAGGCCATAGATCGTTTTGACCAGTGTGGATTTCCCTGCACCGTTTTCACCCAGCAGCGCGTGGATTTCACCCTTTTTAATGTCAAAGGACACATCGTCGTTGGCGACAACGCCGGGGTAGGCTTTGGTCAGCCCTTGCAAGGACAAAAGGGTCATATGGTTCTATCCTCTCGGGGTGGTCGCGGTGATCATCGCAGCCGCAACGCCAATTGCAATCGCTGCGGGGTGTTTTCCAAGGTTAGGGTTGCCAATAGGACAGGTGATTGTTGAAATTTCATCACCGGCATGGCCCATATCGCCCAGTCGCTTGTGAAAACGCGCCCATTTGGTCGCGGATCCAATCAGGCCGATTCCCCCCGTTGGTTGTTGCAATAGCTGATTGCACAGCTGCAAATCAATGTCGTGCGAATAGGTGACGATCAGGTGGTGCGCGTCGGCGGGTGCAAAGCGGGCGGCTTTGACCATATCGGCGGCGACCAAGGGGGTGACGCCATCAGGTGGCGTGTCAGGCAACCGCGCTGCGGTGGTGTCGATCAAGGTCACATCCCGATCTGGCAATGGTTGCACCACAGCCGCAATCGCGCGCCCCACGTGGCCCGCGCCCCAAATCCAGACGGGTGTTGTGTCCGCTACCTCATCTGCCGCATCGCGTTCAAACGCCAGCGTCACTGCCCCGCCGCAGCACTGGCCGAGGTCTGGGCCAAGCGGCATCGTCCGGTGTGCCGCAGCCGTCCCTTGGGCCAGCATATCGCGGGCGATCCGCGTCGCTTCCCACTCCAACGCCCCACCACCGATCGTGCCGGATTGGTGATCTGCGTAGATGCGCATGGCGGTGCCTGCTTCACGGGGCGCTGATCCTCGCGTTTGCGTGACGCGCACAGTAACAGAAGGTCGGGTCATTTGCGGGTCCGGTGGATGGCGGACAGGACCCGTTCGGCTGTCGCTGGCGCCTGCAAGTCGGGATAGCTTGTGCCGCAAGCCGCCACCGCATCCGACAAGGCAAGGAATGCTGAAATCCCCAGCATGAACGGCGGCTCGCCCACCGCTTTTGAGCGGTAGATGGTCTGCGCGGGATTGGGCTGGTCCCACAGGGCCACGTTGAAGATGTCGGGGCGGTCCGAGCAGGCGGGGATTTTATAGGTCGCGGGCGCGTGGGTCTTGAGCACGCCTGACCCGTCCCAGACCAGCTCCTCGGTGGTGAGCCAGCCTGCGCCTTGCACATAGCCACCCTCGATCTGGCCGATGTCCAGTGCGGGGTTCAGGGACTGGCCTGCGTCATGCAGGATATCGGCGCGCAGGATGCGGTTCTCGCCCGTGAGCGTGTCGATGACGACCTCCGTGATCGCCGCGCCGTAGGCGAAGTAGAAAAACGGCTTGCCCATCCCTTTGATGCGGTCCCACTCAATGTCGGGGGTTTTGTAGAATCCTGTGGACGACAGGCTGATGCGGGTCTCATAGGTGGAGGCCGCCGCTTGGGCAAAGGTGAGGGTATGGTCGCGGCCGATGTGCACGCAGCCGTCGCTGAAGGTGACATCACCTTTGCCGAATTTCGCCGTGAGGTGCTCTGCCATGCGTTGGCGTATGGTCTGGCAGGCGTCCCGCACCGCCATTCCGTTTAGGTCCGTGCCCGAGCTTGCCGCTGTGGCGGAGGTGTTGGGCACTTTGGCCGTGTCCGTGGCGGTGATCTTCACAGCCTCCAGCGGCACGCCGAATTCGGCAGCGGCGACTTGGGCCACTTTTTGGAACAGGCCTTGGCCCATCTCGGTGCCGCCGTGGTT